>NZ_LMCR01000013.1:0-8217 GCF_001424865.1 Devosia sp. Root105
CCAAGGGCACAACGGTCCCGTCCATCCGGTCCCTGGCTGGTGGCCGCCAGCCGGGGACCGCCTACTCTGAACAGAGTCGGCAACAATCAACATGCAAGGGTATCCCAACTGCACGGCTCCTTGCCGAGGCGAAGTCACGTCACCTCAGGCAGCTCGGTGCGAGAGCTGTAGAGCTTGATCCCGAGTTCGGTGATCTCCAGCAGCACCAGGTGGATGGCGTCGCCGACCGGGGCGAGTTCAGCGGCGGCAGCGGGGCTGGTGGTGGCGATTTCCTCGACGGTGCGCTGAAACTCGGTGATGTCGGTGTAGACGGCTGTTGCCGTCTCTTCGAGATGGATCAGTTGCGCTTCGTCGGGCTTCTGCTCCCGGGCCTGGGCGGCGAGCAGGGTCAGGCGCGCCGCTTCGGTGCGCCATCGTTCGATGTTCCTGCCGAAGTGGTTGAGGCGGTCGGCGATGTCGTTGCTGGACATGGGGGCACCCTCGTTGAGATGGCCAAACGGCCGGAGGGGCGGTTTCGATGCCAAGAGCTCGGAGATTGTTTGGCCATTGACATGCTTAGTGCAAGTGAGTATTCACTCACTCACCATGAAGCACACGCGCACCAACCTGTCCGATGCGGACACCCGAAGAGAAGCCATTGTCGAGGCGGCGCTGGTGGCGTTTGCCGATGCGGGGTTTCAGGCGACGCCGGTAACGGCGGTCGCTGTCCGGGCCGGGATCAGCCAAGCCTATGTGTTCAAGCTGTTTCCCACCAAGGAAGAGCTGTTCATCGCCGCGGTGGAGCGCTGCTTCACCCGGATCGAGGAGACGCTGGAAAAGAGCGCCCAGACGGTCAGCAACGGCGATGCCGATGCGATCCTTTATGCGATGGGCGACGGCTATGCGAGCCTGATTGCCGACCGCAGCATCCTGATGATCCAGGTGCATGCGCAAAGTGCCTCGGATGTTCCGGCGATCCGCGCCACCATGCGAGGCGGGCTCAAGCGGATCGTCACCTATGTGAAGCAGCGTACGGGCGCCAGCGACGAAGCCGTGCAGCGCTTCATCGCCTTCGGCCAGCTCTGCCACCTGATCACCACCACCGATATCGACGAGCTCGGTGAGGACTGGGCCCGCCTGGTGGCGCGCGGCATCCGGCACGTGCCGGCGATCTGATCCGGCCGGGGCATCCCCCCGGCGATTTATGACGACGTCCATCGTGGCGCCCTCACCCGCTCAAGCGCGGGAACAAAGGCGCCATTTCTTGAAACCAACTGGTGAGTGACTAGTCACTCTATTGATATGGGAGAACAGCAATGACCACCGTGATCGCAACCGCTGCCGAGGCAGCACCACCGACCGAGCGCAGCCGCAATCGCTGGCTGGCCCTCACCATCCTGGCGCTGGCGCAGTTCCTCGTGGTGCTGGATGCCTCGATCGTCAACATCGCACTGCCCAGCCTCGGGGCCGGGTTGGGGCTCGA
The DNA here is from genome assembly GCF_001424865.1 of Devosia sp. Root105. NCBI lineage: Bacteria > Pseudomonadati > Pseudomonadota > Alphaproteobacteria > Hyphomicrobiales > Devosiaceae > Devosia > Devosia sp. Root105. The sequence goes on from NZ_LMCR01000013.1 coordinate 1,463, forward strand.
CCACAACCTCCTCACCTGGGTGATCACCGCCTATGTGCTGCCGTTCGGCGGGCTGCTGATGCTGGGCGGGCGGCTGGCCGATCGTTATGGGCACCGCAGGGTGTTCCTCGCCGGGGTGTCCGGCTTCATCGCAGCGTCGCTGCTGGCTGGGCTGTCGATCAACGGGCCGATGCTACTGATGGCCCGCGCTATCCAGGGCGCCTCGGCGGCGCTCCTCGCGCCGGCGGCGCTGGCCTTGCTGATGCAGCTGTTCCCGGTGACCGACGGCCGGGCCAAGGCGCTCGGCATCTGGGGCGCGGTGGCGGGGCTCGGCAGTGTTGCCGGGGTGCTGCTCGGTGGCGTGCTGACGGCCAGCATCGGCTGGTCGGCGATCTTCTTCATCAACGTGCCGGTGGGCCTCGTGGTGCTCGCCGCGATCCCCTCACTGCTGAGCCGCGACGTGGCGCAGAGCCAGGCGCGTCTCGACCTCTGGGGCGCCATCACCATCACGCTCGGCGTGGTGGCGCTGGTGGCGGCGTTCTCGATGGTGCTCGAGGTCGGCTTCCTGTCGCCGGTGACGCTCGGCCTCGGGGCAGCCGGCGTGGTGCTGCTCGGGCTGTTCACCGTGATCGAGCTCCGCTCGCGCGACCCGCTGGTGTCGTTCGCGATCTTTGCCAACCGGGCGGTGACGCTGGGAAACCTGGTGGTGCTGCTGATCGGCGGCGCGGTGGTCGGGCTGTTCTTCGTCCTGTCGCTGCATATGCAGAACGTCCTCGGCTATGACGCGATGCTGACCGGCCTGACCCAGGTGCCGCTAGCGCTGGCGCTGATCGTCACGGCCGGGGTGTTGCCGCCGGTGATGGCGAAGGCCGGCTCGGCGCGGACGCTGGCGGTGTCGCTGGTCGGTCTCGCAATCGGCCTCGTCTGGCTGGCGCTGGCGCCGGTCGGGGCGGATTTCGTGCTCCACCTGCTGGGTCCGACGATCATCATCGGCGCCGGTCTGGGCGGCGCGTTCATCGCCGGCACCGAACTCGCGGTGCAGGGCGTCAGCGAAGCTGATAGCGGGCTCGCCAGCGGGCTGGTCAACACCAGCCAGCAGATTGGCGGCGCCCTGGGCCTCGCCGTGCTGTTCACACTGGCGACGACGCTGACCAGCAGCCTCAGCGCCGGTGGTGCAGACGAGATCACCGCGCTCGCCCGTGGCTACTCGGCCGCCTATCTCGGCGCCGCCGGGCTGGCGCTGCTGGCTGCGCTGATCGCCGCCTTCGCCACCCGCAAGTGACACCCGGCGCCGGCGCGACGCCGCGCCGGTGCCCTTCCCCTAACCCAAGGAGTAGCTGATATGACCACCGATAACCTCACCGCCCCGGGCCAGGACAAGTCGCAGAAGCTTGCGCCGCGCTACGTCACCTGGTCGGCCATCGTCGCCCCCGTGCTGGTGCTGACCGGCTGGGCCTTCATCGCCGCGGTGCCGATTGCGCTGCTGCTCTGGGGCACCTGGAGCGACAGGCGGGTCCGGGCGCTGCGCTGGTGGAGCGGGCTCACCGCCCTGCTCTACGCCATCCCGTTCGTGCAGTACCTGCTGCGCACTGATCCCGAGGCCAGCATGTCCTCAATGCTGCACCCCGCAATGGGCCTCGCCATTGCGCTCGCTGCGGCGGTGGTGGCGCTGAAGATCTTCAAAAGTCATCGCGGTTGAAAGTCATCCGAAGGCCGGCGGCAGCATCGTTGCCGCCGGCACAAGATTAGCAGTGCCGACAGCGTGGTGGCGTGGTATTGTACTTATGCGGAGTGCACGCGAAGGGGACGCGTGAGCTTAGGGGCGTTAATGGCGAGGAGAGGCCATGGCGTCGTATTTCGGTCTGCGGACCCCGGGTCAGTTCGTCGGCGCACTTGTCGCGACTGTTATTGCTTCCACGGTACTCCTGACATCGTTCGCCCTGGCGGCGGACGAGGCGATCTTTGCTCCCGGCGAGCCTGTCGTCACCGGCTTCTCGGGCGTGGTGCCGCCGGCGACACCCCCGGCCAGCGGCGAGCCGCTCGACTACACCTTCATCGATCCGGCCGGCGCGTCGATGGTGATCCAGCAGCTGCAGCCGGATGGACCGCCGACCGGTCAGCTGATCCCGGCCGAACCGGTATTCTCGGCAACCGCAGCCGATGTCGGGCAGACCTTCGGGGTGGCGCTCGACGATGCTCCCGAGTTCAGCGGCGCCGCAGCGCCGAATATCTATCTCGCGGCCACCTCGGCCTTCGGGCTCAACATCGTCGTGCCGGATGCCGATGGCAATCCGGTACGCAGCAAGCTCGGCGCGCCCGAGGCGAGCTTCATGGCGGGCCAGTGGGGCACGGCCGGCGGGACGGCGGGCTATCCCGGCTCGATCTGGAAAGTCGATGGCAGCACCGGAGAGATCTCGCTGTTCACCACCATCGCGGCCAATAGCGGCGCGGGGCTGGGCAACCTGGTGTTCGACCCGGCCAGCGCGCAGTTCTTCGTTTCCGATCTCGATACCGGCCTCGTCTACCGGCTGGCGGCGGACGGCGTCATCATCGACACCTTCGACCATGGCGTCGCCGGACGACCGACGCACGAGCTCGAACCCGTCGCCGACGACGGCAGCACCATGTCGGTCACCGATCCGGCGTTCAACAGCGAGGATCCGGCGACCTGGGGCTTCACCCAGCCGGAGCGCAAGGTGTTCGGCCTCGCGGTCAATGGCGGGCGGCTGTTCTACGCCGTCGCCGCGCAGATCTGGTCGGTGCGCATCAATGCCGATGGCAGCTTCGGCACGGCACGCTGGGAACTCGATATTGCCGACCTGCCCTCCAGCAACGAGATCGCCAGCATCGTCTTCGACCCGCAGGGCCGGATGCTCCTCGCGCAGCGCGGCGCGCCGGTGGGGAGCTATGACTATTCGGTGTTTGCCACGCCGCTGACCTCGTCGGTGGTGCGCTACGAGCGCGAGTTCCCGGACGACCCGACGACGCCGGGCACCTGGGTGGAAACGCCCGACAGTTACGCCATCGGCATGGCGCCGGAAGGCAGCAACGCCTCGGGCGGCATCGCGCTCGGCCCGGATTTCGACGACGAGGCCGGCACGCTCAGCGGCGCCTGCAGCGCCTATCTGTGGTCGACCGGCGATGCCTTGCGCGACAATCTGAACGTCGATGCGCCGCTCGATCCGCCGACCCAGGTGCATGGCCTCCAGGGCAATGCCGCGGCGCTGGTGCGGCCGCAGAACGAGCCGCCGACGCTGGCCTTCTTTGCCGACTATGACGGCAATACCGGTGATGACCAGGCGACGGCGCAGGGCCATGTCGGCGCGGTCGCCATCTGGCAGGTGTGCGAGAGCGCACCGGCTACCTACGTCCCGCCGCCGGCCTTCCCGCCGCCGGATTACCTGCCGCCGAGCTATGAGCCGGACGAGGACGAACCCGTCGAGCCGGATGAGCCCGAGTACAGCAACCTGACGCTGGAAAAATGGGCCAAGCCGTTCTTCTGCGTCGATGGCGGCGCCAACTGGTGGTGCAACTTCACTATCCGGGTCGAGAACACCGGCAGCGTGCCCTATTGGGGTCCGGTGGTGGTCAACGATCACCTGCCGGCCAACAATCCGGGCGCCAGCATGAGCTTCTGGCCGCAGCCGCCATGGTCGTGCGGCCCGACCGGACCGACCGCCTATCAGTGCGTCACCGGCCCGGTGCTGCTCTATCCCGGCGACGGGGTGGTGCTGCACGAGGTGGTGAAGCTGCCCAAGGCGCTGGTGAACTATTGCCACCTCGCCAACGCAGCCGAACTCGACTGGTTCTGGGGCAATGACGACGATCCGAGCGACGATTTCAACATCGGCGTGGCGGGCATCAAGGCGCCCGGTTGCTTTGCGGCACCCGGCAGCGACCTGCTGCTCGAAAAGATCGCCGCGCCGAGTTGCGCCGACGCCGGCGCGACCTGGAACTGCTCGTACGTGGTGCTGGTGCAGAATGCCGGGCCGGGCAATTATTCCGGGCCGATCACCGTCACCGACACGCTCGGTATCAACGCTCCGGCGACGACGCTGGGCCCCTGGGCCTGCGTCCAGGCCGGCCCGGTGCTGACCTGCAATATCGTCGCGCCACCGGTCAACGTGCCGCCCGGCTGGACCTCGGGGTTCCTCGTGACCTCGCATGTCCCCAAGGGCATCCTGCCGGCGCTTTGCGGCCTCGACAACAAGGCCAATATCAGCGCGCCCGCCGGGGGCTCGCCGACCAACCTCGTCGCCGGCAACGACTTCGACGCGGTCACCGCGCCGATCCCGGATCCGGCCTGTGCCGGACCGGCGCTCGATACCGACCTCAAGATGCAGAAGACGGCGCTCGGCTGTTCGCCCTTCTTCTACGGGGTGAATGGCTATCTCTGCCAATGGCGGATGACGATCAGCAATGTCGGCACCACGCCCTATCTGGGGCCGCTGTCCTTCGTTGACAGCTCGGCGGGGGTGACCACCAACTTCCTCACCCTGATGTACCCATTCTGCACCGGGGCGGCGGTCACCACCTGTACGCCGCCGGGAGCGGTGGGGGTCAATCCGGGAACGCCGATCGTCGTGCCGTTCCACACCTTCATTCCGGATGGGCCGGGCGTCTGCTCGGTGACCAACAACCTGTCGATCCTGGCGCCGAACCCGGGTTCACCACAGAATCCCGGTGGCAACGACTCGGACACGGTCGGCCAGGCGCTGCCCAATCCTGCCTGCATCGCGCCGGGCCTGCCCAAGCTCAACATCCAAAAGACCGCCACCGGCTGTGCGTCGGATCCATCCAGCGAGGACTGGCTCTGCGATTTCGACATCACCGTGTTCAACTATGGCGGTGGCCCGCAGCCGGGACCGATCCAGGTCAAGGATTTCAACGACAAGCCCACGACCTTCTCGGGCGCCGCTTGCGTTCCTTCGGGGGTGGATCAGTGGCTCTGCACCCGTCCGGCGGCATTGCCGGCGCTGTCGAACTGGACTTTCCAGGCGACGTCGCACGTCAATCCCAACAGCGTGACGCTGGCCGACTGCAACGTGATCAACACCGTGCTGATCACCAATCCGGCTTCCGGCGGCGACCCGGGCTACCTCGCCCAGGCCACCCAGAAGGTGCCGCAGCTGTTCATCAACCTGGGGCCCGGCCCGGTCGCGGTGTATTGCGACCCGCCAAGCCTCAAGCTGACCAAGACGGCGATCAAGACCGTCAAGGCCGGCGACGGCTACGACGCGACCTTCACCGTCAGGGCCACATCGACCGGACCCGACCCCTATATCGGCACGGTCGAAGTCGACGAATTGCTGCCGGACGGCACGAGCTTTGTGTCCTCCAGCAACTGGACGTGCGTCCCGACGACCGACAACGACATGCACTGCTCGTCGACGTTCAAGACCATCCCGGTGGGCAAATACACCGAGATGACCATCACCATCCACATCCCGACCGATGTGGCGGTGGCGGGTCAGTGCAACATCGTCAACACGGTGAATGCGTCGATCGCGGCCGCCGTGCTGCACAGCGACGAGGGGGTGCAGTACACCGCCTCGGCCGCAGCCCAGCTGCCGGCCAGCGTCTGCCGGCCGGGCGCGGAGCCCGAGCCCGAGCAATGCCCGGTCAAGCAGGTGATGCCGAATGGCGACTGCTGCGAAGCGGGCACGCAATGGAACGGCAAGCAATGCGCCACGCCGCGCCCGACCGCTCCGAAGTGCCCCGCCGACAGCCACCTGACCGATAGCGGCGCCTGCGTCTGCGACAAGGGGACCCATGGCGATCCGGGCGAGTGCGAACCCAACCAGTCGACGCCAAGCTGCGACTTCCGCGACAGCCGGCTGGTCAATGGCGAGTGCGTCTGCAAGCCCGGCACGCATGGCAACCCCGGCAAGTGCCGGCCTGATGTGGTCGAGGAGCCGGTCTGCCCCGACGACAGCCGCCTGCGTCGCGGTGAATGCGTCTGCCTGCCGGACACCCACGGCAAGCCGGGCAATTGCCGGCCGGACGTGGTGGAAGAACCGACCTGCCCGGACGATAGCCGGCTGCGCCGTGGCGAATGCGTCTGCCTGCCGGGCACGCTCGGCAAGCCCGGCAATTGCCGGCCCGAGGTGATCGAAGAGCCGAGCTGCCCGGATGACAGCCGCCTGCGTCGCGGCGAATGCGTCTGCCTGCCCGGGACGCTCGGCAAGCCCGGCAATTGCCGGCCCGAGGTGATCGAAGAGCCCAGCTGCCCCGACGATAGCCGCCTGCGCCGCGGTCAGTGCGTCTGCCTGCCCGGCACCAGCGGGGAGCCCGGCAACTGCCGGCCGGATATCGTCGAGGAACAGACCCCGGCCTGCCCGGACGACAGCCGGCTGCGCCGCGGTCAATGCGTCTGCATCCCGCCCACGACTGGCAAGCCGGGGGCTTGCCAGGCTCCGGTGCTCGAACTGCAGCCGCTGCGGCCACGGATTGAGCTACCGACCATCAACTGAGCTTTGGGGGCTGGCCGCGTAAGTGGCCGGCCCTTCGCCGAAATGTCGAGGCAGCCGTCCCCTCTCCCCTGAGGGGAGAGGGCTGGTGCAGCTAGGACCGTGAGGTCCGTAGCGGAACTAGGGTGAGGGGTTCAGCTTCTCAGCATGCTGGCCCGTCCAGCAGGTGGCACCGCTTCACCCCTCATCCGGCGCTTCGCACCACCTTCTCCCCTGAGGGGCCTGTTGCATAATTCTGCAGGTGTGATTCCGTGACTATGGAGAGCGGAGTTGATGACCGATGGCGATCAAGCGGACAGGGCAGTT
>NZ_LMCR01000014.1:0-2713 GCF_001424865.1 Devosia sp. Root105
AGCAACGACCCCACCAGCTTGCTGCCGGCGCCGTAGCGAAAGCCACCGACCACGCAATCCGCCGTCCGGATCCGCTTGATCTTCAGCAGCTCACGCTCCGTTGACCAGCGGCGTTCCATGCCGGAATCCCCGGCGGTGCTCCTATCGCCCCCTCGCCCCTCTGGGGAGAGGGCGGGGTGAGGGGTAGCCAAGCGCACGAAATGTCGGGGACAAGGTTGTCGCCGTGCCATTGCGGTGTTCGCTGGAGTACCGCATACGTTATCAGCTGGTCGCCTGGCGCCCCTCACCCTGACCCTCTCCCCCCGGGAGCGCTATCGCGCCCCTAGGAGGGGCGAGGGGACGCACTTTGCACTGACGGTGCGGACAACCACCGGGACAACGCCCCGAGCAACTCATTCCGAGACGTTCCACCGCCCCGCCTGCGTCATCCTGCATCGGTCCGGACGTTCCGAGCCGCGCCCAACCGACATCCTTGCCGGCGCTGCCGTGGCAAATCGGCGCGGCGAGGGGCCGCTCGGCGAGCCGGTTTTTCTTCAGGTCAGATTTTTGCAGTCATAGACGGTTGCAGTCTCGCCTGGCGTAAGGTCACTCGGTGCGTCGCGCTCTGCGATGATGTTCTGGTGGAGCGGAGGGAATTCAAATGCTGACCGATAGCGAAGATCTCGGCACTCTCTCGGCCCTCGGTGCTCCTGACCCCCCGTTGCTCGGAGAGGGCGGCGAAGCGAGGGTCTATGCTCTCGGCCATCGGCAGGTGTTGCGCCTGATGCGGCCCGGTGCTTCGCTTACCCAGCAGCGTGTCCGCGCCGAACTGCTGGCGGAAATCGCAGCCGGCCGCGGCGCCATAGCCTTTGCGACGCCGGAGGTCGAGCGCCTGGTCGAGATTGACGGCCGGGTCGCGGTCATCGAGCGCCGGCTGCCGGGCATTCCGTTCTCGCAGGCTTTGTCCGAGGCGCAGGGCGCCGAGCGGCAGCAGCTACTACTGAGCTATCTGGAGGCAGCCAGCCAGATTGGCGATATTGCGATCAAGAGAGATTTCTTCGGCGATCTTGGTTCGGAGCGCGCCATTCGACGGCCGAGCTATCGGGACTATCTGCAGGCGCGGCTGGAGATGACGCGCTCGCTGCCGGGGCCCCTCAGTCATTTGCCGATTACAGACCTCGATGGGATCCCGGACTGTTCGTCCGGGGCGTTCGTGCATTTCGATCTCTTTCCCGGCAATGTCCTGGTCGAGGCGGGGCGCGTCAGTGCGGTGATTGATTTCGGCGCGACATCGATGATTGCCGATCGCCGCCTGGATTGCTGGTCGGCCGTTGCCTATCTCGATGCGGAACTGTCCCCAGAAGCCAACCTGGAGGATCGCGCCCTAGCCCTGCACTGGCTGGAGCAACGGGGATTCGGGGCAGAGTTCGCTGCCGCCAAACGGTGGATCGCCAGCTACTGGTGTTTCGCCTTTGATGATCCGAAGGTGAGCGCCTGGTGCACGCGAGTGCTGGCGCCATAGAACGAACAGCGGCTCGGTTCGCTCGAGGATGCGCCCGCGGGGGAGACACTGCGCGACAGGGCTGTCAGCGATGAGTGTCAGTCTCCGGATCGTGCCGTTCCATAATGCACCTTATGCGCGGCGCTTGCCTTGAGGCGATCGTGACCTATATGGTCATGATAGTCATTTCTGGAGTGTCGTGGTGAGCAAGCAGAACTCCGTCCATGAGTGGACCGTGGCATCGGCCAAAGCACATTTGTCCGAGGTGATTTCCCGCGCGCAGGATGCGCCGCAGACCATTACCCGGAACGGCAAGGCCAGCGTGGTGATCGTTTCGATCGAGGAATGGCAGCACAAGAGCCAGCGGCAGGGGAGCCTCGCGAGCTTTCTCATGCAGTCGCCGCTCGCCGGCGCCGGGCTCGAGCTCGAGCGCGACGATGATGGCGGCCGGGATCTGCCGTTGTGAACTATCTGCTCGATACCAACGTGCTGTCCGAGCCGCAGCGGCCGCGGCCGGACCGGCAGGTGATGGCCTGGCTCGACCAGGTCGATGAGGATCGCACCTATCTGAGCGTCATCACGGTGGGGGAGATCGCGCGCGGTGTCGAGCTGCTCGACGACGGCAGGCGGAAAGCGGCGCTCCGGCATTGGCTCGATGCCGATCTTCCCGCCCGCTTCGGCGCACGCCTGTTGCCGATCGACCGGGAGACGGCGCTCGTCTGGGGCGGAGTGATGGCCGGCGCCAGGGCTGCGGGTAAGGGGTTGGGGGTGATGGATGCGTGGATCGCGGCTTCAGCCCTGCGCCATGGGCTGACGCTCGTGACGCGCAACACCAAGGATTTTGCCGGGCTCGAGGTCGAACTGCTGGATCCATGGACCGCGGCATAGGTCGCTCTCTCCCGTCAGGGGAATCGGCGAGACACCCTCGATTCCCTGAGCTGTCCCGGCGTTCGGTGGAAAGCTCTGCCGTGCCCGCCTGCACTCCGACAGGCTCTCCTGCAGCGCCCAGGTCGGCGAAAGCCCTGGAAACCGGGCGTTTTCAGCATCTCTCCACACGCCGGCACGATGTCGGCGAAAGATTCGTCATCTTTCGTTCATGAGGGGTGTTGACAGGAAATGGGGCTGCCCGTATACACCGCCTCGCTGACGACGCCGAGCACTAGCTGCTCCCACTGATCAGCGATTACTGAAAGGGCAGAGCTGCTGCCGGGCAACCGGAAGTAGGTTTTTGTT
>NZ_LMCR01000015.1:0-287080 GCF_001424865.1 Devosia sp. Root105
TTCGCTAGAAAGCTCCTCGTCACAGCCAACGCCATCCTCAAGACCGGACAGCCCTTCAAAGCCTGAACAACACAGTTGCCAGCTTTCGCTGGGATGACACCGAGTTGGTGGGGCGATCTGTGCCTTCCAAAGGTAAAACGCAGCGCTGCCCCCGACCTCAAACGAAAACGGGCCGCTTGCGCGACCCGTCGTAACCCAGTTGTCCGATGCGGCTACCGCCTCAGAACGGGATGTCGTCATCCATCGAGCCGGATTCGAAGGCCGGGGCCGAGCTCGGGCGGCGCTCCTGCCGGGCCGGCGGGCCACCGAAGCCGCCGCCGCTGGATTCGCGCGGGCTGGAGAAACCACCGCCACCCGAGGCGCCGGCGCCTTCGCCGTCATTGCGGCCATCGAGCATCGTCAGGTTCGAGTTGAAGCCCTGCAGCACCACCTCGGTCGAATACTTGTCCTGGCCCGACTGGTCCTGCCACTTGCGGGTCTGCAGCTGGCCCTCGATGTAGACCTTGGAACCCTTCCGCAGGTACTGCTCGGCGACGCGCACCAGGCCTTCCGAGAAGATCACCACGCGGTGCCACTCGGTACGCTCCTTGCGCTCGCCGGAATTCTTGTCGCGCCACTGTTCGGAGGTCGCGACGCTCAGGTTCACCACCTTGCCACCCGATGGCAGGTTCCGCACCTCGGGGTCATTGCCGAGATTGCCCACCAGGATGACCTTGTTCACGCTGCCAGCCATGGCACTTTCCTTTCCAACTTTTCCCGGAGACGCGCCCGGGAGAAACTCCGGCGCGTATCCTACCGCTATCGTCCGCCCGGCGCGCGCGCCAAAGGGCCTTAGCCCACAGCTTCGTCGGCGCGTCGTCGTTCCTCTTATGTTCTCCTCGCGCCGCGGTTTGTCAAGCGTGGGCTGCAATGTGCCACCGCACGACAGCACTTGACCGACTCTCGGGTTGTTCCTCTTATGTTCACGTGAAGTTTTGAGCAGAGCTGTGAACCGCCGTGGTGACAGGAACCGTTGCGGCGTGGTTAAGTTGCAAGTCGGGCGCCGGATACCCAGATGTGCGGCCTAGCCCCTCTTTTTTGAAACCCTGACACGATTTGGCACAAAGCGGCACTATGGTCGCTTGCCCTCGTCAAGTGGAAGTCTTTGATGGCCGACAGACCTAACCCGAACCGCGATCTCGTCATCAGGGGCGCCAAGGAACACAACCTCAAGAACATCGACCTGAGGTTGCCGCGCGACAGCCTCATCGTGATGACCGGGTTGAGTGGCTCGGGCAAGTCGTCGCTCGCCTTCGACACTATCTATGCCGAGGGCCAGCGCCGCTACGTGGAATCGCTGAGCGCCTATGCGCGCCAGTTCCTCGAGATGATGCAGAAGCCCGATGTCGAACAGATCGACGGCCTCTCGCCCGCCATCTCGATCGAGCAGAAGACCACCTCGCGCAACCCGCGCTCGACCGTCGGCACGGTCACCGAGATCTACGACTACCTCCGCCTCTTATTCGCGCGCGTCGGCATCCCCTACTCGCCGGTCACCGGCCTCCCCATCCAGAGCCAGACCGTCAGCCAGATGGTCGACATCGTCATGTCGCAGCCGCCGGAAACCCGGCTCTATCTGCTGGCGCCGATCGCCCGCGGCCGTAAGGGCGAGTATAAGCGCGAACTCAATGACCTGATGCGCAAGGGCTTTCAGCGCGTCAAGATCGACGGCGAGTTCCACGACATCGAAGACGCGCCTAACCTCGACAAGAAGATCAAGCACGACGTCGAAGTGGTGGTCGACCGCCTGGTCGTCGGCCCCGACATCGCCACCCGCCTCGCCGAAAGCTTCGAGACGGCGCTGAAGCTCGCCGACGGCATCGCCTTCGCCGAGTTCGCCGACGAGCTCGATGAGAACGGCGCGCCCAAACGGCTGATCTTCTCCGAGAAATTCGCCGATCCGATCTCCGGCTTCACCATCCCCGAGATCGAACCGCGGCTGTTCTCGTTCAACAACCCGTTCGGCGCCTGCCCGGTCTGTGATGGCCTCGGTACCGAGCAGAAGATCGATCCGAACCTGATCGTCCCCGATGTCAGCCTTTCGCTGCGCGACGGGGCTATTCTGCCATGGTCGAAGACCAGCGCGCCCTACTACCTGCAGACCCTGCAGGCGGTAGCCAAGCACTATGGCGCCTCCACCGGCACCGCCTGGGAGGAGCTCTCCTTCGAGGTGCAGCACGCGATCCTCTTCGGCACCGGCTCGACGCCGATCAACTTCGTCTATGACGATGGCCTTCGTACCTACAAGTCGACCAAGCCCTTCGAGGGCGTGATCGGCAACCTCGAGCGGCGCTACAAGGAGACCGAGAGCGCCGGCATGCGCGAGGAAATCGAGAAGTACATGTCGCAGGCGCCCTGCGTCGCCTGTAACGGCTACCGCCTGAAGCCCGAAGCGCTGGCGGTAAAGATCGATGGCCTCCACATCGCGCAGGTCAGCGAGAAGTCGATCAAGGCCGCAGCCGAGTGGTTCACCACCCTGCCAGCCAAGCTCACCGAGCAGCAGAACAAGATCGGCGAGCGCATCTTCAAGGAGATCCGCGAGCGCCTAGGCTTCCTCAACGATGTCGGCCTCGACTATCTGACGCTGGCCCGCAATTCCGGCTCGCTCTCAGGCGGCGAGAGCCAGCGCATCCGGCTTGCCAGCCAGATCGGCTCCGGCCTTACCGGCGTGCTCTACGTGCTCGACGAGCCCTCGATCGGCCTGCACCAGCGCGACAATGCCCGCTTGCTCGAAACGCTGCAACGGCTGCGCGACATCGGCAACACGGTGATCGTCGTCGAGCACGACGAGGATGCGATCCTGCTCGCCGACTATGTCGTCGACATCGGCCCGGGCGCCGGCGTCAATGGCGGCCACATCGTCGCCGAAGGCACGCCGCAGCAGGTGATCAGCAATCCCAAGAGCATCACCGGCCAGTACCTGTCGGGCGCGCTCAGCATTCCGATGCCGATCGAACGGCGGAAGCAATCGAAGACCAAGAAGCTCCACATCGACGGGGCGACCGGCAACAATCTGAAGAACGTCTCGGTCGACGTACCCCTGGGCAACTTCGTCGCCATCACCGGCGTCTCCGGCGGCGGCAAGTCGACGCTGATGATCGACACCATGTATCAGGCGATCGCCCGCCGGCTGAACGGCGCGCGCGTCAACCCGGCGCCGCACAACCACCTCACCGGTCTCGAGCACCTCGACAAGGTGATCGACATCGACCAGTCGCCGATCGGCCGCACGCCGCGCTCGAACCCCGCCACCTATACCGGCGCCTTCGGTCCGATGCGCGAATGGTTCGCCGGCCTGCCGGAAGCCAAGGCGCGTGGCTATGGCCCGGGCCGGTTCTCGTTCAACGTCAAGGGCGGCCGCTGCGAGAAGTGCGAAGGTGACGGCGTCATCAAGATCGAGATGCACTTCCTGCCCGATGTCTATGTCACCTGCGAAGTGTGCAAGGGCCACCGCTACAACCGCGAGACCCTCGAGGTGCAGTTCAAGGGCAAGTCGATCGCCGACGTGCTCGACATGACCATCGACGAAGCCGTTGAGTTCTTCGCCGCGGTTCCCTCCATCCGCGAGAAGTTCCTCACCCTGCAGCGCGTCGGCCTCGGCTACGTCAAGGTCGGCCAGCCGGCCACCACCCTTTCGGGCGGCGAGGCGCAGCGCGTCAAGCTTTCGAAGGAACTCAGCCGCCGCGCCACCGGGCGCACGCTCTACATGCTCGACGAGCCGACAACCGGGTTGCATTTCCACGACATCGCCAAGCTCCTTGAAGTGCTGCACGAGCTGGTCGACACCGGCAACACCGTGGTGGTGATCGAGCACAACCTCGAAGTCATCAAGACCGCCGACTGGGTCATCGACATGGGCCCCGAAGGCGGCGATGGCGGCGGCGAGGTGGTCGGCATCGGCACCCCCGAGGACATCGCGGCCAACCCGCGCTCGCACACCGGCCGCTTCCTCAAGGAAATCATGGAACGCCGCCCGCAGCGGACTGCGGCGGAGTAAAGCCGCTTGGCTGCGGGATGACTTCCGGCGTCGAGGCATCGGCGAAGCGGTCGACCCGACAGGCAGCCTGCCGGCGCGGTCCTTGCCTGGCAGGCTGATTGCTTTGCAGCCCGACGGCGTGCTTGGTGCGCAGCATGAAGAAATACGGACGGACCTACCACCTGCCGATTTCGCCCGGCGCCACCAGCGACGACAAGGTGATGCTGGGGCTCGACGGGCTGATGGCCGACGATCTGGTGGTCACCGAGAAGATGGACGGCGAGAACACCACCATCCATCACGGGGGTTCGCACGCCCGCAGCCCCGATAGCCGATACCACCCATCCCGTGACTGGCTGAAGGCCTTTGCCGCCGGCATCAGCTCGCAACTGGCCGATGGCGAACGCATCGTCGGCGAGAACGTCTACGCCCGACATTCAGTGGGCTATGACAACCTGCCGTCTTATTTCCTCGGCTTCGGTTGGATCATCGATGACGAGATCCAGCCCTGGGATGCCACATTGGCGCGGTTCGAAGAGCTCGGCGTCACGCCGGTCCCAACACTCTATCGCGGACCCTTCACGACAAGCCTGTTCGAAAACCTCGCCGCATCGCTGGATCGGACAAGGCAGGAAGGCTTCGTCGTGCGCGTCGCGGCTGCGTTCCCGGAAGCGGAAATGCCGATTCGCATGGGCAAATATGTGCGGGCGGGCCACGTTCAGGACGAGACGCACTGGATGAAGGCCGAGCTTATCGCCAACCGCTTGGCGAAGTGACACCGCCCGCGGAACCGGGCGGCGGGCTCTTGTTCCGATCCCCGGCCCCTGCTCTTCTCTCGCCCAGACTCTCTCGCGCATGGACCTCACCTTGACCACGCCCCTCCCCATCTTCGACGGCCATAACGACGCGCTGCTGCGCCTGTTCAATTCGACTGCTGCGGACCCGGTCGCCGGCTTTCTTGCCGGTGGCGAGGACGGGCATATCGACCTGCCCAAGGCGCGCGCCGGCCATCTCGCCGGTGGCCTGTTCGCGGTGTTCTGCCCTTCGCCTGAGAAGATCGATTTCGGCGCCCTGCGCGCCGCCGGTGGCGAGGTGCCGATGCCGCCGCCGCTCCCCATGGACGCGGCCCGCCAGAGCGCCGTGCGGATGATCTCGCTGCTGTTCCAGCTCGAGCGCGCCTCCGCCGGCCAGTTCGCAGTATGCCGCAGCGCCGCCGATATCCGCAGCGCCATGGGGCGTGGAGCGATGGCGGCTGTCCTCCATATCGAGGGCGTCGAGTGCATCGATCCCGAGCTCGATTTCCTCGAAGTGCTCTATGCCGCGGGGCTCCGCTCGCTCGGCCCAGTGTGGAGCCGCAACAATGCCTTCGGCTACGGAGTGCCGTTCCGCTTCCCCGGCTCGCCCGATATCGGCCCGGGCCTCACCGAGGCCGGCAAGCGCCTGATCGCGGCCTGCAATCGGCTGGGCGTGCTGATCGACCTGTCGCACCTCAACGAGCGCGGCTTCTGGGATGTGGCGGAACTGTCGAGCGCCCCGCTGGTCGCCACCCACTCCAACGCCCACGCCCTCTGCCCGACGCCGCGCAACCTCACCGACGACCAGTTGCGCGCCATCCGCGACAGCAACGGCATGGTCGGGCTCAACTTCGCCACCGGCTTTTTGAGACCCGACGGCCAGATGAACCCCGAGACCGATATCGAACTGATGGTCCGCCACCTCGACCACCTGATCGAGATCGCCGGCGACACCCATGTCGGCATCGGCTCGGATTTCGACGGCGCCATGATCCCGTCGACTATCGGCTCGGCAGCCGACCTGCCAGTGCTGGTCGAGGCACTCGAGCGCCATGGCTATGACCGGCCGCTGCTCGAGCGTATCGCTAGCAGCAATTGGCTGTCGTTGCTCGAACGCACGATCGGCTGAACCGATGCGTTTTCAGGAAAAGTTGCAGACTTTACCGGTTCGAAAGCGCGACCACATGAAACTGTTCGGCCCCGATCCCTGCCCTTTGTGGCGCCGGCCGGGCGGGTCGGCGCTTTTGCGCGAAATCTGTGACAGTCGCGTGAAATTGCCATGCATCTGATGCATGTCGGCACTGATAACTCACTGCATGCGCATTGGCGCAAATCGGCTCATGCTCCGGGTGTGGTGATCCGCAAAAGGAGAACGCCATGTTTGTTCGTGCCGTCTGGCGCCATCGGCGACTGGTCGACATCAGGCAGACCTTGCGGGAACTGGACGTCCCCACAACCCGCGATGCTCTGGGGATTGTGGGACCCGACTTCCAGAAGATGACCCGCGGACTGTTCGACCGCTAGCCCTTCATCTGTCGCTAACCATTCGAGAATGGCCGCCGTGTGCCCGGCGGCCATTTTCTTGCCCGGAGCCTGCCGCCAACCTGAATCGCAAATGAACGTGAGCGGTTAACGCCATGCACCAGACGCATAACGGTTCTGATACATCTCCATCTGCTCGTCCCCCACGAACGAGACTATCTATGTTCTCGTAAACGAAAGGAGACTTCCAAATGGGTATTCGCACTACGCTGAAGAAGTGGGCCGCCTACCAGCAGACCGTCCGTGAGCTCAATGCTCTCGACACCCGTCAGCTGAGCGATCTCGGCATCACTCGCACCGACATCCAGCGCATCGCCCGCGACCATGCGCGCACCATCTAACGGTTCGCTTTCTGGTTCGTGCCTGACGCCGGCATCTTAGAACGCTCGCTTCCTGATAGAAGCGGGCGTTCAGCCTTTCTGGGGCTCGGAGCGTTGTCAGGAAAAGTTGCAGACTTTTCCGGTTCGACAGCGCGACCAAGAATCAGTCTGGTCAAAACGCCAGCCGCCCCACCAGTTCCTCGTATGACACGTTGATCGCCTTGCGGAACGCCGCGCGCTCGTTGAGCCTCGAATGCCAGGCCTCGACATGCGGCAGCGATGGCCGCTCGATCGGCATGGTCGACCAGCGGAACAGCGACGCACCAGCGACGATATCGGCATAGCTGAGTTCGTTGCCGCCCAGGTACAGCGCCTCGGCCAGCCGCGCCTCCAGGATGCGGAAGCACTTGATCGAAGCCGACAGCGCCTTGTCGATCGCCGCAGCGTCCTGTTGCGCCACCGGCGTGCGCACCTTCAGCCAGAACAGCCCGATCCAGGCCGGCTGGAATGTCGTCGCCGTCCAGTCGGTCCACTGGTCCACCATCGCCCGATCCCGCGCCTCCATCGGAAACAGCAGCCCGCTGCCATACTCGGCGCTCAGATAGCGGACGATGGCGTGACTCTCCCAGATCGTCAGGTTGCCGTCGCGCAGCGTCGGCACCAGCCCGTTGGGGTTCATCGCCAGATACTCGGGCGTGTCGTTGCCCTTGAAACCGCCGCCCAACGGCACATGCTCGTAAGGCAGCTCGAGCTCTTCCAGCGCCCACACCACCTTCTGGACATTCCCCGAGCTCAAGCGCCCCCAAAGCGTGATGGTCATGGCGTCTCCAGAAAGTTGCGTGGTTCCCACTCGCTAACTATCTGGCGCGCAATGGCAAAACAAGGGCAGGCCGACCGAGCCCGCAAACCGTCATTCGCGGGCCCGTGGCCTTGCTCTGTAGTCTCAGTTGGCCGCCGGGGGCTTCATGGCGCCCAACTGGGTCATCATCTGCAGGAGTTGCTCGACGTGCCAGACTTCGGCGAGCTTGCCGTCGCGGACCAGCCAGACATCGATCGCTTTGAAGTCCACCGGCTTGTTGGTGGCGGGCATCTCCATCATCTTCCCGTCATTGGTGCCCTTGGCGGTGGAAACCACGGTCACGTAGTCGCCACTCACCAGCACCATGTCGTTCTCGATCTTCATGTCGGAGAACGCCGTGGCGAACCCCTGAAGCTCCTTGGTCAGCGCCTCGACACCCGCAGCCATATCAGGGCCGCCAGTGTGATCGACGATGTCGGCAGCGATGAACTCCGGAAAGGCATCGAAGTTTCGAGCGTTGAACTCGGTGTAGAACCGCCGGGCGAGCGCCTCGTTTGCGGCGTCATCCGCCAGCGCTGGCCAGACTGCCAGGGCGAGTGCTCCGAGGGCGACAAAACCAACGAACAATCTCTTCATGTGGGCCTCCCTAAGCTTGGTGCACGCTGTCCGGGACCGGACCGTGACAGAGCGGGAAACGCGTCGCCGAGGGGGGCGACCCGGCCGCTCCAAGTTCTAGCACCGAGGGCCGTGGCGGGTAACACACGTCCCCGTGTCGTCCGGATCGCTCTGTCCCGCCGATGCGTGATGGCGAAGGCGCCGCCCCCAACGTTGCGCAGCCGCGCCCCAATTGCTATCTGGCGCCCATGTCAAAACACCTCGAACCCATTCATGTGATCGGCGGCGGGCTCGCGGGCTCGGAAGCCGCCTGGCAAGCCGCCGAAGCCGGCGCCAAGGTGGTGCTGCACGAGATGCGGCCTACCCAGAAGACCGACGCGCACCAGACCGAAGGCTTTGCCGAGCTGGTCTGCTCCAACAGCTTCCGCTCCGACGATCACCAGCACAACGCCGTCGGCCTGCTGCATGAAGAGATGCGCCGCTGCAACTCGCTGATCATGCGTGCCGCCGATGCGCACAAGCTGCCGGCCGGTGGCGCGCTGGCGGTCGATCGCGACGCGTTCTCCGATGCGGTCACCGCCGCCATCCACAACCACCCGAACATCACGATCGAGCGCGGTGAAGTTGCGGGCCTGCCGCCCGAAGCGTGGCAGAACGTCGTCGTCGCCACCGGGCCGCTGACCTCCCCTGCCCTTGCTGAGGCAATCCAGCAGCTGACCGGCGAGGACTCGCTCGCTTTCTTCGACGCCATCGCGCCGATCGTCCACCATGAGTCGATCAACCACGACATCGTCTGGGCGCAGTCGCGCTACGACAAGGTCGGGCCGATGGGCAACGGCCAGGATTACCTCAACTGCCCGATGGACGAAGCGCAATACAACGCCTTCGTTGATGCGCTGGTCAGCGCCCCGCTGCATGAGTTCAAGGATTGGGAGAAGGTGCCGTATTTCGATGGCTGCCTGCCCATCGAAGTGATGGCCGAGCGCGGCCGCGACACGCTGCGCTGGGGCCCGATGAAGCCGGTCGGCCTCACCAACCCGCGCAACCCGACGGTAAAGGCGCACGCCATCGTGCAACTCCGCCAGGATAATGCGCTGGGCACGCTCTGGAACATGGTCGGCTTCCAGACCAAGATGCGCTACGGCATCCAGGCCGAGATTTTCCGCATGATCCCCGGTCTCGAGAATGCGCAGTTCGCCCGGCTCGGTGGACTGCATCGCAACACCTTCCTCAACTCCCCCAAGGTGCTGGATGCAAACTTGAGGCTTAAGGCGATGCCGCGGCTGCGCTTTGCCGGCCAGGTCACCGGCGTTGAGGGCTATGTCGAAAGCGCCGCCGTCGGCCTGATGGCCGGCCGCATGGCCGCCGCCGACGCGCGCGGCGAGCAACTGGCGATCCCGCCGGCCACTACGGCGATGGGCGCTCTGATCAACCACATCACCGGCGGCCATCTCGAGGCCGAGGCCTATTCCGGGGCGCGCAGCTTCCAGCCGATGAACGTCAATTTCGGCCTGTTCCCGCCGGTATCGATCGCCAAACCCGAAGGCCATGTCGGCCGCTGGAAATCGACCGAGAAGACCATCGCCAAGAAAGAAGCGATCACCTCCCGGGCGCTCGACGACATCATGGCGTGGGCCTGACGGGATTCGTCCCCAACCACCGGGTCACCCCGGCGTAGGCCCATATCGCTAAGTTAGAGGATACCTGCTGCCCTTATGCCGCGCCCATCGGCGAACTTGCCACCCGGCAGCGCCCCATACTCGGTGTCATCCCTGCGAAAGCAGGGACCCAACTCACAGCCCGCGCACGTGGATAGATGGGTCACTGCTTTCGCAGGGATGACAGCCGGTGGGTGGGCACGATCGTAACTTGGCGCGTATGGGCGCAGGCCGGGGCCCATCCTGAGGCCTCTCCAACCTAGCCCGAAGGCGGCAGCATCCAGTATGGGCTCCGG
This sequence comes from Devosia sp. Root105, assembly GCF_001424865.1. NCBI lineage: Bacteria > Pseudomonadati > Pseudomonadota > Alphaproteobacteria > Hyphomicrobiales > Devosiaceae > Devosia > Devosia sp. Root105. The sequence goes on from NZ_LMCR01000015.1 coordinate 10,040, forward strand.
CGCAGTTGGCAGGCTATTGGGCCACGGCCGAGAATAGCTGACCATCGAGACTGCTCAGCACATTGGGGCCGTCATTGTTCTCGCCGCGATCAAAGCTTGCCGACTGCAGCACCAACCGGTAGCTCGTGCCCGCCACCGTGAAGTCGATCCACGGCGCGACGAGGAAGCCACCGCTCTGCTGGGCCAGCCAGGCGGTGAGGTCGAGCGGTTGCAGATTCTCGTCGGTACTGCCTGCCGGGCCGACCCGAACTGCGCCGCCCGACATGACGAAGCGCAGCGGCGGCAAAGCAACCGCGGTGTCGCCGTAGAGCCCGACCGGGCGGACCAGGTAAGGTGTCGCCGTCACGTCAATCGGCGCGCCATCGAAATCGCGGAACAGCGTCGCAAAGCGCTGTTCGCCATCGGTGGTCGGCTGACTGATCCCCAGCGCCTCCAGCACCACGTAGGATCCATCCTGCAGCGGATCCCAGGTCACGCCATACCTGCCCATCACCTCGCGCACCGCGCGCTGCCCTTCGCGCGAGCCGGTGAGGTAGTCGATGATGCCTCGCGCCTCGGCGATCTCCTCGGCGCTCCAGTCGCCGCGCGGCGGACTGGCGGATTTGTCGGCGCCGGCATTCATCACCAGTGCGTCAAGCCGCATCGCCTGGGTACTTTGCGCCAGATAGCTGTAATTCCACGGCCCCACCGACAGCACCATGAGGATGAGGCCGGCCAGCGCCGGGATCAGCCGGATGTCGCCCCGCCCGACGATGAACACCAACGCCAGCAATGCGGCCCAGGCGCCGCCCGCCAGCAGCAGGATGCGTTCCGCAGTGAGGCCATAGGCATCCACCCGCACCCACACCGCGATGAAGAACAGTACCAGCGGCGCCAGCGTCAGCCAGAACCACCAGGCACGGAACAATCGAACCAGCGGTCGCGATCGCATGAAGGCCGGATGGACGATCAGCCAGGTCGCCGCCCCGGTAACCACTAACCCGAGCACCATCCAGCCGATCATCCCCTGCGGCAGCTTCTGCGTGATGGCGATCTGTGCCGCGTAGGCGAGCAGGATCAGCGCATAGATCACCAGCAGCGGCACCAGGATGAACTGGCCGATGAAGCCGATCGACAGCGGCAGGAAGTCGACCCGGTCGAGCTCACCAGCCCGATAGGCCGACAGTCTGGGCAGCGTCGCCAGCCAGTAGACCGGTGCGAGGAACAGCCCGACGAACGGCAGCACCGTGTTGTAGAAGATCTGCCCGGTCTCGAGGCCGAACAGGATCGACAGCGAGCGCTCGATCGCCGCGGTGCCAAGCCCGATGATAAGTGCCGCGGCAGCCGCGATCACCGCCGTGGCGACGGCCTGCTGGTTGGTCCACCAGAAACGATCCTGCTGCTCGGCCCGCGGCGCCCCGCGCTCGATCCGGGTGAATGGCGACACCGACAGCCAGAGCAGTGCTATCGCCGGCAGCGCCCACGGCACGATCCAGGCCGTATCCGTCACCTGGAACGCGCCGATCGCCAACAGCGGCAGCGCGTAGGTCAGCAGCAGCCCGGCGATCCGCGCCGTCGGACGACTTTCGGTGAAGTAGACACCGGCCACGGCCAGTACTGCACCGGTCGCCAGCCCCGCCGCCGCGCGCATCCACGCTTCATCCTGCAGCCAGCTGACACTGTTCAGCGCCCCGATGACAACAAGCGTGTTGGCGAGCGCCAGGAGGATGGCCAACCAAAACCGCTGGCCGGTGAGCAGGAAATCCGGAGCCTGCTTCTCCAACCACGCCCTGAAGCCCATGCTGCTCTCATCCCCCGAGGCAATGCCTGCGATGTCATGATGGCGATTCTCAGACCGACTGTCAGTCCATCAGGCGCGACGTGCCGACCACCACCACATGGCGAGGATTTTGCGCCAGTCCGCCGTCGCGGCGGTCGCGGCGAACGGCGCGCGGTTGCGGGCAGCCTGGCGCAGCTCTGGCCCGAGCAACGCCGCCGGCGCGAAGGCCGGTCGCAGCGCACCGGGCAGCACCGCTATCGCCCGCTGCGCCTTGTCCAGATGCTCGACCGCCAGGTCGTTCACCTGCGCCAGCGCTGCGAACAGCCCCTCGCTCGCCGCGCCAGCGAGGATCTCGCCATCGGTCACGCCATTGGCCGCAAAGATGTTCATCGGCAGGAAGATGCGGCCCTGCGAGGCGTTGAAGCCGAAGGCGCGCAGGTGCCCGGCCAGCGCCTGCGCCACGCCCAGATGCCCAGCCGCATCGCCAGTCTCGACTTCAGTGCCGCCGTTCAGCACCATCGCCGCGAGCTGGTACAGCACCGAAACGGTCTCGCCGGCATAGCCTTCGAAGCTCGCGACATCAGGCATCGGGTCCTGGTAGAGGTCGAAGCGCCGGGCTGCCACCAGCCGGAGCAAGGGGCCGCTCGGCAGCCCATAGCGCGACATCGCATCGAGCAGGGCCGCCGCCAGTGGGTTCTGGCGCACATTGCCATGCCCCGTCCCCTTCAGCGCGTCGGCCCACCATTGCAGGCGGATTTCTCCGGCAGTCGGCTCGCGCGCCCGGTCACGGATCGACGCCACATCGGCGCTGAAGGCGTAGAGCGACTGGATCGCCGTGCGTTCCGGCTCTTTCAGTAGCAGCGTCGCAAAATAGCGATCGCGATCGGCATCGCGCAGGAAGCTCGCGACGTACCCGGCGTCTTCGCTCATCGGGCGTTCTCGACCGCAAGGAGCGCCGCGCCCACCGCGCGATCCTCGGCCAGCAGCACGTTGTAAGTGCGCACCGCCCCGCCTGTAGCGATGGCCTCGACGATCACCCGGCGCTCCTTCAGCGCGGCGCGCACCGCGGGGTCGAGCCCGGCGATATCGCCGCCAAGCCCGATCAGCAGCACATCGAGCTGATCGGCGGCCTCCAGCACGGCCTGAAGGCTATCGAGCGTCACCTCGCTGGGCTGCGTCGCCTCCCAGGCGAACATGCCGCCGGGGAGACAGAGCAGCGAGCCGCGATGCGACAGGCCGGCAAAGCGGAAACCGCCATTGCCGTAGGCATCGATGGGGACCTGCCGGGGATAGAACCCCTCCCCCCGCTCAACCACGGGCTAAACCGCGGCGCCGTCGGCGCGCTTATTCGCCTTGGCCTTCTTTTCCTTCTCTTCTTCCATCTCGCTGCGCGGCTTGAGCCCGAAATAGATCAGGATCGGGCCGCCGATGAAGATCGAGGAGTACATGCCGAAGATCGAGCCGAAGGTCATGGCGATGGTGAAGCCACGGATCGACTCGCCGCCGAAGAACACCAGCGGGAACAGCGCCAGGAGCACGGTGAACTGCGTCAGCGAGGTACGGACGATCGTCTGGTTGATCGAGAGATTGATAATCTCGGGCACCGACATCTTCTTGTATTTTCGTAAGTTCTCTCGGACGCGATCGGAAATCACCACCGTTTCGTTGAGCGACAGACCGACCAGTGTCAGCACCGCCGCGATCGAGGAGAGGTTGAACTCCAGCCCGGTGATCGAGAACAACCCGACGGTCATAATCACGTCGTGCAGCGTCGTCGTCACGGCGGCGAGACCGAACTGCCACTCGAAGCGGAACCAGACATAGATCAGGATGGCGAACAGCGTCACCAGCACGGCGATCGTGCCGTGGACGGCCAGTTCACCAGAAACCGTGCCGCTCACCGCCTCGGTGCGTCGAACCTCGTACTCCTCGGTCGCCAGCGTCTTGGTGACTTCCTGCACGGCCACCTGCTGCTCGGCGTCGCCGCCCGGCTGCAGCTGAATGCGCACCAGCAGGTCCTGTGGCGTGCCGAAGCTCTGCACCTGCACTTCGCCCAGGTTCAGCGGCTCGAGCAATTCACGCACGCGCGCCGGGTCGGCATCGCCCGTGGTGTGCTGCACTTCGATGGCGGAGCCGCCGACAAAGTCGATGCCGAGATTGAAGCCCTTGAAGTAGGCCGTGCCGATGGCGAGCACGGTCAGGACGATCGAGAGGATGATCGCCGCGCGGGACATCTTCATGAAGTCGATCTTGGTTCCGTCCGGGATGAACCGGAAGTGCTGGATCCGCAGCGTCTTGGGGCGCTTCCAGTGGTACCAGATGCCGATAAAGAAGCGGGTCACCGTATAGGCGGTGAACAGCGAGGTCAGGATGCCCAGCGCCAGCGTCACGGCAAAGCCCTGGATCGGGCCTGAGCCGAGGAAGTACAGCACAATGGCCGCAATCAGCTGCGTCAGGTGGGAGTCGATAATGGTGCCCCAGGCGCGGTGGAAGCCCGCGTCCAGCGCCGCGAGGATCGATTTGCCCGCCCGCTGCTCTTCTCGCATGCGCTCGTAGATCAGAACGTTGGCGTCGACCGCCACGCCGATGGTGAGCACGATACCGGCGATACCGGGCAGCGTCAGCGTTGCGCCGATCGCCGAGAGCGATCCGAGGATCAGGAAGATATTGAGCACCAGCGCCACGTTGGCGAACACGCCGAACAGGCCATAGGCGATAACCATGAACGCCAGCACGGCGACCGAGGCCACCGCACCCGCGGTGATGCCGGCGCGGATCGAGTCCGCACCGAGGCTGGGGCCGACCGAGCGCTCCTCGACCACGTCGAGGCTGGCCGGCAGCGCGCCGGCGCGCAGCAGCACGGCGAGATCGTTGGCCGATTGCGGGGTGAAATTGCCGCTGATCTGACCTGAGCCGCCGGTGATCGCCTGCTGGATGACCGGTGCGGTGATCACCTGGTTGTCGAGCACGATGGCGAAGCGCTTGCCGACATTCTTCGAAGTGATTTCGCCGAAGGTAATGGCGCCGCGAGTGTCGAACTGGAAGCTCACCACCGAACGCGAGGTCTGCTGGTCGAAGCCGGGCTGCGCGTTGGTCAGCGATTCACCGCCGAGCTCGATGTTCTCGTTCAGCAGCTCGCTGCCGCCATCGGCGCTCGGCAGGATGAAATAACCCGACGGAATGCCCTGTGCCTCGGCCTGCGCCGCGGTCATCGAGGGATGAACCAGGTGGAAGGTGAGGCGCGCCGTCTGCTGGACGAGGTCCTTCAGCCGCTCGGAATCCTCAAAACCCGGTACCTGCAGCAGGACGCGGTCCTGCCCCTGGCGCTGGATCGTCGGCTCGGTGGTGCCCACCTCGTCGACGCGGTTGCGGATCACTTCCATCGACTGCGCGACCAGCGACGACATCCGTTCCTTGACGCCGTCGGGCGTCAGCGACACCACGATCTTGCCGTCGGTCGTCTCGGAGAAGGCCAGCTCCGGCACGCCACCGACACCGAAACTGCTCGACACGTTGTTCTGCAGCTTCTGCACCGCTGTCATCGCGGCAGCCTTCTGCGTCGGGTCGGTCAGCTCGATGGTGATCGAATCCGGGCCGGTGGTGATCAGGTTGCCGATGCCGTTGTCATTGGCCAGCGCCGAGCGCACGTCGCGGCGCAGCGTCTTGATCCGCTCGGTGATGATCGACTCGCGGTTGACCTGCAGCAACAGGTGCGAGCCGCCCTGCAGGTCGAGGCCGAGCACCACGGTCTGCTTGGGCAGGAAGCCCGGCCAGCTGGCGAGGATATCCTTGGGCAGGAAGCTCGGGATGGTGAACAGGATGCCAAGTATCGCAACGATGACGATGATGGCTGACCGGAATGGCGATGACTGCATGGTCGGAACTTGGGTCCTGTATGGTGCTCCCGGGGACAGCAGGCCGCCCCGGAGCAAACGGAGCCCAGTGGCTCCGCGTCTATGTCAGAAATGCGTCAGCCGGCCCACTTGCTGGGCCGGCTGGAATGGAGATGGCTCAGGAAGCCTTGTTGTCGTTGACCGGCGTCGACTTGGAGCGGACGTCCGAGATACCGGCGCGCGTGACCTTGACGCGGGTACCCTGGGCGATCTCGACCTCGAGGTCTTCGCCATCGACTGCCTTGGTGACTTTGCCCACCAGGCCGCCCGAGGTGACCACGGTGTCGCCGCGGCTGATCGACGTCAGCATCGCCTGGTGCGCCTTCATGCGCTTCTGCTGCGGGCGGAAGATCAGCAGCCAGAAGATCACGACCAGCAGCAGGATCGGGGCGAACTGGATCAGCAGATCACCGGCGCCCATCGAGGGGGCAGCGCCTGCGGCTTGCGCGAAGGCGGGGGTCACGAACATTAAGAAGCTCCTTGCATAGTGGCTGTCGGCACGTCGGATGGCCGTTGTTGACCCATATAGGGCTGGTCTCCGGCGCTGGACAGTCCAACCCGGCAAAAATCGGCCGGAATATAGAGGCCGTGCACAAGGATTGCAAAGCCAATCGGGCTGCGTCAAAACGGGGGCGTACCCGGGAGTTCGCCCATATGACCACCGACTATTCCGCCGACATCGCGGCGGCCCTCGCCCGCATCGCCGATACGCTTGAAGCCATGAAGCCCGGCGCCGGCGTTCCGGCCCCTGCCCTGACCGATGCCAACGCCTACCACTGGGACGCTGCAACCGATGCGCTCATCCCGGTGCCCAAGGTGTCGCGGGTGCCGCTCGCCATGCTTAAGGGCATCGACGACGTGCGCGAGATCCTCTTGCAGAACAGCCTGCAGTTTGCGCGTGGCTATGCCGCCAACAACGCGCTGCTCTGGGGCGCCCGCGGCATGGGCAAGAGCTCGCTGGTCAAGGCCGTGCACGCCCACATCAATACCTCTGGCGATCCCCGGGTCGCTTCTCGCGATCCCGGTATCAAGCGGCTGATCCTGATCGAGATCGCCCGCGAAGACATCGAGGCCCTGCCCCGCCTGATGCGGCTCATCTCGAAAGAGGAGAGCGCCCGCTTCATCGTGTTCTGCGACGACCTGAGCTTCGACAAGGACGAGACCAGCTACAAATCGCTGAAGACCATCCTCGATGGCGGGCTCGAAGGCCGGCCGGAGAACGTGCTGTTCTACGCCACCTCCAACCGCCGCCACCTGATGCCGCGCGATATGGTGGAAAATGAGCGCTCCACGGCCATCACCCCGGGCGAGGCGGTCGACGAAAAGGTGTCGCTGTCGGATCGCTTCGGGCTCTGGCTCGGCTTTCACAACTGCGACCAGCCGACTTACCTGGCGATGATCCGCGGCTATTGCGACGAGTATGGCCTCGTGATCGACGACGAAACGCTGCGCGCCCGCGCCGTCGAGTGGTCGATGACCCGTGGCGCCCGCTCCGGCCGCGTCGCCATCCAGTTCGTCCGCGCGCTCGCCGGTGAACAGGGCAAAGCAATTTAGCTCCTGCAGTTTGGAACCGGCACCGCCGTGCCCATTCCAAACTCCGACCTCATAAGTACTGCCACGTACTTCCCTAAGCGACTCCGCGCCGCCCTCCGCGCAGATGTTGCCAGTACGGTGTTTCCGCATTGCTCACGGGAATTCCACTTATCTTACCTATACTTATCTCTATTTGACTAATCTCGTATTTCGTCGTTTCGGGCGCCAGTCTTCCGGCGCCTGAAACGACCGGCCGAGCATCCCACCCAGGAGGGTGGCGGCCATTTTGTGGGGTACTCGTATGCTGAGGCACCGAGACTGCCAGCCGCGCGGCGTGCCGCCACTTCGTGGCCTGCGCCGTTTCGCCGGCGACCACGACGGGGCATCGGCGGTCGAGTTCGCCATTATCGCCCCGGTCTTCATCCTGATGATTGTCGGCGTCCTCGCCTACGGCATCTATTTCGGCGCCGCCAGCTCGGTGCAGCAGATCGCCGCCGACGCCGCCCGCACCTCGATCGCCGGCCTCAGCCCCACCGAACGCAACACGCTGGTTACAGCATTCATCGAGAACAATGCCGGCGGCTACGTCTTCATCGATCCGGACGAGGTGGATTTCACCATCGGCGACGATGCCAGCGATCCCAACCAGTACAAGGTCACCATCACCTACGACGCCTCGCAATTGCCGATCTGGGTGCTGCCGGTGCCGCTGCCGGACAAGATCATCAGCTACACTTCGACCATCCGGCTCGGCGGCATATGAAGGGCTTCCGCCGCTTCCGAGCCGAGGAACGGGGCAACATCGCGGTGATGTTCGCGCTGCTGCTGCCGGTCGCCATGCTCGCCGGGGCCTTCGCCGTGGACGAAGGCTCGCTCTATCTCGAACGGCGGCAGGCGCAATCGGTAGCAGACCTCGCCGCTATTGCGGCGGTGACCGACCCCAGCAAGGCACTCGATACCGCCTTCAGGACCTTTCAGGCGAACGGGCTGATCGGCAGCACTCTCAGCATCGACGATCCCTCGATCCAGGTCCGCTCCTCGCACCCGGTGCAGGTGTTCACCGGCCACTACAAGGCGGTGCCAGAGCTGTCGGTGGCGGCGCGCTTCTCGCCCGGCGGCTCGCCACCCAACGCCGTGCAGGTGACTTACCGCAAGACCGGCACACTGCTGCTTGCCCGACCCTGGCAGGCGCCGCCCGAGATCTCCGTCGCGGCGCTGGCGACGGCTAACCCACAGGCGGCCTTCTCGGTGGGCTCCCGCCTCGCCTCGCTGAACGGCGGCGTCGCCAACGCCCTGCTCAAAAGCCTGCTCGGCACCTCGGCCACGCTCGATGTGATGAGCTACGACGCCTTGCTCGATGCCAAGGTCGATCTGCTCGATTTCCTCGATGCATTGAACCAGCAGCTTCACCTCTCGGCCGCCACCTATGGCGACGTGCTGAAGGCCTCGGCCAGCCGCGGCGCCATCGCCGCCGCCCTGGCGAGCGTCCTCACCGGCACCGCCAAGACCGCCGCCACCACGCTCTCCACCACCATTGCCGACACCGGCACGATCCCGCTGCTCGAGCTGCTCGATATCGGCTCGCTCTCCACCCTGCCGGTGGGCAGTGAATCCGGCTATTTCGCCGGCCTCTCGGCGCTCGAGCTGCTCAACGCTGCTGCGGTGATCGCCGGCAACGGCAAGCAGATCGATCTCGCTGTCGGCGCCACCCTGCCCAGCCTCACCAGCATCGCCCTCAGCGTCGCCATCGGCGAGCCGCCGCAGCATGCCTGGTATCGCATCGGCGAGAAGGGCGCCGTCGCCCGCACCGCGCAGACCCGGCTCAAGCTGACGGTCAAGCTCCTCGGCGGCCCGATCTTGCTCGGCGCCGGCGTCACCCTGCCGATCTATATCGAAGTCGCCTACGCCGAAGCGCGAATCCGCTCGCTCACCTGCCCTGGCTTGGGCAAGCAAGCCGGCACCGCCGTGGTCGAGGTGCTGCCTGGCGTCGCACGGCTCGCTATCGGCAACCTCGCGGGCGCCAGCTTCACCGATTTCAGCGCTTTCCCGGTGGTCAACCAGGCCACCATCCTTTCCGCCCTGCTGCTGAAGATCAAGGCGCGCGCCGCCATCGTCATCGGAGAGACCTCGCCGATCCTGCTCAATTTCTCGAGCGAGGATGTGACGCAGGGCACCATCAAGACCGCCACCAACCACACCATCGTCGGCAGCCTGTCGAAATCGCTGCTCGACGAACTCGATATCGATGTCGACGTGCTGGGGATTGGCCTCTCCACCGACGCCGTCATCGAGGCCGCCGTGCGCACGCTGGTGGCGCCGCTGGCGCCGGTCCTCGACAGCACCATCTTCGGTGTGCTCGAAGTCCTTGGGGTCGGCATCGGCGAGGCCGACGTGCGCGTCTACAGCGTCACCTGCAGCCGACCGGTGCTGGTCGGCTAATCTATGCTCGTGATGGGCGGAGGTCGGGCTGACCCACGGCGATTACCCCACCCGCGCGCGGGCTGTGAAATGGGTCCCGGCTTTCGCTGGGATGACGGCCGGTGTCAGGCCACACCGCCGAGCCCAGCCACCAGGCCGGTGGAGCAGATCGCGAAGCGCTCTAGACCATTTATCCATAGCCCCGCGGCTTGCGGCGCAGCCTCGTAGCTGCAACGAATGCGCCCGCGTTTCGACGACGAGGACTGAGGGAATAATGAGCCTGTCGCATAAGTTGAGATGGTCGCACGGCGAGGCGACCATCCTGAGTACGGCTGCCATGCTGGCCGACGCCACCTTCCTGGTTGACGGTAAGCCGTTCAAACCGTTCGCCCGCGCGCCGTGGCTCGGCACCGTCGACGATCCCGCGATCGTCGGGCATCTGCGCGTGCTGGCCGGCGATTTCGTCGGTCTGCCTTTCGGCACTGGTGGGCGCACTGCCGGCCCGAACCTGCCCGAATGGGGCAGCCTGCTCGGCCAGCCGGCCACGGGCACCATTCATGGCCCTGTCGCGCATCGCGAGTGGACTATCGTCGGCGGCGACGACGAGAGCGTCACGCTGTCGCTCGACTACGATCCGGATTCCGTGGTGCGCAAGGTCGAGCGCGTCATCACCGCCCGTAAGGACGCGCCGGCGCTGGATTTCGTCATGCGCATCTTCGCCCGCCACAAGGCGCCGATCTCGGCTGGCCTCCACCCCAATTTCCGCCTGCCGGAAAATCCCGGCCGGCTCGAACTGAAGCTCGATTTCGACTTCGGCCTCACTCACCCCGGCCAGACCGCCGAGGGCGACCCGCAGGAGTTCGAGAGCCTCAGCTCAGTGCCAAAGAACGGCGCCCGGGTGGATATGTCCCACATTCCACTGTCGCCCCGCACTGACAAGAACGTGCAGCTCTGCGGCGCCCGCGGCCCCCTCACCGGCACCTATCTCGACGAAGGCATGGGCTTCGAGCTCGACTGGGACCGCGAACTGTTGCCGACGCTGATGATCTGGCACACCGATGGCGGCATCAAGGGCGAGCCCTGGAACGGCCAGTTCCGCGCCGTCGGCCTCGAACCCCTCGCCTCCGCCTTCGACCTCCACACCGACGTCGCCACCGGCCCCAACCCGATCAACCAGCGCGGCATCAAGACCTGGGTGGATCTCGACCCGGCCAAACCGCTGGAGATCAGGCACTCGGTCAGGGCGTTTGCGGTCTGACTGAAGCGCCCGCTCAAGCCGACCGAGCCGCGATGCCAGTGTGAGGGTCTCCCTCCCCCTTGCGGGGAGGGGACAGGGGTGGGGGTCAGCACGCGCCAGCTTTCTAGGTCCCCCGAAAGCCAAAAGGCCCCGGATCGCTCCGGGGCCTTTCTCAGATCTGTGCTTAGCCTCAGCTCGCCAGCAGCGGCAGCGGATCCACCGGCGTCGCGCCCTTGCGCAGCTCGAAGTGCAGCTGGGACTTCGACACCGAGCCAGTCTTGCCGGCGGTGCCGATATTGTCGCCGCGGTTCACCACGGTCCCTTTGGCGACATTCATGTCCTTGAGGTGGGCATACGCCGACACATAGCCGTTCGGGTGGCGGATCAGGATCAGGTTGCCGTAACCCTCGACGCCCGAGCCGGCATAGATCACCTGGCCATTCTCGGCCGAGCGGACCGCCGCGCCTTCCGGCGCTTCGATATTGATGCCGGTGCCCTTGGAATTGGCGAAGTCGGTGATCACCCGCCCCGAGATCGGCCAGCGGAACTTGTCAGCACCGGAGAGCACCGGTTCGGTCTTGGGCTGCTGCAGCGGCTGTGCTTCAGCCACGGCGGCCGGAGCTGCACTGGTCGGCGCCAGCGGCTTGACGGTCGCGGCCGGAATCCTGGTCTCGGGCTCGATCGAAGCGACGGCAACGGGCTTGGGTGCAGCGAGGTTCGACGGCGGCGCGCCGAGCGTCGTTTCCGGCTTGGCGCCGCCCTTGGGGCCCAGCGCCATCAGCGTCGAGGCCTTGCCGGGAATGACGATCTTCTGGCCGACATAGATCTTGTCGGGCGACGAGAAACCATTGGCCTGGATGATCGCCTGCGCCGTGACGTTGTAGCGGCGGGCCACCGTGTAGAGGCTCTCGCCGCTTTCGATCACGTGGACATAGGCATCGGAGGGAACGGAGACGAGGGAGTTCGAAGCCGGGGCGGACGCCAGAGTGGTAGTGGCCGGAACCGGGCTCAGGGGCTGGGCAGCGGGCATCATCTGATTGCTTCCGTTGGCTGATGAAGTGAGCACAGGCAAGTCTTCGGTCGATACTGAGCCAAGCGGCTGGCTGGCCATGGGCTGAGTGCCCATGCTGTTGGAGCCGACCAGCATAGGACCGGACCCACCGCCAATGTTTTCTGGAGGAACAAGCGTCTTGGGCATGGCCTGCGCTGTGTTCATCGGCGCAGCGGCGTTGACCGAGCCGGTCGCCGTCCTGTCGAAGCCAAGGCCACCCAGCGAGCTGCACCCCGAGAGCGCAGTGGCGCCCGCGAACAGGCCCACAATCGCGGCGGTTCTAAACGTCTTACCGGTCACGCGGTTACTCATCAGTCCACTCTACGCAGGTACTCAATGGACGTGAGATTAGGGCGTTAAGGTAAAGAGTGATTTAAATGCGAAGCAATTTGCTCAAATCATCCGGCGGGGGATTCAGGAGTCGGTAGGGTTAAGAGAGCGGGCCAACCAACATCGCTCCTCGCTAACGCTCGAAGCGCGCATCGCCAGCGATGCGATACCCCTCATCCGGCGCTGCGCGCCACCTTCTCCCTCAAGGGGAGAAGGTGATGGAACCGCGATCCCTCAGTCGCTGCCTTCTCCCCTTGAGGTCGAGGACGAGGGCGCAACCCTCGCTGGCCGAAGGCCGGATGCGACACAACGTGTCGCCGATCCGAGCGTCAGCGAGGAGCGAAGGGGCTACAGCCCCAGCTTCCCATCCAGCTGCCCAGCCATCTCATAATGCGTGTGCTGCAGCATCAGCGGGGTCACCGTGATGGCATTGCCGTGCATGGCGAGGCGGAAATCGTGCTCTTCATCGAGCGGCTTGGGCGTCTCGGGGATGGCGATGAAGAACTTTCCGGCATTGTCGCTCGGGTAATAGGCCATCGGCGAGCGGGCAAAGCGCTGGAACGGCACCACCCGGATGCCGGCGACGTCCTCGGGCGCGCAGAACGGAATGTTGACGTTGAAATAGACGTCGCCGCGGCTCTGCACCTGCTGCAGCAGCTGGCTCACCACGCGCGCCGCGTAGGTGCGCGAGTTGGTCCATTCGATCTCGGTGCCGCGCTCGTAGTCGACGCCCTGGCTGATGCCGATGCCGAGCGCACCATGCAGCGCTCCCTCGCGCGCCCCGGCGACGGTACCCGAGCAGTTGAGGATATCGCCCAGGTTCTGGCCGTTATTGATGCCGGACAGCACCAGATCGGGCCTCAGATCCTTACAGATATGCGTCATGCCGGCGACGACGCAGTCGGCCGGCGAGCCGCCGACGATCGAGAACACCCGATCCTCGCGCTTATCCACCCCGAGCTCGCGCCCGAAAGTGAAGCGATGCGCCGCACCTGACTGGTTGCCATCCGGCGCCACCACCCACACGTCTTCGCTGAGCGTCAGCGCAATCTCGCGCATCACCGCGATGCCGGGAGCGTCCACGCCGTCATCGTTGGTGATGAGAATTCTCACGAGCGCGCACCGATCGACTTGAGGCCCTTCATATAGGGCTGCAGCACGTCAGGGATGGCGATCGAGCCATCCTCCTGCTGGTAGTTTTCCATCACCGCGATCAACGCCCGGCCCACGGCAACACCCGAGCCGTTCAGCGTATGAACATGACGGATTTTTCCGTCCTTGCCCTTCACACGCGCATCCATGCGGCGCGCCTGGAAATCCCCGCACACCGAGACCGACGAGATCTCGCGATAGGTGTCCTGCCCCGGCAGCCAGGCCTCGAGGTCGTAGGTCTTCTGCGCCCCAAAGCCCATGTCGCCGGTCGACAGCATCATCACCCGGTAGTGGATGCCGAGCTGCTTCAGCACATCCTCGGCATCGGACAGCATCTTCTCGTGCTCATCGCCCGAGGTTTCCGGCGTGGTGATCGCCACCATCTCGACCTTGTTGAACTGATGCTGGCGCAGCATGCCGCGGGTATCCCGCCCAGCCGACCCAGCTTCCGAACGGAAGCACGGGGTCAGCGCCGTCATTCGCAGCGGCAGCTCGTCCTCAGCGAGGATCGTCTCGCGCACGAAATTGGTCAGCGGCACTTCTGCCGTCGGGATCAGCGCCAGCCGGCTCTCGCCATGCGGGGTGAAGAACAGGTCGTCGGCGAACTTTGGCAGCTGGTTGGTGCCGTAGAGCGCGTCGTCCTTCACCAGCAGCGGCGGCTGCACCTCGGTGTAACCATGCTGGTCGACATGCAGATCGAGCATGAACTGGCCAATCGAACGCTCGAGCCGCGCCAGATGGCTCTTCAAGACGACGAAGCGGCTGCCGCTGATCTTGGCGGCGACTTCGAAATCCATCTGGCCCATGGCCTCGCCGGTCTCGAAATGCTCCTTCGGCTTGTAGCTGAAGCTCGGCTTGGCCGGTCGCGCCTTGGCCGCGGTAGCCGGCGAGCCGTTGAGGCCAAAATACTCTTTGTTGTCGGCCTCGTCGGCGCCACGCGGCACCTCGTCGAGCGGCAGGTTGGGGATCACCAGCAGCGCGTTGCGCAGCCCCTCCTCCGCTTCCTTGCGGGTGGCTTCACCCGCCTGGATCGCGTCCTTTAGGCTCGCGACTTCGGCCATCAGCTCGTTGGCCTTGGCCTCGTCTTTCTGCGCCTTGGCCTGGCCAATCAGCTTCGACAGCGCGTTGCGCTTGGCCTGCGCGTCCTCGACGGCGGCGATGGCGCTGCGGCGGGAATCGTCCATGGCGATCAGCTCGGAGGCCTTGAACGGCACGTTCTTGCGCTCGCTGAGCGCAGCGTCGAACGCGGCGGGATTGGCTTTGATCCAGTTGATATCGAGCATGGAGAGACCTGCGGCGGGAGAAGGGCTCTGCTTTACCGGATTGGGGTGCGAGCGCAAGTCCCTGACGGGACACCCTGCCCGATCGTTTCGCGAGTGACCAGCACCGGCGATGCTGAGTGGGCTCCGACCCGACCCACTCACCGGTGTCATCGTAGATGGGGTGATTGCCGTGGGTCGGCTCGACCACCCGCTCAGGGTGGTCAGTTCGTCCGTAAGATGCTTTGGAGCCTACTCGGCCTTCTCGACGTCGGTACCTTCGGCCCCCTCGGCCGCGAGCGCCGCAGCCCGGCGTTTCTCGATCCAGCGAACCGAGAGGATCGAAATCTCATAGAGCAGGTACATCGGCAGCGCGAGGCCGATCTGCGAGATTGGATCGGGCGGCGTGATGAACGCGGCGAACACCAGGATACCGACAATGGCGTAGCGGCGGCCCTTCTTCAGCGTCGCCGAGGAGACAAGGTCGATCTGCGCCAGCAGCGTCAGCACCACCGGCAGCTGGAAGCAGATGCCGAAGGCGAGGATCAGCGTCATGGCGAGGCCCAGATATTCCGAGACCTTCACCAGCATGGTGATCTCGGTGGTCTCCATGGCGTGGAAGAAGCGCATGGCGAGCGGCAGCACCGCGAAATACACCATCGCCGCGCCCAGAACGAAGAACACCGGCGTCGCCACCAGGTACGGGATGAAGGCCCGACGCTCCTTCTTGTAGAGCCCCGGCGCCACGAAGCCGTAAACCTCGGTGGCCAGATACGGGAAACCCAGGAACAGCGCCCCGAAGAAGGCGAGGCTGAGCTGGGTGAAGAAGAATTCCTGCGGCGCGGTGTAGATCAGTTCCACCGGCGCCGGCGCTACCGCCTCGCGATAGGGCTGCACCAGCACATCGAAAATGGTGCCGGCAAAAAAGAAGCAGACGATCAGCAGCGCGAAGATCACCAGCACCGAGCGGATCAGTCGCTTGCGCAGTTCGATCAGGTGGTCGAGCAGCGGCGCTTCGCTGCCGGCGAGCTCATCCTGTTCAACCGCGGCGGCGTCCTTGGGGGCTTCGAGCTTGGTCTGTTCGGCCATGGTCACGGCTTCTTGGCGGCAGCAGCCGGTTTCTTGGCTGCGGGTTTCTTGGCCGCGGCGGGTTCAGCGACGGCGGCCTTGACGGTCTTGGCCGGCGCGGCTTTCGCGGCCGGCTTGACGGCGACGCTCTCGACTTTGGCGACAGGCTTGGCGGCCTTGACGGTAGCCTTTCTGGCGGACGAAGCCTTGGCCGGCGCGATGGCCTCGACCTTCGCCTGCCTGGCAGGCGTGGCCTTGGCTGGTGCGATGGCCTCGACCGGAGCCGGCGAGTCGATCGGCTTCTTCGCTTTCGGTGCAGCCTTTTTTGCCGGAGCGATGTCGGCAGCTGCCACCTTGCTCTCGGTCGGCGCCTTGATCTTGACCGGACGGGCGGCCTTCACCGGTGCCTTGGGCGTCTCGGCTGGCTGCACGATCGGGGTCATCACCGGCGCCGCGGCCGCTGCAGGAGTGGCAATGCCGGCGGCGGCCTTGATCTCGTCGACCACGCTTTCGACCTTGGGATCGGCCGGCTTGATCGCCCCTGAGGGCTTCACCTCACCGGTTGCCGTCGTCGTGTTGAATTCCTTGCGGATCGCCTCGGCAGTCGCCTTCAGCGGCTGCGTCACCGACTGGCGGAGATTGGTGATCTCGTTGAGACCAGTGGTCTTGTTCAGCTCACGCTGAAAGTCCGAGCCCATGCGACGGATCGTGCCGGCAAACTTGCCGACCCGATGCATCAGAGCGGGAAGCTCTTTGGGTCCGATGACGATCAGGGCCACGACCCCGATCACAAGCATTTCGGTCCAGCCGACGCCGAGCATAGTTTTGGCTCCTGGGAGCGGCCGTCAGACGATCAGGCGTCCTTGGCCTTTTCGGTCTCGCGGGCCGGCTCGACGGTGGTCGAAGCGTCGATCTGCGCAGCAGGCTTCTGCTCTTCGTCGCGCATGCCCTTCTGGAAGGACTTGATGCCGGAGGCTACTTCGCCCATCAGCCCGGCAATCTTGCCGCGTCCGAACAGCAGGATCACCACGATGGCGACGACGATGATGCCCCAAATCCCTGGCGCGTGCATGGATGGTCTCCGAAAGAATGCTCTACGCTTACACTAGCGCAGAGAAATAGGTTCAATCCTTGGCGAACACAAGGACGTGTTCCGGGTTGAGGGTCAGGAATACGTCCGATCCGACAACAAGGTTACGATCGGCGCGGCGACGGATCTGGATCGGGCGGTCGAGGCCAGTCACGCTCACTTCGCACAGATCGATGCCGATGGCATCGCGCTTGGCCAGCACACGGCCGGGAACGCCGGGCCCTTCGGTTGCCACGTCGAGCGATCCGATCGGCCGGATCGCCACCGTCACCGCGGTGCCGTCGGCATACTTCGGCGCCGGAACGGGCCCGAGCGGGGTCTCCACCCTGCCCGCTTGCACCCGTGCCTCGATCTCGCTCAGCGGCGAAAAGAAGCGGGCGGCGTTGAGGTCGACCGGCCGGTTGTAGATCTCCGACGCCGTATCGATCTGCGCCAATTTGCCGTGGCGGAGCAGCGCAATGCGGTCGCCCAGCAGCATTGCCTCCTCCGGATCGTGCGTCACGATGATGGTCGTGGCGTGGGTTTCCCGCAGCACCGCCAGCGTTTCGTTGCGCACCGTCTCGCGCAACCGCGCATCGAGGCTCGAGAACGGTTCGTCGAGCATCAGGATGCCCGGGCGCGGCGCGATCGAGCGAGCCAGCGCCAATCGCTGCTGCTGGCCGCCGGAGAGCCGATGCGGATAGTCCGCTTCGCGGTCGTCGAGACCCACGCGCTTCAGCGCCTGCCGCGCCTGCGCCAGCGCGGCGGTCCGCCCCAGCTTGCGTAGCCCGAAGGTTACGTTCTGCAACAGCGTCAGGTGCGGAAACAGGGCGAAATCCTGGAACATCAGGCCGATGCCGCGCCGGTCCGGCTTGGCATGAACGCCAGGACCGGACACGACCTGGTCGTTGATCTTCACCGTGCCGCCGTCGATGCGCTGGATGCCGGCGGCCACCCTGAGGATGGTCGATTTGCCCGAGCCGCTCTCCCCGAGGAGGCACACGATCTCGCCCGGCACCAGCGCCAGCGAGAAGTTCCTGAGCACCGGCCGCCCACCCAGCGTCACGTCGACGGCGTCGAACCGCAGCGCCGCCGCAAAGGCGACGCCGGCGGTGCCGCGCGGGCCCCAGTCCTCGACTGCTTCGATATCGGTCATTGGATCGGGTCGCTCTCGCCCTGGTCGTCCGGCTCCAGCGGATCCTCGTCATCGCGCAGCGGCCCATCAAAGGGCAACGGCACCTGGAAGGCCGGCGGCAACCGGCTCGACAGCAGCCCCGAGCCCTTCAGCTCTTCGAGCCCCGGCAGGTCGGCAAGGCTCTCAAGACCGAAATGGTCGAGGAAGGCTTCGGTCGTGCCATAGGTCACCGGTCGCCCCGGCGTGCGCCGGCGGCCGCGCATGCGCACCCAGCCAGTTTGCATCAGCACGTCGAACGTACCGCCGCCGCTGGCAACGCCGCGCACCTCCTCCACCTCGGCTCGGGTGGCCGGCTGGTGGTAAGCGATGATGGCGAGGGTTTCGAGTGCGGCGCGCGACAGCTGCCGGCTCTCGGTCTCCTCGCGGCGCAACAGGAACGACAGGTCGTCGGCCGTACGGAAGGCCCACTTGCCGCCGCGATGCACCAGCTGCACGCCATGACCGGCATAGCGCAGCGCCAGCCGTTCGAGCAGCTCGGGAACGTCGGCGCCCTCCCCCAGATACGGCGCGATGTCGGCCGGTGACAGCGGCTCGGCCGAGGCAAACAGGATCGCTTCGAGCACCCTGAGGTTCCGCTCGGCGATCTCGCCATGCTCGTCGAACTGGTCGTCCGGAACTTCATCCGTCATTCGGTCTTCTTTCCGTCGCCGGGTGTCTTTGGATCCTGGCGCCGTCGCATGAACAGCGGGCCGAAGGTCAAGGTCTGGCGCAGTTCTATTTGCCCCTGCCGGGCGAGTTCAAGGCTCGAGGCGAAGCTCGACGCCGTCGCGGTCTTCCGCTGCTCCGGGTTGCTCAGATACTGGTCGAGATACGCGTCGAGCGGCACCCAGTCCATGCTGTCGCCGATCAGCCGCGTCAATATCTCGCGCGCCTCCTGCAGCGACCAGACGCTGCGCTCGAACAGATGATAGTCCTGCGGCACATTGCGTTCGCGGCCGGTGGCATAGGCCTTGAGCAGATCGTAGAGCGAGGCTTCCCAGAGGTTGCGTCGCTCCACCAGCACCGGTTCGGGCTGGCCCCGCGCATGCACCTGCCGCCCGAGCCGCGGCCGGTTGATCAGCTGCATCGCGGCCTTGCGCATGGCTTCGAGCCGCTTCAGCCGGAACTGCAGCAGGGCCGCCATCATCTCGCCGGAGGGCTCATCGTCGCTGGGTGCCTGTGGCACCATCAGCCGGCTCTTGAGATAGGCCAGCCACGCCGCCATCACCAGGTAATCGGCGGCGATCTCGATGCGCTTCTCGCGCACCGTCTCGATGAAGCCGAGATACTGCTCGGCCAGCGCCAGCACGGAGATGCGGGAGAGGTCGACCTTCTGGCGGCGCGCCAGGTCGAGCAGCAGGTCGAGCGGGCCTTCATAGCCGGCAACGTCGACATACATCACTTCGTCGTCGCGCGGCGCATCGGGCGCCGCGAACCAGTCAGTGGAAGTGTCGCTCATACAGTCGCCTGCCCGCCAAAGCGCTATCAGGAAAATGCCTGCCCTCGCCAAGGCGGGATTGCAGACTTTTCCGCTTCGATAGCGCGACAAATCAAGGCTGGAGCATGCTGTCGTTCAACGAAACGGTAACACGCTCCAGCTCGCGCGAGCTTGGTCCCTAACCGAGACCGAGGTCAAGGAACAGCGGGTGCCGATCAACCGCCGATCGGCACGCAATCAACGCCGTTGGCCTTGAGGCTGGCGCAGGTCTGCGTCGCTTCCTGGAAGGAATCGACCGGCAGCACCACGCGGTACCAGGTGCCCTTGGCGCCGAGGTTGACCTGCCGCACGGCAAGGCTGCGCCCATTCAGCAGGCCGGAGAGCCGGTTCTGCGTCGAACGCAGCGACGACGCCGCGTCGCCTTCGGTCGGCTGCGAGCTGAGCTGCACATAAGGACCGCTGCCACTGGCCTGCGGCGCCTGGGCCGCGGGGGCCTCGACCAGGTCAACCGGCTGCGACGGCTGGGTAGCAGCAACCTGCTGGTTCGAGCCACCGCCAAGGACCGAGCGATCCGTCGGGCGGGCCACCGGGACCGGCGCCACGATGTTGGGATCGATGGTCGGCGCCGGGCCGGTCGGCGCCAGCGCCGAGACCTGGGTCGGATCGACCGCCGGATCGGTGCCGGTGTCGATCGCCGCGGCAATCGGATCGGTCGCAGCGTCGGGAACGGCTGCCAGCAGTTCGGAGGGCTGCACGTCGGCGCCCGGCAGATCCGGAACGGCCGGCCGATCGACCGGCAGCTCTTCATTGCCGGCCACCGCCTCGTCGCCCGAAACGATCGTGCCATCCGGGCGAACCGTCACGGTGCGAACCTTGCGGTTGGCGAGTTCGCTCTCGCTGGCCGCATCATCGCCCTCGCCCACCGTGCGCGCCACGTCGGCAACGCTGGTTTCGGCGGTATCGTCGCGCGATACCAACTGCTCGTTGGCAGCGGCCGCGGCGGATTTGCCGTCGAGCTCATTGAACACCACCGAACCCTGCTGGTTGGTCGTGCTGGTGGTCGGCGGCGGTGTCTGCTTTACCGGGGTCGCATCAGCCTGCAGCACCGGCGCATCGGCGTCGGTGCCACGGCCCATGCCGAGCACCCAGTAGAGGCCGAAACCGGCTGCCAGCAGCAGCGTGCCGGCGACGGCCATGCCGACATATTGGCGCATCCCACCCGAGCGGCGCTCGGGTTTGGCCTTCGGACGCTTATACGGGCTCTGCCGCTGTTCGGCGGACATACCACCATCGATACGGCCAACCTCGGCGCCGCTGGCAGCGGCGGCCGCAAGAATGGCGGCCTCGGCCGACGGCACCTGCGGTTCAGCATCCTTGATCGCGGCGCGACGCGGGGCAAACCCGGTGGTGAGCGGCGGCACGATCGGAGCGGACTGCGGCACGGCCGCTTGTGGCGGCGGGGCGGCAGGCTTGTCGCTGGTAAGCTCCACCCGAACGGCTTCGCCGATCAGGCTCTCGATCTCGTCCATCGGGTCGCGCTCGGCGGCCGGCTGCGGCTGCGGGCGCGGCGCCTGCACCTTGCTGGTCGGCCCGAACACCGGGGCGACACCAAAGCGGTCCTCGGGACGCGAGACCGGTGCGGGGTTGGCCGGCGCAGCGGAAAGCGGCGTCGACTGCGGACGGAACTGCGACGGGCCCGAGGCAGGGCGCGATGCGGGCAGCGGGAAACTGCGGGCGGCCGGCTGCACCGGCGCGGGCCGCTGCTCGACCTTCGCCTCCTCGACGACCTCGGCTTCGACGGAATCCAGTTCCGCCGCGATCAGGTCGGCGATCGGGTCGCCGGTCGACGCGGCGGGAATCACCGGAGCGGCAGCTGCCGGCGACGGGACCGCCGGGCGGACCGGTGGGCGCGACTCGGCAGCCGCAATCGGCGCCGGCGGCTCGGAAGCAAAGCCGAAATCGAAATCGAAGCTGTCATCGGTAGCCGACGCCTTGGCGGCAGCAACCATCGGCGATGCCGCAGGTGGAGATGTGGGCGCGGACGCCGGCGCAGCCGGACGCGGCGCGGCAAAGCTCGGCTCGACCCGCGGCGCGGGCGCCTCTACTTCCGGCTCGACCGTTGCGTCTGCACTCACGGCGGGCGCCAGCTCGGCTTCGAGCTCAGCCATCGGATCAGGCTGCGATGGAGTGGGCTTGGCGGGCTCGAACGGCGCCGGGCGCGCCGGCGGCAGCACCTCGGCCACGACCGGGCGCGCTACCGGCGCGGAGGTCTCAACGGTAGCCGCCGGCCGCATCGGCACCGGCTTGGGGATCTCGCGATCCTGCCAGTTGGCCATCGGCTCGGGCTTGAAGCTGGTCGAAGCCGCGGGAAGCGTACCGAAATCGAACGACGCGGCAGGCTTGGGCTCCACCGAAGGGACCGGCGACGTCACGGCAGGCGCCGGCGTGGCGGCTACGGGTTGATCCATGCCGGGAATGCGCAGCACACCCGGGGCGACCGGCGCGGGCCGATCGGCCGGCGGCGGCACTGGTGTGCTGACGGCCGGCGCGGGCGCCGGCGTTGCGGCAACCGGCGCATCCATACCGGGGATGCGGACCATTGCGGGCCCCTGCCCTTCGGGCTTGGGCGCATCGGCAAGCGTGACGAGCTTGGGCGCAGATTTGGCCTCCGGCTCGGCGCCCTGAGCGTTGTTCGCCATAAGTTTGGCGAGCTCGGCGATCAGGTCGTCGGATTTATCCTGGCCATCAGGCATCTGCTGCGGTCTCGCTGTCATTGAAAGCAGCGCCCCCTAAACTCGTGGTCCCGGTGCTCGCCTTGACCCCCGCCGAGCAAGCCGGCAACTCTAGCAACCAATGCGCCGGAATTATGAAAGCTCCTCCGGCGCACTAACACCAAGCAGGGTCAAGCCGTTAACGAGCACCTGACGCACGGCACCGACAAGGGCGAGTCGGGCCGAAGTCAGCATTGAATCATCGGCGTTAACAAAGCGTAAGGCAACATCCTGGTTACCCCTCGCCCAGAAGCCGTGAAACGCCGCCGCAAGTTCATAGAGGTAGAACGCCACGCGGTGCGGCTCATGGGCACTTGCGGCCGAAGCAACGATACGCGGCCACTGCGCCAGAGCTTTGATCAGTTCGAGATCAGCCTCTGAAGCCAAGAGCGAAATATCTGCCTTGGCCAGCGCTTCGACCGAAATATCGAGGTCAGGCATTTCCTCGGCAACCTTGCGGAACACCGAGTACGTCCGGGCGTGCGCGTACTGCACGTAGAACACCGGGTTATCGCGCGTCTGTTCCTTGACCACCGCGAAATCGAAATCCATCGCCGCGTCGTTGCGCCGATAGAGCAGCATGAAGCGCGTTGCGTCCGAGCCCACCTCCTCCACCACGTCCGACAGCAGCACCAGGTCGCCCGAGCGCTTCGACATCTTGAACGGCTCGCCGTTCTTCATCAGCCGCACCAGCTGGCAGATGCGCACGTCGATATCGGCCTCGCCATGCGACACCGCCTTCACCGCCGCCTTCAGCCGCGACACATAGCCCGAGTGGTCGGCGCCCAGCACGTTGACCATGTGCTTGAAGCCGCGCAGGTACTTGTTGCGGTGGTAGGCAATGTCGGCGGCGAAATAGGTGTAGGCGCCGTTCGACTTGACCAGCGGCCGATCGACATCGTCGCCATAATTGGTGGCGCGGAACAGCGTCTGCTCGCGATCCTCCCAGTCCTCGGGCGTCTTGCCCTTGGGCGGCTCGAGCCGGCCCTGGTAGATCATGTCTTCCGAGCGCAGCCAGTCGAGCGTGGTGTCGATATCGCCGCCCTGCCCGTGCAGTTGGCGTTCCGAAAAGAACACGTCGTGGTGGATGTTGAGCTGGGCGAGGTCGGCCCGGATCAGGTCCATCATCGCCGCCAGCACCCGATCTTTGACCAGTGCCAGCGCTTCGGGCTCCGGCTGCTTGAGCAGGCTGTCGCCGAATTCGGCCTTCAGCGCCTCGCCGACCGGGATCAGGTAATCGCCAGGATAGAAGCCGGACGGGATCTCGATGCTTTCGCCCAGCGCTTCGCGGTAGCGCAGCATGGTGGATTTGGCCAGCGTATCGATCTGGCTGCCGGCGTCGTTGATGTAATACTCGCGCGTCACCTCATAGCCCGAATAGGCCATCAGCGAGGCCAGCGCATCGCCGAACACGGCGCCGCGGGTATGGCCCACATGCATCGGCCCGGTCGGGTTGGCCGAGACGTATTCGACATTCACCCGCTCGCCGCCGCCGACGTTCGACTTGCCGAAGTCGCCCCGCTGCGCGCCGATCGACTTCAGCACCTCGTGCCACACCGGGGTGGCAAGCCGGAAATTGATGAAGCCGGGTCCCGCGACCTCCACCGAGGTCACGTCTTTGTCGGCCTTGAAGTGCTCGGCCAGCGCCGTCGCCACCTCGCGCGGGTTCTTGCCCAGGGGCTTGGCCACCACCATCGCGGCGTTGGTGGAGAGGTCTCCATGCGCCGCATCTCGCGGCGGCTCGACCACGATGCGCGACAGAGCTTCCTCGGTGATCGAGGGATAGAGCCCCGTAAGGGCGTCGGCGACACGGGCGGCAAACAACGCGAAGACGTTCATGTTGGTCTCTTGGGTGCCATGATTGGCGGGGTCGGCTTACCCACCAGGTCATTCCCGCGAAAGCGGGACTCTCTGTTTGCGGCGGCTCGGCAACAGCCGAAACGGAGGTTCCCGCTTTCGCGGGAATGACCCGGCGCTTAGGGCGGGCTGCGCTGCCCCTACCGCAACTGGCCCGCACCGTCAAACAGCCGGGCGTGCTGCTCGAGCGCATAGGGGTCGGTCATCCCGGCAATGAAGTCGGCGACCACACGGGCCCGGGCGGCGCGATCGGCGGCGTGGCGGACTGCATCGCCCCACCGCCCCGGCATGGCGCCGGTGACCAGATAGTGGTCGAACAGCATGCCCACCACCGTCTGGCTGTGGCGCACCGGGCCCATCACCTCTTCGCTGCGATAGACCCGCTCGAACAGGAAGCGCTTCAGCCCCTGCTCGGCATCGTGCACCGGTCGTGAGAAGCGGATCAGCGTGCGTCCGGCATTGCGGACGTCGTCGGCCGATTGCGGGGCAATTTCGGCGATCGCTCGGCTGCTTTCGGCGATCACATCCTCGATCTGCACCGTGATCAGCCGCCGCTGCACCTCATGCGCCTGCCGGCTGCGCTCGATGTCGGGCCAGCGCTCCAGCACCTCGCGCACCAGCGGGCCGACCAGCGGCACATCCGTGAGGTCCGCCAGCCGGATCAGCCCGGCCCGCAGCGCATCGTCGATGTCGTGCGAGTTGTAGGCGATGTCGTCGGCGATGGCGGCGGACTGTGCCTCGAGGCTGGCATAGCTCCAGGTCATCAGGTCGGCGCTGGCCGGGATATCGTTCAGGCCAGGCGGCAGCGGCTTGTCGGCGCGCAGCGGCCGGCCCTGCCGATCGGTGAGCGGACCATTATGCTTGAGGATACCCTCGAGCGCCTCCCAGCTGAGGTTCAGCCCGTCATGCTCGGCATAGCGGTTCTCCAGCCGGGTGACGACTCGGATCGCCTGCATATTGTGGTCGAACCCGCCCCACTCGGCCATCTTGTCATGCAGCACGCGCTCGCCGGCATGGCCGAACGGGGTGTGGCCAAGGTCATGCGCCAGCGCCACCGCTTCGGCCAGATCCTCATCCAGCGCCAGGGCGCGGGCGATCGAGCGCGCCATCTGGCTGACTTCCAGCGTGTGGGTCAGCCGGGTGCGGTAGTGCTGGCCCTCGTGGTGCAGGAACACCTGGGTCTTGTGCTGCAGCCGGCGGAACGCCGCGGAGTGGACGATCCGGTCGCGATCCCTCTGAAATTCCGAGCGTGTTGGGCTCGAACCCGGCGCAAACAGCCGGCCGCGGCTCTCGGAGGGATCGGAAGCATAGGCGGCGCGTTCACCCATTATGCAGCCAAGACCCTTTTCATCGTCGTCTAACGATATTAGATTTGGTTTCCAGCGCTGCCCCATGCCGGGCGGCCGAAAGGTACCTTATGTCTGAAGCTGCTCTAGCACCGAACAATGTCATTTTGACAGACCGCGCCGCCAAGAAGATTGGCCGCATCCTCGCCAAACAGGGCGAAGGCACGGTGCTGCGCATCGTGGTGGCGGGCGGCGGCTGTTCCGGCTTCCAGTACGAGTACAAGCTGGGCAAGGAAACGCCTGCTAACGACGACCTGGTGCTGACCAAGGACAATGCCACCGTGCTGATCGATTCCCTCAGCCTCGAGTTCATGGGCGGCGCCGAGATCGACTATGTCGATGACCTGATCGGCCAGAGCTTCCAGATCAAGAACCCCAACGCGGTCGCCGGCTGCGGCTGCGGCACCAGCTTCGCCGTCGCCTGAGCCCGTCGTTCGAGCTGTTGCCAGCCTTGCCTCGCTAGCATCGCAAGGCTAGCGTCCGCCCCGAATTGGGGAGGCAGAGCATGAACTTGGCTGAGCGGCTCGACGCTGCGGCGATGCGTGCGATCGATGAAGGGCGCATCGTCGGCTCGGTCATCATCGTCCGCCGGCACGGTGAACTCGTCTACGAGGCCCCGCACGGCCTCGCCGACCGGGAAAACCGCCGTCCGATGACCCTCGACGCGATCTTTCGTCTCTCCTCCCTCACCAAGCCGATCGTCGCGGCAACCATCCTCGCCCTGATCGAGGACGGAAAGCTCGGTCTCGATGCGGCGGTCACCGACTACCTGCCGGAGTTTCGTCCGCGCCTGGCCGACGGCGCCCAGCCGACCATCACCATCCGGCAACTGCTCACCCACACCTCCGGCCTTTCCACTGCGTCGATACTCACCCCAGCCGAAGCAACGGCAGGCGTAAATCGCTGGCGGCTTGGCGACGACGCCAGCATCGCGCGCGTCGGCGCGCTGCCCCTGCTGTTTGCGCCCGGCGCCGGCTGGACTTACGGGCCGTCCATCGACGTTCTCGGGCATATCGCCGGGCGGCTGGTCGGCGGCCGGCTGGAGGACGCAATCCGGCACTATGTGACCGGCCCGCTGGGCATGACCGACACGGGTTTCACCGTGCGTGACCCATCGCGTCTGGCGGCCCCCTATGCCGACGGCGCCAATGGCCCGGAGCTGATGGGCGCGGTGCACACCATCCCGAACCCCTGGGGCAGCACCACGACCTACGACCCCGAGCGCATCTTCGATGCCGCTGCGTTTCAATCGGGCGGTGGCGGCGCGGCCGGCAGCGGTCCCGACTTCATGCGTCTGCTGGAGGCATTGCGCACTGGCGGGTCGATCCTGGAGCCCGAGACAGCAAAGCTTGCTCTTTCCAACCAGACGCCGCAGTTGAGCCAGGCCGTCTCGCCCGGCTGGCAATTCTGCCTGTTTGGCGCCTGGCTCGACGATCCCGCGGCCGCCGGCGTGCCGGCTCCCCGCGGCACGGTGCGGTGGGGCGGCATCTATGGGCACAACTGGTTCATCGATCCCGCTGCCGGCCTCAGCGTCGTTTCCATGAGCAATACCGGGCTCGAGGGATCGGACGGCCGGTTCCGCGACGATATTCTGCATGCCGTTTACGGCGACACTCCCGTCTGATCCGCTGGTCGGTTGAGCCTTTCGGCGGCTTGCCTTTCTTGTCAGGGAACCGTTAGCGTCCTTGCTAAGTCTGGGAGGATTCCATGAGCCTTGAGAAGAATATCGACGCGGCGATCGACGCCGCGCTGGTGAGCCGCATTGTCGGTTGCGTCGTCCTGGTCAACCAGGATGGCAAGGAGATTTACGCCCGCACCGCCGGGCTGGCCGATCGCGAGGCCAACCGCAAGCTCGAGCGCAACGCCATCTTCCGCCTCGCCTCGGTAACCAAGCCGATCGTCGCCACCGCCGCGCTCAAGATGATGGAAGCCGGCCTGCTTGAGCTCGACGATCCGGTCAGCAAGTACCTGCCCTATTTCACTCCGGCGAGCCCCGATGGGGTGGTCCGGCCGATCACCATCCGCCAGTTGCTGTCGCATACCGCGGGTCTGTCCTACGAGACGACGCCGAGTGACGTCGCCCCCGGCATGTCCGGCCCCTACATTACGCTTGAGGAAAACCTGCGGCGGCTCGCCAGGGCGCCGCTGGTGTTCGCCCCGGGGACCGGCTGGGCCTATGGCACCAGCATCGACGTGGTGGGTGGCGCGCTCGCGGTCATCAATGGCTCGAGCCTCGAAGCGGCGGTGAAGAAATACGCTGCCGATCCGCTGGGCATGGCCGACTGGGGCTTCACGCCAACCGACCCCAAGCGCGTAACGGCCAACTACCACAATGGCGATCTGCCGGCGCCATCGATCGTGCCGCCGGTGCTCATCAGCCCGGACAACTCGCCTTGGGATACCGGCCGCATCTTCCGCGCCGATGCCCCGCAATCGGGCGGTGGCGGCTCCTGCGGCACTGCCGACGACGCGATGAAGATGCTCGAGGTCTATAACGGCGGTAGTTTCCTTAGGCCGGCGAGCGTCGAAGAGGCCTTCACCAACCAGATCGGCAACCTGCCGCGTCGCGAGGGCGATGCCGGCAAGCGCTTCACGGTGCTCGGCGCCATTATCGACGACCCACAGGCGGCGCGCAGCCCCTGCCCGGTCGGCACGCTCGACTGGGGCGGCGCCTGGGGGCACAACTGGATCATCGACCGCACCAACAAGCTGTCGATCGTGGTCTGCACCAACGTCGCGCCCGAGGGCTGCAACGGGCCGTTCCGCGAGGACATCCGCGACGCGGTTTACGCGGCGCTCTGAGCTAGCGGAGCGCTTCCAGGAAAAGTTGCAGACTTTTCCGATCCGGAAGCGCGACCAAGGGAGGGACCGGAGCAATTCCGCGTTTCAACGAAACGGCGAATTGCTCTAACCTCCCGTCTCGAACGGGAGCCTACTCATGCGCATAGCGACCTGGAACATCAATGGCGTCAAGGCTCGGCAAGGCGCTCTTCTCAAATGGCTTGAAGACGAATCGCCCGATATCGTCTGCCTCCAGGAGATCAAATCGGTCGACGAGGCCTTCCCTCGCATGGAGATCGAGGCGATGGGCTACAATGTCGAGACGTTTGGACAAAAGAGCTGGAACGGCGTCGCCATCCTCTCCAAGCATCGCTTCGACGAAGTGACGCGCGGCCTGCCCGGCGATGACGGCGACGAGCAGTCGCGCCTTATCGAGGGGCTGTTTTCGGTCGAAGGCGGAGTGGTGCGGGTGTGCTGCATCTACCTGCCCAACGGCAACCCCGTCGGCACCGACAAGTTTACCTATAAGCTCAGCTGGATGGATCGGCTGCACACCTTCGTCGAATCCCGCCTGGCCCTCGAAGAGCCGTTCATCCTGCTTGGTGACTTCAACATCATCCCAGCCAATGTCGACGCGACCGTGCCCGAAAAGTGGGTAGGCGATGCCGCGTTCCGCCCCGAGAGCGCCGAGAGGTGGCGGGCTTTGCTCAATCTCGGGCTCACCGATGCGGTGCGCGCCATCACCGACGAGCCATCCCTGACCTTCTGGGATTTCCGTACGTTCGGCTGGGAGCGCAAGGACGGCATCCGCATCGACCACCTGCTGCTCTCACCGCAGGCTGCGGATCGGCTGGAGGACGCAGTGGTGCATGCCGCCGAGCGCGGCAAGGACAAGCCGAGCGACCATGTGCCGGTGGTAGGCTACTTCGCGTTCTGAGCCATGGCGAGCGTACCGGGTCTGGCGGAGATCGAAGCCACCGTCAGCAGGATGGAGGCGCGCTATCGGGCCGACCCGCTCTTTCCGGTGTATCAGCGACTCTGCGAGCGGTTCGAGGTCGATCTCAGCGATCGGCGTGACCTGGCGCTGGCAAAGGCATCGGCGCTGATGCTGGTGAAGTTCGCTGGTGAGGATGCAAACTAGCCCTCTCGCGATTGGGTACAGTTTGCTCCGCCCACTCGATGTCATCCCAGCGAAAGCAGGGACCCAACTCGCCGCAGTGCAAGTGGATGCCGGACGAGGGCAAAGCCCTCGCCATGGGGTCCCAGCTTTCGCTGGGATGACAGCCGGTGGGCAGGGTCAGATCCAGCCCAACCTCCACGCGGTTGCATCAAACTAGCGGATATTGCCGACCGAGTTCTTGGCCGTGTCGTGCTTGGTCTTCAGCACGTTGCTGATGCTCGCCTCGGCAACCTTGACGGTGCCATCATCCCTGTTGCGATCGAGGAAGTGGCTGATCGAGGCCGTCGCGACGCGGGCCTGGGCCGAAACATCATCCACGAACCCGCGGACATCCTTGGGCAGCGTGATGACGACGATGAGGGCGAGAATGATCGGCAAACGCATGATGGACACCAACGGGCTAACTGTCCCGATGGTTGCCAGTTTGCGGCTGAACTGCTGCTGAACGGGGCTGTCAGCTAGGCCGTGAGGCCCACTCCCCTCACGCCGTGATGGCTTACAGCCCGCCGAAGCGGGTGCCGAGCGAGTCGGCGAGCTCGACGGCATGCTTCCGCTGCTCGGGCGTCGCGACGGACATCGCGTTGGTGAGCAGGTCATGGATCCAGCCGTCATCGACCGTGCCCGCGGCGCGGCGCGAGGCGACGGTGAGCCACATCAGGCCCTCGACCGGATCGGCATCGATGCCCTGGCCGTTGAACAGCATGCTCCCGAGCTTGGCCTGCGCCCCGGCATGGCCCTTGCGGGCCGCGAGGTTGAGCCAGCGGGCGCTCTGCAGCGGGTTGTCGCCGAGCTCGGCGTCGTCAAGATAGAGCTCGCCGACCTTGTACTGCGCATCGGCGTCGCCGAAGTAGGACGCAGCGTGCATGATCAGCTTGTTGGAATAGGCTTCGTTCTTCGGGATGCCGGCTTCCGGCAGGCCCTGGCGGTAATACTCACCGATCTTGAGGAACGACTGCGCCACGATATCGGCTTCGACGCCCTTAGGGGCGGTATCGGCATGCTCGTCGGCGATCTGGCTGAAATAGCCGAATGCCTTGACCGGATCCTTGTCGACGCCTTCGCCGCTTTCATACATCAGCCCGAGCTGGAACAGCGCCATCGGCTGGCCGGCCAGCGCCGCATCCTCGAGCGCGGCGATCAGGTCGGCGCTGGAGATGCCGCCCCCTGCCCCGTCGAGCTGGTTGGCCATGGCCAGCGCCGCATCGGCGGCCGTCTCTGGGGCAGCCGGCAGCGAGGGCAGCACGCCACTCACCTGGGCGGCAGCCGGGGTGGCTACGCCCGCAATCGCGAGCGCAGCCCAAAACGCAACGGAAACAAGGGCTCCTGCCCTAAATGTCCGCATACTGCTCCTTTTCGCCCTTGGCGCCGGGGTTGGTCAGCGCGCCGTAACGCGCCGGTCCCACCAGCTGGGCATACTTCCAGATCGCGCCCGAGCCATACTCGGTCTCGCGCGGGGCCCAGCTCGTCTTGCGCCGGGCAAACTCTTCCTCCGACACGTTGACCGAGATCTCGCCGGTCGTGGCGTCGAGGGTGATGATGTCACCATCCTGAATGTGGGCGATGGGGCCGCCGATCGCTGCTTCCGGGCCGACATGGCCGATGCAGAAGCCGCGGGTGGCGCCGGAGAAGCGACCATCGGTGATGAGCGCAACCTTGTCGCCCATGCCCTGGCCGTAGAGCGCTGCCGTGGTCGACAGCATTTCACGCATGCCGGGGCCGCCCTTCGGACCTTCGTAGCGGATGACGAGCACGTCGCCTTCCTTGTAGGTCCGCTTCTCGACCGCCTCGAAGCACTTCTCTTCGGTGTCGAAGACGCGCGCCGGGCCGACGAAACGCAGGTTCTTGAGGCCGGCGACCTTCACAATGGCGCCATCAGGAGCGAGGTTGCCGCGCAGCGACACCACACCGCCGGTGGGCGAGATTGGGTTCGAGGTCGAACGGATCACGTCCTGCTCGGTGTTGAACTTCACCTTCTCGAGGTTCTCGGCAATGGTCTTGCCGGTGACTGTCATGCAGTCGCCATGCAGGTACCCGCCTTCGAGCAGCGCCTTCATCACCAGCGGGATACCGCCGGCTTCAAACAGGTCCTTGGCGACGTATTTGCCGCCCGGCTTCAGGTCGCCGATGTACGGGGTCTTCTTGAAGATCTCGCCGACATCGAACAGGTCGAAGTCGATGCCTGCCTCGTGCGCCATTGCCGGCAGATGCAGCGCGGCATTGGTCGAACCGCCAGTGGCGGCGACGGTCATGGCGGCGTTCTCGAACGCCTTGCGGGTGACGATGTCGCGCGGACGGAGCTGCACCTTGAGCAGTTCCATCACCTGCTCGCCAGCCACGGCGCAGAGCGCATCACGAATTTCGTACGGGGCCGGAGCGCCGCAACTATACGGCAATGCAAGCCCGATTGCTTCGGCCACCATGGCCATGGTGTTGGCCGTGTACTGGCCGCCGCAGGAGCCGGCCGACGGACAGGCGACGCGCTCGAGCTCGTCGAGGGTTTCGTCGTCCATCTTGCCGACCGAGTGGAGGCCGACCGCCTCGAACAGGTCCTGCACCACGACGTCGCGGCCGCGGAAGCGGCCCGGCAGGATCGAGCCGCCATAGATGAAGATCGACGGCACGTTGAGCCGGATCATCGCCATCATCATGCCGGGCAACGACTTGTCGCAGCCGGCCATGGCGACCAGCGCGTCATAGGAATGGCCGCGCATCGTCAATTCGACCGAGTCGGCGATCACATCGCGCGAGGCCAGCGACGACTTCATGCCGGCATGGCCCATGGCGATGCCGTCGGTGACGGTGATGGTGGTGAATTCACGCGGCGTGCCGTGGTTGGCGGCGACGCCCTTCTTCACGGCCTGCGCCTGGCGACCAAGCGAAATATTGCACGGCGCCGCCTCGTTCCAGGCCGTCGCCACGCCGACCAGCGGCTGGTGAATCTGCTCGGTGGTCAAGCCCATGGCGTAAAGATAGGAGCGGTGCGGAGCGCGCTCCGGACCCTCTGTCACATGCCTGCTGGGAAGACGCGATTTATCGACGTAGTTCGATGCCATTTCCTGGTCCCGCTTGTCCGGCCGGTGTTCTCCGGCGCCCCTCAGAAGGCGCCGTTTATGCGGTTCGGCCTGACAAGGCACAAGGGCGGGGAGCACACGAATGGTTCGGTACGAAAGCAAATGGCTTCCGCATTCGTCGCTGCCCGTCCGAGATTTGTCCTCTGCTTCTTTTAGGGTCACATTGTGGCGGCGATCCTCAGCAAAACGTTGACCGCTAAGCGGCGAAATCGGGATTCAACCTTGCTGTTGCAAAAACGTCACGAACGATTCAGCGGGCGTTCAGGATGGTGGCAAGGCGAGCATCGTAGCTACGGCCACCCCCACCCTCATTCCCTCCCCACAAGGGGGAGGGAGGCGATAGCTGCACCGTCTCAGCTCTTGCGTCTCCCTCCCCTTGTGGGGAGGGATCAAGGGTGGAGGTGCCCCGCGCACTGGCGTTAGCTGTGTGGAGTACGTTCCCCCCCAAAACCAAGCGGGGCCGGCCCTTTCGGACCGGCCCCTGAGCCCCGCAAGCAGGAGGCTGTCTGGTTACTGGATGGTGCCAACCGACCAGAAGAAGGTCTCGCCCGAGGAGTCGGCGACCCCGTCATTGTCGGTGATGACATAGCCGGCGCCGTCGGCGCCGATGGCGAAGCTCTCGACCTTGTCGACGACATAGCCGTTGTTGGACGCGAGGTCGGGAATGAAGTCGCGGACTTCCTCCTTGGTGACCACTGGCAGCTCGCCACCGATTTCAGCGCCGACGAGAGCCGAGACCGGCACGCGGTAGAGCTTCTTCAGCGCCGCCTTGAGCGCGATCTGGTTGTCGCGCTCGACGATGTAGACGTAGTCGCCGTGTGCGGTGATTTCGGAGAGGCCGTTCCAGGCGCCTTCAGCCGCGGCTTCGAGCGGATAGCGGACCGCCGACCAGGTCTTCTCCTTGGTGTTGTAGCCGAGGAGCTTCACCTGCCCCGCCGGATCATCCTTCCACTCGCGCTGGATCGCCACCCACAGGGTGTCTCCAACCTTGGTGACGCCCTCGGCGCCATAGCGGATCTCATTGGGCAGCAGCGCCTCGGGGAACGCCACCTCCTCGGTGATCT
The DNA here is from genome assembly GCF_001424865.1 of Devosia sp. Root105. NCBI lineage: Bacteria > Pseudomonadati > Pseudomonadota > Alphaproteobacteria > Hyphomicrobiales > Devosiaceae > Devosia > Devosia sp. Root105. The sequence continues at coordinate 43,491 of NZ_LMCR01000015.1, forward strand.
TGCCATCGGCATCGACGCGATAGAGCGCATGCGGCGTCAGGCGGTCGCTGCGGCCTTCCGAGGCCACCCAGAAGCCGCCTTCGCCATCGAGCGTGATGCCCTCGAGATCCAGCTTCTGTGCCGCGTCGCCACCACGGGTGATGACGGTCTTCTTGACGATCCTGGCCGGCTTGGCAGTGGCGTCGATTTCGTAGATCGCCGGCTGCGCCGAAAGCACGCTGTCGCTGACGGCGTAGAGGATCCCCGGCTTTTCGGCATCGCCCACGGCGCCCGAGATGGCGGCCCAGCCGATCGGCTGGCCGTCCGCGTCCAGGTCGGAGATCAGCTGCGGATAGGCGACTTCGCCTTCGGTGCGCTCGTAGAGCATGACGTGCGAACCGGCGAGCCCATCTTCACGCAGGTCGACCTCGTTGGCCGTAGCCAGGAGGTTACGCGAGGGGATGGCAACGAGGCCCTCAGGGGAAATGCCGGACGGCAGCGACTGCAGATACTCGGGCTCGGCGCCCGTATCCTTGTAGACGGCCACGAGCGAGGAACGTTCCTGGGCGACGAAGAACAGCTTGTCCTCGCCGAACGTCGCGGCCTCGAGGCCCTCGGGCTCGACGCCCTTCTTGTTGCGTGCGTCGGGATAGTGGCCGATGCGGACCGCTTCGAGTTCCATCGACGGGCCGCTCTCATAGGCGACGCTGCCATCCTTGTTGAAGATGGTGAAGCTGCGCGAGCCGCCGTTCCAATCGCCTTCGTTGGCAACGACCAGGCGGTTGTCGTCGAGCCACTTCACCGCGTCGGGCTCACGGGCCACGTCTTCCAGCTTGCCGGTGAACTTGAGCGCGCCGTCCTTCTTGGTATCGATGCCTTCGAGGCTGACGGCGCCGGCCGAGAAGTGCGACTTCACCGCCCCGGTCTTGCCGTCGATGATGACGATCTCGTTGTTTTCCTGCAGCGTCACCGCGACTTCATCGAGACCGTTGATCGAGACGAACTCGGCCTCGGCATCTTCCGGCGCGATGCCGGCAAGGCCGGCCAGCTCGACCTTGGCGAGGCTTTCCGGATCGAGCGCCCCACCGGTGAGCGAGAGGAGCACGAGGTAGCCAGACGGCAGCTGCGGGATGGCGCCGTCGTTGATCTCTTCATCGCGCTCGTTCTCGATCGCGATGGCGATCAGCGTGCCGGCGGCGTTGTGGGTGATCGAGTCCGGCTGGCCGCCGAGATCGACGCTCGCCTCGATCGCCTTGCTGGCGAGGTCGACGACCACCAGCTTGCCCGACGGGTTGACCTTGCTCTCCGACGTGTTGACCGCGGCATAGACCTTGTTGCCGATGATGGTGACCGAGGTCGGCTCGCCCTCGAGCGACAGGAAGCCGGCGGCCTTCGGGGCCTTGGCGTCGGTGATGTCGATGAAGCCGATGCCGCCGGCCGGGCTGTCGGAATAGACCAGCGTCAGGCCGTCTTCCGAGGCAGTGATGATTTCGGACGAGGTCGCCTTGGCTTCGGGGTTGTTCAGTTCGACCGGGAAGCTGGCGATCCGGTTGAATACCGGCGCGGCATAGGCCGAGGTGGCGAGAAGGCCGGCGGTGAGGCCGAGGAGAATGGATTTGAACTGCATTGCTGGCGCCCCTGAAAATCGAGGGCTTCGGCTTAGGCACGCCGCGCAACGGCGACATGACAATGGGGTGACAGATCTGTGACAGGCCCCGCCGCATATACATCGGGCCCTGTACTGCCTATATCTAGCGATGAGAACGAAACAGGATTCGTCGTTTCCCTGATGGCAGCAGAACCGCAGCGCCTCGACCGCCCGCAGGCGGGCTCGATCACCAGCCAGTTTGGCCGGGGAGCGGCGGCGCCCGACTACCTGAAGGGCCTCAACGAGGAGCAGCGCGACGCCGTGCTGACCACCGAGGGCCCGCTGCTGGTGCTCGCCGGCGCCGGCACCGGCAAGACCCGGGTGCTGACCACCCGCATCGCCCACATCCTCAATTCCAAGAAGGCCTGGCCGTCCGAGATCCTGTCGGTCACCTTCACCAACAAGGCCGCCCGCGAGATGAAGGAGCGCATCGGCGCCTTGGTCGGCGCGGGTGTCGAAGGCATGCCGTGGCTCGGCACTTTCCACTCGATCGGTGCGCGGCTGCTGCGCCGGCACGCTGAACTGGTCGGGTTGCGCTCGGATTTCACCATTCTCGATACCGACGACCAGATCCGGCTGATCAAGCAGCTGCTGGAAGCCGCCAACATCGACGAAAAGCGCTGGCCGGCCCGCCAGTTCGCCGGGATGATGGACAACTGGAAGAACCGCGGCCAGTTGCCCGGCGACGTATCGATGGCCGACCGCTCGGCCTTCGCCAATGGCCGGATCCCCGAACTCTACCAGCAGTACCAGGATCGACTGAAGACGCTGAACGCCACCGATTTCGGTGACCTGCTGCTGCTCTGCATCAAGCTGTTCCGCGAAAACCCCGACGTGCTGGCCGAGTATCACCGGCGCTTCAAATACATCCTCGTCGACGAGTACCAGGATTCGAACGTCGCCCAGTACCTATGGCTGCGCCTCTTGGCGCAGGGCAAGCCGGCGTCGGAGGCCAACCTTTGCGTCGTCGGTGACGACGACCAGTCGATCTATGGCTGGCGCGGCGCCGAGGTCGACAACATCCTGCGCTTCGAGAAGGATTTTCCGGGCGCCAAGGTAATCCGGCTCGAGCGCAACTACCGCTCGACCTCCAACATCCTGAAGGCCGCCTCGCACCTCATCGCCAACAATGAGAGCCGGCTGGGCAAGACCCTGCAGACCGATGTCGGCGAGCCGGGCGAGCTGGTGATGGTCACCTCGGTATGGGACTCCGACGAGGAGGCCCGGCAGGTCGGGGAAGAAATCGAGCAGTTCCAGCGCCAGGGCGACGCGTTGAACTCGATGGCCATCCTGGTGCGGGCTTCGCACCAGATGCGCGCCTTCGAAGAGCGCTTCATCACGCTCGGCCTCAACTACCGCGTCATTGGCGGCCCGCGCTTTTATGAGCGCAAGGAAATCCGCGACGCGCTGGCCTATCTGCGGCTGGTGTCTAATCCCAACGACGACCTCGCCTTCGAGCGCATCGTCAATACGCCGAAGCGCGGGCTGGGCGATTCCACCCTGCAGATTCTCTACGACGCGGCGCGCCGCCAGCGCACTTCGCTGACCACCGCGGTGCGCACGCTCGTAGAGACTGAGGAGCTGAAGCCCAAGCAGCGCACCACACTGCGCCAGCTGATGGATCAGTTCGACGATTGGGCGCAGCGGGCGCAAGCCGTGCCCCCGGAAGACGCCGTCGAGACCGAAGAGCTGGCGCCCGGCATCGTCCGCCGCCACACCTCGCATGCCGATCTCGCCCGCCAGGTGCTCGACGAGTCGGGCTACACCGAGATGTGGCAGAACGACAAATCCGCCGAGGCCGAGGGCCGGCTGGAAAACCTGAAGGAACTGGTCAACTCGATGGAGGAGTTCGACTCGCTCGGCGGCTTCCTCGAGCACGTCTCGCTGGTGATGGACCGCGATACCGGCGAAGCCGACGACGCCGTGTCGATCATGACGCTCCACTCCGCCAAGGGTCTGGAGTTCGAAACCGTGTTCCTCCCCGGCTGGGAGGAAGGCCTGTTCCCCAGCCAGCGCACCCTCGACGAGAGCGGCCGCGCCGGGCTCGAGGAGGAGCGCCGGCTCGCCTATGTCGGCCTGACCCGGGCCCGTAAGCGCCTGCGCGTCTCCGTGGCGCAGAACCGGCTGACGCATGGCCTCTGGCAATCGGCGATCCCGTCGCGCTTCCTCGACGAACTGCCGGCGGCGGCGGTCGAGGTGAAGGACACCGGCTCGGCCTATGGCGGCTACGGCTACGGCGGCCGGACGGCGGGCGGGCGCTTCGACACCCGCGACCCGTTCGATTCGCTTTACGAGACCCCCGGCTGGCAGCGCGCCCGGGCTCAGGCCTCGTCCCGCAAATCGGCCGGCCCGGTGACCATCGATGGCGACCTCGTCGCCCGCTCGGTCGATGACGGCCGCGGCTCGAAATACGATGTCGGCGAGCGCGTCTTCCATCTGAAGTTCGGCTATGGCCGGATCGAGCAGATCGAAGGCAACAAGCTGACCATCGAGTTCGAGAAGGCCGGCCGCAAGAAAGTGCTCGAAAGCTTCGTACAGAAGCCGTGAGCACCGGGCACGCGGCCTACAGCTATCGGCACGACAAAGGCGTCGTCGCGTTCGCGGACGATCATCCGGTGATGATCTACGATGGTTATTGCGGGCTCTGTTCAAGCGCCGTGCAGTTCGTGCTTCGCCATGACTGCAGCCGGGTGTTTCGCTTCATCGCGGCCCAGAGCGAACTCGGGACCTCGATCTATCGGCATTACGGCCTCGATCCGCATGACTACGAGACCTTCATCGTCTTGGCCGACGGCCTGCCGCGGTTCGCATCCGATGCGGTGATCGAGATCGGACGTCGGCTTGGCCTGCCGTGGTCGACGGGCGCGGCAGCCGGCGCCCTGCCCCGCTCCGTTCGCGATGGCCTCTATTTCTGGATCGCCCGCCACCGCATGAAGCTCTTCGGCCGGCGCGATACCTGCCACCTGCCGGCGCCCGACGAGCGCGACCGCTTCCTCGCCTAGCCGTTGGAGCAGAAGGCGGCTAAGCAGATGGTGAGTTTCGCTGCAGGGGGCGTAGGCGATGCCGTGGGCTGGACCAATGAAAACCAAGACCTCGAGCGGCCTCAGGACGATCATCATCGTCGTCGCCGCTGTCGTGATCGTCGGTCTCATCTGGGCGGCGGTCAGCCTCTTCACCTCCATGGACCAGCAAGTCGGCCAGTCCCGCGCGGCGGCTGACAAGGTCGTGGCTGCGGTATCGGCAGACTGGGGCAAGACGACATTCGACCCGCTGGCGACCACCGAGTTCGTCACCGCCCATGCCAAGGGGCAATATGACAGCACCCGCTACCTGCAGATCCTGGGCGCCATGCAGTCCAGCCGGGCCTGCGTGATGGAGGGCCTGCAGATCGAGAACTGGAGCGGCTGGAGCCGCTGGAAGTGTCCGGCCGTGTTCGCGAGCGGCGAGGCGAGCCTGGTCATCACCCTGACGCTCAGCAGCGGCCAGTGGCGGCTATCGGACTTCGCAGTGCAGATCTGAACCGCTTGAAGCTGGAGCGCTTCACAGACGTGGCTGGTCGGCAGGCGCTGTTCGAGCTGACCCACTGCGACCACGCCACCCACGATGTCATCCCAGCGAAAGCTGGAGCCCACCACTGGCCGGCATAGCCCAAGCGCGAGAGCCTAGCCTTCGATCATCGGCGCATGGGCCTCTTCGACGCCCGCACGGGCGAGCCGGTCGAGCGTGGCGACCGACAGCGTCGTATCCGGGCAGATGATCAGGCGAGTCATCTTGCCCCAGCGGATGTGGACGGCATGGATTCCCTGATTGGTGGTCACCACGCCGTCGGTGCCGGAGTTGCGCTCCCGCCACTCGACCACCGCGAGGGTGTTCCATGGCGTACCGCTGACGGTGATGCGATCGATATCGAAGTGGATGTCGGGCAACAGCCGATAGAGCCGCGCGTACCAGCTGCTGGTCTGGCCGAGCGTCGTGCGGCGTCCGCCGAGTGCGCTCGCGCCGAGGAAGATGTGCTCGAAGCGCGGCGCGAAGCCATCGAGAACGGGCTGGGCATCGCCACGATTGACGGCGTCGAACAGCCCGGCGACAACCCGTCGAACGATTGCATGGTACATCGGCGCTCTCCTGTCTGCCGATGATATGGTGTTGCCGTTGGCGGCCGCTAGGGCTTCACCAGTCCGCCGAAATAGTCGAGCGCGTACGCCTCGACCCCGTCGACCTCGATCGCTTCTCGTCCGTGAAAATGCGCCGCGTCGCCCGTCGAAGTGTCGCGATAGATACCGTGCGGACCGCTCCACTCGAAACCACCGAGGAAGCGGCCTTCGGCATACATGGCGGAGAGCGCTGCCTTGATCGTCGCACCGGCGCGGCCGGCGTCGATCAGCTCCGCCCGCAGGATGTAGCCATAATAGTTCATCGCCCACACCGGCTCATCGCGTAACCACACGGCTTCCTGTCCGAGGAAGTCGGTGCCGCCGAAATAGCTGTCACGATAGGACCAGTCGCCAGCGGCAAAGGTGAGGTCGTGCGCACCAGTGCGGCTTGCCGCGGCCTTCACGCCGTCGCCGACATAGGTCTGGCGCTTGGCCAGCACGATGAAGCGATCGAGCGCGACGATGTCCATTTCCGGCTCCTTATTGCGGCGGGCTGACTTCGCTCGCCCGCTTGCGCTCGAGGCCCAGCTTGTGCTCGCGATAGATGATGAACAGACCGGAGCCGACGACGATCGCGCCTCCCAGCAGCATCTCGATGCTCGGGACATCGTGGAAGATCACGTAGCCGATCAAAACCGAGAGGATCAGCGAGGCATATTCGAACGGGGCGACCACCGACATGTCGGCATGGCGATAGGATTCGGTGAGCAGGATCTGCCCGATCCCACCGAAAATGCCCGCGCCGATCAACAGGGCGAACTGCTCGGTTGTCGGCATCACCCAGCCGAATGGCAGGGTGGCGAGGCCGAACACCGACGAGGTCAGCGAGAAGTAGAGCACGATGGTGGCCGAGCGCTCGGTTTCGACGAGCTTGCGGACCAGCACCATCGCCGTTGCGGCGAAACCCGCCGCGACCAGCGCCGAAGCGGCGCCCAGTGTCGCCCCGCTCATATCGGCGATGCCGCCCGAAAACACCGTGAGGCGCGGCCAGATGATGATGATGACACCAACGAGGCCGACGAGCACGGCGCTCCAGCGGTAGAGCCGCACCTGTTCGTGGTAGAATACGGCGCTGAACACCACGATCAGCAGCGGCGTGGCGTAGCTGATGGTGATCGCTTCGGCGAGCGGCAACTGGGTGAGCGCGAAGAACCCGGTCATCATGCCGCCGGTGCCGACAAGGCCACGCAGCAAATGGCTCAGCGGGTGCTTCGTCGTGAGGCCGACGCCGAGCTCACCCTTCCAGATCAGGTAGGCAATGATCGGCAGGATGGCGAAAAAGGATCGGAAGAACACCAGTTGCCCGGCCGGTATGCCCTCGGAGGCCTTGAGCAGGCTCGACATCCCCAGGAAAACGCAGACCGAGCTCAGCTTGAACGCAATTCCCGTCATGGCGTTCTGACGGAGCATTGGCGGTTGCGGCGACACTGGCAGGACTTTCGAAGACGGGAAGACGGACCGGAAAGGTCCGGCTGCTAGTCTCGCGAGGTTCGCCGCGACGCGCAACCTCCTTGCGCGCCGAACTCGGCTGTGGCCGTTCCCGGCGCATCGGATATTAGTCTTAGCTCAGACCAGCGGAGCGACAATGAACGACGTCGTCGACATGACTGGAGCGGTCGAGACCGTCGTCGAGAGCATCCCCATCATTGCGATGGTGCTCGCCGGCTTCTACGCGCTCGCACTCATATGCGCAGTGCGCGAGATCAGCGCGTCGCGGACCTCGCAGGGTTCGATCGCCTGGCTGGTGTCGCTGGCCTTCCTCCCCTTCCCCACCACGATCATCTACCTGGTGTTCGGCTGGAAGCACTTTGACAGTTACGCCCAGACCCGCATGCAGGTGCGCGCCTCCCGCCTGATCCGCAGCGAAGACCTGGCGGTGATCGACCGCGACGCCGGCGCAAGCTGGCCGGTGCAGCGCCGCGCCGCCGGCATGCCGTTCCTCGCCGGCAACACGGCGGAGCTGCTGGTCGATGGCGATGCGACGTTCGAATCGATCTTCGAGGGCATCGCCGCTGCCAAAACCTACATCCTCGTGCAGTTCTACATTCTGAAGGCCGATGCGCTGGGCCAACGGCTGGCCGCCGCACTGATGGAGCGGGCGCGCGCCGGGGTGGCCGTCTACATGCTCTATGACGATGTCGGCAGCAGCGGCCTCTCCCGCGAGTACAAGGACCGGATGTGGGCCGAGGGCATCAGGATCTTCGGCTTCAATCACCGGCACAAGTTCCTCAGGCTGTTCGGTCCGATGCGGATCAACTACCGCAACCACCGGAAATCCGTGGTGGTGGACGGTAAGGTCGCCTGGACTGGCGGCGCCAATATCGGGGTCGAGTATCTGGGCGAGGACGAGCGCTTCGGCCACTGGCGTGATACGCAGCTGAAGCTCGAAGGTCCGGCCGCCTCGTCGGTGGCGCTGATCTTCCAGGAAGATTGGCTCTGGGCCACCGGCGAAGTGCTCAACCTGCCGCCGCCCGATCCGGTGGACGAGCCGGGTCACGTCTCGGCGCTGGTGATGGCGACCGGTCCCGCCGACAAGCTCGAGGCCTGTGCAATTGCCTTTGCCGACGTGATCGGCCAGGCGCAGCAACGGCTCTGGATCGTCAGCCCCTATTTCGTGCCCGATACCGACATGCGCACCGCACTTTATGCGGCGATCCTGCGCGGCGTCGATGTGCGCGTCATGCTGCCGGCCAAGCCCGACCACCTGCTGGTCTGGCTCGCCAGCAACGCCCATGCCGACGCCATGGTGGAACACGATATCGCCATCTACCGCTACCAGAAGGGCTTTCTGCACCAGAAAGTGCTGCTGATGGACGACAAGATCGCGACTGTCGGCACGGTCAACTTCGACAACCGCTCGTTCGCCATCAACTTCGAGATGACAGTGTGGATGCCCGACCGCAGCGTGGTTGACGCCGTGGAGAAGATGCTGAAAGCCGACTTCGCCAACTGCCGCAAGATGACCAAGGAAGAGGTGCTCAAGCGCCACCCGATCTCCCGCTTCATCTCGCAGGCCGCCCGCCTGTTCTCGCCCATCCTTTAGCCGTGCGCCTCAGGAACCAATGATCAAAGTCGCCTCATACAATATCCGCAAGAGCATCGGCACCGACCGGCGCCGGCAGCCCGAGCGCATCATGAAGATCCTCGCCGAGATCGATGCCGACATCGTGGCGCTGCAGGAGGTCGACCGGCGCTTCGGCGAGCGCGCCACCACGCTGTCGCCCGACCTGATCGTCGACAATACCAACTACATGCCGGTGCGCTTCGGCATCCGCGAGCAGAGCCTCGGCTGGCACGGCAACGTGCTGCTGGTGAAAAAGGGCATCGAAGTACGCAACCCGCAGCGCATCGAACTCCCGGCGTTCGAGCCGCGCGGCGCCGTGATGGCCGATGTGGTGATCGGCGGCATCGCCATGCGCGTCGTCGGCATGCACCTGGGGCTGCTCGGCAATTCGCGGATGAAGCAGGCCGACGCCATCGTCGCCCATCTTGAAAAGCTCGAGCAGCATATGCCGACCGTGATCATGGGCGACCTCAACCAATGGGCCGAGGACGGCAAGTGCCTCATCGCCTTTGCGAGGCACCACGACGTGATCCCGCTGGGGCCGAGCTTCCACTCGCGCCGCCCCATGCTGCAGCTCGACCGCATCATCACCAGCCGCGATTTCAAGCTCGAATCGGCGGGGGTGCATCGCTCCGCTTTGGCCCGCACCGGCTCCGATCACCTGCCGGTCTGGGCCAGCCTGTCGCTCGATCGCGCCGAAGCCGCCGCTTAACGCTGGTCACGGCTGACCATTGACTTAGCGCGCCGCTGCCCCGAAACAGCGGCGAACAGGACATTTCGCATGACGCTCTCGCAACTCTCCGTCCCGCTGACCAAGGATCAGGCCTATGCGCTGGTCGACGCCGTGATGGCGCGTGAGGATATCGCCATCACCGCCTCGGCGCACGAGAACGAGGACACCGGCGAATGGGTGTTCGAAGCGACCTGCGACAGCGAACCCGATGTCGAGGCCTTCAACCAGATTGCCCGCGAGACGCTGGGCGGCAATGTAAGCTTTGCCGTCGAGGCGATCGACCCGACGGTCAACTGGGTGGCGAAGTCCCTTGAGGGCCTGCAGCCGGTGGTCGCCGGCGGCTTCTACGTGCATGGCAGCCACGAGGAGAGCCCGCCCCCGGCCGGCCTCACCGCCATCCGCATCGACGCCGCCCAGGCCTTCGGCACCGGCCATCACGAGACCACCACCGGCTGCCTCGAAGCCATCGACCGGGCGCTGAAGCGCAAGCGTTATCGCTCGATGCTCGATGTGGGCACCGGCACGGGCGTGCTGGCGATCGCCCTGGCCAAACGCACCCACCTGCCGGTGCTGGCCAGCGACATCGACCCGATCGCCGTGACCACCACGGTGGAGAACGCCCGCGACAACGGCGTCGGCCGCTACATCATCGCCTTCGAGGCGACCGGGCTCGACCACCGGCAGATCGCCGCCGGCGCGCCCTATGACATGATCGTCGCCAACATCCTCGCCGGTCCGCTGGTTGCGCTGGCGCCCGGCATGCGCAAGGTCACCGCCATCGGCGCCACGGTGATCCTCTCGGGCATCCTCAACACCCAGGCCAACCGGGTGATATCAGCCTATTCACAGCAGGGCATCGTGCTGCGCCAGCGCATCGTCAAGAAGGAATGGACGACGCTGGTGCTGGAGCGGGTCTAGGCCGAAGCATCACTGGCTCCCCACCCCCACCCTTGATCCCTCCCCACAAGGGGGAGGGAGACGCAAGAACTGCGGCAGTGCAGCGACCTCGATCGGCCTCCCTCCCCCTTGTGGGGAGGGAATGAGGGTGGGGGTGCGGAGCCACCAGCGTCCAGGCACCACGCAAAGCAAAGTCCCCGGACCTCACGATCCGGGGACTCGTCAAAACAGATAGTCCAAACCCCGCGCTGACGCGCGTCGGTTTTAGTTCGGGCGCTTGGTCAGCGCGCCGAGCAGCAGGTGTTCACGGCTGCGACCGACGCTGCGGGTGGCCTCGCGGCCCCGCGCTTCGATGACGCTGCCGAGCGCCTTGCGGAAATCGTTCTTGCTCTCGGGCATCTTGTTCTCCCGGTTCCTTCACTTGGTCGAGCTTCTCTCGACGTTCGGTATGTAGTGCGGACAGAGCCCGCTGGTAAGTCATTGTTGCGAAAGGCAGCCATGCCAATTGTGCAGGGCGGCTTAACAACGGGTGAATCGGCTCAAGGCCGCCACTCGTTCCGCACCGGGTTCGCCCGGAGGTATTCGGTGATGTGACGCTGCGCCTGTCTGGTGCGGCCTTCGATCATCGATTCGAACACCCGGCGGAACAGGGTCTTTCGTTCAGTCATTTTGTTCTCCCTGCGGGAGCCCCGGCGTGCCAATGCCACCCGGCCGCTGAACCAGGAATGAATGGTCTGGTGCGGCTTTTGCGCCCCACCCGCCTCTGTTAGGGTCCGCGCCATTCCATTTTCCGGCAAATCATCATGACCGACAGCGACTTCGCCCCGACCGTCTACCAGAGCTTCGATATCCGCACCGATCCCAAGACCGTGGCGCCGCGCCTCAAGGCGCTGCGCGCGGCAATGCGGGAGGCCGGGGTCGATGCGTTCCTGGTGCCGCGTACCGACGCGCATCGCGGCGAGATGGTGCCCGACAGCGAGGCGCGCCTCGCCTATGTCACGAGCTTCACCGGCTCGGCCGGCCTCGCCATTGTCGGCACCAAGAAAGCCGCGCTGTTCGTCGATGGCCGCTACACCCTGCAGGCGCCGGCCGAAACCGATACCAAGCTGATCACCGTGCTGGAGGCCAGTCAGGGCGGGCTGTCGCCAAAACTCGCTGATTTCGTGCCCAAGGGCGGCAAGCTTGGGTTCGACCCCTGGCTGCATACGCCCAGCGAACTCGCCGACCTCGAAAAGAAGCTGGCCGGCAAGGCGACGCTGGTGCCGGTCGCCAACCTCGTCGACCAGACCTGGACCGATCGCCCCGCCCCGCCCAATGCCGCCATCGAGTTCCTCGGCCATAACCGCGCCGGCAAGACCGCGCCCGACAAGCTCGCCGAGATTCGCGCCACCATGGGCGAGGACAATGCCGACGCCCTGGTGCTGACGGTGCCGGAATCGATCAACTGGCTGTTCAACCTGCGTGGTCGCGACGTGCCGCATGTCCCGGTGGTGCTGTGCTTCGCGCTGGTGCCGAAATCCGGCATGCCGACGCTGTTCTTCAACAAGGAGAAGATCACCCCCGAGCTGCGCCACGGCCTCGAGGGCCTGGCCAAGGTCGCCGATGTCGCCACCATGGTCGCCGCGCTGCGCAAGCTCGGCGCCGGCGACAAGCGGGTGATGCTCGACCCGGCGACCGTACCGGTCGCAGTGGCCAACGCAATCAGCGGGGTCAGCGAGGCCAAGTTGATCGAGCGGCGCGACCCGGTGCTGCTGCCCAAGGCGCGAAAGAACGAGGCCGAGCTCGCCGGTATGCGCGAAGCGCACAAGATCGACGGCGTGGCGATGGCCCGCTTCCTCCACTGGTTCGATGAGGAAGCGCCCAAGGGCAAGCTCGACGAAATCGGCATCGCCACCGCGCTCGAGAGTTTCCGGCGCGAGGAATCGGGGCTGGTCGATGTCAGCTTCGACACCATCTCCGGCGCCGGCCCGAACGGCGCGGTGATCCACTACCGCGTCGACGAAAAGACCAACCGGCAGCTGAAGCCCGGCGAACTGATGCTGGTCGATTCCGGCGCGCAGTACCTGTCGGGCACCACCGACATCACCCGCACCATGTTCACCGGCAAGGCCACCGCCGAGCAGAAGGACCGCTTCACCCGCGTGCTGCGCGGCATGATGGCGATCTCGATGACCCGCTTTCCCAAGGGCACCACGGGCGCCCAGCTCGATGTGCTGGCGCGGCAGTTCCTGTGGGAGGACGGGGTCAACTACAACCACGGCACCGGCCATGGCGTCGGCGCCTTCCTCTCGGTGCATGAAGGGCCGATCGGCATTTCGTCCCGCTACTCAGTGCCGTTCGAGCCGGGAATGATCACCTCCAACGAGCCGGGCTACTACAAGGCCGGCGCCTATGGCATCCGCATCGAGAACCTGCTCGTCGTGCAGGAGAGCAGCGTTGGCGGCGAGGGCAAGTTCCTCGAGTTCGAAACCCTGACGCTCGCCCCGATCGACCTGCGGCTGATCGACGAAAAGCAGCTCAGCGGCCCCGAGAAGGCCTGGCTCAACGCCTATCACAAGCGCGTCTTCAAGGAGATCGGCCCGCAGCTGAAGGGCGAGGCCAAGGCTTGGCTGAAGGAAGCGACACGGGAGATCTGATCCTCGACGCGGTGGCTGTGGCCCCCCACCCTTGATCCCTCCCCGCAAGGGGGAGGGAGACGATGGAACCGCGATGCTGGTGTGAGGGTCTCCCTCCCCCTTGCGGGGAGGGGACAGGGGTGGGGGTCAGCCCGCCCCGGCCCAGGTTTTTGGGCAACCTAGCCTCAGTTCACCCCGAACGGATCATATTGCAGCAGCCAGGACAGCAGCCAGTTCTGGCTGCCGGCGAGGGACGCGACGTCGTCGACCTTCCAGCCATCGGCCTCACGCACCATGGCGACGCTGATCAGGCTCAGGTGGTCGAAATTGTGGAAGCTGACGGTGGCGACGGCCCGGTCGCCGTTCAGCACCGGCTCGCCGATCACCACATCGAGCAGCAGCGAGTTCTGTCCCTCGATGAATGGGTCGAACGCCAGCATGTCGGGCGCATCCGGATCGACGGCGGCGCCCTTCTGGTCGACGCTCTGCCGCTCGAGGTTGGCCGCATAAAGATCCTTGAGCCGCGCCGAGTAGAACTGCTCGAGCCCGCCCTCATGCTTCTCGCCGGCGCCGTAAGGCTGGTAGATCGCCTCGACCAGCGCCTTGGGATTGTCATAGGCGCTCGCCGCGCCGGTAAAGCCGATGATCAGCAGAAGACTTGCTATGATGCGACGCATAACCGCCCCGTCGTGCCCGGTTTCGATTACACCCGGCCGGAGCGAGATCAGGAAAAGTTGCAGACTTTTCCGGTTCGATCCCGTGACCAACAAAGGCCCGGTGGTGGAGTGCGTTTCGACGAAACGCAATCCGCCACTAGCAAGGCGTTTGGGCGCATTGAGGGCTGCGCCGTGCCGCAATCAAGGCAGCGGCGACTGCAGGATATCGAGCAGGTCGTAGCTGTAGTCGGCGCTGCCGCCCCACACGTCGTCGATCTTCCACCCATCCTCATTGACCAGCAGGAAACCCAGCTCCTGCGGCGTGTCGAAGTTGCGGAAGGTGACCTTTACCACGGCCTTGCCACCGGCCAGGTAGGGCTCGCCGATGGCGAGGTCGCTGATCTGGTAATCCTGCCCGTTGATGTAGGGAGCGAAATCGATGCGGCCGATCTCGCCATTCGCTTCCTGCTGGTCCTTTTCGAACAGCCCATTTAGCCGCTCGCTCTGCAGCCCCGTCTCGTCGGGAGGATAGTCATTGGGCGGCATGTAGCCGGCATAGAGCGCTTCGAGCAGCGCCTTGGGATCGGCGAATGATTGCGCGAAGGCCGGCTGCCCCAGCAGCAACAGCGCAGCGGCGGCGATCAACAGGCGCATGGCCACCCCCTCAGTTGAACCAGAACGCATAGCCGATCAGCGCATCGCCGAACACCGCATTGGCCTCGGCGAACGACTCGGCGCTGGCGATCGGGCCGTCCTTGAGGAACGGCAGCGCGTCATAGCCGGTGATCAGCATCACCAGGTCGGTCTTCTTGGCCGTCTCGAAATAGGCCTTGAGATCGAAGCCTTTCTGGAAGCGCCAGTGCGGCAGCAGCAGCTTGCCGTCGAGGATCAGGTCGGCGGTGTCGAGCGTCGCCATCCAGGCCTTCACCTGCGCGTCGGTGATCTTGGCTTCGGGCGTGATGCCGGTCTGTTTCGGGCTCGGCAGCAGCTCGCGATTGTCGTCGGTCTCGGCGAGGATCGCCTCCCAGTTGCGACGGGAAAGCCCGGTAATCGCCTTGAAGCGCGCCAGCACACGCTTCAGCCGGTCGGCATCGGCGACCGGCCAGTTGAGATGGTGGATCGCCGCCAGCGCATCGGCGATAGCATTGTCCGATTCCGGATCGAGCATCAGCGTGCCGGTGGAACGGGTGTACTCCTGCATCGGCAGGCCGGCGCGCGGGAACAGCCGGTGGAAGGTGGTGTCGAACAGCGCCCGGAAATCGTGGGCGAGGAGGAAATCCGCCTGCGCCGCGAGCACCTGCGAATAACCGGCAAGCCAGATCGCATCGGCCCGATCGAAGCCGATGGTGGAATCGGGTGGTGTCGGCGGTGTCGGCGCCGGCGCGCCGGGGTCGGTCGGGCCGGGCACGGTTGCCGCGCCGAACATGGCGTTGAGCACGTTGCCGATGGTCTCGGTTTCGCTGCCCTTGCCGTCGCCGTCGAGATCGATCCGCACTTTCAGCACTTCGACCGGGACAACGTAGTCGCCGGTCTCGCCCGCTGTCAGCAGTGCATCGCGCGCCGCGTCCATGTCGTCGACCAGCAGTTGCAGGATGGCGCGGAACTTGTCGTAGTCCAGTGGCTCGGGGTTGGGGTTGACCGGCACCGGCATGGCCAGCGGCGCGCCCATGATCGGGCCGGCATCGGGCGAAGCGAAGCCGTGCCGATAGAGCCCCTGGGCAAAGTGCTCGACGCCCTGGATGAAGCTCAGCAGCCCGACGCCGAAGCGGCCCTCAAGGTCCTGCCGTTCGTAGAACGGCTTCAGCTCGGTGAGCCCCTGCCCGATCGTCCCCTCATAAAGGTGCTTGCGCGCCAGATCCCCGGCCTCATCGGCGAGCACCGGACCGGACAGCGCCGGGAACGACAGCGCCGCGCACAACACGACAGTCGCCAGTTTCAGCATCCCGGTACTCCCCTAGAGCGTTTTCAGGAAAGGTTGCAGACCTTTCCGGTTCGAAAGCGCGACAAAACAAAAGACTCGTAGGCGGCTATTTGGCAGCCAACTCAAGCCATTGATCTTCGTCGAGAATAAGGATGCCGAGCGCCTGCGCATCCTTGAGCTTGGAACCGGCGCCCGGACCGGCAACGAGGATATCGGTGTTCTTGGACACCGAGCCCGCCACCTTGGCGCCGAGCCGCTCCGCCATCGCCTTGGCTTCACCGCGCGTCAGCTTCTCGAGGCTGCCGGTGAACACGACAGTCTTGCCCGCCACTTCGCTGGTGGCGGAGACAGTGACCACATAGGGCTTGGGTCTCACCTGCCGCAGCAGCGCCTCCAGCACGTCGTCGTTGCGCTCGTTGCCGAAGAAATCGATCAGTGCCTCGATGACGGTGTCGCCGATGCCATCGACCGACGGAAATACCGAATGCGGGTCGTCTGCATGCGCAGCCGTTTCCTTGCCGACGCGGATCAGTTCCTCGATGCTCGAGAAGGTCTTGGCCAGCACCGCTGCCGTGGTCTCGCCGATATGGCGGATGCCGAGCGCGAAGATGAACCGATCGAGCTCGGGCTCGCGCCTCGCGTCGATGGCGGCGAACAGCTTTTCGAGGCCTTCAAAGCTCCGGTCCTCGACACTGCGGGCATTCTTGCGCGTCTTGCCCGACGCTTCTTCGCGGAGTCGCGCCTGCTCGTCACGCCGCGCCGCAAACGCCTGCTGCACTTCCGGCCGGCGATCGCGCAAAGTGAAGATGTCTGCGGCGGTCTTGACGAGGCCCGAGTTGAAGAACAGGTCGATATTCTCCGAGCCGAGCCCTTCGATATCCATGGCGCCACGCGACACGAAATGCCGGAGCCGCTCGACCGCCTGCGCCGCGCAGATCAGCTCGCCGGTGCAGCGGCGGCGCGAATCTTCCTTGCCGGTCTTCTCGTTGAGCTCACGCGTCGCGGGCGAACCGCAGACCGGGCAAACATGCGGGAACACATAGGGCACGGCGTCCGCCGGGCGCTTTTCCAGCACTACCCGGACAATCTGCGGGATCACGTCGCCGGCCCGCTGGATCACCACCGTATCGCCGATGCGCACGTCGATCGGTTCGTCGCCGCGGATCGGCGCGCCGGTCGAGTCGATGCCGGCGATATAGTCCTCATTGTGCAGCGTGACGTTCTCCACCACCACGCCGCCGACGCCGACCGGGGCGAGGCGCGCCACCGGCGCCAGCGTGCCGGTGCGGCCGACCTGGATGTCGATGGCCCGGATGGTGGTGAAGGCCTGCTCGGCGGCGAACTTGTGGGCCACGGCCCAGCGCGGCTCGCCGCTCGAAAAGCCCCAGCGGCGCTGCAGCTCGAGGTTGTCGACCTTGTAGACGACGCCGTCGATGTCGTAGCCGAGCGAAGAGCGCAGTTCCTCGATCTTCTTGTACTGGGCGATCAGCTCTTCGATCGAGCTGGCGCGCACCATCAGCGGGCTGATGGCAAAGCCCCATTCGCCGAACTTCTGCACCGCCTCATATTGCGTCGCCGCCGGCTCCGCCGAGCTGGCGCCCCAGGCATAGGCAAAGAATTTCAGGTTGCGGCTGGCAGTGACCGATGGATCTTTCTGCCGGAGCGAACCGGCCGCGGTGTTGCGCGGGTTGACATATTCCTGCCCGCCGACCGCTGCCGAGCGCGCCTTCAGCGCCTCGAACTCGGCCATGGTCATATAGACCTCGCCACGGATCTCGATGGTCTGAGGCCAGCCCGAGCCCTTGAGCTTATGCGGGATGTCGGAGATGGTCCTCAAATTGGCGGTGATATCCTCACCCACTGTGCCGTCGCCGCGGGTGGCGCCCTGCACGAACACGCCGTTCTCGTAGCGCAGCGATGCCGATAGCCCGTCGATCTTGGGCTCGGCGGTGAACACCAGCTGCAAGTCCTTGTCGCGCTCGAAGAACCGCCGGCCACGTTCGATGAAATCGACCACGTCCTCATCGGTATAGGCCTTGGCGAGGCTGAGCATCGGCACAGCATGCCGGACCTTGGAGAAACCCTCGACCGGCGCGCCGGCGACCTTATCGCTGAGACTGTCGGCGCGCTTCAATTGCGGAAAGGCGATCTCGAACGCCTGGTAACGGCGCTTCAGCCCGTCATACTCGGCGTCGGTGATCTCGGGGGCATCGTTCTCGAAGTAGGCGCGGTCCGCTTCGCTCAGCACCTCGTGCAGCCGGTCGAGCTCCGCCTTGGCCTCCGCCTCGGAGAAGCTCTCGATCTCACGTTCCGCCTCGCTCACGATACCTCCGAAATCAACTTCCCGGCCGCGGCGCGCGCCTCGTCGGTGACTTTGGCGCCCGCCAGCATGCGCGCCACTTCTTCCTGCCGCGCCTTGCCGTCGAGGCGGCGCACATGGGTGCGTACGAACGCCCCCTCTTCGATCGCCTGCTTCTCGATCAGCAGGTGGCTCTGCGCCCGCGCCGCAACCTGCGGGGCGTGGGTGACGGTCAGCACCTGCACCTTGCCGGCGAGTCGCGCCAGCCGACGACCGATAGCGTCGGCGACCGCGCCGCCCACCCCGGTGTCGATTTCGTCGAAGATCAGCACCGGCGCCGAGCCGCGATCGGCCAGCACCACCTTGAGCGCCAGCAGGAACCGGCTGAGCTCGCCGCCCGAGGCGACCTTGAGGATCGGCCCCGGCTGGGTGCCCGGATTGGTCTGCACGTGGAAGGCGATCTGGTCGTGGCCGGAAGCGGCGACCCGGGCCGGATCGACCTGCCGGTCGACGATGAACCTCGCGGCGCCGAGCTTCAGGTCCGGCAACTCGGCTTCCACGGCCTTGGTGAGGGCGCCAGCGGCCGTTTCGCGCGCCGTGCTGAGCGCAGACGCGGCGGCGGAATAGGCGCCACGCGCGGCCTCTGCGGCGATCTCGAGCGCCTTCAGCGACTGCTCGCCGCTCTGCAGCATGTCGAGATCGTTCTGGTACTTGGCCAGCACCTCACTCAGCCCGTCACAGGTCGTGTGGTGCTTGCGGGCGGCGGCGCGCAGCGCGAACAGCCGCTCCTCGACCTTTTCAAGATCGGCGGGATCGAACGCCATGTCGCGCTTCAGCACCTCGAGCGCGTCGGAGGTGGCGTCGAGCGACACCAGAGCCGTATCGAGCGCCTCGACGATCGGCTGGAACACCGCCGCGCCGGCATCGGCCTTGCGCACCAGCCGCCGCATCAGCCCGGCCAGCACCGGACCGGGGGCGGTCGGACCGTTGAGGATTTCATCGGCGTCGCGGACTTCCTCGGCGGCCTTTTCCAGCGTCATCAGCCGCTGCCGGCGCTCGGCGAGGACTTCCTCCTCGCCCGCCTCGAGATGCATCTCGCCCAGTTCCGTAACGACGTGACGGGCATATTCCTCGCGCGCCATCGCCTCGGCAATCACCGCGCGCTGCCCGGCGACGGCGGCATCCGCCTCGACCAGGGCTTCGTAGGTGCTCCATACGGCGCTGACCATCGATTCGTGGCCGCCGAACGCATCGAGGGCCGAGCGGTGCGTCGCAACGTCGATCAGCGCCCGATCGTCATGCTGGCCATGGATTTCGACGATCAGCCGTCCGACGGCCTGCAGCAGCCCGGCGGAGACCGGCTGGTCGTTGATGAAGGCGCGGGTGCGGCCGTCGGCCAGCTGCACGCGACGCAGGATGATATCCTCGTCGTCGGCGATGGCGTTCTCGCGCAGCGCCTCGCGTGCCGGGTGGTTGCGCGGCAGCTGCAGCACCGCCACCACCTGCCCGCTCTCGGCCCCAGCTCTCACCAGCGAAGCATCGCCGCGGCCGCCAAGCGCCAGCGTCAGCGCATCGAGCAGGATGGATTTGCCCGCACCGGTCTCACCGGTAAGCGCGGTGAGGCCGTCTTCGAGCGTGAGATCGAGCTGGTCGATCAGTACGATGTTTCGAACCGAAAGCGCATTGAGCATTCGGGAGTGGCCCCTCGGTGGTCGACCGGCCTGATGGGGCCGAACAAACTCGCGCTTTGCAGCTTAGCTCAAAGGGGAACAAACAGGCAACAGGCTTGTTTTCGCCTTAGCTCTTCTTCAGCTGCGCGAGGCTGCTGCCGGCGTTCACCTGTGGCGAGATGCCCTGCTTGGCGAGCAGGTCGAATGCCTGCTTGTACCAGCTGCTCTGCGGATAGTTGTGGCCAAGCACGGCCGCCGCGGTCTGCGCCTCGGAGATCAGGCCGAGCGCCAGGTTCGCTTCGGTCAGGCGGAACAGCGCCTCTTCGATATGGGTCGAGGTCTGGAACTGCTCGGCCACCACGCGGAAGCGGTTGATCGCGGCCGGATAGTTGCCGTTGCCCAGGTAGTAGCGGCCGACCGACATCTCCTTGCCGGCAAGCTGGTCGACGCCGACCACCATCTTCTCCTGCGCGTCCTTGGCGTACTTGCTGTCAGGATAGTTGGCGATGATCATCGAGTAGGTCTCGATGGCGTTCTTCGAGATCTGCTGATCGCGGGTGATGTCCTTGATCTGGCCGAAATACGAGTTGCCCTTGAGGTAGAGCACGTAAGGCAGCTCCTTGGAGCCCGGGTAGAGCGCGACATAGCGGTCGGCTGCGAGAATCGCCTCCTCGAACTTGCCGATGCGATAGTTGCCGTAGACCTGCATCAGCTTGGCCTTCTCGTTGAACTCCGAGAACGGGTGCTGACGCTCGAGCTTCTCCAGCGTCTTGACGGCAGTGACGTAGCGCTGAGCATCCATTTCGGAGAGCGCCTGCTGGTACAGGGTCTCGGGCGGGACGATGGCCTCTTCCTTGATCTTGGGCTGGCCAAACAGGTTGCAGCCGGCGAGCAGCACCACGACAGCGCCCATCAGCACGAAACGTGCGAACCGGCTCGAAATACCTGCATGCTGAGAGATCGTCACGACCTGCCCCATCCCTTAACGCACTACCCTAAGACGGCAGGCGAACTACTGACAAAAGAAATCAAAACTGTGGCGCTGGCTGTCAGCCGACCGACCGCAGGTACGATTGTACATTGAGCCCTTCGGGCATGTCATCCAGCGCGTCGAACGCCGCCGGCAGCTGGTCCGCCGTGACGATCTCGTAGTTGGCTTCGCTGGCGAACAGCCCATGCAGCACGAGGGCATTGAGGGCGTGGCCACCCTTGTAGGAACGGAACCGACCGTAGATCGGCAGCCCGCACAGCGCCAGGTCGCCGATGGCGTCGAGCAGCTTGTGGCGGACGAACTCGTCCTCGTAGCGCAGGCCACCCGGATTGAGAATCCGATCCTCGTGCACGGTGATCGAATTTTCCATCGAGGAGCCGAGCGCATAGCCGGCCTGGCGGAGAATCTTGGCATCGCGCACGAACCCGAAGGTGCGGGCCCGCGACACGTCCTCGAAATACTTGCGCGGCGTCCAGTCGAAGATCATCCGCTGGCGGCCGATGACGCGGCTGTCGAAGTCGATCTCGAGGTCCAGCAGCCGGCCGTTATAGGGCTCAAGCGCGGCCGAGGCCTCGTTGTTGCGTACCAGCACCTGGCGCATGATCTTGATGTAGCGGCGCGGCGCCGGCTGCACCATCAGGCCGACCTGCTGGATGGCCTCGACGAACGGCCAGGCGCTGCCATCGAGGATCGGGCATTCGCCGCCGGTCAGCACCATGTGGGCATTGTCGACGCCCATACCGGAAAGCGCCGAAACCACATGCTCGACGGTCGCCACCGACACGCTGTCGCCAAGGTCGAGCGTGGTGCACAGCGTCGTCCGCGTCACGCGGGAAAAGTGCACCGGCACGGGCCCGTGACGGCGGCCGTCATCGAGCAGGCGCGTGATGGTATAACCGCTATCGGGCGCAGCAGGCTCGAGAGTGAGGGTAACAGGGGCGCCGGAATGAACACCGAAACCGCTGAATTCGAGCGCATCGGCCAAAGTCCGCTGCCGCGCCGAAAGTTTATGCATGCTCTAAGGACTCCAGCCCCGTCTGCGACCCGGTGCAGTCATAGACAATAAAATCCCGGCGCGGAAGCCGCGCCGGGGGCGTGTATTCGGGCTTTCCCCCGCGGCTATTAGCCGTGTTTGCGGAGGAAGGCAGGGATCTCGATGTGCTCTTTCTGAGCCGGCTGCGACTGTACGCGACCGTACTGGTCGGCATTGCCGCGGGCGCCTTCAGCACCACCGGAAACCCGCGAATTCCGGGCGCCTCCGGCCTCGATGGCGCTGCGGGCAGCGGCGTCGTCGGCGCTCGGCTCGACCGCCGGCTCAGCCCGCGCCGGCTCGTTCGACTTAAGGCTAATGCCGACATTGGAGGCCAGCCGCTTGAACAGCGCACGCGCATTGCGCGGCTCCGGTTCCTGCTTTTCTTGCGCCGCGAGTGACTGCCTTGCAACAGCCGGGAACTCCTCGGTGCGCGGCATCCGGCGCTGACCGTCGGGGCGCTCGGCACTGGAGGGCACATAGGCGCTGGGAATCGGTGCCTCGATGAGTCGCGGCGCTTCTTCGAGATGCGTGTGGCTGGCCTGCGGGATGTACGGCTCGACGGTGATGCCGTCGTCTTCCTGGTACTCCTGGTAAGCCGGCTCGGCGTAGGAGATCGCCTCGGCGACGGCCTGCTCCACCTGAGTCTCGAACTCGGGCTCCGGCTGAGCTTCGGCGATCGCAACACGCTCCGGCATGGCCTGGCGCATCACCGCGGCCTGCAGCGGCACGCGCGCCGGGTTGGCCTTCATCGGCTCGAGCGCCTGGACCATCGTCGCGTCGGTGCCGGTGGCGACGACCGAGACACGGATCGTGCCGGTCATATCCGGATCGAACGTGGCGCCGAGGATGATGTTGGCATCCGAGTCGACTTCCTCGCGGATGCGGCTTGCCGCCTCGTCGACTTCGTAAAGGGTGAGGTCCGGACCACCGGTGATCGAGATCAGGAGGCCACGCGCCCCCTGCATCGACACGTCGTCGAGCAGCGGG
The DNA here is from genome assembly GCF_001424865.1 of Devosia sp. Root105. Taxonomy (NCBI): domain Bacteria; kingdom Pseudomonadati; phylum Pseudomonadota; class Alphaproteobacteria; order Hyphomicrobiales; family Devosiaceae; genus Devosia; species Devosia sp. Root105. Next base: position 66,138 of record NZ_LMCR01000015.1, read on the forward strand.
TTGGCGATCGCCGCCTCGGCGGCGTGCCGCGCCCGATCCTCGCCGGAAGCCTCGCCCGTCCCCATCATCGCCTTGCCCATGCCGCGCATCACGGCGCGCACGTCGGCGAAGTCGAGGTTGATCAGACCTTCCTTGACCATCAGGTCGGTGATGCAGGCGACGCCGGAGTAGAGCACCTGGTCCGCCATCTTGAAGGCGTCGGCGAAGGTGGTCTTCTCGTTGGCAACGCGGAAGAGATTCTGGTTCGGGATGACGATCAGCGTATCGACATGCCGGTGCAGCTCGTCGATGCCGTCTTCGGCCAGACGTGAACGACGGTTGCCTTCGAACTGGAACGGCTTGGTCACCACACCGACGGTCAGGATCCCCTGCTCGCGGGCTGCGCGAGCCACCACGGGAGCAGCGCCGGTGCCGGTGCCGCCACCCATGCCCGCGGTGATGAACACCATATGCGCGCCGCTCAGGTGATCGTTGATCTCGTCGTAGCTCTCTTCAGCGGCCGCCCTGCCCACTTCCGGGTGGGAGCCGGCGCCGAGACCCTCGGTGACCGAGACGCCTAGCTGGATGATCCGCTGCGCGCTCGAGAGCGCCAGGGCTTGTGCGTCGGTATTGGCGCAGACGAAGTCCACTCCGGAAAGGCCCGACGCGATCATGTTGTTGACCGCGTTGCCGCCAGCCCCGCCCACACCGAACACGGTGATGCGCGGCTTCAGTTCTTGAATGTCCGGGATGGTGAGGTTGATGGTCATGAATGGCCCCATGCGTGGCGTGTGAGACCAGTATTAGTCGCCAATTCGTTAACCAGACCCTAACAATGCCCTCAAAACCGTTAACGTGATGGCAATTTGCAAGCCAGGCTAAGCGTTTGGATACGTTACGTTAAGCATGAAGGTGAGGGGCGCCCGGCGGCGTCGCGGCCGGGAGCGCCCCGAGACTCAGAAGCTGGTGCGGAGCCAGTTGCCGACCCGGGCGAAATAGCCGTCGGTGCCGGTAAGCCGGGCGGCGCGATGCGGTTCGACGAACTCCTGGGCGCATACCTGCGGATAGATCAGCATCCCTGCAACCGTCGCGAATCCCGGGCCCTTGGCCATTTCGGGCAGGCCGGAAATCCCCATCGGGCGGCCATTGCGGACGTTACGGGCCAGCACCCGGCGCGCCACTTCCGGCAGGCCGGTGAGCTCGCTGGCGCCACCGGTCAGGACGAATCGGCGGCCGCAGATATCCATCATGCCGGTCGCCTGCATGCGATCCTTGATGGCGGTGAGCACTTCCTCGACACGCGGACGGATGATGCGGGTGATGTGCGAACGCGGAATCTGCCCCGGCGCCTCGTCGCGAGTCGCACCGACCGGGGTGATGGCGATCATGTCGCGCTCGTCGGTCTGGCCCGGCAGCACCGAGCCGTACATGGTCTTGAGTCGCTCCGCGTCGGCGATGCCGACCGAGAGCTGGCGCGCGATATCGAGCGTCAGGTGATGCCCGCCAATGGCGATGGCGTCGGCATAGACCAGCTGCCCCTCGGAGAACACCGAAACGGTGGTAGTGGCGCCACCGAAGTCGATACAGGCAACGCCCAGCGAGCTCTCGTCATCGACGAGGGTCGCAAGGCCCGAGGCATATGGGGTCGCCATCAGCGCTTCGATCTGCAGGTGGCAGCGGTGCAGCACCAGCTCGATATTGCGCATGGCGAGGGTTTCGGCCGAGACCACCGCGACATCGATCGACAGCTTCTCGCCGACCATGTTCTTGGGATCCTTGATGCCCTTCTGGCCATCGAGGGCATAGCCGATCGGCAGCGCGTGGACGATCGAGCGCTCGGGGCGGACGGAGCGCTCGTTGACCGCGCGCAGCACGCGCTGGATATCGGCGCGTTCCACTTCCTGGCCGCCAAGGTTGACGCCCGCCGAGAAGGTTTCGGAGCCGAGACGGCCGGCGGTGACGTTGACGATCACCGACTGCACGGTGACGCCGGCAGCGCGCTCGGCGATGCCGACCACGGTGCGCACCGCCTGCTCGGCCTTGTCGAGGTCGGTGATGACACCGCTCTTGATGCCCGACGACGGGCCATAGCCGAAGCCGATCACTTCGACATTGTGGGTCCGGCCCCTGAGCGACTTGCCCTCGGGGCGCGGCACCAATCGCGCGATGACGCAGCAGATCTTGGTCGAACCGATATCGAGCACCGTCACCAGCGAAGTGCGGCCGGGCTGTACGGGCTTGAGCCGCGCGGTCAGGGCATCGGTCATCATGGTCTTACTGAGTCCGAGTTACAGGCACGACGGGAGCCGCGGCCTGTGGCGCCGCAGCGGGAGCGGTCGCCGCCGGGGCGCTCGCGGGTTTCTTGGCGGGCTTCTTGCCCTTGCTGCCCTTCGCTTCGGCGATCTGCGCCGCAGCGATCTCACCGGGCTTGAGGGTGACAATGCCGGGAACGCGCAGGTCGATCACCGACACGTCGCGCTCGAGCAGCGCATAATCGGTCTGATACATTTCGAGCTGGTCGAGCGCCTGCGCTACGCCGCTCTCGGGCAGCTGCACGCGGAGGCCATTACGATAGATCAGATCCCAGCGCCGATCGCCGATCCGGCTGAGCGCGGCGAGCTGGTCGTCGAGCCCTTCGTGACGGGCAAGCACCCGCACCATGGCGACGCCGTCATCGCCGGCCCCCTCCCCGATCAGCAGCGGCAGGTCGGTATAGGAGCTGATATCGGTGCCGATCTTCTTGCCGGTCTCGTCGATCAGCCAGGTGGTGTCGCCGATGCGCCAGCGCGCCACCGGCACCTTCTCGACGATCGAGACGATGACCCGGTTGGGATAGACCTTGCGGACGGTGGCGGATTTCACGGCGCGGAGCCATTCGAGTCGCGCCTGCGCCTTCTGCGCATCGAAGGTCAGCGTCGAATTGCCGGTGCCGACGGTCAACAGCGTGATGATGTCCTTGTCGTCGGTCAGCGTCTGCCCGGTGATCTCGATCGCATCGATGCCGAAGCCGGCCTGGGCGAACTCGCCCTGCACGAACCGGTAGGCGGTGAGACCGGCCGAGCCGATGACATCGCGCGCTTCATAGAGGCCGAACGCCACGAGCAGCGCGAGGACTGCCCCGACGATGCGGGTAATGACCTGCTTGTGCAGCACCCAGACATGGCTGGCCTTGACCAAGGCACGCCGGCCGGTGCGGGGCAGTGGAACAGGAAAATGACGGGGATCGACAGGCTGGGCGTTGGCGAAACTCTTAGCCCCTACCTGTTGCAACTCGCATCCTCCACCATCCAGGCAACCAGCTCCTCGAACGAGTGGCCGGCATGGCGGGCCTGTTCGGGAACCAGTGACGTTTCGGTCATGCCTGGTTGGGTGTTGATCTCGAGGCAGACGAGCTCGCCGTCCGGCCCTGCCTGGTCGTTGTAGCGGAAGTCACTCCGCGACACGCCCCGGCACCCAAGCGCAGCATGCGCCTTAAGCGCCATCTTCTGCACTTTGTCGTAAATTTTCGGTTGAATTTCAGCCGGAATGACGTGCCGCGAGCCGCCATGGGCGTACTTTGCCTCATAATTGTAGAAGCTGAGGTCGGTAACGATCTCGGTCACCCCCAGCGCCACGTCGCCCATCACCGCGCAGGTGAGCTCGCGGCCGGGAATGTAGCGCTCGACCATCACCTCTTCGCCCGAGTTCCAGTCCTCGCGCAGCAGCTCCTGCGGCGGGTGCGACTGGTCGGCCTTGACGATGAAGATGCCCAGACTCGAACCGTCAGCGATCGGCTTCACCACATAGGGTGGCGCCATGACGTGGGCGCGCGCGACTTCCGCCCGGCTGGCAATGGTGTGATCGGTGACCGGGATGCCGGCCGCCTTGAACATGATCTTGGCCTGGTGTTTATCCATCGCCAGCGCCGAAGCCAGCACGCCCGAATGCGTGTAGGGAATGCGCAGGAATTCCAGCACGCCCTGGATGGTGCCATCCTCGCCATAGCGGCCGTGCAGCGCGTTGAAGGCGACATCGGGTTTCAGCTCGCGCAGGACCTCGGCGATATCGTAGCCGACATCGACCTCGGTGACCTGGTAGCCGCCATTCCGCAGCGCCTGGGCGCACCCGGTGCCCGAGGCGATCGACACCGACCGCTCATTCGAAATGCCGCCCATCAGGACGGCGACGTGCTTGGTCATGGAGTGATCTCTCGGACGCCGGTGACTGTGGACCCCCACCCCTGTCCCCTCCCCGCAAGGGGGAGGGGGACGATGGAGCCGCATGCTCCGTAGGTGAGGCGATGATGATTGGTCGGGAGCATCTCCCTCCCCCTTGCGGGGAGGGGACAGGGGTGGGGGTCAGCGAGCACCGGCAGAACGGCGGTCACTAAACCGCTCCCGTGAACGGCGCCCCGTCCATGAACTCGCGCACTTCGCGCCCGGGCACGAAATGCCCCATGCGGCGGACTTCCCACTTCAGCTCGATGCCGTGCTTGTCGCGCACCTTCTGGCGGATCGACTCGCCGACGGTTTCGACCTCGAACGCATCCGCTTCACCCATGTTGATGAGGAAGTTGGAGTGCATCTCGCTCATCTGCGCTCGCCCGAAGGTGAAGCCGCGGCCACCGGCCTCGTCGATCACCTTCCAGCTCGAATGTCCCTCGGGGTTCTTGAAGGTCGAGCCGGCGGTCTTGGCACGGGTCGGCTGCGTGCTCTCGCGCCGCTCGGTGACGGTGCGCATCTCGGTGAGGATCTTCTCCGAGTCGCCGGCAAAGCCCTGGTAGGTGGCCGAGGTGAACACTGCGCCGCGCGGGCCGTTCGACTTGCGGTAGAGGTAGCCCATCTGCTCGTTGGTGAGTGTGATGATCTCGCCCTGCCGGGTCACGGCACGCAGCTCGACCATGCGGTTGCGCGTCTCGGTGCCATAGCAGCCGGCATTCATGTAGAGCGCCCCGCCGATGCCGCCGGGGATGCCGCGATAGAACCACAGCCCGTCAATGCCCGCCTCGGCCGAAGCGGTCGCGACCTTCACGTCCGGCACCGCGGCGCCGGCCCGCACCCGGTGGCCATCGAGGATATCGATGGCGCCAAAGCCCTTGGCCGGCAGCCGGATCACCACGCCATCGAGACCGCCATCGCGGATCAGGAGGTTCGAGCCGAGCCCGACCACGGTGACGCGGATCTCCGCCGGCAGGTGCTTGAGGAAGAACGCCAGGTCGGCTTCGTCGACCGGGCGGAAGAACAGCTGCGCCGGCCCCCCTACCCTGAGCGTCGTCATCTCGTCGAGCGGCTGGTTGGCGATCAGCTGGCCGCGGACCTCGGAGGTCCAGCTGCCGAGCGTCGGAAGCAGGTCAGGCCACTGGGGGACATGAACGTTCATGTGAGCTCAGGCTCCTTGCCGATCAGGGCGCCAAGTTCGGCGGGCAGCGAGGCCGCCCACTGCGTGATGTTGCCGGCGCCGAGCAGCACGACATAGTCGCCCTCGGCGGCGCGCGAAGCGATCAGCGGCGCCAGGGCTTCCGGCCGATCGATGACCCGCGCATCGCGGTGACCGCGGGCCCGGATGCGGGCGACCAGCTCTTCGTGCGTCACGCCGTCGATCGGCGTTTCGCCCGCCGCATAGATCGGTGCGACGATCACCGTGTCGGCATCGTTGAAGCAGGTGGCGAATTCGTTGAACAGGTCGTGGACGCGCGAGTAGCGGTGCGGCTGCACCACGGCGATGACGTCGCGCCGGGCCGATTGCCGGGCCGCCTTCAGTACCGCGCCGATCTCCACCGGGTGGTGGCCGTAATCGTCGATGATGGTGATGCCGCCGACCGTGCCGGTCTTGGTGAAGCGCCGCTTCACGCCGGAGAAGTTTTTGAGACCCTTGCGGATCGCCTCGGCCGGCACCTTCAACTGGTCGGCGACGGCGATCGCCGCCGTAGCGTTGAGCGCGTTGTGCTCGCCCGGCATCGGCAGCTCGAGCCCGTCGATCCTCAGATGCGTCATCCGGATGCGGTCGCGGATCTCGACTGAAAAATGCTGCACGCCGTCATGGTTTTCGAGATCGACCAGCCGGACGTCGGCCTGCGGGTTGCGGCCATAGGTGATGACGCGGCGATCGCGGATCTGCCCGACCAGCGCCTGCACTTCGGGGTGATCGAGGCACATCACGGCAAAGCCGTAGAACGGCACGTTCTCGACGAAGTTGATGAAGGCCTGCTTCACCTTGTCGAAGTCGCCGTAATAGTCGAGGTGCTCGGGATCGACATTGGTGACGATAGCCACGTCCGCCGGCAGCTTGACGAAGGTGCCATCAGACTCGTCGGCCTCGACCACCATCCACTCGCCGTCGCCGAGGCGGGCATTGGTGCCATAGGCATTGATGATGCCGCCATTGATGACGGTGGGGTCGTAATTCGCCGCATCGAGCAGCGTCGCCACCAGCGTCGTCGTAGTGGTCTTGCCGTGCGTACCGCCGATGGCGATGGCGTTCTTGAACCGCATGATCTCGGCCAGCATCTCGGCGCGGCGCACCACCGGCAGGCCACGCGCCCGGGCGGCGGCCAGTTCCGGGTTGCCCTTCTTGATCGCCGAGGAAATGACGACGACGGCCGCATCCTTGAGGTTGTCGGCGCTCTGGCCGATCTCCACCTCGATACCCATCTTGCGCAACCGCTGCACGTTGGGGTTCTCGGCGCTGTCCGAGCCGCGGACCTTATAGCCCTGGTTGTGCAGGATCTCGGCGATGCCGCTCATGCCGATGCCGCCGATGCCGACGAAGTGCACCGGTCCGATGTTGCGCGGCATCTTCATTGTGGTTTGTTCCCCTTGGCCGCGAGGCGTTCTGCCGCGTCGGCGAGCTTGGTGACGGCGTCGGGCTGGCCCAGCAATCTGGCCGCAGCTGCGGCCCGCTGCAGCACATCCCGGTCACCCAGAAGTGATGCCAAGCGAGTGCCAAGCGATAGTGGCGTAAGCGTGGCTTGCTCGGCGATCCAGCCGCCACCGGCAGCCTCCATCACCAGTGCGTTGTTCTTCTGGTCGGCATCGATGGCGCCGGGCAGCGGCACGAGGATGGCCGGCCGGCCGATGGCGGTAAGTTCGGCAATGGTCGAAGCGCCCGAGCGCGAGACGACGAGGTGCGAAGCGGCCATGCGCTCCGGCAGGTCGTCGAAGAACGAGGCGAGCTCGACATTGACCTTGGCTTGCCGGTAGGTCTCGGCGACGCGGTCGAGATCCTCGGCCCGGCATTGCTGCACCACGCGCAGCCGCGAGCGGATCTCGGGCGGCAGTTCGGCGATCGCCGGAGGCACCAGATCCGCAAACACCCGGGCGCCCTGGCTGCCGCCGAACACCAGGAGCCGGATCGAGCCACCGGCCTCGAGATCGGGATATGGCACCTTGGCGACGTTCCGCACCCGGTCGCGCACCGGGTTGCCGACCAGCACCGACTTGTCGGCAAAGGCCTCGGCCTTGAGAGTGCGCGCAAAGCTCAGCGCGATTAGCTTGGCCATCTTGGCCAGCGCCCGGTTGGCTCGCCCCATCACCGCGTTCTGTTCGTGCAGGATCCCCGGGATACCGCGGAGGCTCGCCGCGACGAACGGTGGGAACACCGGATAGCCACCAAAGCCGATCACCGCGTCAGGTTTCACCCGGCCGAGCGTGCCATGGGCGACGCCGATGCCGCCGAGGATCTTGAACCCCGCCGTCACGAACTTGATCGGGTTGCTGACCGAGGGCGTCGCCGAGGGCACGATATGCGTCGCGCTCGCCGGAAAGCCGTCGCCATAGGAGGCGACGCGGTGATCGGTCATCAACTGGATATCGTGACCGCGCCGGCGCAATTCCTGCGCCAACGCCATTGCCGGGAAGAGATGGCCTCCCGTACCGCCGGCCATTAGGACGAATCTGCTCATTCGGCGGGGGATAGCACTCCGCTGCGATAGACGGGAAGCCCGGTCGCGAGGCGCTCTTCCGGCTTCTTGCGGGTCAGGGCCAGCATCAGCCCCATGGCGAAGGCAATGGCGAGCATCGAGGTGCCGCCATAAGAGACGAACGGCAGGGTCATGCCCTTGGGCGGGATCAGGCTGAGATTGACCGCCAGGTTGATGGCGCATTGCAGCCCGAACTGGATCGCCAGGGTCGAGGCCGCGAGACGCGAGAACAGGCTCGACTGCTGCTGCGCCCCGATCAGCGCCTTGACCACGATGAAGCCGACCAGCGCCACGATGAACAGGCAGAACAGGATGCCGAACTCCCCTGCCGCGGCCGAGAACACGTAGTCGGCATGGGCGTCGGGGATCACCTTGTTGGCCAGCGACTCGCCCGGACCGCGCCCGAACCAGCCGCCTTCGAGCAGCGAGCTCAGCGCCTTGTCGACCTGGTAGGTGTTGCCGCCTTCCGGGTTGACGAAGCTGTCGATGCGCTTGGCAAAGTGCGGGAAGAACAGATAGGCGGCGAACAGCAGGCCAACGCCGGCCGCTCCCAGCCCGATGATCACGAACCACGAGATGCCGGAGAGGAACAGCAGCACGCCCCAGGTGGCGAGCACCAGCGCCGTCTGCCCGATATCGGGCTGCAGCAGCAGCCCGCCGACGATCATCAGCATGATGCCGGTGGCGATGATGCGCGCCGGCACACCCGGCCGCTTCATGCTCTCGGCAAACAGCCAGGCGCCGATGACGGCAAAGGCCGGCTTGACGAATTCGGACGGCTGCACCGTGTTGCCGGCGATGGAGATCCAGCGCTTTGCGCCTTTGACCTCGACGCCGAAGCGCAAGGTCAGCCACAGCATGACGATGGAAACCACCAGCACCGCCAGCGCCGCAATGCGCGCCGCCCGGTGCGGCAGCATCGACGCTGCAATCATCACCGGCACGGCAAGCGCCGCGAAGATCGCCTGGCGGATGATGAAGTGCCAGGGCCCGAGGCCCAGCCGCTCGGCCACCGGCGGGCTGGCCGCAAAGCTCAGCAGCACACCGACCAGCAGCAGCAGGATCAACGCCGCAAGCAGTGACTTGTCGATCGTCCACCACCACTCGGCGATGGGGGTCTTACGCTCGCGTGAAAACATGCTTTGACGCCGCCTGATCGGGACGGCCTCCCGTACGCACAACTAGATGCAAATTGTAGCGCCCGGTTGGTTACCAACTTCGCAACGACACTCGCGTTTTGCGAGTCGGGGGGCTGTCAGCGCCGTGGCCACATATCTCGTTCAAGCATGGCAGCATTTCCCCCACATACTCGATGTCATCCCAGCGAAAGCTGGGACCCACTTCGTCGCCCGCACCAGCTGAGAGTTGGGTCCCAGCTTTCGCTGGGATGACACCGGTGGGGAGGTGAAGGCGGCGGTAGCTCGTGTGACTTAGCGCAGCTTCAGCGAGCTCAACCCGATCAGCGCCAGCACAAAACTGATGATCCAGAAGCGGATCACCACCTGGCTTTCGGTCCAGCCCATCATTTCGAAATGGTGGTGGATCGGCGCCATCTTGAACACGCGCTTGCCGGTGAGCTTGAACGAGACCACCTGGACGATCACCGAGACGGCCTCGAGCACGAACAGGCCGCCGATGATGGCAAGAACGATTTCGTGCTTGGTGGCGACTGCGATGGTGCCGAGCGCGCCGCCCAGGGCGAGCGAGCCGGTATCGCCCATGAAGATCTGCGCCGGCGGCGCATTGAACCACAGAAAGCCAAGGCCCGCGCCAATCAGCGCGCCTGAGACCACCGAGAGTTCGGCGGTGCCTGGAACCGGGTTGAGGAACAGGTATTCCGAGAAGGTGGCCGAACCGACGAGATAGGCAATGAGGCCGAAGCACGCGGCCGCGACCATCACCGGCACGATGGCGAGGCCATCGAGGCCATCGGTGAGGTTCACCGAATTGCCGGCCGCAACGACCACGAAGGCGCCGAACAGCACGAAGAACCAGCCAAGATTAATCGCCAGCCCTTTGACGAACGGGAAGAACAGCGAGGTCGAGGTGGCGGGATCGCCCAGCACCGAGATGAAATAGCAGGCGACGGCGCCGATGATCGCCTCGAGGATCAGCCGCTGCCGGCCGGAAAAGCCGGCATGCGACATGCGCTTGACCTTGAGGTAATCGTCGTAAAGGCCGATGGCGCCGAACGAAACCGTGACGCCGAGAACCACCCAGACATAGCCGTTCGAGAGGTTGGACCACAAAAGGATCGAGATCACCGTCGCCGACAGGATCATCAGCCCGCCCATGGTGGGCGTACCCTTCTTGGTCAACAGATGCCCGGCCGGGCCATCCTCGCGGATCGGCTGGCCCTTGCCCTGCCGGATGCGGAGCGCCGCGATCATGCCGGGGCCGAACAGGAACACGAAGAACAGCGCGGTCATCACCGCGCCGGCCGTCCTGAAGGTGATGTAACGGAACACATTGAAGGCGGCGAGGCTATCGCCCAACTGCCCGAGGAAATACAGCATGCTGTCGGTGTCCCACCCGTCGGACTGAAAGCGCTTTAGGCGTTCTGGAAGCGCTCGCGGATCTTCTGCACCAGAGGTGAGAGGCGGACGCCTTTCGACCCTTTGACCATAACTGCGTCGCCATAGGCAAGCGCCGAGAGCACGGTATCACTGATCTCCTCGGCGCTCGGCATATGCGTCACAGCGGGAATGTCGCGGTCGTTCTCAGCCCGATGCCGGAGCTCATCGGCCAGCGAACGCATCGCCGCGCCGACCAGGTAGATCTCGGTGGCGCCGGTCTTCAGCACCGCGTTGGCGAGCCCGGCATGCAGCTGTGGGCCCTGCGGTCCCATCTCCAGCATATCGCCGAGCACCAGGAACTTGCGGCCATCGGGCGGACGCACTGAGCCATAGAGGTCCATCGCCGCGGTCATCGAGGCGACGTTGGCGTTGTAGCTCTCATCGACCAGCAGCAGCGGCTTGGCGTTGGGGCCCAACCGCAGGGTCAGCCCCCTGCCCTCCGGCGCGCCGAACTTGGCAAGCGCCGCCACCGCAGCGCGGGTGCCTTCGCCCGAAATCTGCGCCACCGCCAGCGCCGCCACGGCGTTCGCCACCATGTGGCGGCCGGGCACCTGCAGCCGCAGATCGTATCGGTCGGCGCCGTGCGTCACCTCAGCCAGTGTCGTCGAGGCCGAGGTGTCGACCCGGCCGATATGCCAGTCGGCGCTCTCGTCGAAGCCATAGGTCACCACTTTGCCGACACCAGCCGCCCGGGCGTGGGCGAACAGGATATGCAGGTGATCGTGGTCGGCGTTGAGCAGCGCCGTGCCGCCGGGCTCGAGACCGAGGAAGATCTCGGCCTTGGCTGCGGCGATGTCGGCGACCGAGTCGAAGAACTCGAGATGCGCCGCCGCCACCGTGGTGATGACAGCGATATGCGGGCGGACCATCTGCACCAGCGGCGTGATCTCGCCGGCATGGTTCATGCCGATCTCGAACACCCCGAACTGCGCTTCGCGCGGCAGCCGCGCCAGCATCAGCGGCACACCCCAGTGGTTGTTGAAACTCTTGATCGAGTAGTGCGTCTCACCATAGGCGGCGAGCACGGTGCGGATCGCTTCCTTGGTGGTGGTCTTGCCGGCACTGCCGGTCACCGCGATGATCTGGCCGCGATTGCGGGCTCGCGCCGCGATGCCAAGCTGCTCCAGCGCCTTGAGGGTATCGAGCACGACGATCAGGTTCTTGCCGCCATGCGCGGCGTGATAGGCCTCCGACACCAGCGCCGCGGTGGCGCCGGCTTCGATCGCCTTCGCCACGAAATCGTGCCCGTCATGGGTGTCGCCGCGGATCGCGACGAACAGCGCCTCCGGGGCGATTTCGCGGGAATCGATCGAGATCGAGGAGATCGGGCCGTCCGACAGGCCTTCGGGCCGGCCGCCGGTGGCTTTGACGACCTCGGCGACGGTCCAGAGCGGTCGCATCGGCGCTACAGTCCTTTCAGCGTCTCCAGCACCACTTCGTGGTCGGAGAAATGGTGCTTGGTGGTGCCGATGATCTGATAGTCCTCGTGGCCCTTGCCCGCAATCAGCAGCACGTCGCCCGGCTCTAAACGTGAAATGCCGGTCTCGATGGCCTTGCGGCGATCGCTGACCTCGAGTGCCCTGGGCACCGCAGCGAGGATTTCGGCGCGAATGGTCGCCGCGTCCTCGGTGCGCGGGTTGTCGTCGGTGACGATGACATCGTCGGCCAGCCGCTCGGCCACGTCGCCCATGATCGGGCGCTTGCCCTTGTCGCGATCACCGCCGCAGCCGAACACCAGCCGCAACTGGTTCCTGGCATAGGGCCTGAGCGACTCGAGTGCTGTCTCGAGCGCTACGGGCTTATGCGAGTAATCGACGAAGATCGCCGCGCCATTGTGCTCGGCCACCAGCTCGAGCCGCCCCTTGGCGCCCTTGAGGTGCTCCAGCGCCTTCACCGCCTTGTCGGCGGAGGCGCCGGTGGCGACGGCCAGCGCCAGTGCCACTGCGGCATTGTTGACCTGGAACGCACCGGTGAGCGGCAAGAGGAAACTGACCGGCTCGCCGACCATGCGGCCGGTGACCCGCTGGCCATAGCCCTCGTTGCGGATCTCGGTGAGTTCGAGGAACGCGCCTTCCTTGCCCACCGTCATCAGCGTCGCGCCACGATCGAGCGCGGCGAACAGGAATGGCATGTGCTCGGGGTCGTCGGCATTGACCACCGCCGCGCCGCCCTCGGCGATCAGGTCGGTGAACAAGCGGAGTTTCGCGTCCCGGTACGTGTCCATGTCGCGGTGATAGTCGAGATGATCGCGACTGAGATTGGTGAAGGCCACGGCGTTGAAGCGGATGCCGTCGACCCGGCGCTGGTCGAGCCCCTGGCTCGAAGCTTCCATGGCGATGTGGCCGATGCCTTCGGCCTTGAGCTCGCCGAGGTCGCGATGCAGCGACAGTGCGTCCGAGGTGGTGAGTTCGCGCGGCCGGATGCCGGCACTGGTCTCGACGCCCACGGTGCCGAGGCTGGCCGCCGCGATGCCACAGGCATCCCAGATCTGGCGCACGAACGAAACGATCGAGGATTTGCCATTGGTGCCGGTGACGGCGACCGCGACATCAGGCTGCGGCGCAAATTGCCGGGCCGCGGCCTGCGCATAGGCGGCGCGCACGTCCTCGACCAGCACTACCGGAACGCCGGGGTCGGCGTCCGGCTGGCGATCGCTGATCATCACGCTGGCGCCACGGCCGACGGCCTGCGCCGCAAAGCCATCGCCATGCACGCGCGTGCCGGGCAGCGCGAAGAACGCCTCGCCGCGCCCGATGGCGCGGCTGTCGGCATTGATGCCCTCGACCTCGATGGCTGGGACCTCAGGGGCTCCTGCCCCTTTCAGCAGTTCTGTGAGCGCGAAAGGCACGTCCACGCTTTCTTCTCGAATGGCTTCAGCGGAGTTCGACTGGGACAAGGCTTGTATCCAACATTTCGCTGAAGTCGGGCGCGATTCCAAGCATCGGCGCAACCCTCTGCACCACACGACCGGTCACCTGGCCGGCGTTCCAGCCGGCCGTATGGCCGGACTGGGCGTTTTCGTCCTGCGGTTCGTCAACGATCACCACCATGGCGTAACGCGGATTGTCGAGCGGGAAAGCCGACGCGAACACCGCGAAGGTCTTGTCCGAAGAGTATGTCCTTCCCACGACCTTTTCGGCGGTGCCGGTCTTGCCGCCCACCCGGTAGCCGTTGGCCAGCTTGTTCATCTGCGTGCCCGAGCCCTCGAGCGCATTGAGCCGCATCAGGTAGCGGACCTCGGCACTGGTGCCCGGCGAAATCACCTGCTCGTAGAGCTGGCGCGCCTCGGCTTCGCTGCGCTTGTAGAGCGTCGGCGGCACCATGTTGCCGTCGTTGACGAAGGCTGCGACGGCGCGAACCATGTGCAGCGGCGACACCGACAGGCCGTGCCCGAAGCTCGAGGTCGCCGCGACGATCTCGGAGAACTTGTCCGGCACCTTGGGCTTGCGCATTTCGGGCAGCTCGAACGGCACCGGCTTGTCCATGCCGATCTTGCCCAGGAAGGCGCGGAAATCGTCCTTGCCCAGCTGCTGCATGATCTTGATGGTGCCGATGTTGGACGAGTACTTGTAGACCTCGGGCACGCTCAGCACGCGGTGCTTGCCGTGGAAATCGTCGATGGTGAAGCGACCGAAGCGCACCCCGAAACGGGCATCGAACTGGTCGGTGATGCGCACCTTGCCGCTATCCAGCGCCCCGGCCAGCGTCACCGTCTTGAAGGTCGAGCCGAGCTCGTAGATGCCCGAGGTGATCCGGTTGAAGCGGTCGTTCTTCACCCCGTTATAGTCCTGGAACAGGGTCGAGGGGTTGTTCGGGTCGAAATCCGGCAACGACGCCAGCGCGACGATCTCGCCGGTCTTCACGTCCATCATCACGCCGGCAGCGGCGATCGCCTTGTAGCGGACCAGCGCATCCTGCAACTGCTCGTACATCACGTGCTGCACGCGCAGGTCGATGGCGAGGTTCACCGGCGTCATCTCGTTGCCGCGGGCGAGGCCGATCGACTGCAGCAGCGCCAGGCTGTCGTCGTCCATGTGCTTTTCGATGCCCATGGTGCCCTGGTTGTCGATATTGACCGAGCCGAGGATGTGCGACGCCTCCTGCCCCGAGGGGTAGAAACGCTTGCTTTCGGTGACGAAATCGAGCCCGGGAATGCCGAGCTGAAAGATCTTCTCCTCGATTGCCGGGGTCAGCTCGCGCTTCACCCAGACGAAGCCCTTGTCGCCGCTGAGGCGCTTGCGCAGCCAATCCTCGTTGAGGTCGGGCAGCACGGTCCGGAGCTTTTGCACCGCTTCTTCGACATCGATGATGCGACGCGGCTCGGCGAACAGCGAGGGGACGCGGATATCGACCGCCATCTCGAGCCCGTTGCGATCGAGCACCGGCGGGCGGCTGGCGGTAATGACATCGCGTTCGATGCCTTCGATGGTGGAATCGGTGACGGTGGCGCCGAGTTGGATCAGCCGGCCGCCGACCGTGGCGAACACCAGCACCAGCGCCACGATGACCCAGCGGATGCGCGCCTTGGTGAGATTGCCGCGCGCCTTCCGCCCGCCATCAAGCGAAATGGTCTCGGCGCCTTCGGTGATGATCGCCATCTAGTTGGCCTCGATCAGCTGTTCGATCGGGTCGATGCCCGCATCGAGCGAGGAAAGCAGCGCGTCGAGCGCTACCGTGTCGGGTGCGGCCGGTCGCATCGGCAGGTTGTCCATGCGGCCGAACTGATCCTGCGCCGTCGGCACCAGAGCCAGCGCTTCCTGATGGCGGGCGACGATCGGCGCGACGTGGGCAGGCTGGTTGAGGTACGACCAATCGGCCTTGAGCAGACTGAGATCGCCTTCCTGCCGGTCGATCTTGCGCTCGAGCGCCACCTTGGCGCTGGCGATGTCCTCGACCGAGTACTTGAGCGCATAGACGCCGACCAGCCCGACAAGGCTGGTGCAGACCATCACGGCGTTGAGCATCTTGATCATGCGGCACCTCGCGACAGCGGCACGCCCAGCCCGGCGTAACTCATGACGCGCGCCGGAGCGGTGGTCCTGGTCCCCGCGCGCAAAGTGGCGGAACGGGAGCGCGGATTGCGCGCGAGCTCGGCGGACGAGGCCTTCAGCGCCTTACCCGAACGGGCCCAGCGCGGCGCCTCCTGGATAACCTGCGGCAGGTGGCGGGACTGCGTCGGCGCACCCTTCTCGGGGTCGAAGAAGCGTTTGACGATCCGGTCTTCGAGCGAATGGAAGGTGACGACGGCGAGCCGCCCACCCTCGGCCAAGAGCCGCTCGCTGGCGAACAGCCCGCCGACCAGCTGGTCGAACTCGCCATTCACCGCGATGCGGAGCGCCTGGAAGCTGCGGGTCGCCGGGTGCGCATCGCCGGGCTTGCGGCCGATGGTCTTTTCGATCAGCCGCGCCAGTTGCGTCGTGGTCGCGATCGGCGCGGTGGCGCGCGCCGCGACGACGGCGCTGGCGATGCGGCGCGACTTGCGTTCCTCGCCGAAGGCGAACAGCAGGTTGGCGAGGTCAGATTCGGCGAGACTATTCACCAGATCGGCAGCGGACTCACCATCCGACGACATCCGCATGTCGAGCGGACCTTCCTGCATGAAGGAGAAACCGCGCTGCGCCTGGTCGAGCTGCATCGACGAGACGCCAATATCGAGCACCACGCCATCGACCGGGCCCTCGGCCAGCTCATCCAGATTGGAAAAGGTGCCGGGCACGAACTTGAAGCGATTCGGGAAATCGGCGCTGAGGCGCTCAGCGTGCGGCAGCACCGAGGGGTCGCGATCGAGCGCCACCACGGAAGCGCCGGCTTCCAGCAGGGCGCGGGAGTAGCCCCCTGCCCCGAACGTGCCATCGAGGATACGCGCACCCTCGAGCGGGGCCAGCGCATCGAGCACCTCGGCCAGCAGCACCGGCACATGTGGCGCCTGGCTGTCGCTGCCCTTGGGCTCACTCATTCCCGCTCGAACTCCACGCCGGCGCCGCCGGTACAAGAAAAATCACCCATACTGGGTATCGGCGCACTTTGCGGCGGGGAGGTTAAGGTTCCATTGAGGTTACGGGCATGTTCACCACGATGGATCCGACCTTGTGACCGGTCTCGACCCGGGCATGCGCCGCGGCGATCTCGGCCAGCGCGTAATCACGTTCGATGACGGTGCGGAGTTTCTCTTGGCTCACCCAGTCGAACAGCTGGATCAGGTCCTTGGCCTTGTCGACCGGCCGCCTCAGGCCGGTCGCGGCGAAGCGGGCCCGGCGGCCGGTTCTCTTGAGCATGGTGGGCGACAGCATCGGCGTCGGCGACAGGTAAATACCCTCCGGCTTCAGCGCATCATGGCAGCGGGCGAAGCTGGATTTGCCGACCGTGTCGAAGATCACGTCGTAGGCCGCGTCAGCGGCAGTGAACTCCTCCTTGGTGTAGTCGATCACCCGATCCGCGCCGAGAGCCCGGACCAGTTCGACATTGCGCGTACTGGTGACCCCGGTCACCACCGCTCCCATGGCCCGTGCCAGTTGCACCGCCGTGGTGCCAATGCTGCCCGACGCGCCGTTGACCAGCACGTGCTGGCCGGCCCGCACCTGCCCCTGGTCGCGCAGGAACGGCAGTGCCGTGAGTCCACCGTCGCAGAGCCCGGCGGCAGCGCCGAACGCCACTCCGTCCGGCAGTTTGACGATCGCGCCAGCCTGATCGACCACGGCGAACTGAGCGTGTGCGGCAAGCTCCGGACCGGTCGAGCCCGCAACCCGATCGCCGACGGCGAAGCCGGTGACCCCAGCTCCGACGCGAACTACAATGCCAGCAAAGGCATCGCCGAGGATCGGCAGCCGCGGCTTGAACGGGCCGGAGAACAGCCGCGCGATCCACAATTCGCCGTTGCGGAACGCCACGTCGGAGGGCGTCACGACGCTGGCATGGATCTGCACCAGCACCTGTTCGGGTCCGGGCTCGGGCGTCGGGACCTCCCGGATCGTCAGAGCTTCAGGAGCACCATAGCGCTCGACGATTGCGGCAAGCATCACTCGCCCTCCCCACGATACTGGAACACCTGCTCGAGCGGCACGCCGAAGGCCCGTGCCACCCGGAAGGCGACTTCGAGCGAGGGCGAGTAGCGCCCCTGCTCCATGGCGACGATGGTCTGGCGGGTGACGCCCACCTTCTCGGCCAGCGCTGCCTGGGTCATCTCGCCGGCATTGAAGCGAAGCGTGCGGATGGTGTTGTCGATCCGTGCCTGTCCCTTGCCCATGGCGCTCAGCCGATCCGGTAGTAGACGAGCCGCGAGGCGGCATCGACCACGCCGGCCAGCATCAGTCCGAAGAACAGCACGTACGCCGCCTCGGCGGGGTCAGCCGCGAAGGCGAGATAGAACAAGCTGGCGACCCCGGCGATCGAGGCAACGACGTAGCCGTTGCGCATGGCGCGCAGGCCCACCAGCTTGTCGCGTTCATCCGCCTTCTCATCCCTGAACCCCTCGCGCCGCGCGATGGAGACGAGGATCGACATCACGATCATCGCCGCGATGGTGAACAGCACCCCGTAGAGGATCGCCCAGAGCAGCCGGCCGGCCACGGCCGCGACCGTCGCCGACGGGTTGGCCAGCGCCTCGAAGATCACCCAGGCGCCGATCACGATCGCCGCGATGATGTTCACCACGGCTTCCCATTCCTTGAAACTCATCTCGGCCTCCCAGCCCCGGTTCAGTGTTGGGAGGGTGTGTAAGATGAACACGACATAGTGTCAAGTTTTTCATACACAATGTCGTAAATAGAGGACTCGAACGTACCACCTCGGTTCACGATGGGATGCGCCAATCGCTCCCTAAACTCGGAGTCATCCCAGCGAAAGCTGGGACCCAACTCGCCGCAGCACAAGTGGATGAATGGTCCCAGCTTTCGCTGGGATGACAGCCGGTGGGTAGGCCAAATCCAGCCCCACGGGTTCGTGCAGCCCATCGTGAGCGGCCCCGAAAAATGAAATGCCAGTTGACCTATAAGCCGGGTTCTGTAGGGCCTGCGTCTCACGACGCTGACGTGGTGACCATTCATCTTTGACCGGCATTACTGCCGGCCTTATGCAACCAACCCGGATGACAGGCCTCGAAAACCGGCTGGGCAAAGGGCTTTCACCCGATCCCCGTGTCATCCCTATTTGGTCTTGCTCCCGGTGGGGTTTGCCGTGCCGTCCCTGTTGCCAGGTCCGCGGTGCGCTCTTACCGCACCCTTTCATCCTTACCCGTGCCGAAGCACAGGCGGTTTGCTTTCTGTGGCACTTTCCCTGGGGTCGCCCCCGGCGGCCGTTAGCCGTCACCGTATTTCGATGGAGCCCGGACTTTCCTCTCCCACGGAAACAGGAGCGGCCACCCGGTCAACTGGCGAGGCGCATATGGGGGACGCGGCAGGTTCCAGTCAAGCGCACAGTCAGCTTGCGCGCCGTCAGGCGGCGCGCTTCATGATCTGGTTATAGGCGTTGTTGATCGCCGCCATGCGGGCGGTCGCCACGTCGATCAGTTCCTCGGGCACGCCCTTGGCGATCAGCCGGTCGGGGTGGTGCTCGGCCACCAGCAGGCGGTAGACCCGCTTCACCTCGTCGCGCTCGGCGCTGGGAGCAAGGCCGAGGACGATATAGGGGTCGGCGCCCTTGTCGAACAGCACGTGCTGCGAGGTCAGCTGCTCGAACCGGGCATCGTCGAAACCGAAAATGTCGCTGACGTTCTTCAGGTAATCAAGCTCGGCTTCGTGGATCATGCCGTCGGCCGAGGCGATGAAGAACAGGCTGTCGAGCACGTGCTCCAGCGTATCCGGGCTGTCGATGAAGAACCGGCGCACCTTCTTGGCATAGGCCTCGTAGCCGGCCACATCCTGCTGGGCGAGCTTGAACAGCTTGTCGACCTGCTCCTCGATGCCCGGCGGGATTTCCACGGTGCGCTGGAAGGCGCGCAGTTCCGAGGCGGTGACCACGCCATCCGACACCGCCATCTTGGCCGAGAGCGCAATCAGCGCCAGCGTGAACGCGGCATCCCGCCCACCCGGCAGCCAGGTGTCGGGATCGAGGGCGTTGATGATCGAGCCCACCAGCCCCGTGCGTTCCGAGGGCGACCCAATGAAGGCACTAAGACGTTGCCAGACCGACATATGCCTCTCCGATCTCGGCGCACAATAGCCGCCGAACGGGAATTTCATAGCCATGAGACATGCGGCGGATTGCATCGTCGGCCCCTAAGGCATTTCGCCGTTTCGGCGAAAGCGCACTAATGACGTTTCGGCCGCCTGGTGAGGCGGCCGCAGATTTCAGAAAAAGAAGAAGTCGTCGTCCTGCACGGGCTTCTTCTTCTTGTTCGGTCCCTCATCGAGGAAGAACCCATCCGGGTCGTAGCCCTCCTCTGCCGAGGTCTGCGACAACAGGCCCTTGCGCTCGAGGTAGTCGGCAAGCGAGCCCGAATCCCATTCCTCGAGCTGGTCGCCGGTGACGACCTCGTCGTCGCTCAGCGGGAACGGCTCGACCGCGGCATTCTCCTGCTGGCGCACCTTGTTCTCATCGACGATCAGCGGCTTCTCTGCCGCCGGCAGCGAGGCAACCGCAATGGCCTTCGGCCGTGCGTCGCGCGGCAGCGGCACCGGCGGGGTCTCGGTCGGAGCGACGGTAGCCACCTCGGTGGGCGTCTTGATCGGCGTGGTCGGCGAGATCGGCTTCAACTTCACCGGCGCAGCCGGCTTGTCGGTCACCGATGCGGCCGGCTTTGCGGGCGTCGCGCTGTCGCCGTCGGAAATATACGAGGGCAGCTTCTTGCCCTTGGAGAGCAGCTTGTCGACCGGGTCGGTCGCGGCGCTGGCGGTCTCGATCGGATCGGTCGCGGCGGGCTTTCCTGTTGCGGCAGGAACCTTCAACAGGGGCTTGGTCGCGCTGGCGTCTGCCGTGGTCACGGCGCTGTTCGCCGTGCCGCTGGTCGGGTTGCCGACGACCATGTTCGCGGCGGGCACCGCGAGGATGACGACTAGACCGGCCCAAGCCAGTCCGCCCTTCACCTTGCCATCGAGTTTCATAGGCTGCTGTCCTTCAACTTGCCCCCGTCCCCACTGCCCGACGGAAGCCAATTAACGTGGCCATTTTGTGGATGGCCGAGGCATCGCCCCACTATGGACGGTGCCCGAGTCCACCTGAACGGACGCTGAACACGTTGCCAGCAGCCCCTCAGTCAGGCCTTGCCCCCAACAATCGCGCCAGTGCCAGAACCAGGTTCGAGCGGTTCAGCGTATAGAAGTGGAACTCGGTAATCCCATTGTCGACCAGTTCCAAGACCTGTTCGGCGGCGACCGCCGATGCAACCAGCGCATGGGTCTCGGGATCCTCCTCCAGCCCCTCGAACCGCTCCGCCACCCAGCCGGGGATCGACGCACCGCAGCGCGCCGCAAAGCCGGAGATCTGCTTGAACGAGTGGATCGGCTGGATGCCCGGCACGATCGGCGCCGTGATCCCCGCCGCCCGCGCCCGCTCGACGAAGCGGAAATAGTCGTCGTTGTCGAAGAACATCTGGGTGATGGCGCGGGTGGCGCCGGCATCGAGCTTGCGCTTCAGATTGTCGATGTCCGCTTCCCAGCTCGGGCTTTGCGGATGCTTTTCCGGATAGGCCGCAACCGAGATGTCGAACTCACCGATCCGGCGGATGCCGGCGACCAGATCCGCGGCGTTCTTGTAGCCCTCGGGATGCGGCGTGAACGGCTTGCCGATCCCTTCGGCCGGGTCGCCGCGCAGCGCCACGATGCGGCTGATCCCAGCCTCCTGGTAGCCGCGCACCACCGTATCGACCTCGTCGCGAGTCGCCCCGACGCAGGTGAGGTGCGCCGCCGCATCGACGC
This sequence comes from Devosia sp. Root105, assembly GCF_001424865.1. Lineage (NCBI taxonomy): Bacteria > Pseudomonadati > Pseudomonadota > Alphaproteobacteria > Hyphomicrobiales > Devosiaceae > Devosia > Devosia sp. Root105. The sequence goes on from NZ_LMCR01000015.1 coordinate 87,440, forward strand.
CGGTGTCGGCCTTCACCCGGCTCACCATCCGCAGCGTGCGCTCGCGCGTCGACCCGCCGGCGCCATAGGTCACCGAGACGAAGCGCGGGTGCAACGGGGCGAGCTTATGGATCGAGTCCCAGAACCGCTCCTCCATGACGTCGGTCTTGGGCGGGAAGAACTCGAACGAGACCTGGAAGTTAGGCCGCACGTCCGGGCGCATGCGGCTCGGGCGGTCGGTGTAGTCAGTACTCATATCGGGTTGTCCGTCTCGTCGGTGAGCCGCCAGAGGCACACGGTGAGCCCCTCGGTCGGATTGGTGGGTGGGAAGGATTTGAGCTCGGTGACCTGGAGGTCGGCGGCACGCGCCCAGCCGGCCATCTGCGCCTCGCTGAGGCCGAGCCGGCGATGCGCGTGGTGCGAGCGCAGGAACTCGAGCCCGTGCGGCGCGAAATCGACGATCAGCATCTCGCCGCCCGGCTTCAGCGCCCGGCGCGCCTGCGCCAGCATCCGGCCCGGGTCGTCGAAATAGTGCAGCACCTGGTGGATCACGATCACGTCGGCGCGGCCGGCGCTGGCGTCGAGATCGGCGATATCGCCAAGCCGCACCTGGGCATGGCCGATCGAGCATGAGGCAAGCTTGGCCCGCGCTACCGCGATCATCTCGCGGCTCGCATCGATGCCGATGCCGCGCCGATAGTGCCCCGCCAGCAGCTCGAGCATCCGGCCGGTGCCGGTCCCCAGGTCAATCAGTGTATCGACCACCCTGCCCCGCATCGCCTCGACGATGGCGGTCTCCACCGCCTCCTCGGGCACATGCAGCGAGCGCAGCAGATCCCAGCTGTCAGCGACCTTGGCAAAATACGCCGCCGCCTGCTCCGCCTGGTTGAGCCGCACCGCCTCGAGCCGCTGCCGGTCGCGCAGCCGCTCGGCATCATCGGCCGACAGCCGGCCGATCAGCCAGCGCGCCAGATCGCCGCCCGGACCGTCGGGAGCCAGACCGTAATAGGCCCAGGCCCCCTCGGCATTACGGGTGATCAGCCCGGCGTCGGCAAGCAGTTTGAGATGACGTGAGACCCGCGGCTGACTCTGGCCGAGGATTTCGGTGAGGTCCTTGACCGACTGCTCGCCATCGGCCAGCAATGCCAGGAGCCGCAGCCGGGTGGTTTCCCCCGCCGCGCGCAGCACCCCTACCAAATCCGCCGTATCGTTCATTCCGCCTCACGAGATATAAAGATATCTTTATATCCCTTGTGTCGCAAGGTCCAGCCCCATGGCGGAGCTTGACACAATCGGTCGCGAAACGGCTCATTTCGCTATGGGTGAGCGCATCGCCTTCGGCCCCTACCTGTTCGACACCGCCAGCGCGATGCTGTTGCGCGGGGGCGATGTCGTATCGCTCGGCGGTCGCGCCGCGACCGTGCTGCAGGTCCTGCTCGAAGCCGATGGCGAGGTCGTCGGCAAGTCGCACCTGATGGACCGGGTCTGGCCCGACACCGTCGTCGAGGAAGGCAACCTCGCGGTGCAGGTCGCGGCGCTGCGCAGGATCCTCGGCACCCGTCCCGACGGCGCCGAATGGATCGGCAATGTGGCGCGTGTCGGTTACCGGCTGGTGCGCGACGCCGGCGGCGCGACGACCGGCATCCCGGCCATCGCGGTGCTGCCCTTCGCCAACCTGAGCGGCGATCGCGCCGAGGACTATTTCGTCGACGGCATCGTCGCCGAATTGATCGCGGCGCTGTCACGCTTCAAGTCCTTCGCGGTCATCGCCCGCAACTCTTCCTTGGCCTTCAAGGACCGAGCCGTGGACGTGCGCGAGGTGGCGCGCGCCCTCGGCGCCCGCTACCTGCTGGAGGGCAGCGTTCGCCTCGCTGGCCCGCGGGTGCGGGTTACGGCGCAACTGATCGACGGCGCCTCGGGCTCGCATCTCTGGGCCGAGAGCTTCGACGGCGCGGTCGGCGATATCCTCGATTTCCAGGACCGTATCACCGAGGCGGTGATCGGCCTGATCGAGCCGCAGCTTCGCCGCGCCGAGATCGAGCGGGCCCGCCGCAAGCGGCCCGAGAACCTCGACGCCTACGACCTCTACCTGCAGGCACTGCCCTTCATGCAGGGCGTCCGGATCGTCCAGCTCGAGGATTTCGACCGGGCGATCGAGTTGCTCGAGCGGGCCATTTCGCTCGACCCGGATTTCGCCCCTGCTTTGGCCCTTGCCGCCTGGGCGCACGAGATGCGGCTGACCCGTGGCGGCACGGCGCCGCCCGGCGTCGATGACGCCAGGCAAGCGATGGCCCTGGCGGCGCGTGGGTTAGCGGCGGACGGCAACGATCCGAACGTGATGCTGGTCGCCGGCATCGTCCGGCTGACCATATCGGGCGAGCACGCAACCGGACTCGCCTTGATCCGGCGGGCCCAGGCGGCCAACCCCAACAGCCTGTTGATCGCCAACGTCTCCGGCTACGCCCACTTCTTCATGGGCGACTATGACGGGGCGATCGCCAGCCATGAACGCTTCCTGCAGCTGTCGCCCGGCCTCGCCGAGACCTTCTGGAGCCTCAACGGTATCGCCCGCGCCCACCTCGCTGCCGGCCGGGTCGAGGAGGCATTGGCCTGGGGGCTGCGCGGCCTTGAGGCCTCCGAAGGCGTGGATTTCCCGCACTGCATCGTCGCCGCCGCCTATGCGCATCTCGGCCGCCTCGACGAAGCGCAGGCGCAACTGGCCCGCGCCCATGCCATCTGGCCGAGCCTCACGATCGCGAGTCTGCTCGGCCGAACCGGCCAGTCCGACGGGCGCGACCGCGTGCTGGTCGAGGGGCTGCGCCTCGCGGGGCTGCGTGAGGGTTAGCGCCGCTTCACGATCTGCTGCATTGGCCCAGCGGTTGGGCTCGATCCTGGCCCCACCCACCGGCTGTCATCCCAGCGAAAGCTGGGACCCCACGGCGAGGCTATGCCTCGTCCGGCGCCGCCCGCGCCAGCTGATGGATGGGTCCCAGCTTTCACTGGGATGACACCGAGTTTGGGGCATTGTCCGGGCACGGGCTCACCGATTAGCACTCGAAGCCCAACCAAGCACTGCCTCTTAAGAACATTTCATCGCGCCCAAAGGACAGCGCCAGCCGACCTGAGGCACTCCCTTGCCCCGCGGGGTGACAAGGAGATCAAGATGCACGCCCTTCAACTGCTCGCCGGCGCCGCGACGACGCTCGCCGGCCTGACCCTGCCCGCGCTCGCCGCCGACTACGACTACCGCACCAACGCCAATGGCGACCTCGTGCTTCGCCTGTCCGGGCCGATCACCCCGGTCGATGGCGGCATCTTCCTTGCCGAGGTGAACCGCAAGCAGCCGCGGATCGTCGAGCTGAGCGGTCCCGGTGGCGATCTGCTGAGCGCGGTGCGCATCGGCGTCATCATCCACGAGCGCTATATGTGGACGCGCGCCGTCGGCGAGTGCCGCTCGGCCTGCGCCTATATCTGGATCGCCGGGCTGCACATGCAGGCCGATGAAGGCGTGAAGATTCTCAACCACCTGCCGGTGGCGCGCTACGGCGCCGGCCAGGGGATGCCCGACACCGAAGGCACCGCGCTGTTCGGCTGGTACCTCGGCCGGCTTGAGCTCAGCGTCGAAATGATGGAGGCCTTCCTCGAAAAGGCCACCGCAGCCGGCACGGTCGCCAACCAGTATTTCGACATGCTGGCATTCGCTGAGTACTGGAACGCCCCGGTGGAGATCGTTCCAGCCGAACCCGAATCCGTGCGCGCCGCGCTGACCGAATGACGAAACGAAAAAAGGGCGATCCGTTGCGGGATCGCCCTTAGGAAGTTGGACAGAGTTCGGCGTATTCAGGCAGCGCCGACGACTTCCTCGTTGGGAAGCCGGCGGCGGAAGGCGTGGGTGCGCCAGAGCTCGAAGATGCCGACCGCTTCGTCCTTGCTCAGCGCTTCGAAGCGCCGGCGGACATTCTGCAGGTCGGCCTGGCTCGGCAGATCTCGCCACGGCATCGAGGCGATCATCGCCTCGAACAGGTCGGGCTGGATGCCCAGGGCACGCAGCGCCACGGTGATCGCCACATAATCCTGCATGGCGAGCCACTTGACGAAAACTTCGGGGCCGACGCGTAGTAGCATGGTGAGCGCGGCGGCGGTGTGATGGCCGTAGCCGAAGCGGGCGAAGCGGATCAGCGCGCGCTCATCGAGCTGCTTCCGATCCGACAGCGCCTTCACCTGGTTATAGGCGACCTTCCACTCCTGGCTGGAGAAGCCGGCGCGGTTGCGCATGCGGTTATAGACCACTGCCTGCACCTTGCCGACAGTGACCGGATCGACGCGCGGGTCGATGCGCGACATGGTCTCGCGGACCCGGTCGCCAACCGCTTCGATCTTGCCGCCGAGGCTCTTCCAGTCGAGGTCTTCGCGGCCGCGAAGGTCAGCGGCGATGGCGGCATCCGATGCGGCGCGCTCGGCGAGGCGCTCCAGCGCCTGCTGGCCGATCTCGGCATTGGTATTGCGCACCAGCTTGATCACCGACGCGGTCTCGCCGTGTTCGACGATCGCCTCGCCCACCCGCTCGGGGACCTGCGTCCGGCCGGCAATGGCGACGCGATGCTCCTCGGTCTGGTTGGCGATGATCTCGATCAGGTCGTCATCGCTCAGCACATTGGAGAACTCGAGCAGCGGCTGCGCCACTTCGATCTCGTCATTGGCGAGCTTGACCACCACATTGCCCGGCGCGCGGTCAAGCGGAGCGAGGAGCTTGGCCACATGGGCCCGCGCCTCGGATTCCACCAATTCGGCCAACTGGCACAACACCTCGTCGTACTGCGCGACCTGCTCGTCATCGCAGCGATCCGACACGTAGGAGTAGAGCTGGGCCATGTTGCGGAACAGCTGATCGCGTTCCACGATGTTGGAGTCACCGTTGAGAACCCTGAACGTCGAGAACGCTCGGGTGGTGCCTTCTTCCATCTCAGTCATGTCACTTCCCTCCGGCTTCTGCCGTACCGGAGCAATTTGGCCCGGCAGTTAAGTGCGCGCGCTGAAGGTAAGAGCGGAAATTTGATTCAAATTGCAGGGAGTTTGGTGAGGTGTCGTTGACCACCGGCCTCTCGGCCATCTCCCCCCTTGTGGGGGAGAATGGAATTTCTTGGGCTTAGCCCTTCGCTAAGCCTTAGAAATTCCAAGAGGGGGGACGTTCGGGCACCGTGCCTCCCAATCCCCCCTCTGGCGAAAACTAAGGACTTAGCTGCGCTAAGCCCAGTTTTCGCTTTCTCCCCGTCGAGGGGAGATGACGAGAGATCGAGTTACGCCAGATCAAACCGATCGGCGTTCATCACCTTGACCCAGGCCGCGACGAAATCCTTCGCGAACTTCTCGGTCGCATCGGACTGGCCGTAGACTTCGGCAATCGCCCGCAGCTGCGAGTGCGAGCCGAAGATCAGGTCGACGCGGGTGGCCGTCCATTTGGGCTCGCCGGTGACCCGATCGACGCCCTGGTAGACGCTGTGATCCTCCGACGCCGGCCGCCACTTTGTGCCCATGTCGAGCAGGTTGACGAAGAAGTCGTTGCTCAGCGTCTCCGGCCGGTCGGTCAGCACACCATGCTGCGGCTGGCCCGCCTTGAGGGCGCGAAGCCCGCCCACCAGCACGGTCATTTCCGGCGCGGTGAGGCCAAGCAGCTGGGCGCGATCGACCAGGTTCTCTTCCGGTGACAGGCGCTGCCGGCCGTTCGAATAGTTGCGGAAGCCATCGGCGGTCAGCTCGAGCGGCGCGAACGAGGCCGCATCGGTCTGCTCAGCCGTCGCATCGGCCCGACCCGGGGTGAACGGCACCACGAGATCTAGCCCGGCATCCTTGGCCGCCGTCTCGATCCCCACCGAACCGGCGAGAACGATCAGGTCGGCCAGCGATACGGGCTTGCCGAACTCCGACTGGATCGCCTCGAGATGGCCGAGCACCTTGCCGAGCTGTTCGGGCTGATTGACCGCCCAATCCTTCTGCGGCGCCAGACGGATGCGGGCGCCATTGGCGCCGCCGCGCATGTCCGAGCCACGATAGGTCGAGGCCGAGGCCCAGGCCGTGCTCACCAGCTCGGAGACTGTCAGACCGGTGGCAAGGATCTTTGCCTTGAGCGCCGCGATGTCGGCGTCGTTGACCAGCTCGTACATAACCGCCGGGATCGGGTCCTGCCAGATCAGCTCTTCCGCCGGCACTTCCGGGCCGAGGTAGCGAACCTTCGGGCCCATGTCGCGGTGCGTCAGCTTGAACCAGGCGCGGGCGAAGGCGTCGGCGAACTGGTCTGGATTCTCGAAGAAGCGGCGCGAAATCTTCTCGTAGGCCGGGTCGATACGCAGCGCCAGGTCGGAGGTCAGCATCGACGGGGCGTGCCGCTTGTCCTTGTCATGCGCATCCGGCACCGAGTTGGCGCCCATGCCGTGCTTGGGCGTCCACTGGTGGGCGCCGGCCGGGCTCTTGGTCAGCTCCCACTCGTAACCGAACAGGTTCCAGAAGAAGTTGTTGCTCCACTTGGTCGGGGTCGAGGTCCAGGTGACTTCGAGCCCGGAGCCGATGGCGTCGCCGCCCTTGCCGGTGCCGAAGCTGTTGACCCAGCCGAGCCCCTGCTCTTCGATCCCCGCCGCTTCCGGCTCGACGCCGACGAGCTTGGCGTCACCCGCGCCATGGGTCTTGCCGAAGGTGTGCCCGCCGGCGATCAGCGCCACGGTCTCTTCGTCGTTCATCGCCATGCGGGCAAAGGTGTCGCGGATATCGCGCGCCGAAGCGAGCGGATCCGGATTGCCGGCCGGCCCCTCGGGATTGACGTAGATGAGACCCATCTGCACCGCGGCCAGCGGGCTTTCGAGATCACGCTCCCCGCCATAGCGCTCCTCGTCGGAGAGCCACTGGCCTTCCTTGCCCCAGTAGATATCGAGCTCGGGCTCCCAGGTGTCGGCACGGCCGCCGCCGAAACCGAAGGTCTTGAAGCCCATCGATTCCAGCGCGACGTTGCCGGTGAGAATCATCAGATCGGCCCAGGAGATGGCCGAGCCGTATTTCTGCTTGATCGGCCACAGCAGGCGCCGCGCCTTGTCGAGGTTGACGTTATCGGGCCAGCTGTTGAGCGGCGCGAAACGCTGCTGCCCGCCGCCACCACCACCGCGGCCATCGGCGGTGCGATAGGTGCCGGCGCTGTGCCAGGCCATGCGGATGAACAGCGGACCGTAATGGCCGAAATCGGCCGGCCACCAATCCTGCGAATCGGTCATCAGCGCCGTGAGGTCGGCCTTCAGCGCCTTGAGATCGAGTTTCTCAAACGCCTGGGCGTAGTCGAAAGCCGAGCCCATCGGGTTGGACAGCGCCGTGTGCTGATGCAGCACCGACAGGTCCAGCTGGTTCGGCCACCAGTCACGGTTGCTGCGGCTCGCGCTGCCATGCGGCACCGGGCACTTGCCCGCACCACCTTCGTTCGCTGCGTCCATGGTCGTCTCCGTCCGTCTCGAGTTCTGTTGTTGCGATAGGGCTTCCGGGTGACGCGACGGTGACCGCGCGCTTTGTCGCGATGAGTTCCCGCACCACACTTTGGAATAGTTCCATTGTGCCTCGGGCCAGGCACATAATGCCAATTGATTGCGCCTCTAGCTGTGATAACCCAGGGTTATGATCACGCTCCGACAGCTGCAATATGCCGTGGCGCTGGCGGAAACCGGCCATTTCGGCCGCGCCGCCGAGCGCAACCATGTCACCCAGCCTGGCCTCAGCCAGCAGATCCGGCAGCTCGAAGCCCTGTGTGGCGGCCCCCTGTTCGACCGGCTGGGCAAGTCGGTGCGACTCACGCCGCTGGGCCGCGAGTTCATCGAGCGAGCTCGGCCGATTCTCGAGCAGACCGAAGGGCTTATGTCCTTCGTCGGCGGCCAGCGCGGCAACCCCGCGCGGCCGTTGCGCCTGGGCGTCATCCCCACCGTCGCGCCGTATTTGCTACCGCATGTGTTCCCGGCGCTGCAGCGCGACTTGCCTGAGCTGAGTTTCACCGTCTCAGAGAGCCGCACCGACGCGCTCGTCGATGGCCTCGCCGACGGCAGCCTCGACCTCGCGCTGATCGCCAGCGAGCCAAAGGCGGGCGGCCCCCGCCTCGCCGCTGCCCCGCTCTTCGCCGACGAGTTCGTGCTGGCCACCGGCTCGGGCGACGAGGCGGAGGATCCCGTGCCGCTGGCCGAGATCGACGCCGACCGGGTGCTGCTGCTCGACGAGGGGCACTGCTTCCGCGATCAGGCGATTGCTGCCTGCGCCCTCGATCCGGACGTGGCCCGGCGCACCTTCGCCGCCACCTCGCTCTCGACCATCGTCGAGTTCGTCGCCAACGGCCAGGGCATCACGCTGCTGCCCGAGATCGCGCTGAAGAAGGAAGCCACCGGCGACCGTATCCGCATCCACCGGCTGCAATCACCCGGCGCGCGCCGCCTGCTGTCACTGGTCTGGCGCGAGGCAACGCCGTTCGGCGCGGTGTTCGAACAGGTGGCCGAAACGATCCGGCGGGCGCGGCCGACGGTGTAGGGAGGGCGCCCCGAGTGGTGATTAGTCGGGATAGTGGTTGGGCCCGATCCTGCACCACTCACCGGCCGTCATCCCAGCGAAAGCTGGGACCCCCACGGCGAGGGCTCTGTCCTCGTCCGGCGCAGCCCCTGCCAGAGAATAGATGGGTCCCAGCTTTCGCTGGGATGACACCGAGTTTGGAGCACGTGCAACGCGTCAGCTCACCCTGCGCCAGCACATCATCGTGCATAGGGCCCTACCCCGGATAAGCCGCCTGCCGCCAGGTGCGCACCTTCACCGCGTCGCCGGCCCGGATCGCGCCCTCGCGCTCGACCCAGCCGACCAGCCCGCGCTTGCCCATCGCTGCCTTGACGAAGCCGAACTCCAGATCCGCCCTGCCCTCATGCTGCGCCGCGATGGTCTTGCCGGTCTTGCGGCACGGGTCGTTGTCGCCGTCGATGCGAATGGTGGCGCCGGAGGGGAACATCATCAGGCTGCGCGGCGGCAGCTGCGTCAGGTGCGGGATACCGGAAATCACCAGGTTAGCGCCGACCCACTGCCCGAGGATCTGCGGCAGGTTGAGCGCCGCCGCAACCTCGGCCAGCTCTTCGGTGCTGAGGATCGAGAGCTGCCGCTCGTTGCGCATCGGCGTGCCGCGCGGATACCACGGCTCGCGCGCATTACTCGGCCGCACCAGCCCCTCGTGCCGATCCCCGACAATGCCGGCATAGGTCAGCATCAGCTCCGGCCGCGCCGTCGATTCAACCGCTGCCGTCTCGACGACGAACGTGCCGTCGACCCGACCCTCGAGCGTCAGCGCCGGCATCGCTTCCGTCATGCCATCGCCCGCCGGCGGCGCACCACCGAATCCGCCGTGTAGACCACCAGCGACACCCAGATCAGCGCAAAACTGCCCAGCCGCACCGCGTTGAGGTGCTCGCCGAACAGCGTGATGGCAAGGAGGAAGGTGATCGACGGGGCAATGTATTGCAGCATGCCGACGGTCGTCATCTTCAGTCGCTGCACCGCGTAAGCGAACAGCAGCAGCGGCAGCACCGTCGCCGGTCCGGTCAGCGCCAGGAGCAGCAGCGAGTATGGATCGCCGTGCCAGCCGACGCCGCCGTCGCGCACGAACGTGTAACCCAGATAGCCTAGGGCGATCGGCGCCAGTACCGTGGTCTCGACGAACAGGCCCGGGGCGGAACCGACTTTGGCGGTCTTGCGGAGATACCCATAGACCGCGAAGGTCAGCGCCAGGCTGAGCGCCACATAGGGGATGCCGCCGATGGCGACCGCCTGGATGCCGATAGCCACCGCCGCAATGGCGATGGACACCATCTGCCAGCGGTTGAGCCGCTCACCGAGCAGCAGCACGCCGGTCGCCACATTCACCAGCGGCAGGATGAAGTAACCGAAGCTCGCTTCCAGCACCTGCCCGGTCTCAACCGCATAGACGTAGATCAGCCAGTTGCCGCCGAGGATCAGCGCCGCCAGCGCCATGGAGGTCACGGTGCGCGGGTCGCGCAGCGCCGCCCGCACCTCGGCCATCCGCCCGCCGAGGATCATGATGATGCCCAGCACCAGCAGCGACCACAGCGTCCGGTTGGCGACCACCGTCGCTGCGCCGACATGATGCAGCAGGTTGAACAGCAACGGCAGGAAGCCCCACAGCACGTAGGTCGCAACGCCCGCGGCGAGACCGCTTTCGCTACCTTGATTGTCGGTGCTGGTGACGGACGCCAATACGTGTCCTTCCGGGCCGAAGACGGCCGTGTGAGAGCCGCCTTTTAGCAGCGCCCATGGCCCCGGCACAAATCAGAGTTTGTGATTGCCGGCACAACCCACCTTGATGGTGATCAAACCAATCGCCACGTCCTGCGTTAGCCTTCTTGTACCCACCAAAGGAGCACGCCATGAAAGCCAAGATCACCTGGATCCTCATCGCCGATGGAGCGACGGCCAAGGTGTTCGAGCACAACGGCCCCGGCAAGGGATTGCACGCCGTGGACGACCTGATGTTCGAGCAGACGCCCCTCAAGGCCGGTGAGATCATGGCGGATCGTCCGGGGCGCAGCTTCTCCTCAGTCGGCCATGGCCGCAGCGCTATGGAGCCGTCCTCGGATCCGGTGGCGGTGCGCGAGCGGCGCTTCGTCGAGAACGTCGCCGAAGAACTGGAGCGCAAGCACCAGCAGCACGCCTTCGACCAGCTGATCGTCGCCGCGGCGCCCACGGCGCTGGGCGACCTGCGCCCAGTGTTCAGCAAGGGCCTGCGCGATATGATCGTCGCCGAGCTGCCCAAGGACCTGACCAATCTGCCGACCGCCCAGCTTGGCCAGCATTTCGACGGTCTCCTGGCCATCTGAGGCCCACATGCCATTCCAATATGGAGGGGCGGCCCTTGAGCCGCCCCTCTCGCTTACTCGGTGAATTGCACCGTCGCCAGCATCTGCCCGGCGCGGAACGCCGCAGACGTGCCGCCCTCGGGCGCGCTCCAGTAGACGAACTGGCTGGAGCCAAAGCCCGGTTGCACATAGTAGAAATTCTGGAACAGCAGCGATCCATCGGGGATCTGCACCTGATACTCGATCACGTTCCAGGCCTTGCCGCCGATATTCTCCAGCCGCTCGCTGACGATCGAGACGTTCTCGGGCTTCGCATCGAGCGCCGCTGCTGCCGCATTGCTGAGGATGGCCTCGCGGAACTGCGAGACCGGCCAGGCGCCGTTCTCGTTGATCACTGCGAAGCCGATGGTCTCGTCGCTGGAATAGTAGAGAAACTCCTGGTCGCCGGATGGCGTCTGCGTCGCCCAGCCCGTGGCGTCGACACAGGCACTGAGCTTCACCTTCGCGCTGGTGATGGTTTCGCACGCCAGCGCCGGCGTGATGAGCACCACCGCCGAGGCGATGGCGCCGAGGAGTATCCGGTTCATTCTTCGAGCCCTTCCCAAGGATTACTTCGGAGGGGACCTTGTCGCCGACACCGCGCCGCTGGCAAGCGCATTTGCAGCAACGGCGGGAGTTATTCTGCCGCCTGCCGGGGCGCGAGGTCGACGACGGCTTCCCCTGTTGCCAACACGAAACCTTCGTCCAGCCAGCCGGTGACACCGCCGATCATCAACTTCACCGGCAGGCCGAGTTGGGCCAGCCGCAGCGCCCCCTTGTCCGCACCGTTGCAGTGCGGCCCGGCACAGTAAGTGACGAACAGGGTGCCGTCGGGCCACTCGGTCATCTTGCGCGCGGTGATCTTGCCATGCGGCAGGTTGATCGCACCGGGCACGTGCCCCTGTGCGTAGAGCGTCGGGCTCCTCACATCGAGCAGCACGAAGTCACTGACCGCACGGCTGAGCGCGTCATGGACATCCCAGCAATCGGTCTCGAAACCGAGCTTGCGGGAAAAATGCACCAGCGCCTCGGCGGACGCCGCGGCAGGGACAAGGGCGACATTGCTGGTCATTCGGGCCTCCGTGGAGTGCTTCAGGATTGTAATGGCCAGAACCTGCCGGAAAACGGCGCGATCGGTCAGTGGCGGGAATGCCAATATACGGTAAGATACCGCCATCATGAACGAGCCCAACCGCCACGTCGCCATCCTCGCCTACGATCAGCTCTGCATGTTCGAGTTCGGCATCGCCGTCGAAGTCTTCGGCCTGGCGCGGCCGGAGTTCGCCCATCTCGACTGGTACACCCACGAGATCGTCGGCATCGAGCCCGGCCCCTATCGCGCCAGCGGCGGCATCAGCGTGGCGGCCAATCACGACCTCGGCCGGCTCGCAGCGGCCGGGTTGATCGTGGTCCCCGGCTGGCGCGGCGCCATGACCCCGGTGCCGGAACCGCTGATCGCGGCGCTGCGGGCCGCGCACGCCCGCGGCGCCCGCATCGCCACGCTCTGCTCGGGCGTGTTCGTTCCGGCCCGCTCCGGGCTGCTCGAGGGCCGGCGCGCCACCACCCACTGGCGCTATGCCGAGATCCTCCGCGCCGAGTTTCCTTCGATCGAGGTTCTGCCCGATATCCTCTATTCCGAGGACGGGGCTCTCCTTACCGCGGCCGGCTCGGCCGCCGGCATCGACCTTTGCCTCCACATCGTTCGCCAGGATTTCGGCGCCGAAATCGCCAACACCGTGGCGCGCCGGCTGGTGCTGCCGGCGCATCGCGATGGCGGCCAGGCGCAGTTCGTCGCCCTGCCGGTGGCGAAAGAACGCCGCGGCCGCATCGGCCCGCTACTCGATAGCTTGCGCCAGCGCCTGAACGAGGATTGGAGCATCGCCCGGATGGCTGAGCTGGCAAGGCTTTCCGAGCGCACCTTGATTCGTCACTTCAACGACGCGACCGGCCTCAGCCCGCTCACCTGGCTGATCGCCGAACGGGTCGAGCGCACTAAGGAACTGCTGGAAACCACCGATTTCGGCCTCGACGCCATCGCCGAAGCCAGCGGCTTCCGCAGCCAGGAAACCCTGCGCCATCACTTCCGCAACCGCACCGGCGTCAGCCCCAGCGCCTTCAGGCGCAGTTTTGGTAGAGTGGCGGCGGAGTAGCGCCCGGGCAGCGGTACTGACCCACAACGCTCGCCCCACCAACGATGTCATCCCTGCGAAAGCAGGGACCCAACTCACAGCTGGCACGAGAGGCGAAATGGGTCCCTGCTTTCGCAGGGATGACATCCGGTGAGAAGGTCAAGGACCGAGCAAACCCACTTGGGTGGTGTTCCCCTAGAGCGTCGCCTCAGTCCTCGTCGCTCTCTTCCCCATCGTCCTCGCCCTGCCCGGTCACCGCTTCGAGAAACTCGAACAGGATCGGGTCGAACAGGTCGGGCCGCTCGAGGCTGGGGAAATGCGCAGTGTCCTCGAGTACCACCGCAAAGGCGTTCTCCAGCTCCTCGCTGAGGTCCTCGTGGATCGCGACGACGTCCGAGCAATCGAGCTCGCCCACCACCAGCAGCGTCGGCGCGGTGATCACCGACAGGTTGTGGAACGCCGGCTCCGGCCGTTCTTCCTGGGTCAGCGGCGCATGGTTGAGGTGGATCTCGTTCATCGCGAGGAACAGGTCGCGCACCGCTCCGGTCACCCGGCCCGCTTCGCCATACGGCCCATCGAGCCACTGATGCGCCTGGATGCGGTTGGCCGTGCTGATATTGCCGCGCTCTTTCGCGTATTCGAACGCCTCTTCGAGCTGCTCGACTTCCTCGTCGACCTCATAACCCTCGGCCCCGGTCACCCCGGTGCCCATCAGCGCCAGCGCGATCGTCCGGTTCGGATGCTCCAGCGCGAAATCGACAGCCAGCGCACCGCCCATCGACGAGCCCACCAGGATCGCGGCGTGGACGCTGAGCCGGTCGAGCACCGTCTCGAGATCGACCAGGTGGTTGAACGGCACATCGGCCGTCTCGGTCTCGCCATAACCGCGCCGGTCGTAACTGATGACGTGGTAGCCCTCGGCCGCCAGCTGGCGCATCTGCTCGGCCCACATGCGCCGGTCGGTGACGCCGGAGTGGAGGAACACCACCGGGATGCCGAAGCCGGCGGCCTCGCCGCGGATCAGCGCACCATCGAAGTCGATTTCAAAGGGAGAGGTCATGGCAGGCACCTCGAAAAGGAAAGCGCGGCACTTAGCACCACTGCTGCGCTTAGGCCAGACCGCGAGCTAGCCTGAGATTGGCTGAGCCGTTAGGCTCGGTTCCTGCACTGGGGGTCTGTCATGCTGAACCCGCGCCTGCATCACGTCTCCATCGTTGTCCGCGACCTCGACCGCTCGCTGGCCTTCTACCGCGACATCCTGGGCCTGCAGCCTTTGCCTCGACCGGATTTCCCGGTGCGCGGTGCATGGCTGTCCTGCGGCGACCGGCAGGTTCATCTCGTCGTCCACGACGGGCAGACGTTTCGCGACAGCGATAGCGTCGACAACAATGACGGGCACTTCGCGCTCAACACCGACGACTTCGACGCTGTCGTCAGCGCGCTGGCCGCGAGCGGGTTCAGCGAGCATGCCGCGGACGGTGATCCGCGCCGTCTCCTCGTCAAAAGAACCGGCGCGGCGGGTTTTGCGCAGCTATACGTGCTCGATCCCGACCGCAACATCGTCGAGGTCAACGCGGCGCCGTCGTAAGGCGGATTGCTGCCATGCGCCAAGGCTGCTAGTCACCGGCAACCGCAGGAGAATGCCTTTGACCACGCTTCCCATCCCCGCCGCGCGGCAGGATGGCCTTAGCTGAACGTGTTCGCTGACGCCTGATTTCCGTCGCTCGGCTCGTGCCGCGCCAGCTTGCTGGCGCCACCCCATGTCATTGCCGAGAACCAACATGCTGATCGAAGCAACTGCTTCCGACTTTGCCGCCCTCACACGAGGCCGCGGCCCCCGAAACCTGCGCCTTGTCGCCGACATCGCCCCGCCGGAGGTGCTGGCCATGCTGGGCGACCTTGCTGCCACCATACGCGCGAGTTTTGCGCCTGCCGCCTGGCTGGTGGTCGAAGACGACACCGTCGTCGGCCTCCTCTCGCTGATCCGGCCCCCGGACGAGGACGCCGTCACCATCGGCTACGGCATCGCTCCGGCCAGCCAGGGCCGCGGCATTGCCACCCGCGCCGTGACCGACCTGCTCGCCTGGGCCAAGGCCGACCCGCGCGTCGGCACTGTCGTGGCCGAGACCGCGCTCGATAATCTCGCCTCCCAGAAGGTGCTCACCGCCAACGGCTTTGTCCGCGCCGGCGAGCGCGTCGACCCGGAAGATGGCCCGGTGATCGTCTGGCGCAGGAGCCCCTGAGCCGCCTCAGGGGGCGGCCGCCGTGCCGCCCCTACTTCAGCGCCACGATGAACAGCCGCGGGAAGCGCAGCAGCACCTTGCCATCGCCCGTCCTCGGATAGGCCACGGCGATCAGCTCGAGGTAGCGGGCGAGGAACTCCTCGCGCTCGGCTGGCTCCAGCGGATCGATGAAGGGGCGGAGCCCCGTCGCCTTGACCCACTCGACGATCGCCTCGGGACCGTCGAGCACGTGGTTGTAGTTGGTGTGCCAGATATCGAGGCGGCGCGCCGTGGGACGCAGGGCATCGTAGTAGACGCGGACCGGCAGCAGCGGCGCCCGGGCTGCCTGCTTCAAGCGCTCGCTCCACGGGCCATCGGCGGCGAGTTGCCGCATCAGTTGGTGCGAGGGCTCAGCCATATTGTCGGGCATCTGCACCGCCAGCACACCGCCCTCCGGCTGGGCGGCAGCGACGCGGGTGAGCGACACCAGATGCTTGGGCACCCATTGGTAGATGGCGTTGGCGAAAACGAGGTCGGTCTCCGGCTCCGGCACCCAGCTATTGGCGTCCGCCTCGTCGAACCTCGCTTGCGGCACGCGCTGCCGCGCCTCGGCCAGCATGTTGGGCGAACTGTCGAGCCCGATCACCTGCGCATCTGGAAACCGCTCCACTAGCAGCTCTGTCGAGTTGCCCGGCCCGCACCCCATGTCGACCACCCGTCCCGGCGCCACCAATGGCACCTGCGCCAGCAGGTCCCGCGCCGGCCGCGTCCGCTCGTCCTCGAACCTCAGGTAAGTGGAAGGCGACCAGTCAGCCATGGCGTACACCCCGTGTTGTTGCCCGGACTTCTCGATCCCAGCGTTGCCGCCGTCAAGTCGCACATCCGCAACGCCCAGCCGGCGGCAGAATCGATGCACCCCGCTCCTATGCGAGCGATGCGAAATTTGTTATTCGCCCCGGCAGTTGCGTCCTAGCCAACCTTTCGAGCCGACTGGAGCCCCGATGAGCACGATCCTGAAAAGCCTGCCCAAGGGAGAAAAAGTCGGCATCGCCTTCTCCGGCGGCCTCGACACCAGTGCGGCCCTGCTGTGGATGAAGCAGAAGGGCGCCAAGGTCTATGCCTACACCGCCAATCTCGGCCAGCCGGACGAGGCCGACTATGACGAGATCCCGAAGAAGGCGATGGATTTCGGCGCCGAGAACGCGCGCCTCGTCGATTGCCGCACCCAGCTCGTGCACGAGGGCATCGCCGCCATCCAGTCCGGCGCCTTCCACATCTCGACCGGCGGCATCACCTACTTCAACACCACCCCGCTCGGGCGCGCCGTCACCGGCACCATGCTGGTCTCGGCCATGCAGGAAGACGGCGTCAACATCTGGGGCGACGGCTCGACCTTCAAGGGCAACGATATCGAGCGCTTCTACCGCTACGGCTTGCTGACCAACCCGAACCTGCGCATCTACAAGCCCTGGCTCGACCAGCAGTTCATCGACGAGCTCGGTGGCCGCTCCGAGATGTCGGCCTTCCTCACCGCGCACGGCTTCGCCTACAAGATGAGCGCCGAGAAGGCCTACTCGACCGACAGCAATATCCTCGGCGCCACCCATGAGGCCAAGGATCTCGAGAGCCTCGACAGCGGCATCAAGATCGTCAACCCGATCATGGGCGTACCGTTCTGGCGCGACGACGTGAACGTTCCGGCCGAGAAGGTGGTGGTGCGCTTCGCCGAGGGCCAGCCGGTGGCGCTGAATGGCCAGACTTTTGCCGATCCCGTCGCGCTGTTCCTCGAAGCCAATGCCATCGGCGGCCGCCACGGCCTCGGCATGAGCGACCAGATCGAGAACCGCATCATCGAGGCCAAGAGCCGCGGCATCTACGAGGCGCCGGGCATGGCGCTGCTGCACATTGCCTATGAGCGCCTGGTGACCGGCATCCACAACGAGGACACCATCGAGCAGTACCGCATCAGCGGCATGCGCCTGGGGCGCCTGCTCTACCAGGGCCGCTGGTTCGACTCGCAGGCCCTGATGCTGCGCGAGACCGCGCAGCGCTGGGTGGCCAACGCCATCACCGGCGAAGTGACGCTCGAACTGCGCCGCGGCAACGACTACTCGATCCTCAACACCGAAAGCCCGAACCTCACCTATGCGCCGGAGCGGCTGAGCATGGAAAAGGTCGAGGATGCCCCGTTCAGCCCCGCCGACCGCATCGGCCAGCTGACCATGCGCAACCTCGACATCGCCGACACCCGCGCCAAGCTCGACCTTTACGCCAAGACGGGCCTGATCTCGCTGGGCGAAGGCGGGGACATGCTTCGGCTCGAGGGGGAGAAGGAGTAGGGGCCCGGGCGGCGACACAGGACGCAGCATAGCGCTATTGCGCTGCGGCCCCGATGGCCTTGGCTGAACTAAATCCTTCACTCACTCCGGCAGCGGGGGAGTCGGGCTATGCGGCCACTTGGGCATGCTTAGCTTCCATTCGTGCAGGCAATCGCAATGAGTGAACCTAAAGAGCGTTCGAATGCAGCCAGAGCGGTGTCCGGTTTGGATGCCCACCAGCGTCTTCGTTTGGCGCTAGATAAGACCAAGGCGCTTGCAGACCGAATTAGTGATCTCATTGTTTTGTCGGAGCACAACCGGCTCATCGTCTACTCGCCGACACTAACGGGACAAATCCCCCGATCGTTCGCCGCAAACGCTTTCAATTCCCTGCAACAATCCATGTTGCGGATGGAACTGGTACAGATCTGCACATTCTGGGACAGACCGGACGCCACTCTCCATCACAACAGCGTCTTGACTGTGCACGCGCTAATTGACGACGACGAAGTAATCGAGACACATCTGAGAGCCATTCAGTCCGATTGGCCGTTCGGCAATGCGCAAGTTGACGACGCGCGTCGCAGCCTGACCGAACTCCGACGCCAGATAGCAGAAGTTGCGTCATCGCCAATTTTGTCACGAGTTAGGAACGTGCGGGACAAGCACCTAGCACATGCCCTGGACAAGACGAGAGCCGAGCAACGCGGTGTGGTTGAGCCCGCTAAGTATGGTGACGAGAAGGTCCTTTTGGAAAAGACCGAACAGGTCGTTGAGGCGCTTTACCTCTGGCTAAACGGCACCAATTTCGATCTAGCCCACAACAGATCGATGCACCGTCGGCACGTGGAAGAACTTTGGACGAACTGCACCTTCAGCATTCCAGGGCGGTGACGGACGAGACGGGGCCAGCAGAGGCGGCCCGTCTCGCCCGCGGGTCTACCTACCGCGTCAGCTTCTTGTACGTGACCCTGTGGTTGTTCACCGAGTCCGCGCCCAGGCGCCGAATCTTGTCCTGCTCGTAATCCTGGAAGTTGCCTTCGAACCACTCGAAATGGCTGTCGCCTTCATAGGCCAGCATGTGCGTGGCCAGCCGATCGAGGAACATACGATCGTGGCTGATGATGACGGCGCAACCGGCGAATTCCTCCAGCGCTTCTTCGAGCGCCGCCAGGGTTTCGGTGTCGAGGTCGTTGGTCGGCTCGTCGAGCAGCAGCACGTTGGCGCCCGATTTCAGCATCTTGGCGAGGTGGACGCGGTTGCGCTGCCCGCCTGAGAGGTTCCCTACCTTCTGCTGCTGGTCGGCGCCCTTGAAGTTAAACGCCGAGGTATAGGCGCGCGAGTTCATTTCGCGTTTGCCCAGCATCAGGATCTCGTTGCCGCCCGAGATTTCCTCCCACACCGTCTTGTTCGGCGCCAGCGTATCGCGGCTCTGGTCGACATAGCCGAGGTTGACGTTGTCGGCGACGGTGATGGCGCCCGAATCCGGCTTCTCCTGCCCGGTGATCATCCGGAACAGCGTCGACTTGCCGACCCCGTTCGGGCCGATAATGCCGACAATGCCGCCCGGCGGCAGCTTGAAGGTCAGGTTGTCGATCAGCACGCGGTCGCCGTAGGACTTGGTGACCCCGTCGATGTCGATGACGTTCTGGCCGAGCCGCTCGCCCGGCGGGATGATGATCTGCGCGGTGCTCGACAGGGTGCGCGCCTCGTTGACCTTCACCAGCTCGTCATAGGCGCGGATACGCGCCTTGGATTTGGCCATGCGGGCCTGCGGGCTCTGCCCCATCCACTCGCGTTCGCGCTCCAGCACCTTGGCGCGGGCCGCATCTTCCGACTGCTCCTGCGCAAAGCGCTTGGCCTTGGCATTGAGGTAGGCCGAGTAGTTGCCTTCGTAGGGCACGCCGCGGCCGCGATCGAGCTCGAGGATCCAGCCGGTGACGTTGTCGAGGAAGTAGCGATCGTGGGTGATGATCAGCACCGCGCCGGCGAATTCGCGCAGGTGGTTTTCGAGCCACGCCGTGGTCTCGGCATCGAGATGGTTGGTCGGTTCGTCCAGCAGCAGCAGGTCGGGCTTCGACAACAGCAGCGCACAGAGCGCCACGCGCCGCTTCTCGCCGCCCGAAAGCGTATCGACCGATGCCTCGCCCGGCGGGCAGCCCAGTGCCTCCATGGCGACTTCCACCTGGCTATCGAGATCCCAGAGGTTCTGGCTGTCGATGATGTCCTGCAGCCGCGTCGCCTCGTCGGCAGTCTCGTCGGAATAGTTCATCATCAATTCGTTGTAGCGATCGATGACGTCCTTCTTCTCCTTGACGCCGGTCATGACGTTGCCCTTGACGTCGAGCGCCGGGTCGAGCTGCGGCTCCTGCGCCAGGTAGCCGACCTTGGCGCCATCGGCCACCCAGGCCTCGCCGGTGAACTCGGTGTCGATGCCGGCCATGATGCGCAACAGCGTCGACTTACCCGAGCCGTTCGGACCCAGGACGCCGATCTTGGCGTCGGGGTAGAAACTCAGGTGGATATTATCGAGCACCTTCTTGCCGCTGGCATAGGCCTTGGACATTCCGTGCATGTGATAGATGAACTGGCGCGCCATGAGGGCACTGCTCCCGCCGCTAAACCCTGGAAGATCGAGCGCCGTATGTAGGGGAACCCGCCGCGCGGGGCA
This sequence comes from Devosia sp. Root105, assembly GCF_001424865.1. NCBI lineage: Bacteria > Pseudomonadati > Pseudomonadota > Alphaproteobacteria > Hyphomicrobiales > Devosiaceae > Devosia > Devosia sp. Root105. Next base: position 107,660 of record NZ_LMCR01000015.1, read on the forward strand.
ACACCGGGTGGATGTGTTGCGCCGCTGCCGCCGACGGGTCACAAAGTCGCGGAACACCAAGGGGAGGATTCGACGTGCCGCAGAGACCCACCTTCGCCCGCCGTGGCCGTAGCCTCTTGCCCGGCCAGGTGTCGGAACTGACCATCATCGACAGCGATGGCGGCAACCGGCAGGTGCTGTTCACCGCCGACGAGATCATCGAAGCCCCGAACTGGACGCCCGACGGCAAGACCCTGGTGTTCAACGCCGGCGGCGAGCTCTGGACCATCGCCGCTGACGGCAGCGGCGAGATCGAGAAGCTCGACACCGGTCACCTCAGCGACCTCAACAACGACCATGTGCTGTCGCCCGATGGCTCCACGGTCTATGTGAGCTCCGACGACGGGCACCTCTATGCCCTGCCGATCACCGGCGGCACGCCGCGGCGGGTATCGAACAGCTATCCGCACCGCCACCACTATTACCTCCATGGCATTTCGCCCGACGGCAAAACGCTGTCCTATGTCGGGATCAACGCCGTGGCCGATAACCAGTGGGCCAAGGTCAACATCTGGACCATCCCGGCCGCCGGCGGCCCGGATACCCAGCTGACCGACGTGCTGGTGCCCAATGATGGGGCCGAGTATTCGCCCGATGGCCAATGGATCTGGTTCAACTCCGAGCAGGGCTCGCCCGGCCACGCCCAGATCTTCAAGATGCGCACCGACGGTTCGGAGCTCACGCAGGTCACCTTCGACGAGCGGGTGAACTGGTTCCCGCATTTTTCACCCGACGGCCAGTCGATCGCCTATCTGAGCTACCCGCCCGGCACCAAGGGCCACCCCGCCGACAAGGACGTGATCCTCCGCTTCATGCGCCCCGACGGCACCGGCACCCGCGACATCATCGGCTTCAACGGCGGCCAGGGGACGATCAACGTCAATTCCTGGGCGCCGGACAGCCGGCGGTTTGCTTATGTGGCGTATCCGGTGGGATAGTGCTTTCCGGGTACCTGCGGGGACCGGCAGACGCTGGCCCTCTCCCTCTCCCTCCCCCTTGTGGGGAGGGTAGCGAAGCAGGACTTGGCGCCAGCCAAGTCCGTCGCGTAGCTGGGKGGGGGATGCCCCACGCACGGCGCGTGTGGCCACCCCCACCCTAAATCTCTCCCCACAAGGGGGAGGGAGACGGCCGGTGTCCACTCAAAACTCCAGCGCCCGACCATCCACCACTTCCTTCATCACGAAGAACGTCCGGGTCTGCCTTACCCCTGGCAGCCCGATCAGTTGCGTGCCGTGCAGGCGGTTGAAATCGGCCATGTCGCGCACCCGGATCTTCAGGAAATAGTCGAAGTCGCCGGCCACCAGGTGGCAATCGAGCACGAATTTCAGCCTCTCCGCGGCGCTCTCGAAGGCGGCAAAGCTCTCGGGCGTCGAGCGGTCGAGCACCACGCCGACCAGCACCAGCGTGCCCAGCTCGACCTTCTGCGGCGCCACCACCGCCCGGAAGCCGGAGACATAGCCGGCCTCGATCAGCTGCTGCGTTCGCCGGTGGCAGGTCGCGGCGCTGACCCCGACTTCCGCCGCGAGATCGGCATTGCTGATCCGGCCATCGCGCTGCAGCGCGCGCAGCATTTTGAGGTCGATGCGGTCGAGATCGGTGGCGGAAGATTCTTTCATTCTGATCCTCATCGTCGGCAGATAGCGCATCAGCGGGTCGCCTCTGGCGGCCGTCCGGAGCAACCGACACACCAACATTGAAAGCACCCTTCGCGAGACAATTGCTAGTCTCGAGTCAGACTTTGAGCTCAAGGAGCCCTGCCATGAACCTCGCGAAATTCCCTCGCTATCCCCTCACCTTCGGGCCCACCCCGATCGAAAAGCTCGACCGCCTCGGCGCTCATCTTGGTGGCGGCGTCGAGCTCTATGCCAAGCGCGAGGATTGCAACTCCGGCCTCGCCTTCGGCGGCAACAAGCTGCGCAAGCTCGAATACATCGTCCCCGATGCCATCGCTTCCGGCGCCGACACGCTGGTGTCGATCGGTGGCGTGCAGTCCAACCACACCCGCATGGTCGCGGCGGTGGCCGCCAAGATCGGCTTCAAGTGCCGGCTGGTGCAGGAGAGCTGGGTGCCGCACGAGGATGCCGTCTATGACCGGGTCGGCAACATCATGCTGAGCCGCATCATGGGCGCCGATGTGCGGCTGGTCGATGACGGCTTCGATATCGGCATCCGCGACAGCTGGAAGAACGCCATCGCCGAGGTCGAGGCAGCGGGCGACAAGCCCTACCCGATCCCCGCCGGCGCTTCGGTGCACAAGTTCGGCGGCCTCGGCTATGTCGGCTTTGCCGAGGAAGTGCGGGCGCAGGAGGCCGAGCTCGGCTTCAAGTTCGACTACATCGTCGTCTGCACCGTTACCGGTTCCACTCACGCCGGCATGCTGGTGGGCTTTGCCGCCGATGGTCGGGCCCGCAACGTCATCGGCATCGATGCCTCATGCACGCCGCAGCAGACCCGCGCCCAGGTGCTGGAAATCGCCCAGCGCACCGCCGAACTGGTCGAGCTCGGCTTGCCCATCGTTGGTGACGACGTCGTGCTGCTGGAAGAATACGCCTATCCGATCTACGGCGTGCCGTCGGAGGAAACCAAACAAGCGATCCGCCTCGTCGGCCGGCTCGAGGGCATGATCACCGACCCGGTCTACGAGGGCAAATCCATGCAGGGGATGATCGACCTGGTGCAGAAGGGCTTCTTCCCTGATGGAAGCAAGGTGCTCTACGCCCACCTCGGCGGCGCCCCTGCCCTGAATGGGTATGGGTATGCGTTCCGGAATGGGTGAGCGGCGCACCTTCTGCTCCCCTCCCCCCGCGGCGCTACGCGTCCGCTAGGAGGGGAGAGGTGGGGGGTGGGGGTCCATCGGTGATCACCGCACCACCCCCATCCTCAATCCCTCCCCTCAAAGGGGAGGGAGGGGACCCATCGTCGCCAAGTGAAACGCGCCCTACCCCGCCACCTCGGCGATCAACCACTGCGTGATCGGCGCAGTGTTGGCAAAGTGCTCGACACAGACCTCCGCGAAGTCCGGCTGCGCCGCCGCGCTCGCCGACAGCTCGATCCCTGCGGTCAGCCCCTCGTAGAGCAGGAACTCGGCGCGCTCCGGGTCCGTCTCAAAACCCCGTGGCATCAGTTTTCGCGTCTTCTCGCCGATGTTGTAGCCGCCCTTGGCTTTCACCGCCGCCACCGCTGCGACCAGCGCCTTGCCGGAGCGCGGATGGATGATCGACTGGCGAAAACTGTCGAGCGTCTCCTTGTCGAAGCCATACATGCCGGTGCCGAGGAACACCCGCTCCGCCTCGACATGCACGTAATACCCAGGCCGGTCCCAGCTGCGTTTCTCGCCATGCCAGAACCACAGGCCCAGGTGCTGCTTGTAGGGCCGCTTGTCCTTACTGAAGCGGATGTCGCGATTGATGCGCGAGATCGAGCCGTTGACCTTGGGGTCGAACTGCACCTCGGGCGAGATCGCCTTGAGCTTTGGCCCGATCTCGGCGACGAACGCCTTGCCCGGCTCCACATACCCCGCCTCGTAGAGCGGCCGATTGGCATCAAACCACGCCTTCTCGTTATGCGCTGCAATCCCCGCGAGAAACTCGAAGGTCTGTTTAGGGAAGCCGCTCACTCGAATGCTCCTACACGTGTAATCCGATAGGCCTGCTTGGCCTCGAGCCCGTCCAGCCACGCATCGGACCAGCGCTGGTGGCGGGCAAACTCCTCGGCGGCAATCGGGGCAATCTCGAACCGGTCGCGCACGAAACTCTCCGGCGCCGCCTGCTGCGCGACGGTATCGAGGAAGCCGGCATCGAACACAATGGCGCCGTCGAAATCGACGCTCTTGAGGTCGGCGCCGCTGAAATCCACCACCCCGAAGATGGTGTTGCGGAACGTGCTGCCGGCCATTGAGGTCCCGGCAAACGTCGTGTTGTGCACCACGCCGCCATCGAAATTGATGCCGAAACCGCGGCTGCCGTCGAACGAGGCGTGCTTCAGGATGGCGCCGGAGAAATCCGCCCCTGACAGTTGCGCCCACTGCTTCAACCCTGCGCCGCCGCTGATCGAGGGCAGTTCGCCCGCCGTGAAGCGCGTGTAGTTGATGTTGGCGTTGCGGAACCGCGCATGCTCGAGATAGGCCCCGTCGAACTCTGCGCCCACCAGCAATTGCCGATCAAAATTGGCAAAGCGCAGCGCCGCGAAGTGAAAGCGGATGGCGCTGCCGCTGCTCGCCGACCGCACCTCCGCAAAGCTGAAATCGGCGCCGTTCAAGGTAGAGAAATCGGTGAGCCCGTTGGAGATCAAGAGTCCAATGATCTGGCCGCGCTCCGGCGACAGCGGCCGATCCGACATCACGCCATTTTGCTCGCCCGCGAACTGCACCGCGCCGCTGGCCGCATCGAGCTCCTGGCGCACCGTCGCCGATGCAGCAAGGTCGGTCCGACGCAGCAGGCCGGACGACATCAGGAGGTTCTCGTCGAGATCGGTCAGCGGGTTGCGCAGGTACCGGTAGGGCCGCGCCGCCGTGGTCGCCGCGATAATGCGAGCCCGCAGCCCTGGGCTCAGCAGCGCGATGGCGGGCTGGTCGCCGGCAAAGGTGTTGAACCCTGCCACTTCCTGCGCCACCTGCGCGCCGATCTCCAGAATCTCCGGCACGATCGAGGTGGAGCGCTGCGCCTCGCCCAGCTCGATCTGGCTCTGGATGAAGCGGTTCTGCTCTTCGATGCGCCCGTTCTGGTCCTGCATCAGCCCGATCTGGGTGCGCAGCAGCTGGTTCTGCTGGAACAGCAGCGCCGACCCCGCCAGCGCGGCGATGGCCGCGATGAAGGCGGTGATCGTCGCCATCAGCCAGCGCCGGGTCGACACCCAAGCGTAGCGGGCCAGCACCAGCTCGGCGAGATCGCGGGCGGAATCGGTTGCCTCGGCGACCTTCTGCTGCGCGGCAAAGCGCGCGACTTCCGAGAGCGGCCGGGCGAAGCGCTCCATCTCCACTTCGCTGCGTTTGAACAGGCTCTCCCAGATCTGCCGCCGGAAGATCATCAACACCGCGGTGATGACCAGCACCAGGACGAGGAAACCGAACAGCAGCCCGAACACCAGCCCGCCATTGGCAGTGACGAACTCCACCCCGAACGTCGCCAGCGGGAAGCCGACGACGACACCAACGATGAAGACGACGATCGCAATACCCAGCGTCGCCATGGCAGCGTTGAACGCCCGGGCCCGTTCGCCGGGGCGATCCACGTCCGGCGCCGGCTGTCCCTGCTTATCGTCGCTCATTGTTCGTCCCCGAACTCCCGAGGGGGAGATTATCCGAGTTCAGTGGGCCGGCAAGCTCGGCGCGACACTTCACCATGCCGGCACAGTTGGCTCCACCCACTCGATGTCATCCCAGCGAAAGCTGGGACCCAACTCACCTCTGGCTCGGGCTGCGAAATGGGTCCCAGCTTTCGCTGGGATGACACCGGTGAGGGGGCCAAGCGTGTGGGCTTATCCCAGTGGGTAGCGCTAACTCTCGATCCAAACCGGCACCGATTTGAACGCCGGGGTCTTCGAGCGCGGATCGACCGCCGTGCCGCAGAGCACATTGGCTTCGGGATAATAGGCCAGGGCCGAACCGCGCGGCAGGTCGAAGGCCATCGCGGTGCCCTCCATCCGCCCAGTATCGGAGGCGATGGTGACCCGCTGCCCGTCGCGCACCCCGAACGCCGCCATATCCTCGCGGTTGAGGAAGATGGCGTCGCGCCCGGCCTTCAGCCGGTAGCTGTCCTGCTCTTCATAGATGATGGTGTTGAACTGCCCTTCCGAGCGCACCGTGGCGAGGGTCAGCGGCGCGGCGGCTTTGGGCAGTGGCGTGACGACGAAATGCGCCTTGCCGTCGCGCGTGCCAAACTCGGGCGTGTGCATGACGCGGTGCTTGATGTGGAACTCGCGCTTCGCCACATCGATATCGGCCAGTTGCTCCAGACCCGGCACGACTTTCGCAATGACTTCACGGACTTGCCGGTGTTCCTTGAATAGTTCGAAGGGCACCGGGCTATCCGGCAGCAGGAGCTTCGCGAGATCGCAGAGGATCACCGTTTCCGGCCGCACATTATCGAGCCGCTCGATGCCGCCATCCGACAGGCGGACGAAGTTGAACATCGATTCCTGCGTCGTCGACGACCACTCCTCGTCGCGGGCAGTGACGGGGAGGATCAGCACCTCCCCGGCGCCCAAGCCATGGACATGGCCGCGGTTCAGCGTGGTGGTGAGAAACAGCTTGAAGCCGATCGCTGCCATGGCGCGGCTGGCAAAGGCGGTATCGGGCGTGGCGCCCCAGAGGTTCCCGCCCATGATCACGGCGCTGTCGATCTCGCCGCGCGCTGCGGCTTCGAGCCCGGCCATGGTGTCGAGCCCCTTGGACCGGCCGAGTTTGACCCCGAACGCCTGTTCCATGGCAACGAAGACCTGCTCGGAGACCACCGGCTTCACCCCTATGGTACCGATGCCCTGGACGTTCGAGTGCCCGCGCAGCGGCAGGAGGCCGGAATAGCGCCTGCCGATCATCCCCCGAAGCAGCGCCAGGTTGGCAATGGCTTCGACATTTTCCACCCCATGCAGGTGGTGCGTCATCCCCATGCCCCAGGCGAACACCACATTCTGCCGGTTGGCGTAGCGGGTAGCGACGCGCTCGATTGCGGCCTGAGGCAGGCCGGTGATGGTCTCGATCTCTTCCCAGGAAACCGCCTCGAGGTCAGCCCGCAGCGCCTCGAAATCGACCGTGTGCTGCGCGATGAAGCTCCGATCCTCGGCGCCGATCGCCAGCACTGCCTTCATCAGCCCCTTGAACAGCGCGATATCGGAGCCGATGCGCGGCTGCAGGTAGTCCGAGGCGATCTCGGTGCCCCCTGACAGCATCGAGGTCGGCGATTTCGGCACCGCGAACTTCACCAGCCCCGGCTCCTTCGCCGGGTTGATGACGATCACGTCGCCACCGCGGTCGCGGCAATGCTTCAGCATGTGGATGAAGCGCGGGTGGTTCGACGACGGGTTGGCGCCGATGACGAAGATCAGGTCCGCGCCGGTCAGGTCCTCGAGCTCGACGGTTGCCGTACCCTTGCCGATGGTGGTGGCCAGGCCCTCGCTGGTCGCCTGGTGGCAGTAATACGAGCAGTTATTGACGTTGTTGGTGCCCCAGACCCGCGCCAGCAGCTGGAATACGAAGCCGGCCTCGTTGGACGAGCGGCCGGAGGAATAAAAGAAGCTGCGGTTGGGATCGGTCACCTTCAGCTGCGCCGCGGCGTGGGCGATGGCGAAATCCCAGTTCACCGGCTCATAGCGGTCGGCGCCGGCTGCCTTGAACAGCGGCGTGTTGAGCCGGCCGAGCTTTTCCATCTCGCGGCCCGAGAGCTGCTGCAGGTCGCTCAGCGGATGGAGGAACGCTTCGTTCGGGATGGCCGGCTGGATATCGGTCGATTGCGCCTGCACCGATTTGTTGCAGACCGAGGGAAACTCGCCGAGCTCATTGGTCATCCCGCCCTTCTGCCCGCCCATGCCATAGGCACAGGCCTTGCAGGTATTATGCGCGGTCAGCGCCTTGGCGGCCTTGCCGACGCCCATCCGGCGGATGGTGTCGACTGTGTAGAGCAGCTTTTTGGGGCCGCCGCCAACGATCCGCGGCCTGTCGTCGATAGTCATGAAGTATCCTCGTTGGGCGGAGGTTAGCATGGCCGGGTGAACGCAAAAAGCGCCGGTGCAAGCCGCCCCCCTCCCCGCGAGGGGGAGGGAGAACAAAACACCGGCATCTCAGTTGACGTCTCCCTCCCCCTTGCGGGGAGGGGACAGGGGTGGGGGTCGCCACCACCGGCCGAAGTGATGTCCTTTTCTGTCCGCTCCTTGTCCCGGCCCGGCCTTTCGGGCATCCTCGAAGCGCCCTACCCTTCGGCCATCATCCAGCCCCACGAGGTCCAGAAATGTCCGATACCGCCGTGCTCGTCATCGATGCCCAGGAATCGTTCCGGCAGCGCCAGAACTGGTTCGAGACCGACTACGCCACCTACCTCAGGAATCAGCAGGCGCTGATCGATGGGGCGCGGGCCAAGGGTCATGCCGTCATCCGCGTGCTGCATGTCGAGCCTGAGGGCATCTTCTCGCTCGCCTCGGGCTTTGTTCGTCCGCTCGCCGAACTGCAGCTGACGCCCGATGCGGAATTCCATAAGACCCGGCATTCGGCTTTGGTCGGCTCGGGGCTCGATGTCTGGCTTACCGAAAACGGCATCCGCCGACTGATCGTCTCGGGCATCCGCACCGAGCAGTGCTGCGAGACCACCACGCGCCATGCCTCCGACCTTGGCTGGCAGGTCGACTATGTCACCGAGGCGACCCACACCATGGCGCTGACCGACAAGACCGGCCGCACCTGGAGCGTCGAGGAGCTGAAGGCCCGCACCGCCGCGGTGCTCGATGGCCGCTTCGCCCGCGTCTGCAGCATCGCCGAGGCACTAGCCGGCGCGCCGAAAGCCGCTGCCGCGTGAGCCCCGTCCCGCGGAAAATCCCGGTCTATGTCGTGCTGCCGGCGCGGACGCTGCTGCTCGATGTAGCAGGGCCGATGGAGGCCCTGCGCAAAGCCAACCAGCTGCAGTCGGAAGTCCAGTTCGATGTCCGCTATGTCGGGGTCCTGCCCGAAGTCACCAGCTCGATCGGCCTCGTGGTCAGCGGCATCGCGCCGCTGCCCGAGGCGATCGAGGACCACGCCATGGTGGTGCTCTCAGGCGATACCGAGCTGATCCTTGGCGCCGAGCGGCTGGGAGCGATCGAAGCGCCGCTGCAGGGCTCCGACGAAATCGTCGCCTGGCTGCGCCACAATATCCGGCCGGGCATCCGGCTGGCGTCGATCTGCTCGGGCGCCCTGCTCGCCGCCCGCGCCGGCTTGCTCGATGACCACGCCTGCACCACGCATTTCACCGATTGCGCGCTGCTCGCCGAAACCGCGCCCACCGCCCGCGTGCTGGAGAACCGGCTCTATGTCGAGGATCGCGAGCGCTATACCAGCGCCGGCATCACTGCCGGCATCGACCTGATGCTGCACATTATCGGCCAACTGGTGAGCCCGGCGACGGCGGCAGCCGTGGCGCGCTTCCTCGTCGTCTATCTGCGCCGCGCCGGCACCGACCCGCAGCTCTCGCCCTGGCTCGAAGGTCGCAACCACATCCACCCGGCCATCCACCGGGTACAGGATGCCATCACCGCCGACCCGGCGCGCGACTGGTCGCTCGACGCCCTGGCCGAAATCGCCTTTGCCAGCCCCCGCCACGTCTCGCGCCTGTTCAACGAGCATGCCGGAATGAGCATCCCCGATTACGTCAACCGGCTGCGGGTCGCGCTCGCCCAGCAACTGCTCAGCGAAACCCGCCTCGACATGGAGCACATCGCCGAACGCACCGGCTTCGCCTCCTCCCGCCAGCTGCGCCGGGCCTGGAGCCGCATCAACCCGACCCCGCCGAGCGCCGCGCGCTCGCACTAGCTGAGGGAACACGCAAGCCCCTTCGGCGTTACCCCCGGGTCGCTGCAGGAGAGCGCCGATGAATCCTTGGGCCAGCGTAACGCCACTGCCTCCGCCGATTCCCCACGCCACCGGGTGGCTTCAACCGCTCGGCAAGCGGCGCTATGCTCTCCCGATGAGCGATCCCTTCGTTCTCATCGCCAGCAATGACCTCGATGGCCTCCGCGCCGAGCTGGCGCATGACCCGGAGCTGGCGCATGCGCGGCATCCGAGCGGCGCTTCGCTGGTGGCCTGGGCCGCCTATATGGGCAATGTCGGCGCCATCTCGGCGGTGCGGGCCCATGTCGGCGAGCTCGATCCGCACGAGGCGATCATCCTCAACGATGGCGAGCGGCTGGAGGTGGCGCTGGCCGGCGGCTGGGACGCCAACGCGCTCTCCGCCGATGGCTTTACCCCGCTCGGGCTCGCCGCCTTCTTCGACAATGCCGAGGCGTTCGAGCTGCTGCTGCCGCTGACCCGCGACGTCAACGAAGCGGCGAAGAACCCACAGCAGGTCGCCGCCATCCATGCCGCGACCGCCAAGCGCAACGCGGCAATGGTCGAAAAACTGCTGCGCGCCGGCGCCGACCCCAACCGGGTACAGGCGGATGGCTTCACTCCGCTGCATGCCGCCGCCATGCACGGCGACGCCGCGATCGTCGGGCTGCTGCTGCTGTTCGGCGCTGACCCGGGGCAGCTGAGCGCCAAGGACGGCTCGGCGGCGAGCTATGCCCGCGAGGGCGGCCACGAGTGGCTGGCAGCGCGGCTGGAACAGCTTTCGCCGCACTGAAGCGCTCATCCAAACGGTGAGCGCCCTTCGCTCATCCGTTACCCCGCCACGCGGGGGAGGATCACCCCAACGTTACGGCGATTTAATGTGAAGCGCCGGGTGCCGATGCTATCGTTCGCGCCGTTCTGCCCCTGATCCGGCTGGGGCACATCTCGTTTAGGATTCGGTCGCTTGTTCAGGCAATTGCTGCTTTCGCTCGTCGTCATAGGAGCGGCCGCGGTCGCTTACGTCTTCTTCGTGCCCGGCGCTTCGGAGACGCTCGCCCGCTTCGGCATCACCCTGCCCTTCGGCGAACCGGCTGAAGCCGCGACGGGCCCAGCTGGCGGCGCGCCGGGCCAGCAGCAGGCTGGTGGCCAACGTGGTCCCGGTGGTGGTGGCCAGGGCGGCGGGCGCGGCGGCAATCGCACCATGGTGGTGGTCACCGCTCCCGTGCTGCTCGCCACCATCAACGACAAGCTGACCTCGATCGGCGAAGGCGCTGCGGCACACTCGGTGACCGTGGTGTCGCCGGCCAGCGGCACGCTCGCCGAATTGACGGTGCGCCCCGGCGACGCAGTGACTGCGGGCGCGGTGATCGGCCGGCTCGACGCCGATGCCGAGCAGATCGCCCAGGAACGCGCCAAGCTGGCTTTCGATGACGCGCAGGTGGCGCTCGACCGCACCAACGAACTGGCCAAGGCCAATAACACCACCACCGTGCAGGTCGCGGCGGCACAACTGGCATTCAACAATGCCCGGCTGGAACTGCAGAACGCCGACCTGGCGCTCGCCAAACGCACCATCTCGACGCCGATCGCCGGCACGGTGGGCCTGTTCCAGGTCAGCGCCGGCAACACCGTCACCTCGCAGAGCGTCGTCACCACCATCGAGGATACCTCGCACATCCTCGTCAGCTTCTGGGTGCCTGAGCGCTACGCCTCGGCCATCACCACCGGCATGCCGCTGACCGCGGCGGCCGTGGCGCTGCCCGGCCAGACCATCGCCGGCGAAGTCAGCGCCGTCGACAACCGCATCGATCCGGCGAGCCGCACGCTGAAGGTGGAAGCCGCCATCCCCAATGACGAAGGCCGGTTGAAACCCGGTATGTCGTTCTCGGTTTCGATGAGCTTTGCCGGCGAACAGTTCCCTTCCGTCGACCCGCTCGCCATCCAATGGTCGAGCGCCGGCAGCTATTTGTGGAAGTTCGTCGAAGGCAAGGTGGAGCGCGTGCCGGTCGAGATCATCCAGCGCAACTCCGATGGCGTGCTGGTGAAAGCCGAGCTCACCGAAGGCGACCAGGTGGTGACGCAGGGCGTGCAGCAGCTCACCGCCGGGGCGAGCGTGCGGTTGCTGGATGAACCCTCGGACAGCCAGGGCGAAGGGCGAAAGCGGCCGACGGAAGGAAATCCGTCGTGAGGATCACTGAAGCAGACGGCCCCCTCCCATCCTCCCCCATGAAGGGGGAGGTGCCGCACCGAGCGTTTGGCACGATCCAGCCACAGCCTCGACTCTTCACCTCCCCCTTCATGGGGGAGGCCGGGAGGGGGCCGTCTCTCTCAGTTGACCACCACCTGGGAGCCTCCGCATGAGCATCCAGACCCAGAACGAACGCGGTGGCGCCGTTGCCGGGCTGTTCGTCCGGCGGCCGGTGCTGGCGATTGTCGTCAGCTGCCTGATCATCGTCGCCGGCCTCGCCGCCTTCTTCGGCGTCGAGATCCGCGAATTGCCCAGCGTCGAGCGCCCCACCCTCTCGATCTCCACCAGCTTTCCGGGCGCGGCGGCTGAGACGGTCGATCGCGAAATCACTTCGGCCATCGAGGGCGTCGTGGCACGTATTCAGGGCGTTGCGTCGATCTCGTCGGATTCGTCCTATGGTCGCAGCCGCGTCTCGATGACCTTCAACGACGGCACCAACCTCGATAACGCCACCTCCGATATCCGCGATGCGCTTGGCCGGATCACCAACCGTCTGCCGGATGGCGCCGAGACCCCGACCATCGTCAAGGCCGACGCCAACGCCCAGGCCATCATCCAGCTGGCGGTGACCTCGGACACGCTCAGCAAGGACGAGCTGACCGAGCTGGTCGAAAACACCATCTCCGAGCGGCTTGCCGCGGTGACCGGCGTCGCCGACGTGCAGGTCAACGGCACGCAGAACCGCAGCTTCGAGATCGATGTCGATCAGATCAAGCTCGCGAGCCTCGGACTGACCGTGGGCGACATCCGCAACGCGCTCTCGACCATTGCCTTCGATAGTCCCGCCGGTTCGCTCAACGGCACCAACCAGAACATCGCCATCCGCGCCATCGCCGAGGTCAACACCCCCGAGGCGTTCGAGAACATCGTGGTAAAGGGCACCACCCGGCTCGGCGACGTGGCGAGCGTGGTGTTCTCGCCGGCCGCCGCCAATTCCGGCCTCCGCAGCGACGGCAAGTCGGGCATTGGGCTCGGCATCGTGCGGCAGGCGCAATCCAACACCATGCAGATCTCCGAGGGGGTGAAGGCCGCCGTCGCCGAACTGAAGACCACCCTGCCCCCGGGCGTCGACATCAAGATCTCCTCCGACGAGTCGGTGTTCATCGCCGGCGCCGTGCACGAGGTCGAGCGCTCGCTGCTGATCGCCGTGGTCGGCGTCATCGTCATCATCTTCCTGTTCCTGCTCGATTGGCGCGCCACCATCATTCCGGCGGTCACCATGCCGGTGGCGCTGATCGGCACGGTTGCCGGAATCTATGCTTTCGGATTCTCGCTCAACATCCTGACTTTGCTGGCGCTGGTGATCGCCACCGGGCTCGTCGTCGACGACGCGATCGTGGTGCTGGAGAATATTACCCGACGGCGCGGCATGGGCCTGGGGCCCCGCGCTGCAGCGGTGCTGGGCACCCAGGAGGTGTTCTTCGCGGTGGTCGCGACCACGCTGACGCTGGCCGCCGTGTTCATCCCGATCTCCTTCCTCCCCGGCCAGACCGGCCTGTTGTTCCGCGAGTTCGGCTTCACGCTCGCCATCTCGGTGGGCTTGTCGGCGGTCGTCGCGCTGTCGCTGGCGCCGATGATGGCGTCGCGCATGCTGAAGCCGCATGTCGAACGGCCGCCCAACGCACTCGAACGCTTCGGCGGCGTGCTGGCCGGGCTCTACCGGCGCACCCTGAAGCTGGCGCTCGACAATTCGCTGGTGGTGATTGTCATCGCCGTACTGTTCGCCGGCGCCGCCTGGGCGGTGTTCGGCACCCTGAAGCAGGAACTCACCCCGCCCGAAGACCGCGCCCAGGTTGCCATCAACGTCAGCGCCCCGGCAACGGTAAGCCTCGATTTCACCCGCACCCAGATGCAGAAGATCGAGGACATGCTGCAGCCCTATAAGGACAGCGGCGAGGCAACGAGCATCTTCTCGATCTCGGGGTTCGGCTCGAACACCAATTCGGGCTTCATCATCATGACGCTGGCCGATTGGGAGCACCGCACCCGCACCCAGCAGCAGATCGCCGCCGAGATCACCCAGCAGCTGGTGCAGGTGCCGGGTGTCCGCGCCAATATCCGCCAGGGCAACAGCCTGGGCGTGCGCGGCGGCGGCTCCGGCCTGCAGTTCGCCCTGCTCGGCGACAACTATCAGACCCTCTCCGATGCCGCCAACAAGGTGAAGGCGGAGCTGGAAAAAGACGAGAAATGGGGCCGCGTCTCGGTCAACTACGAGACCACCCAACCGCAGATGACGCTGACCATCGATCGCGAGAAGGCGGCGCAACTGGGCATCGACATCAATGGGCTCGGCACCACCATGCAGGCCATGATCGATGGCTCCGATGTCGGCACCGTGTTCATCAACGATTCCAGCTATTCGGTCCGCATGACCTCGACCTCGAGCCCGGTGAACGACCCCGGCGACCTCGAGTCGATCTTCATCAAAACCACCGACGGCCGCTACGTGCCGATGTCGACCATCGCGTCGCTCACCGAAGCGCCGATCGCCCCCTCGCTCGGTCGCGAACAGCAGCGCCGCGCCGTGACCGTTACCGCAGCGCTCAGCGATGGCTTCACCCTCGGCGACGCCTACACCGAGGCGGTGGACATCGCCCAGCCGCTCTTGCCTGACGGCGCGACCATCGTGCCGATGGCTGAGGCCAAGACCCTGGGCGAGAGCAATAACGGGCTGCTGATCACCTTCGGCTTCGCGCTGATCGTCATCCTCCTGGTGCTGGCGGCGCAGTTCGAGAGTGTCTGGAGCGCCATCATCGTCATGGCGACCGTGCCGTTCGGTCTCGCCTGCGCGGTGTTCGCCATGCTGCTGACCGGGGTGACGCTCAACGTCTACAGCCAGATCGGCCTGGTGCTGGTGGTGGGCATCATGGCCAAGAACGGCATCCTGATCGTCGAGTTCGCCAACCAGCTGCGCGATCGCGGCCAATCGGTGCGCGAGGCGGTGGAGAACTCCGCCAACATCCGGCTCAGGCCGGTGGTGATGACCATGATCGCCACCGTGCTCGGCGGCGTGCCGCTGATCATCGCCGGCGGCGCCGGCTCGGAAGCCCGTGCCGCGCTCGGCTGGATCATGGTCGGTGGGCTGAGCCTCGCGGCCGTCGCGACGCTCTACCTGACGCCGGTCGCCTATCTGCTGCTGGCCCGGTTTTCGAAGCCCAAGGCGTTTGAAGAAGAGCGGCTGAGGCGGGAACTCGCGGCAGCAGGTGCCGCCGAGACCGACGCGCACCCTGCGCCGGCTGAATAGCTCTCTCGGTCATCTCACGTGGCTCCCCACGCCCCCCTCTCTGGCGAAAACTAAGGACTTAGCTGCGCTAAGCCCAAGTTTTCGCTTTCTCCCCCGCCAAGGGGGAGAGTCTCGACTGATGCTCCGATGCGAATGGTGGCCACCGATCATCTCCCCCCTTGCGGGGGAGAAAGCGACTTCTTGGGCTTAGCGTTTGCTAAGTCCTAGAGATCGCAAGAGGGGATATTGGGGGGCACGGTGGCTCCACAGCTCACCGCCAAAAGGCGAAGGGCGCGGTGGAGCCATCCAGGCCGCGCCCTTCTTCGGGTCCTGATCGGGGCGAGATCAGAACGCGTAGACTGTCAGCTGCCCGCCGCTGCGGCCGATAGCGTAGACGTCGTTCACGCCGGCGCCAGAGCGCTGCAGTTCGGCGACCAGCTTGCCGCTACCGCCCAGTACGCGCTGCAGGATCTGCACCTTCTTGCTGGCTGTAACGGCGTTCACCACCTTGTCCTTGAGGTCAGCGCAGAGGCGGACCTTGACCACCTTGACGCCATTAACGTTGCTCAACAGGGCGCGGTTCAGCTGCATCTGCTTGACCTGCGCGATAACCTGCTTGGCGTCCTGCGGGTTGCAGGCACGGTTCATGCCGAACCCACCGCCGCCACCTCCGGCCACGATCACGCGACCGCCAGGACCGCCGGGACCACCAGGGCCACCAGGACCACCAGGGCCGCCGGGGCCACCAGGACCGTTGCCGCCGCCCAGGTCGATGTTGATGTCACCGATATTGAGCAGGCTGCTGAGGTCGAGCAGGTTGCTCAGGTCGAGATCGGAGAGCAGGCCGCTGAGGTCCGTACCGCTCAGGATGTCGTTCAACTCGAGCGCATCCAGTAGATCGACATCGCCGACCAGGTCGGTCACACCACCCAGCCCGATATCACCGACGAGATCGGTGACGCCGCCCAGTCCGATATCACCGACCAGATCGGTGACACCACCCAGTCCGATATCACCGACGAGGTCGGTGACGTCACCAAGGCCCAACAGGCCAAGATCGCCCAGGTCGAGCAGGTTGTCGCCGAGCACGCCGCCGCCAAGCAGGTCGCCTCCGAGAATGTCACCACCAAGAACGTCTCCGGTGATATCGCCGAGCCCCAGATCGGCGAGATTCAGGCCGTCGAGCAGCCCTTCACCGCCGCCGAGGCCGAGGTCGAGGTTGCCCAACAGGCCATCATCGCCGCCCAGACCGAGGTTCAGGTCACCCAGCAGGCCATCGTCACCACCGAGGCCGAGGTCGAGATCGGCCAGCAGCCCATCGTCGCCGCCGAGACCGAGGTCGAGATCGCCTAAGAGGCCATCATCGCCGCCGAGGCCGAGGTCGAGATCGGCCAAGAGGCCATCATCGCCGCCGAGACCGAGGTCGAGATCGCCCAACAGGCCATCATCGCCTCCGAGACCGAGATCGAGATCGGCCAGCAGCCCATCGTCGCCACCGAGACCGAGGTCGAGATCGCCCAGGAGGCCATCATCGCCGCCAAGCCCGAGATCGAGATCGCCCAACAGGCCATCGTCCCCGCCTAGGCCGAGGTCGAGATCGCCAAGCAGGCCATCGTCACCGCCGAGACCGAGGTCGAGATCGCCCAGGAGGCCATCATCGCCGCCAAGCCCGAGATCGAGATCGCCCAACAGGCCATCGTCCCCGCCGAGGCCGAGGTCGAGATCGCCAAGCAGGCCATCGTCGCCGCCAAGATCGAGGTCGTCGATCAGCCCACCGACGAGGCCATCATCGCCACCGCCGAGCCCAAGATCGTCGAGCAGACCGTCGCCGCCGGTCAGGCCGAGGTCACCGAGCACTCCTTCTTCGCCAGTGACGCCGAGGTCACCGAGCAGGCCGTTCTCGCCTGTCACGTCGCCGAGCAGACCATCGTCGCCTGTTACATCGCCGAGCAGGCCGTCATCACCGGTCAGGCCCCCGACCAGTCCCTCGTCGCCGGTGAGGTCGTCGAGTACGCCATCGTCCCCGGTTACGCCGAGGTTGCCGAGCAAGCCATCGCTACCGCCGTCGACATCGGCACCGAGGTCGACATTGACCAGCGAGCTGCCGTCGCCGCCGACGCTGACGATGCCGCCGACGTCGACCCCAGCCGAATCACCACCGTCGTCGCCTCCGAGAAGGCCACCAAGCAGCCCGGCGGCATTTGCTGGAACCAGACTGGTACTGGCCATCAGCACAATCGCCGCGAGTACTGTAATCTTTTTGGATTGCATCACGCTTCTCCTCTGCGAAACATGACGCGACAGTGCTCCCGTCAACCTGACAGGACGCTGTCAACTAGTGCGACGTTGCTTTGGCGACAGAGCGCACAGTTATCGAAAACATTCCGAGATTCCATCAGGCTGCATCGATTAGCAGATAATACTTATATGCTACGTATCGAATACGTAGACAGCGGAATCGGAAGGGGCGCGACCCGCAGGTCACGCCCCTTCGTTCCGTTCAACGATATGGCTGGTATCAGTAAACGTAGACGACCAGTTGGCCACCCTTGCGCTGCACAGCGACGACGTCATTGGCGTCGTAGCGAGTCCGGCCGAGCGAGGCTGTGATCAGCGCATCGGACATCACCGCCCGGCGGAGCAGGTTGATCTTCTGGCTCTTGGCGAGCAGCGCCGCGACCTGCTTCTTGGCGGCCGGGCAGAGCTTGATCGGCACCACCTGCACATTGGCGGCACGCATCCAGGCTTTGATCTCGGCGCCGCTGATCTTGCCGGCCGCCGCCACCTGCAGCAGCTGCTTGGTGTTGTTGACCGTGCAGTTGATCACGAAGGTGCCGCCGCCGCCGAGGCTGCCGACCAGCACGGGACGGCCACCCGGGTTGTTTGGGCCACCGGGATTATTCGGATTGTCGGGGTCGAGAATCCCCAGGTCGATATCGAGGTCGAGCCCGAGCCCGGCGAGATCGAGCGAAATCGATGTGCTCTTGAGCAGCCCGGTCGTCGACACGTTGGCGTTGACCAGGGGGTTGTTGCCCTTGCCGACAGCCGCATTCAGCAAGTTGTTGTTGCCGCCACCGACGTCGAGATTGACCAGCGCGTCATTGTCGTCGTCGTTGAGCGACAGCAGGCCACCGGCATTGGTGCCACCGCCCCCGCTCCCCCCGCCGCCGCCGCCACCGGCTATCCCGCCGACAGTTTCGGTCACGCCGCCCACGACGCCGCCGACCGTTTCGGTGACCCCGCCCACGACGCCGCCAAGCGCGCCACCCAGATCCAGTGCACTGGCAGGGGCTGCACTCATACCCGCGACGATTGCGAACGTCGCCAGGGCCGCAAAAACGTTGCTTCTCATGACCATTCTCCGCTACATCCGCCGCCCGTCGGCTGATGAATATGCAGGTATGAGGCCGTTGTAAAGCTTCAGAGCGAAAGCTGATCAACTTGTGATTGGTTGGCCAATATATTCGATATCTTGGTCAATTGCACAGATTACGCAGTGACACTTATACTGATAGTTTGCGTATACTTATACGCACTGCTACGTAGAGTGCAGACAATTTTCTTGAAGCTTGAGTCCAATGCAAGATGTCACCGGAAGCTGCTTGCCGGCCTACGCACCAGCGCGTAGGCCGGGAGACACCCGTTCCACCCCCAGCACTTGCCGCGAATATTGCAGCGGATGAAAACCGCAGGCGGAGCGGGCGTTTCGATGCTTGGAAGTGTTTTGGTAACCTCTTCGGCGGCGGCGTCGGAACTTGCCGGCTCAAGATGACAGGATGCTGACAGCTTTTCGCAACTTATGAACAAGCACTGAGGTCGCCTCGATACCCGCCGCGCGACCCGCTCCGCCGCCGGTCCAGACCACCCTCGCACGTCGTTTCGATTCAGGCGAAACGGCAGGTTGCGACATTGGTAGGTGGCGCTGCTTAGCGCGATCACGACGAATACGTAGATTCGCCACGCGATCGTCGATCCGACCAACAAAGAAGGCGCGAAGCCGAAGCTCCGCGCCCCACCGGCGTCAACCACGAGGGAGCGTCAGCCCTCGCAACATCGGCCGATATCTGTGCACCGGGAACTGCTCGCCGGCGGCTTGCTGGCTTAACGGCGAACGGGGCGGATGGTTGCGGCTGGCAATGACGATGCACGCTGCGAAAATGCAAAGCCCCGCGCCGTTGCCGGTGCGGGGCCGAGGTGTTGGTGCAAACAACCTCTGCCGAAAGCGAACTTCCGGTGGCCGTCTTTTAGCAGGACTACAAATCGCGGTCACGCCAGGGTGCATGACAACGCCTGTCGTCCCTCGCGCCCAACAGAGGCCGCCCAGTTCTGCGGCAGCCAAAGCCGCTGCACAAATCTTAAGCAGACCCTAACGACGCTGCCCAGAGAACCGGCAGAGCAAGCCGACCGGTATGCATTCGTTCCATCGCACGGAACCGGCCGGCATCGAAAGACCCCAGCAGAGTCAGCGGTTTGGCGGCGATTTTCGGCGCTGGCACGGCGATTGCAACTTCCTACCCGGTGCAAACAACCAAACTGTCGGAGGTAAGTATGACAGGTATCAATCGCATGATGGCCGGGATCGGCCTGGGGGTCGCGATGACTGCCGGGGCGCTCGCGCCTCTTACTGCTTATGCGCAGGACACCATCAAGGTGGGCGTGCTCCACTCGCTGTCAGGGACGATGGCGATCTCGGAGACCACCCTGAAGGATACCATGCTCTTCCTCATCGATGAGCAGAACAAGAAGGGCGGCGTCTTGGGCAAGAAGCTCGAGGCCGTCGTGGTCGATCCTGCGTCCGACTGGCCGCTGTTCGCCGAGAAGGCCCGTGAGCTGATCGCCGTCAACGGGGTTGCCGCCGTGTTCGGCTGCTGGACCTCATCATCGCGCAAATCGGTCCTGCCGGTGTTCAAGGAACTGAACTCGATCCTCTTCTACCCCGTGCAGTACGAGGGCGAAGAATCCGAAAAGAACGTGATCTATACCGGCGCCGCGCCCAACCAGCAGGCCATCCCCGCCGTCGACTACCTGATGAGCGAAGAAGGCGGCTCCGTGAAGCGCTGGGTGCTCGAAGCCACCGACTACGTCTACCCGCGCACCACCAACAAGATCCTCGAGCAGTACCTCAAGGACAAGGGCGTGGCGCCTGAAGACATCAAGATCAACTACACCCCGTTCGGCTTCTCCGACTGGCAGACCGAAGTCGCCGCCATCAAGGAGTTCGGCTCGGCCGGCAAGAAGACCGCCGTGGTCTCGACCATCAACGGCGACGCCAACGTGCCGTTCTATAAGGAACTGGGCAACCAGGGCATCTCGGCCGAGGACATCCCGGTCGTTGCCTTCTCGGTCGGTGAAGAAGAGCTCGCCGGCATGGACACCTCGGCCCTCGTCGGTCACCTCGCCGCCTGGAACTACTTCCAGTCGGTGGAGAACGAGGCCAATGCCGAGTTCATCAAGAACTGGCACGCCTATATCGGCAACGACAAGCGCACCACCAACGATCCGATGGAAGCGGCCTATCTCGGCTTCCAGCTCTGGGTGCAGGCGGTCGAAAAGGCCGGCACCACCGATACCGATGCGGTGCTCAAGGCCATTGTCGGGCTCGAAGTGCCGAACCTCACCGGTGGCACCGCCAAGGTCCTGCCCAACCACCACCTGACCAAGCCCGTGCTGATCGGTGAGATCCAGGCCGACGGCCAGTTCGAAACCGTGTGGCAGACCGAAGGCGACGTGCCGGGCGATGCCTGGTCGGACGTCTTGCCGGAAGACAAGGGCATCGAAGCCGACTGGACCGATCCGCTGACCGGTTGCGGCCATTTCGACACCGCCACCAAGACCTGCGGCGCTGCTCCGGCAGCCATGTAATCCGCGACAATCCGGCGACGGCGGCTCCCCGC
The DNA here is from genome assembly GCF_001424865.1 of Devosia sp. Root105. Classification (NCBI taxonomy): domain Bacteria; kingdom Pseudomonadati; phylum Pseudomonadota; class Alphaproteobacteria; order Hyphomicrobiales; family Devosiaceae; genus Devosia; species Devosia sp. Root105. Next base: position 128,569 of record NZ_LMCR01000015.1, read on the forward strand.
CGTCGCCCCCACTCGATGACGCCCCAATTCTCCGGCGATAGAGCGACCACGATGGCCACCCGATTCCTGACTCTGATTGCCTTCCTGCTCGCTGTAGCTCTCGCCCCCCTGCCCGCCCTCGCCCAGGACGATTTCGCCGCTCAGCTCAACGCGCTGGGGCCGGGCAGCTTTGCCGACCGCACCAAGGCCATGGATGTGCTGGTCGCCACCGGCGACGAACGCGTACCGCCGGTGCTGCAGGCGCTGAGCGACGGCAACCTCTACATTCGCGAATCCGACGGCAAGGTGGTGATTGCCGCCAAGGCCGCCGACGGGCTGGCGGTGACCGACCCGGTCGATGGCGCCGATCTCGGCGTCCTGCCGAGCGGCGAGCTCGAAAAAATCAAGACCAACAATGGCCTGCGCGGCAAGATCCGCACCGCCATCGGCAAGCTGACGCTCTTGAGCCCCGACCAGCCAACCCGGCTGTCAGCGGCGCAAAGCGTGCTGAAGAACGCCGATCCGGCAATGCTCGAGCTGCTCGACCAGGCGATATCAGCCGAGGCGGACGCCGACATCAAGAGCACCATGCAGATGGCGCGCGCCGTGATCGTCTTGAAGACCGATGCCTCGCTCGAAGACAAGCGCGCTGCCGTCGACCTCGTCGTGGCGCAGAACAACCGGGCCGCGCAGACCGTGCTGCGCAACACGCTGGACACCGCGCCCGACGAATTGAAGCCGACGATCCAGATCGGCATCGACTCGATCGGCCGCACCCTCGCCGTTTGGGACGTCGGCCAGAACCTGCTCTACGGTCTCTCGCTGAGTTCGGTGCTGCTGCTCGCCGCCATCGGCCTCGCCATCACCTTCGGCGTGATGGGCGTCATCAACATGGCACATGGCGAGATGGTGATGCTGGGAGCCTACACCACCTACGTCACACAGCTGGTCATCCAGTCGGTGGCGCCGGGGCTGATGGAGTATTCTCTCGCCTTCGCCGTCCCCGCCGCCTTCCTGTTCACCGCGCTGGTCGGCGTCGGCATCGAGCGGGGCATCATTCGTTGGCTCTACGGCCGGCCGCTCGAAACCCTGCTCGCCACCTGGGGTCTGTCCCTGGTGCTGCAGCAGCTGGTCCGCACCATTTTCGGCCCCACCAACAAGCTGGTGCAGCCGCCGCAATGGATGAGCGGCACGTTCGAGTTGTGGAACCTGAGCTTCACCTGGAACCGGCTCTGGATCATCGTCTTCGCCATCGCCGTGTTCATCGCGCTGCAGATCATCCTCAACCGCACGCCGCTGGGCCTGCAGATGCGGGCAGTGACGCAGAACCGCCGCATGGCCTCGGCCATGGGCATCCGCACGCCGTTCGTCGACGCCATGACCTTCGGGCTGGGCTCCGGCATTGCCGGCATGGCCGGTGTGGCGCTGAGCCAGATAGACAACGTCTCGCCCAATCTCGGCCAGGGCTACATCATCGACAGCTTCATGGTGGTGGTGTTCGGCGGTGTGGGGAACCTGTGGGGCACGCTGATCGGCGCGCTATCGCTCGGCGTCGCCAACAAGTTCCTCGAGCCCTATGCGGGGGCGGTGCTGGCCAAGATCGCCATCCTGATCCTCATCATCCTGTTCATCCAGCGGCGACCAAGGGGGCTGTTCGCCCTCAAGGGCCGGGCGGTGGAGTCGTGAGTTTCGTGCACAAGGCCCCCTCACCCGGCGCTGCGCGCCGACCTCTCCCCGTCGGGGCGCTACCGCGTCCCTCAGGGAGAGGTGGCGTGGAGGCGAGATCGCGCCACAGCGCCACCTCTCCCTCTGGGGGAGAGGTCGGCCGAAGGCCGGGTGAGGGGGCCTTTCTTCTGACGGGTACCGACCAATGCTGACCCAAATGCTGTTTCGCGCCCTCGACAAGAAGGCCATGTGGCTGGTCGCGGCGCTGGTGTTCATCGCCATCGCCATTCCGGTCGCCAACCTGGTGATCCCCGAGGGCAACCCGCTGCACTTGCCCAACTACATGGTGCCGCTGCTCGGCAAATATCTGAACTATGCGCTGCTGGCGCTCGCCCTCGATCTGGTCTGGGGCTATTGCGGCATCCTCTCGCTCGGTCACGCCGCGTTCTTCGCGCTCGGCGCCTATGCCATGGGCATGTACCTGATGCGCCAGATCGGGGCGCGCGGCGTCTACGCCAATCCGGTGCTGCCCGACTTCATGGTGTTCCTCAACTACAAGGACCTGCCCTGGTTCTGGCACGGGTTCGACCTGTGGTGGTTCGCCTTCCTGATGGTGCTGTTCGTGCCGGGCCTCCTGGCCTTCGCCTTCGGCTGGTTCGCCTTCCGCAGCCGCGTCACCGGCGTCTACCTCTCGATCATCACCCAGGCGATGACCTATGCCCTGCTGCTCGCCTTCTTCCGCAACGATCTCGGGCTCGGCGGCAATAACGGGCTCACCGACTTCAAGGATATCCTCGGCTTCAACGTGCAGGCAGCGACCACCCGCGCCGGGCTGTTCGCCGCCTCGGCACTGGCTTTGGCGCTGGCGGTGATCATCTGCTCGGCCATCGTCAATTCGAAGCTCGGCAAAGTCATGGTCGCGGTGCGCGACGCCGAAAGCCGCACCCGCTTCCTCGGCTGGCGCCCGGAGAACGTCAAACTCTTCGCCTTCGTCGTGTCAGCGGTGCTGGCCGGCATAGCCGGCGCGCTCTACACGCCGCAGGTCGGCATCATCAACCCGGGCGAGTTCGACCCTGCCAACTCGATCGAAGCGGTGATCTGGGTCGCCGTCGGCGGCCGCGGCACGCTGATCGGCCCGATCATCGGCGCGGTGCTGGTCAATGCCGGCAAGTCGGTGTTCACCGGCGCTTTCCCCGATTTCTGGCTCTATTGCCTCGGAGGCCTCTTCATCTTCGTCACCCTGTTCATGCCCAAGGGCATTGTCGGGCTGTTCCAGAAACTCAAGCCTCGCAAGGGCAAGGAAGCGAGCTCGGCCGCCGAAGCCGGCGAGGATCCATCCACCCTGCCGCAGCCCAAGCCCGTGCCGGAGCCCGCCGAATGACCGACAAATCCGGCACCATGCTCTATCTCAACGGCGTCTCCGTCTCCTTCGACGGCTTCAAGGCGCTGAACCATCTGTCGATCATCGTCCACCCGGGCGAGATGCTGGCGATCATCGGCCCGAACGGCGCCGGCAAGACCACCATGATGGACATCATCACCGGCAAGACTCGCCCCGATGACGGCGAAGTCTACTTCGACGGCCGCACCGACCTCACCAAGCTCGACGAAGCGCAGATCGCCAATCTCGGCATCGGCCGCAAGTTCCAGAAGCCGACAGTGTTCGAGAGCCACACCATCTGGGATAACCTGGTGCTGGCGCTGAAGCGGCCGCGCAGCGTGCTGGCCGCCCTGCTCTATTCCGAGAGCGCTGAGGACAAGGCGCGCATCGAGGAAATCCTCGACACCGTCCGCCTCACTGCACGCAAGGACGAACTCGCCGCCGACCTTAGCCACGGCCAGAAGCAGTGGCTGGAGATCGGCATGCTGCTGGCGCAGGACCCGAAGCTGCTGCTGGTCGACGAGCCGGTCGCCGGCATGACCGATGCCGAAACGGTCGAGACGGCAAAGCTGCTCAAACAGATCGCCAAGACCCGCTCGGTGGTCGTCGTCGAACACGACATGAGCTTCGTGCGCGAACTCGGCACCCGCGTCACCTGCCTCGCCGAGGGCTCGGTATTGGCCGAGGGCTCGCTCGACCAGGTGAGCGCCAACCCGATCGTCATCGAGCGGTATCTCGGGCGATGATGATCGGTTGCAGTAACCTCCGTACCTCTTCAATATCCCCGGCGATCACGCGACCGAAGGCGCGGCTTGGGGATAGTGGAATGCATATTCTGGCAATTGTCGTCGGCATCATTGCTGCCGCGGGTGTGTGGTATTGGCGCGCCAAGGCGGCCAAGGAGGTGGTCGACGACGTCGGAAGCGTGGTCGGCCGGGTCCAGGGCCGCATCCGGATGAACAATTTCAGAAAGAAGGCCGAGGGCTCGGCGCTCGCCTCGATCGAAGACCCGGCGCTTGCTGCGGCGGTGTTCCTCCACGCGCTCGCCAACGAGAAGCGCGACGCGCTGCATCTTGCCGAACCGAGGATCCGTGAAGAGCTCGGCCAGATCGTCGCGGATACCGACCTCGACGAGGTCGTCTCCTACGCGCAATGGGCGGCCCGCGACGTCGCCGATGCACGCGATGTGGTGCGCCGCTTCAAGCCGCTGTGGCGGCAGAAGCTGACACGCGAAGAGCGCGCCGATCTCATCGTCATGGCCGAGACCATCGCCGGTCTCGGCGAAGGCGACGACCACAACCAGAAGCTGACTCTCGTGACGCTGCGTACAGCTTTGGGCCCGGAGCAGAACCGATGACCACCGCCCTTTCCATCCGTGACATCGGCCTCCACTACGGCGCGGCGCAAGCCTTGCGTGGCATCAGCATCGAGGCGAAGCCCGGACGGATCACCGCGGTGCTCGGCCGCAACGGCGTCGGCAAATCCTCGACGCTGCGCGCCGTCACCGGCATCAACAACATTTCCTCAGGCGAGATCGTCTTCAACGACGAGGTGCTGAAGAAGGCCCCGCCCTACAAGCGGGCCAGGCTCGGCATCGGCTACGTGCCGCAGGGGCGCGAGGTGTTTCCGCTGTTGACGGTGAAAGAGAACCTCGAGACCGGCTACGCCCCGCTGAAAGCCGCCGAACGCAACGTGCCGGACTACATCTACGAGCTGTTCCCGATCCTCAAATCGATGCTCGGCCGCCGCGGCGGCGACCTCTCAGGCGGCCAGCAGCAGCAGCTCGCCATCGGCCGTGCCCTGGTGACACGGCCCAAGGTGCTGGTGCTCGACGAGCCGACCGAGGGCATTCAGCCCTCGATCATCAAGGATATCGGCCGGGCGCTGCAGTTCCTGCGCGACCAGAAGGGCATGACCATCCTCCTGGTCGAGCAGTACCTGGACTTCTGCCGCGAGATCGCCGACGACATCTACATCATGGATCGCGGTGAAATCATGCATTCCGGCCCCGCTACCGACCTCGACCTGCCCGAGGTGCGCCGGCATCTGATGGTGTAGGGAACGCGTGTCCTCACTTCCGGTGCGAGCTGCCCCCCACCCCTGTCCCCTCCCCCCAAACAGGGGGAGGGAGACGCCGGCACGGGCGCTGGTGTTTTGGTCCCCCTCCCCCCTTGGGGGGAGGAGGCAGGGGTGGGGGGCCGCAGCCACCGGTTCCCGAGGCAAGCCATGAACGCCGTCTCCCCAACCATCCGCCACCAGCGCGCCCGCGGTGTCGGCCGCATCGCCACCCAGGTGCTCGACGGCCGCACCCGTCTGACCACTCTGTACCAGGAGGGCTGCGCCAAGATCCGCCTGCCGCATACGCATGACCCGAGCCTGCAAGCCGTACTGATCAACACCGCCGGCGGGCTGACCGGCGGCGATGACGTTGCCTGGGAAGCCAAAGCCGCGCCCGGCGCCAGGATGGTGCTCACCACCCAGGCCTGCGAACGGGTCTATCGCTCGCTCGGCGACGATGCCTCGGTCAGCACTCGGCTCGAGGTCGGCGCCGGCGCGCATCTCGACTGGCTGCCGCAGGAGACCATCCTCTACGAAGGCGGCCGGCTCAGCCGCAGCCTCGAGGTCGACCTCGCTCCCGACGCCAGTTTCTTCGCCATCGAGGCGATCATCCTCGGCCGCGAGGCCATGGGCGAAGCCGCTCGTGGCGCCCGGCTCACCGATAACTGGCGCATTCGCCGCGGCGGCCGGCTGCTCCATGCCGAAGCGACGCGGCTGAGCACCGACCCGCTCGAGCGCGACGGCCTGTCGTTGCTGGCCGGCGCCGGCGCTTTCGCCACCCTGCTCTATGTCGGCGCCGATGCCGAGCGCAGGCTCGAGCCGGTTCGCGCCCTCTGCACCGGTCAATCCGCCGCCAGCGTCATCGGCGAGCGGCTCGTCGTCCGCGCCACGGCGCCCTCCGGGCTTGCGTTGCGCCGGATCATCACCCCAATAATCGCAAAGCTCTCCGGCGCCGGCACCCTGCCCCGCCTCTGGCATTTGTGAGCATGAATCGCATGGCTTCCTTCACCACCGATGTCATCCCGGCGCAGGCCGGGATCCATCTCTCCGCCGGCGCTGGCGGCGCCATGGATTCCCGCCTTCGCGGGAATGACACGGGGGTTGTGGCGCGAGCCTGTGCTAGCACCACAGCCGTCATCCCCGCGAAGCGGGGATCCAGTGCCCCGCGCACGACACTACCGTAGGAACCTCCGCATGAACCTGACGCCCCGCGAGAAAGACAAGCTGCTCATCGCCATGGCCGCCATTGTGGCCCGCAAGCGCCTCGAGCGTGGCGTGAAGCTCAACCACCCCGAGGCCATCGCGCTGATCACCGACTATGTCGTCGAAGGCGCCCGCGACGGCCGCTCGGTTGCCGACCTGATGGAAGCCGGCGCCCATGTGGTGAGCCGCGCCCAGGTGATGGAAGGCATTGCCGAGATGATCCACGACGTGCAGGTCGAAGCCACCTTCCCCGACGGCACCAAGCTGGTCACCGTCCACGAACCGATCAGGTGAGCCGAATGCCCCTCATTCCAGGCGAAATCTATACCGTCCCCGGCGACATCGAGCTCAATGTCGGCGCGCCGCAGGTCACCCTCGAGGTCGCCAACACCGGCGATCGGCCGATCCAGGTCGGCTCGCACTACCACTTCTACGAGACCAATGCGGGCCTTAGCTTCGACCGCGAAAAGGCCCGCGGCATGCGGCTCGATATCGCCGCCGGCACCGCCGTGCGCTTTGAGCCGGGACAGGCCCGCGAGGTGCGGCTGGTGCCGCTCTCAGGCAACCGCATTGTCTACGGCTTCCAGCAGAAGGTGATGGGGAAGCTCTAGATCCTTTTCACCGTTCAAGTGGAACGGCGAAAAGGATTTAAGTCATTGTTTTTGTCGCGCTTTCGAACCGGAAAAGTCTGCAACTTTTCCTGAAAGCGCTCTAACGCGGCGCATCCAGACACGAAAAGGCCGGGCATCGAGCCCGGCCCTTCGTATGGAACAGGAAGTGGTTAGCCCTGGACCAGGATGGTCACGTCGGTCGCATCGGTACCGGTGATGCCCACGACGTCGTTAAGCGTCGCGCCGAAGCTCTCGAGCTGGGCGAGTAGCGCCGGGCTGCCCTGGATACGGGCCTTCAGCGAGTCGAGATCGACCTCCTGATAGCCCGGGCTCAGGGGATTGAGCTCGGCTGCGGTCACGGCCTTGAAGCTGACCGTCGTCGCCGAGGTCAACGCATCCATTGCGCTGCCTTCGGCCGCCACGGCCAGACCGGCGGTCGAAAGGGTAAGGGCGGCGGCGACGGCAATAGCCTTGAGATTCAACATCTTTTATCTCCATTGGTCATAAAACCACACTGGGGATACGCATGAAGCGGGCAGAGGTTTCCCCCTGCCCGTTCACACTATTTTGCGCGTCCTGGACGGGAACCCGCCCTCAGGGATCGGGCGAAACCTTACGATCAGGGGTCGTGCGAAACCTTACGATCAGGGATCGTGCGAAACCTTACGATCAGAGGTCGTCGGCGTAGAGGACCCCGCCGCCGTCGCCCGCGAGATCGATCGAAACGATCTGGCCGAGGCTCACGCCGGAATTGCGGATGGCGCTCATCGCCAGCGGGTTGATCACGAGGTTCCCCTGCAGGTAGCCCACGTCGCGCTGCTTCATCTCGAGCGACCGGGCCAACAGGTCCGCATTCATCTCCGCCCCGGCAAGGCTGGAGAGACGCACCACGCGCAGACCCGCGGCGCTGTCGGCCCGGCCGGCATCGTGCAAGAATTCGGTTCCGCCAATCCCCGAGATGATCTGGACGATATCCATGTTCTGCGCGTGGGCGAGCTGGGGCGCGGCCACAGCCAAGGTGACGGCAAGCGCGGCGACGAATCGGGATTTCATGTGAGCCTCCAAACAGGTAGCGCCAATAGAACAGCGGGCTGTGGCAAAATCCGGACAGAGCGCCACAGAGCTTTGGCAATCGCCAGAGATTTCGGCTAGGGATGCGCCGTTTTCAATGGGCAGGACGGCGATGGCCAGCAAAGAAGAAGATTTCAAGGAGCGCTTCGTGGCCGTGCTGCAGGACTTGCGCAGCAATGGCGGCAAAGATCCCGAGGCGATGTTCCTGATCGGCAGCCTCGCGGCGCGCCTCGTCGACCGGGCCAAACAGCCGGGCTGGGCCGCCTACAAGGCGAATATGGGCCGTGCGGCCTACGACAAGCTGCTCGGCGATTTCCAGAAGCAGGGCAACGACTTCCATAAGGAAGGCAAGGCCAAGCATGCCTACGCCATCCAGGTGCTCGCCATCTCGCTGATTGCCCGCACCCAGAACGACCCCGAAATCCGCGCCGGCGACGGCCTGCTCGACGAGATGCTCGGCTTCCTCATCGCTGCCTACCGCAAGGCGCAGGCGACGGCGCCGAAGCCGAACTGATCGGCTGCCAGACGTCTGCCCCGTCAGGGACTGCCTTGACAACTCCGCTCGAACGCCATTTAACGCAAACGTTAAATAACGGATATGTTAAATGATACGGAGACAGTGATATGCAGAACGCCAAGCAGGAGCGCCTGCGCCTCCTCGACGTGTTCGTCGGCACCTGGGACACCACAATCACGCTGCTCGACCAGGACGGGACAGAGGGCGCTATCTCGAAAGCAACCGACACTTACGGCTGGATGGCGAACGGCCATTTCCTGCTGCACGACGTCGACGCCGAGATCGACGGCCAGCACATTCTGTCGATGGAAGTGATCGCGCTCGATGACAGCGGCCCGGGCTATGCCACGCGCAGTTACGACGCCGACGGCAGCACAAGTGACTTCATCGCGGAGCTGAGCGGTGAACAGTGGTGCATCACCGGCAGCCACCAGCGCTTTGATGGCAGTTTCAGCGCTGACAGAGACACGCTGACTGGACGCTGGGAGCAACGCGACGGCAGTGAATGGCACCCGCTGATGACGGTCAGGCTCATAAGGCGAAGCTGAGAGCAGCATTCCTGCCGATTTTCGCGTCAGATGGCTGGACAGCCTAACTATTAGGCGGTTCAAATGCGTCCTCCGCTTCGCCTGGAAGGACCATCATGCCCGCTCGCATCTCCCGCTCGACCTACGCCCAGATGTATGGGCCGACCACCGGCGACCGGGTGCGGCTGGCCGATACGGAGCTGTTCATCGAGGTCGAAAAGGATCTCACCACCTACGGCGAAGAGGTGAAGTTCGGCGGCGGCAAGGTGATCCGCGACGGCATGGGCCAAAGCCAGGTCACCCGCGCCGCCGGTGCGGTCGATACGGTGATCACCAACGCGCTGATCATCGACCATACCGGCATCTACAAGGCCGACATCGGCCTCCGCGACGGCAGGATCCACGCCATCGGCAAGGCCGGCAACCCCGACACCCAGCCCAATGTCGACATCATTATCGGGCCATCGACCGAGGTGATCGCCTCGGAGGGCCGCATCATCACCGCCGGCGGCATGGATGCACATATCCATTTCATCGCCCCGCAGCAGATCGAAGAAGCCCTGATGTCGGGCATCACCACGATGATCGGCGGCGGCACCGGTCCGGCGCATGGCACGCTCGCCACCACCTGCACCGGCGCCTGGCACATCCACCGGATGATCGAGAGCTTTGACGCCTTCCCGATGAACCTCGGCCTCGCCGGCAAGGGTAACGCCTCGCTTCCCGCTCCGCTCGAGGAGATGATCCTCGCCGGCGCCTCGTCGATGAAGCTGCACGAGGACTGGGGCACCACGCCGGCGACCATCGACAACTGCCTCGCCGTCGCCGACGCCTACGACGTGCAGGTGATGATCCACACCGACACGCTGAACGAATCCGGCTTCGTCGAGGATACCGTGCGCGCCTTCAAGGGCCGCACCATCCACGCCTTCCACACCGAAGGCGCCGGCGGCGGCCATGCCCCCGATATCATCAAGGTGGCGAGCCTCCCCAACGTGCTTCCCTCCTCGACCAACCCCACCCGTCCCTACACGGTAAATACGCTGGCCGAGCATCTCGACATGCTGATGGTCTGCCACCATCTGAGCCCGGCCATCGCCGAGGATGTCGCCTTCGCCGAGAGCCGCATCCGCAAGGAGACCATCGCGGCCGAGGATATCCTCCACGATATCGGCGCCTTCTCGATGATCTCGTCCGACAGCCAGGCCATGGGCCGGGTCGGCGAAGTGATCATCCGCACCTGGCAGACCGCCGACAAGATGAAGCGCCAGCGCGGGCGCCTGCCTGAGGAGACCGGCGACAACGACAATTTCCGGGTCAAGCGCTTCATCGCCAAATACACCATCAACCCGGCCATCGCGCAGGGCCTGAGCCGCCATATCGGCTCGGTGGAAGTGGGCAAGCGCGCCGACCTCGTGATGTGGACCCCCGCCTTTTTCGGCGTGAAGCCCGAAATGGTGATCATGGGCGGCTCGATCGCCGCGGCGCCGATGGGCGATCCCAACGCCTCGATCCCCACGCCGCAGCCGATGCACTACCGCCCGATGTTCGGCGCTTATGGCAAACTCAGGACCAACTCCTCGGTGACCTTCATCAGCCAGGCCGCCTACGACAATGGCCTGCAAGCGATCCTCGGCGTCGCCAAGGGCATGCTGCCGGTCGAAAACACCCGCAGCGGCATCAGCAAGGCCTCGATGATCCACAACTCGGCAACCCCGCATATCGACGTCGACCCGGAAACCTATGAAGTGCGGGCTGACGGCGAGCTGCTGACCTGCGAACCGGCCACGGTACTGCCGATGGCGCAGCGCTACTTCCTGTTCTAGCTCGAACTTAGCTCCGCACCTGTGTTCATGCTACGTTCTCTTGGTTGAGTCGGAGAGAACAGCATGGCAGTCGATCTCACGGGCAAGGTGTGCCTTGTTACCGGAGCGAGCCGCGGCGTCGGGCGCGGCGTAGCGCTGGGGTTGCTCGAAGCCGGCGCAACCGTGCACATCACCGGCCGCACGGTGCGGAACGGCGAGCATCCCGAAGGCCTCGATCGGGCCGGATCGTTGGCTGCTGTCCTCGATGAATCCGGCAAATATCCCGGCCGCTGTGTCGCCCATCGGGTCGACCATGCCTATGACGTCGAAACCGAGGCGGTGGTGCATCGCGTGCTGGCCGACGAGGGCAGGCTCGACATCCTCGTCAACTCCGCCTGGCCCGGTTACGAGCGCATGGAGGAGGACAACCGCTTCACCTGGGTCGATCCGATCTGGCAGCAGCCGATGTGGCGCTGGGACGCCATGATCGGCGTCGGCGTGCGCTCCTCCTGGTGCGCCATCCGCGTCGCCAGCGAAGCGATGGCGCGGCAGCGCTCAGGGCTCATCGTCAATATCTCGTTCTGGGCGGCGCAGAAGTTCATGCAGAACGCCGTCTATGGCGTCTCCAAGGCTGCCATGGATAAGCTGGCGGCCGATGTCGCCCACCAGATGCGCGAGTTCGACGTCGCCGCCATCGCGCTCTATCCCGGCCTCGTCCGCACCGAGGAGGTGCTGAAGCACGCCCAGTATTTCGACATGTCGAACTCCGAGAGCCCGGAGTTCCAGGGCCGCGCCGTCGCTCACCTCGCCGCCGATCCGGCGCTGCTGCAGAAATCCGGCCGCTTTTTCACCAGCGCCGACCTCGCCCTCGAGTATGGCTACGCTGATATCGACGGCTACCAGCCCCGCCCGAACACACTGGAGACGGTCTAGGCTCCTGTCACATGGCTGAAATCTCGTCGTGATTGGTGGCCGGCTTCTGCTGAGCCAATGATGTCCGAGTCTCCTCCCCGCCTGCCGCTGGCGATTGCCGCCTTTGCCCTCGCCCAGGCCGTGGGCTGGGGCATGACCTTCAACCTGCCGGCGATCACCGGCAACGCCATGGCCGAGACGCTCGGCCTGCCCTACCCGGCGGTGATGGCCGGCCCGACGGTAATGCTGGTGGTGATGGCGGCCGCGGCGGTACCGTTCCTTCGCCTGTTCGAGCGCTTTGGCGCGCGTCTGGTGATGACCTCGAGCACCGCCGTCGCGGCACTTGGGCTGGCGGTGATCGCCAGCGCGACCGCGCCATGGAGTTACTTCGCCGGCTGGATGCTGGTCGGCTTCGCCGGCGCGGGGACGCTGACCACCGCCATGCAGATCGGCGTCGCCGAATGGGCCGGCGCCCGGGCCCGGCAGGCGATCGGCGCGCTGCTGATCTTCGGAGGGCTTTCGACCACGCTGTCCTGGCCGCTGCTCGGCGCGCTGCAGGCAGTGTTCGGCTGGCGCACCGCGACACTGGTCGGCGCAGCGCTGCTGCTCGTCGTCGCCGCGCCGATCTACTGGCTGCTGCTGGCGAAGCGCCCGGGCGGAGCAGCGAAGCGGCCAGCCACCGGCCCCATCCCATCGCTCGACCGCGTCGCCTTCGCACTCCTTGCCTTCGCCAGCGCCGCCAACGGCATCGTCACCTGGGGCTTTTCGCTCACCATTATCACCCTGTTCGAAGGGCGCGGCCTCGAGCATGGCACCGCGGTACTCGTCGCCTCGTTCATCGGTGTCACGGCGCTCTTGGCGCGGCTGGTCGATTTCGCTGCCGGCAAACGCTGGAACAGCCTCGCCACCGGGCTCATGGCGGCAGCCGCGCTGCCGCTCAGCTTTGCCGTGCTGATCGTGGGCACGGGCGCGCCGGCGGCCACTGCCTTCGTCGCGATCTATGGGCTTTCGAGCGGCGTCTTGGCCGTCGCCCGTTCGACCATGCCGCTCGACCTGTTCCCGCCTGCCGCCTACGCCCGCGCTTCCTCGATGCTGGCGCTGCCGCTCAACCTCAGCTTCGCCTGCGCGCCGCCGCTGTTTGCCGCGATCCTCGCCGGCCCGGGCAGCTATGCCACGCTGTGGGTAGCGGCGGGGCTGTCGCTCAGCGCGCTGCTGAGCCTCGGACTGCTGGTGCTGCGGCATCGCCGTAGCTCAGCCCCTCCGGCCCCGGCGGAAGCCGACTGAAATCCGCCACAGCGAATCGGTTAGGCTCAGCCAGTTCCGAGGAGGACCGACGATGGAAGCTCTAGCCACTGCCGCCATGATGCAGAACGTCGATGTCTCGGCCCAGGTCGTGCTGAACCTCGCCGGCGATTTCGAGCGCACCACCCACCAATATCAGTGCGAGGGGCTCGAGCCCTTCGCGGTGGATTTCATCAACGCCAAGCCGAACTTCATCGCCATCGTGCCGGTGGGTCCGGAAAAGCTCGTCTTCGTCAACGTCATGGCTGCCTCGGGCGCCAAGTATGTCGCCGGCCAGTACGAGTTCTGGACCAAGGGCAGCGAGGCCACCTTCACCGACCTGATGGCCGATCCGCAAACCCCGGTAAGCTGCTCGGAAGTCAGCAACACCCCCTGAGGCCGCGATGGACACTGGCACCGCCCACGATGTGTTCATCCATGTGCGCATCGTCATGGGAACGGTCATTGGCCTCGGCCTGACGCGCCTGCTGATGGGCGCGGCCGGCCTGATCCAGCACCCCAAGCGCGCCAAGCTGTCGCTCATCCACCTGCTCTGGGTGGTGTCGATGAGCGTCGAGCTCATCCTGTTCTGGTGGTGGGAATACGATCTGGCGCGCCTGCCGAGCTGGAACTTCGGCATCTTCATCTTCCTGATCGGCTATGCGGTGACGCTGTTCGCGCTCGCCGCCCTGCTGTTCCCCGACAACCTCAGCGAATATGACGGCTACGAAGATTTCTTCATCAAGCGCCGGCACTGGTTCTTCGGCATCTTCGGGCTGACCTTCCTGCTCGACCTGACCGACACGCTGATCAAGGGCGCTCCGTATTTCCAGGCGATGGACCTGCTCTACATCGCGCAGATCCCGGTCGGGCTGCTGCTCTCGGCCATCGCCATCTGGACGCCGAACCGGCGCTACCACCTCGCCTTCGTGGTGACGCACCTGATTTATCAGGCCTGGTCGATCGGCTTCTACTTTGAAACCCGCGGCTGACCGGCTAAGCTCGGCTGAAGGTTGGGAAGCCTCGAAGACTTGGTAGTTTGACGATGCCGCAAACCTTTCGCGCGGTTGGCTATTTGCCGACAGGCGCCGCCGGTACTCCCTTTGATCTCGCCATCCTGCTGCATGACGAGCGCCGCGTGCGCCGCCGCATGCTGACCCTGGTGCATGGCGACACCGTACTGGTCGATTTCCCCGAACCCGTCACCCTCGCCGACCGCTCGGTGCTCAAGCTCGACGACGGCCGGCTGGTCGAGATCATCGCCGGCGAGGAGCCGCTCTACGATGTTCGCGGCCGCGACCCTATTCACCTGATGCGGCTCTGCTGGCACCTGGGCAACCGCCACCTCAAGACGCAGATCGAGGCCGATCGGGTGCTGATCCTGCGCGATCACGTGATCCGCGACATGCTGCGCGGCCTCGGCGCCACCGTCACCGATATCTCGGAACCGTTCCACCCCGAGGACGGCGCCTATGCGCACAGCCACGGCGAGCCGCAGCACGCCCTCATCAACCGATGACCGATCCCGCTGCGCTGCAGAAGCTCATCACCTGGCTCTCCCCCGCTTTTCCAGTGGGGGCCTTTGCCTGGTCGGCCGGACTTGAGACGGCAATTGCAGATCGTCGCGTAACCGATTCCGAACGCTTGCAGAACTGGATCGAAGGCGCGCTGGCGCATGGGGGGATACGCACGGACGCGATCCTGCTGGCGCAGGCGTGGCGGGTGGTGTGCGAAATCGAGCCCGCCTCTCCCCCCTCCCCAACCCTCCCCGCGAGGGGGAGGGTGCCGGCCAGTGTTTCAGGCGAGATCGAGCCACAAGCACCGGCGGGCACCTCCCCCCTCGCGGGGGAGGTTGGGAGGGGGGGCGAGGCAGGCGCAGGCCTTCAGGACCTCGCCGATCTCAGCCTTGCCCTCACCGCCAGCCGCGAGCGCTGGATGGAGACCACCATCACCGGCGACAATTACGTGCTCGCCGCAAAACACTGGCCGACCGACATCCTCGCCCGCCTGCCGCAACCCTGCCCCTACCCTATCGCCGTCGGCGCTATCGCCGCTGCGCACGATATCGAGCTCATTGACACCCTCCTCGCCTGGCTCACCGCCACCGTGCATGGCCAGATCTCGGTCGCCGTCCGACTCGTGCCGCTCGGCCAGTCCGACGGCCTCAGCGTCCTCGCCGCACTCGAACCTCGTGTCGCGGCACTCGCTGCCTCCACGGCCACGGCAACCCTTGCCGACCTCGGCGCAATCGCCTACGCCGCCGATATCGCGCAGATGCGCCACGAGACGCTGGAACCGAGGATTTTCCGTTCATGAGCATGCTGATTGCCGCCCTGATCTTCGTCGTGCTGCTAGCGGTGGCGATTGCCCACTTCCTGTGGTCGATCGGCAGCCGCTGGCCGATCCGCGATCCGGAGCTCTTGGCCCGCACCGTGATCGGCAAGCCCGGCGTTACCCGCGTGCCCAAACTGGCCTCGTTCGTCGTCTCGCTGCTGGTGCTCGCCGCCGGCGTGCTGGCCCTGTCGCTCGCCGACCACAGCGCCGGCGGCTGGTGGCTGACGCTGGTCGGCGTCCTGCTCGCCGCCGTGTTCCTCGGCCGTGGCGCCATCGGCTATACCGAAGGCTGGCGCGCCCGCTTTTCGGTCGAGCCGTTCGCCACGCTCGACCGCAAGAACTACTCCCCGCTCTGCCTGGCGCTCGGCGCCGGCTATCTCATCCTCGTCATCATGAGGCTCATATGAAATCGCTCAACGGCCCCCTCCGCGTCGGCATCGGCGGCCCCGTCGGTTCGGGCAAGACGACGCTCTGCGAAATGCTGCTGAAGGCAATGCGTGACCGCTACTCGATGGCGGTGGTCACCAACGACATCTACACCAAGGAAGACGCGCTGATCCTCAATCGGGTGCAGGCGATCTCCGAGGACCGCATCGTCGGCGTCGAAACGGGGGGCTGCCCGCACACCGCCATCCGCGAAGATGCCTCGCTGAACCTCGCGGCCATCGCCGACCTCAACCGCAAATTCCCCGATCTCGACATCATCCTGATCGAGTCCGGCGGCGACAATCTCGCCGCGACCTTCTCACCCGATCTCGCCGACATCACGCTCTACGTGATCTCGGTAGCGCAGGGCGAAAAAATCCCGCGCAAGGGCGGCCCGGCCATCACGCGCTCGGACCTGTTGATCGTCACCCACACCGATATCGCGCAATATGTGAACGCCAGCCTCGAGGTGATGGAAGCCGATACCATCAAGGTGCGCGAAGGCCGGCCCTACGTCTTCGCCGACCTGCTGCGCCGCGAGAACCTCGATGAGATCATCGGCTTCATCGAGCAGCAGGGTGGGCTCGTGGCGGCACAGGCGGCCGAATAGCGCGTGGATCAGCACCGGCCGCGCCGAACCGCCCCCTCGCCCCTTTGGGGAGAGGGGACGTGTGCCCACCGCCGGTGTCACGTTGAGGAGCAAGGGGCAGTACGCCTGGCTCCAGCGTGAAGTGCCCTACCCGCCGACCGAGATCACATGGGTGACGAGGTTCGCCCCCTTGATGTGATGCACCAGCAAACCCGGCGGATCGGTCGCCGGCATCTTGCGGCCCTCAGCGGCGAGCCCGCCCATCGGCGCAATCGCCGGCGCCAGCGTCGCCGGCACACCGGCGAAGCGGGTGAACATCGGCCGGTGCAGGTGCCCGCAGCTGATACCGAGCACCGTGTCCTTGGCCTGCTCGATCACCGCAGCGAGGCCCTCCTTGTTGCGGCAGTCGATGGTCTCGTACTGGTCCATGCCGCAATCGAACGGATGCTGATGAAGAAAGATCAGCGCCGGCGCACCACCGGAATTGAGCTCCGCCTCGAGCCAGCCGAGCACCGGAGCGGCGTCGCCATGCGCCGCCCCCGACACGATCACGTCGAGCCCGATCAGCCTGACATCGCCAACCTGAACGACCCTGTTGAGCGGCCCCTCGCCCGGCCCGCCGAACACCTCGCGCATCGCCCCGCGGCTATCGACATTGCCCGGCACCACCAGCACCGGCGCACCGAGCGCCTCGAGACGCGTCTTCAGCACGGCATAGTTGGCGGCATGCGTGTTGTTGGCGAGGTCGCCGCTGACCGCCACGGCATCGGGCTTCAACTCGGCGGCCCATTGCAGCACCCGGTCCAGGCGCTGCAGCGAGGAGACGCCGTCGAGGTGGATGTCACTTAGTTGCGCAATCAGCATGGGCGGGACTCGCGAATGTTGCCGCGTGAACTTGGCCCGCACCTGGCTGGGAGGCAAGCGCGCGCGCCAGGCGGTTGTGCCCCCCCGGTTCACCCTTCAGGCCGGCATTGTCCGCCGTACCGGGAGGCTCTGCGCTATCCCCATGCCGATTTCCACCGCGAGAAATGGCAGCACCACCCAGCTCATGCCGCTCGCCAGGGCGTGGATCTGCCAGGCGGCAAACAGGAAGCGCGCTACCGCATCGTAGCGGCCGAGCACCTGCAGGCCCAGGCGATAGCGCGCCACCGACCACACCAGGACCACCGACCCCATCAGGTTGCCCATCAGCATGGCGAGGCCTTGTGGCGCCTCGATGCTGCCAGGCAGCCCAAGTGCCGCATCGATACCGGCGAGCAGTGAGCCCAGCAGCGCGAAAGTCCATGGCGTGGCGAAGGGGGCAGTTACGATCAGGTCGTAGAGCGCGCTGGCGCGGACGATCCGCGCATAGGCCTGTGCATCCAGCATGGAAATCTCCTTTGTGCTTGGGATGCACCTGCTCTAGAGGGTGGAGTGCACTCCAGGGTCAAGGGAGAAATGGCGATGCAGATCGGCGAGTTGTCCGAACGCTCGGGGCTGAGCCGCGACGCGTTGCGCTTCTACGAGAAGCGCGGCCTGATCCGCGCCCGCCGGCGCCCCAACGGCTACCGCCACTATCCGGAAGCCACGCTGTTCCTGCTCGATTACGTCCGCACGGCGCAGCGCCTCGGCTTCACCTTGGCCGAGATCGAGGCGGAGCTGCCACTGCTGCAGGGCGAGGGGCTGACTGCCGAGCGGGTCGAAACGATCCTCCGCGGCAAGATCGCCGTCATCGATGCCCGCATCGGTGACCTCAAGGCGTTGCGCGACGACCTGGCGGGGCGGCTCAGTGATGTCTGCCCGCTCATCGCCGCCGGACAATAGGCATTGCCGGGAACCGCTGTAGAGATGGACGGAGCATCATTTTGGTAAGCTTGGCGACCCCGGATTTCATCGCGCTGCAGCGCGACCTCGCCACCCCGATCCCTGCTCCGGCATGGCCCGATGGCGCCGGCCTCACGGCCTTTGATGTCGCCGACGTCAAAGCCATCCACGCCCTGCTGCAACGCGCCTACGCCAACGGCTTCGGCGGCGTCACGCCCGATTGGCTGGATTGGTGGGAAGCTTTGCGTGCCGACAGCGAATTCGAGCCTGCCCTCTGCTTCGTCGCCAAGGCGGAGGGCGAGGTGGTCGGCTTCTGCCTCTGCTGGACCTCGAGCTTCGTCAAAGACCTGGTGGTCGCGCCGGAGTGGCAAGGCCAAGGCCTCGGCGCGGCGCTGCTGGCGACCGCAATGACGGCGCTGCGGGAGCGTGGGGCGAGCATCGTGCAGCTGAAGGTGGTGACGGCCAACGCCGGAGCACGGCGGCTCTATGAGCGGCTGGGCTTCGTCGCCTGAGCAGACCGCTCTAGGAGACGACACGTGGTCCTGATTTCGAACCGAGCTTGGTCACCAGCAACTGGTTGAGGCGCAGCTTGTCGGCGTCGACCACCTCAAACAGGTAGCCGCCGGCTTCCACCTTGTCGCCCTTGCGGGCGGCGCGGCGGAGGTTGTGGACAATGAAACCACCAATGGTCTCGTAGGCCCCGTCATGCGGAAAGCTCTTCATGTTGAGGGCCCGCACCACATCCACAACCGGGGCGACGCCGTCGACCAGCCAGCTGCCGTCGTCGCGGCGCATGATCGCCTCTTCCTCGAACGGGTTGGCCAGTCCCTGCATCAGCGCACCCATCAGGTCCTTGAAGGTGACGACGCCGACGACATGCGCATACTCGCTGACCACCACGGCAAACCCGGTGCCCTTGGCCTGAAATTCGGCCAGCACCTCCCAGACATTGAGCGTGTCCGGCACCGACAGCACATCGCGCCTCGCCTTGGCGAAATCCACCGGCGCGTCGCGGTCCATCACCGTCGCCAGCACGTCCTCGGCGCGCACGCAGCCGATCACCTCGTCGATGCCGCCATCGCAGATCGGATAATGCGAGAACGGCCGGCGGCGAACCTTCTCCTGCTGCACCTCCAGCGGATCGCTGAGGTCGAGATAGACGATCTCGTCGCGCACCGTCATCACCGAGGTGACGCTGCGCAGTTCCAGCGCGAGCACGTTCTCGATCAGCCGGCGTTCCTTCTTCATCAAGGCGCCGGATTTCTCGCCGCCGGCGAGGATCATGCGGAAATCCTCGGTAGTCACCTCGTCGGCTGGGCCCGATGGAGCCAGATGCAGCCGGGCGATCAGCCAGTCCGAGATGCCGCTGAACAGCCAGACCAGCGGCCGCAGTACCGCGACCGCGGCCTCCGGGAACCACACCAGCGCCAGCGCCACCTGCTCGGGGATCAGCATGCCGATGCGCTTCGGGATCAGGTCAGCGAACAGGATGAACAGCGTCGTGGTGAGGCAGAAGGCGAGGATCGAGCCGACCGGTCCGGCAAAGCTCCCTGCCCCGGCGCCGGCCAGCGCATCAGCGAACATCGGCCCGACCAGCCCGTCGCCGATCACGCCGGCAAGGATCGAGATCGAGTTGATGGCGATCTGGAACGCCGTGATGATGTTGCCCGCATCGGCGCGCAGCGCGGTGAAGCGGATGGCCCGGCTGTCACCGCCCTCGGCCAGCGCCCGAATCCGCACCTCGCGCGCCGCGGCAAACGCAATCTCCGACATCGAGATGATGGAACTGGCGCCCACCAGCAGCGCCAAGAGGATGAGCCCGAGCAACGGTGACATGCGGAACCTCGTGCAACATGCTGGAACGACCCATCAATGTCACATCGGCGGCCCGCGGCCAAACCGCCACCGCTACTCCGTCGGCGTTTGCTCTGGCGGCTCGTCGTTCGGCAGCTCCTCCGGCGGCACACCCGGCACGTTGTCGGGCTGCGGCGGCGGTTGCGGCGTTTCCGGCTGTACCGGGATCTCCTGCGGCGGCACCGGGACCTCGGGTCTGCTCGGCGGGATCTGCCCCTTGAGCAGCACCACCACCGAGCGGGGCGGCAGGGTTGCCGCGCGGTCGGCGACCGGCAGCACGGCCTGGTCGTCGGAAACGAGGCCGACGGTCCAGTAGCCCTCGGGCAGCCGCGCCAGCACCGGGTCGATCCGGCGGTTGAACCAGACGATCAGATCCTCCTCGGCGGTTTGCAACCGCATGCCGAGCACTGAGGCACCGGCATCGTTCCAGTCACCCTCGTTCATCTCGCGCCCATCCGGATGGAGCCACGCGACATCGCGCACGCCGTGCTTGGTCTGCCCCGAAAGGAAATGGTCGTGGGTCAGCGCCGGATGCATGCGGCGGAACTCGGCCAACGCCGAGACGAAATCCACCAGCGTGCCGTCGGCGTTCTCCCAGTCGACCCAGGTGATTTCGTTGTCCTGTGCATAGGCATTGTTGTTGCCGCGCTGGGTGCGGCCGAACTCGTCGCCCTGCTGGATCAGCGGCAGGCCACGGCTCACAAACAGCGTCGCCAGCAGCGCTCGCACGTCACGGCGGCGTGCAGCGTTGATCTTCTCGTCGTCGGTCGGCCCTTCGTGCCCGCAATTCCACGAGTGGTTGTTGTTGTGCCCGTCGCGGTTGCCCTCGCCATTCGCCTCGTTGTGCTTGTCGAGATAGGAGACGAGATCGGCGAGCGTGAAGCCGTCATGCACCGCCAGCATGTTGACGCCAGCGCTGGGCTTCCTGCCCGCAAAGTCGAAGATCTCGGCCGAACCGGCAACCTTGCCGGCAAGCGCCCCGATCTTGCCCTGGTCGCCGCGCCAGAACGAGCGGACATCGTCGCGGTAGCTGTCGTTCCACTCGCGGAATTCCTTGCCGAACTGCCCGAGCTGGTAACCCCCTGGACCCGGGTCCCACGGCTCGGCCACGAGGATCGACTTGCTGAGCACCGGATCGGCCTTGATCAGCTGCAGCATCCGGGCGTTCGGGTTGAACCCCGGCTCGCGCCCGAGGATCGGGGCAAGGTCGAAGCGGAAGCCGGAAACGCCCATTTCCTCCACCCAGTAGCGGAGGCTTTCGATCACCAGCCGCTGCGTCGCCGGGTGATCGGCGCGCAGCGTGTTGCCGGTGCCGGCATCGTTCACCAGCACCTTTTTCCCGCCGGCGTCGACGAACCGGTAGTAGGTCATGGCGTCGAGCCCCATCATGCTCAGCATCGGCCCGTTGGCGTCGCCCTCGCCGGTGTGGTTGTAGACCACGTCGAGGATCACCGAGATGCCCGCCTTGCGGTAGACATCGGTCATGTTGCGCAACTCCTGCGGGCCGCGTGGCGCGAGGCGCGGGTCGACCGCGAAATAGCTGACCGGGTTGTAGCCCCAGGCGTTGGTGAGCCCCATCGCCGGCAGGTGGCCATCGTCGATGAACGCTGCGATCGGCATCAGCTCGACCGTATCGACGCCGAGATAGCGCAGGTGATCCACCACTCGCTTGGTGGTCAGGCCCGCCAATGTGCCGCGCAGCGGCCCCTGCACCGAGGGGTGGCGCATGGTGTAGCCGCGCACGTTGAGCTCATAGAACAGCCCCGGCGTCTTGCGGCGCGGCGCCGCGTTCTTGTTGTCGGCGGCAAGCACGATCGCCTTGGGGATCAGCGGCGCCGTGTCCACCGCCTCATCGCGATTGAGGCGCAGCCGCGGCGAACGCACGAAGGGGCGGTCGAGCCGCCGCGCATAGGGGTCGACCAGCAGCTTGTTGGGATCAAAGAAATAGCCCTGGTCGGGATCGTAACGGCCGTCGGCGCGCAGCCCGTACTTGGCCCCTGCCCCGATATTGCCGATCAGCCCGAACCAGATGTGGTTCTCGTGCCCGTCGAGCGCGATGCGCGCCGTTTCCTGATCGAGCTCGTCATAGATCGATACCCAGATCACCGTCGCCGTCTCTGAATAGACGGCGAAGTTCACGCCCTCGGCGGTGAGGGTCGCGCCAAGCTTCTCCGGGCTGCCAGCGCCCGGCACCAACACTGGTTTCACGGCTACCGGGCCTTCAAGTGATAACGCTGGGCGCGTCGCGGCCGGTGCGGGCCTTGATGCCAGCAACGCTGTCGGCGATGGAAATGAGGGGCGAAAGCGC
This sequence comes from Devosia sp. Root105, assembly GCF_001424865.1. Taxonomy (NCBI): domain Bacteria; kingdom Pseudomonadati; phylum Pseudomonadota; class Alphaproteobacteria; order Hyphomicrobiales; family Devosiaceae; genus Devosia; species Devosia sp. Root105. The sequence continues at coordinate 150,893 of NZ_LMCR01000015.1, forward strand.
CGACTGGGTGTCGAGATCGTGCTGTCCATGCGGGGGCTCATACCGTTCAAGGTACAAGCGCAACGTGGCGCCGACCGTCCCGGTTCCACTGAGCCGGACGACGATCCGGCTGCCATCGGCAAAGCCGATCCGCACCCCCTGCTTGCCGCTGGTCGAGCCATCCACCGGGTCGTGATAGGTGAAGTCGTCGGCATAGGCCACCGGACGCCCCTCGAGCGACTGTCCGACGAGGCCCGGAAGCTTGGCCCTGAGGTCGTCCATCAGCGCATTGGCCGGCGCCGCCTCCACCTCTTCGTAGTCGTGCCGGGTATAGTAGTTGCGGCCATAGGTGGCCCAGTGATCCTGGACGATCATGTCGACGCTCTGCTGCCGCGCTGCGAGCACATTGAGCCAGAGCAGCACCGCCCACAGCCCATCCTTTTCGCGCACGTGGTTTGAGCCGGTCCCGGCCGATTCCTCGCCGCAGATGGTGACGCGGCCGGCATCGAGCAGGTTGCCGAAGAACTTCCAGCCGGTGGGTGTCTCGTGCATCTCGATGCCGAGCTTCTCGGCGACGCGATCGGCCGCCGCGCTGGTCGGCATGGAGCGCGCAATGCCGGCGATCCCCGCGGCATAGCCCGGCGCATGCGGCGCGTTGGCGGCGAGAATGGCGAGCGAATCCGACGGGGTGACGAAGCGGTTGCGGCCGATGATCAGGTTGCGGTCGCCGTCGCCATCCGACGCGGCGCCGAAATCCGGCGCGTTGTCGCTCATCATCAGGTCGTAGAGATCCTTGGCGTAGACCAGGTTCGGGTCGGGGTGCCCACCGCCGAAATCCGGCGACGGCGTGCCGTTGACTACCGTCCCCTTGGGCGCGCCGAGGATGCCCTCGAGGATCTTGTGCGCGTAAGGCCCGGTGACCGCGTGCATGGCGTCGAACCGCATGGTGAAGCCGGCGGCGAACATGGCGCGGATCTTGTCGAAATCGAACAGCGTCTCCATCAACGCCGCATAGTCGGCGACCGGATCGATCACCTCGACCACCATGCCAGCTGAATGCTGCGTGCCGATGCGGGAGAGGTCGACATCGGGCGCATCGACGATCAGGTAGCGGTCGATCTCCTTGGAGCGTGCAAACACCGCATCGGTGATCTTTTCGGGCGCCGGACCGCCATTCGAGACGTTGTACTTGATGCCGAAATCGCCGTCCGGTCCGCCCGGATTGTGGCTGGCCGACAGGATCAGCCCGCCGAACGCCTTGTGGTGACGGATGACGTGGCTGGCTGCCGGCGTCGACAGGATCCCGCCCTGCCCCACCAGCACCGCGCCGAACCCGTTGGCCGAGGCGATCTTGATGATCTTCTGGATGGCGACGTCGTTGTAGAAGCGGCCGTCGCCGCCCAGCACCAGCGTCTTGCCCTTGATCCCTTCGAGACAGTCGAAGATCGACTGCACGAAGTTCTCGACATAGTTGGGCTGGCTGAAGACGGTCACGCGCTTGCGGAGCCCGGAAGTGCCGGGTTTCTGGTCCGCGAACGGCTTCGTCTCAATCGTCAGAATCGTCATCGAGTTTGTGCCCCAGGAGTGACGCGTAGAGGTCGGCATATTTTTCGGCGCTGAGTTCCCAGGAGACGTCCGACTTCATCCCCCGGCGCTGCATCTTGTGCCACACCTTCGGCCGCTGATAGAGCGCGATGGTCCGGCGGATGGCTTCGCCAAGCGCCTCCTCGGTGGCCGGCGAGAATACTACCCCGGTCGCCACCCCGGCCTCAACCGCTGCCTCGTTGGCATCGATCACCGTGTCGGCGAGCCCGCCCACCCGGCTCACCACCGGGATGCAGCCATAGCGCAGGCCATAGAGCTGGGTCAGCCCGCAGGGTTCGAACCGCGATGGAATGAGGATCGCGTCGGCGCCGCCCTGGATCAGGTGGCTGAGCGTTTCGTCATAGCCGATCACTACGCCGACCTTGCCGGGGTGCCGCAGCGCCGCGCCGGCAAGGCCATTCTCGATTGCCGCATCGCCCGAGCCGAGGACGATCAGCCGCCCGCCATGCGCGACGAGGCTGTCGATCTCGCCCGGCAGCATGTCGAGGCCCTTCTGCCAGGTGAGCCGGCTGACCACTGAGAAGATCGGCCCATCGCCCGACTCGAGCCCGAACCGCTGCTCGAGCGCCCGCTTGTTGGCGACCCGCTCGAAAATGTTGCTGGGGTTGTAAACCTGCGCCAGCGCCGCGTCGGTGCCTGGGTTCCACTCGCTCGCATCGATGCCGTTGAGGATACCCGTGACGGTGTCTGCGCGGCTTTGCAGCAGGCCTTCGAGGCCCATGCCATAGGCCGCCGTCCGCATCTCATGCGCATAGGTCGGGCTCACCGTGGTCACGGCGTCGGCCACCTGCAGCCCGGCCTTGAGGTAGCCGATATTGCCGAAATACTCGATCGCCCCGCTATTGGCCGCCTGGAAGTCGAGCCTCAGCCCGTTGAACACGTCCCAGCCGAACACCCCCTGGAAGGCGATGTTGTGGACGGTCATCACCGTCTTCACCCGGGTCGGCGCATTGAACGCCACATAGGCCGGCGCCAGCCCCGACTGCCAGTCGTGGCAATGGAGGATATCCGGCTTGTAGCCTTCGATGGCGCCGCGCGACAGCTCGTAGGCAACAAAGCTCAGCGCCGCAAAGCGCTGCCAGTTGTCGGGCCAGTCCTTGCCGTCAGCCCCCACATAGGGGTTGCCCGGCCGATCGTAGAGATGCGGTGCGTCGATGGCGATCACATCGAGCCCGTTGGCCCGCCCCGCCACCAGCCGCGCCGTGCCGCCGAACAAATCGTCGAACCACAGCACCTGTCGGCCGTCCGCCAACCCGGTCATCACCTTGGGATAGCCCGGCAGCAGCACGCGCATGGATACGCCGTGCGGCGCCAACGCTGCCGGCAGCGCACCAACGACATCCGCCAGGCCCCCCGTCTTGATCAACGGGTAGGCCTCCGAGGCGACGGACAGGACTTCGATCATTGGCTCCGCCAGTTACTTGCTCGCCGGTTACTTGCTAGCGACGTACTTGTCGATCATCGGCTGGGTGACCAGCGTCACCCCCTCGGCAGTGCGCCGGAACCACTGCGCGTCGAACGCCGGATCCTCGCCCACCACCAACCCTTCGGGCACGTGCACGCCGCGATCCACCACCACCTTCTTCAGCCGCGCGCCGCGTCCGATGGTGCAGTAAGGCAGCACCACCGCCTCGTGCAGTTCCGAGTACGAATGCACCCGGCTGCCGGTCGAGAGCAGCGTGCGGTCGAGCGCACCACCCGAGATGATGCAGTCGCCGGAGACCAGCGAGTTCACCGCCGAGCCGCGACGGCCGTCGAAATCGTGCACGAACTTGGCCGGCGGGGTGATCTCGGCAAAGGTCCAGATCGGCCAGTCGCGGTCGTAGAGATCGAGCTGCGGGGTTACATCGCAGAGGTCGATATTGGCCTTCCAGTAAGCATCGACCGTGCCCACATCGCGCCAATAGGCCACATCCTCGTTAGCCGAACGGACGCAGGAGCGCGGGAAGCGATGCGCCCAGGCCGAGCCGTTCTTGACGATATAGGGGATGATGTCCTTGCCGAAGTCGCGTGACGAGCCTTCGGTGGCGGCGTCGCGGCGCAGCTGCTCCATCAGGAAGCGCGTCTCGAACACATAGATGCCCATCGAGGCCAGCGCATAGTCCGGCTTGTCGGGGATCCCCGGCGGGTCCTTGGGTTTTTCGACGAAATCAACGATCCGGTCGCGCCCGTCCACCGCCATCACGCCGAAGCCCGTGGCTTCCATGCGCGGCACCTCGAGGCAGCCGATCGTCACATCGGCCCCGGTGTCCACATGCTGCCGGAGCATGATTTCGTAGTCCATCTTGTAGATGTGGTCGCCGGCCAGGAGCACGATATAGCGCGGGCCGTAATCCTCGATGATGTCCATGTTCTGGTACACGGCATCGGCAGTGCCCTCATACCACTGCGTCTCCGACACGCGCTGCGACGCCGGCAGCACGTCGAAACTCTCGTTTCGCTCGGTCCTGAGGAAGTTCCAGCCGCGCTGCAGGTGCCGGATCAGCGAGTGCGCCTGATACTGCGTCGCCACCGAAATGCGTCGGATGCCGGAGTTCAGCGCGTTACTGAGCGCGAAATCGATGATGCGGGACTTGCCGCCGAAATACACCGCCGGCTTGGCGCGCCGGTCGGTCAATTCGAACAGGCGGGTTCCTCGTCCCCCCGCCAGCACATAAGCCATCGCCTCACGCGCCAGCGGCGATGGTGTCCGGTAGTCTGCCATGCTTCCCTCCCCTCGGGGCGTGATCAGCTGTTCCGATCACGCGACACACACAAAGCACTCTTACGTCCCGTTTATGCGGGATCGTATTCAGTCAGTCCCGCCTAGGCGGGGTCATACTTCAGGTAAAGCGTCGACATTGGCGGCAGGTAGAGGTCGGCGTACGGTCCGAGCCCTTCCACTTCGCTCGCCTTGGCCAGCACCCGGCCCTGGTTCCCCTTATTGGTTCCGCCGTAAAAACCGGCATCGGTGTTCAGTCGTTCCACCCACCGTCCGGCCAGCGGCATCGGCACGCGGTAGCCCTCGCGCGGCGTCGGCGTCATATTCGAGATCACCACCACCGGATGCTCGCCCGGCGCCTTGCGGGTCCAGGCGAACACCGAGTTGCTCTGGTCATTGCCGATCAGCCACTCAAAGCCTTCCGGCTCGTTGTCGCGGGCATAGAGCGAGGGCAACTCCCGATAGAGCGCGTTGAGGTCGGTGACCAGCCGGCGGATGCCCTCGTGCGCGGGTGCTTCGAGCAGCCACCAGTCGAGCCCCTTGGCCTCGTTCCATTCCTCGCGCTGCGCGTATTCCTGGCCCATGAACAGGAGCTTCTTGCCGGGCCAGCCCCACATGAAGCCGTAATAGGCGCGCAGGCCCGCGAACTGGCCCCAGTCATCGCCGCCCATCTTACTGAGCAGCGAGCCCTTGCCATGCACCACTTCGTCATGGCTCAGCGGCAGGATGAAGTTCTCCGCGTAACCATAGAGCGCCGCGAAGGTCATATCGTTGTGGTGGTACTTCCGGTGCACCGGGTTACGGCTCATGTAGCGCAGGGTGTCGTTCATGAACCCCATGTTCCACTTGAAGCCGAAGCCCAGCCCGCCCTTGTCGACCGGCGCGCTCACGCCGCTCCACGAGGTCGATTCCTCGGCGATCATCATCACCCCCGGATGCAGCCGGTAGGCCTCCTGGTTGACGCGCTTCAGGAACTCGACTGCCTCGAGGTTGTGGTTGCCGCCGAACTGGTTGGGGATCCACTGCCCGGCCTGGCGCGAGTAATCGAGGTAAAGCATCGAGGCGACCGCATCGACCCGCAGCCCGTCGAGGTGGAAGGCCTCGAGCCAGTAGAGCGCGTTGTTGACGAGGAAGCTCACCACTTCCTTGCGCCCGAAATTGTAGATCGCGGTGTTCCAGTCCGGATGGTAGCCCTGCCGCGGATCGGCGTGCTCGTAGAGCGCGGTGCCGTCGAAGCGGGCCAGCCCATGCTCGTCGGTGGGGAAATGCGCCGGCACCCAGTCGAGGATCACCCCCAGCCCCGCGGCATGCGCCTTGTCGACGAAATGCGCAAAGCCCTTGGGGTCGCCGAACCGCGCCGTCGGCGCATAGAGCCCGGTCGGCTGGTAGCCCCAGCTCGGATCGAACGGATGCTCGGTGATAGGCATCAGTTCGATATGGGTGAAACCGCTATCGGCGGCGTAGGGGATCAACTGCTCGGCCAACTGCTCATAGCTCATGAATGAGCCATCGGCGCGCCGCCGCCAGGAGCCCAGGTGCACCTCGTAGATCGACACGGGCTTGCGCCGCCAGTCGATCCTGGCGCGCTCTTTCATATACTTGGCGTCGGTCCATTCGAACGGCTTGGGATCGGCGATCATCGAGGCGGTCTTGGGCCTCAGCTCCGATTGCCGTGCGAACGGATCGGCCTTCAGCGGCCTGAGCTTGCCGTCCGGACCGACGATCTCGAACTTGTAGACCTCGCCCGGTCCGACATTGGGCACGAACACTTCCCAGACGCCGGTATTGATCCGCACCCGCATCGGGTGCCGCCGGCCATCCCACTCGTTGAACGGCCCGACCACGCTGACACGTTTGGCGTTGGGCGCCCACACCGCAAAATGCGTGCCGTTGACGCCCTCGAACTCCATCGCATGGGCGCCGAGTTTGTCGAACAGCCTGAGGTGCGAGCCCTCGCCGATATAGTAATCGTCCATCGGCCCGAGCACTGGCCCGAAGCTGTAGGGGTCGAGGACGTTCCACTCCCCACCGTCGTTGCGGGCGTGGTAGTTCACCGGCTGCAGTTTGTTGAGCTTGACGAGGCCCTCGAAGAAGCCGTCGCCGCGCGGCTCGAGCTCCCCGAGAATGCGGTTATCCATCGTGCGGGCCGAAACGGACTCGGCATGCGGAATGAAGGTCCGAGCCACCCAGGCGCCATCGACCTCATGGAGGCCCAGGATGCCGAACGGATCGGAATGACGGCCGGCGACGATCGAACGGACGTCGCTGTCAGCTGCCTGCCACTTGGACTTGGTCAAACCCCACTACCCCCCGACAACCGGGACACCCCAGATTTCCTTGGCGTACTGCGAAATCGTACGGTCCGAAGAAAACCAGCTGACATGAGCAGTGTTCCGGATAGCCATCGAATACCATTTGCGAGGCTTGTTCCAGAGCTCATCGATGTCCCGCTGCGCCGCCGCGTAGGCGTCGAAATCGCGCGCCACCATGAACCAGTCGTGGTCATAGAGACCGCCGATCAGGTCGCGGTAGCGGTTCGGGTCATCGGGCGAAAACACCCCCGACGAAATCGCCTCCAGCGCCTCGCGCAGCGCCGGCGAGGCATCGATGGCGCTGCGCGGCACTTCGCTGCGGCTCCGCTTCTCGGCGACCTTGTCGGCGGTGAGCCCGAAGATCACCATATTCTCCGGCCCGACCTGCTCCAGCATCTCGACATTGGCGCCGTCCAGCGTGCCGATGGTGAGCGCGCCATTGGCCATGAACTTCATGTTGCCGGTGCCCGAGGCTTCCATGCCGGCCGTCGAGATCTGTTCCGACAGGTCCGCCGCCGGGATGATCTGCTCGGCCAGCGAGACGTTGTAGTTAGGCAGGAACACCACTTTGAGCAGGCCGCGCACTGCCGGATCGTTGTTGATCACCTTGGCGACGTCGTTGATCAGCTTGATGATCAGCTTAGCGTTCCAGTAGCCCGGCGCCGCCTTGCCGGCGAACACTTTTACCCGCGGGACCCAGTCCTTTTCGGGGTGTGAGCGCATCATCGAGTACTGCGCCACCGCCTCGATGACGTTGAGCAGCTGGCGCTTATATTCGTGGATGCGCTTCACCTGCACGTCGAACATCGCGTCAGGCGACACGACGATCCCCAGCCGATCCTTGATCACCTGCGCCAGCGCCACCTTGTTGGCGCGCTTCACCGCCTTGAACTGATCCTGGAAACTCGGATCATCGGCGTGCTTGTCGAGCTTAGCGAGCAGCGAGAAATCGTCCTGGAATTCCGGCCCGATCCGATCGCTGATCAACCGCGTCAGCCCGGGGTTGCATTGCAGCAGCCAGCGCCGCGGCGTCACCCCGTTGGTCTTGTTGTTGATCCGCTCGGGGTAGAGCCGATCGAGATCGGCGAACAGCGTCTTCTTCAACAGCTCAGAGTGCAACGCCGACACGCCGTTGATCGAGTGCGAGCCGACAAAAGCCAGCTGCCCCATGCGAACCCGCCGGCTGCCATGCTCGTCGATCAGCGACAGGTTGGCGATCTGGTTGTCGGTAAAGCCGCCCATCTTGCGCGCTTCGCCGAGCACCTCGGCGTTGATGGCGTAGATGATCTGCATCTGGCGCGGCAGCATCCGCTCGAGCAGGCCCACTGGCCAGGTCTCCAGCGCTTCAGGCAGCAGCGTGTGGTTGGTATAGCCGAACGTCGCCTTGGTCAGCTTCCACGCCGGCGCCCAGGCCATGCCGTGGATGTCGATCAGGATGCGCATCAGCTCGGCAATCGAGATCGCCGGGTGGGTGTCGTTGAGCTGGATCGCCACCTTGTCGGAGAGCGAGCCGAGATCGCCATAGGCCTGCATGTGACGACGAACGATGTCCTGCAGCGACGCCGAGGAGAAGAAGAACTCCTGCCTGAGCCGCAGTTCCTGCCCCGACGGGGTCGAATCGGCCGGATAGAGCACCCGCGTCACCGCAGCGGCCCGGGAGCTCTCCTCGAGCGCGCCGATGTGGTCGCCGGCATTGAACTTATCGAGCAGGATCGGATCGATCGGCTGCGCCGACCAGAGCCTCAGCGTATTCACCCGCTTGCCGCGCCAGCCGACGATCGGCGTATCGAAGGCCACCGCGAGCAGGTGCTCGGCCGGCCGCCACTCGAGCCGGGTCGAGCCATCCGGTTCCTGCACCGGCTCGACATGCCCGCCGAAGCCGATCTCGTAGCTCGACTCGCGCCGCTCGAACTCCCAGGGGTTGCCGTGCGCCAGCCAATCCTCGGGCAGTTCGACCTGCCAGCCCTCGCTCATTTCCTGCCGGAACAGCCCGTGCACATAGCGGATGCCGTAGCCATAGGCCGGGATATTGACCGTCGCCATCGACTCCATGAAGCAGGCGGCGAGGCGGCCGAGGCCGCCGTTGCCCAGCGCCGCATCCGGCTCGAGGTTGATCAGGTCGCCGAGATCGACGTTGAAGTTCTTCAGCGCGGCGCGCACCGGCTCCATCACCCCGATATTGGTCATCGCGTCGCGCATCAGGCGGCCGATGAGGAACTCGAGGCTGAGGTAGTAAACGCGCTTGTTCGAGGTCCGCCAGGTCTCGCGGCTCGACTCCATCCACTGGTCGATGATCCGGTCGCGAACCGTGAGGATCGTCGCCTTCAGCCAGTCATGCGGCCGTGCGACGATCGGGTCCTTACCGACCGAATAGGTGAGTTTTTCAAGGATCTCCGATTGCAGCGCTTCAGTGGTGAGCGCGCGCCGTTCCGGGACCGGGGCATCCAATACGAGGGGCTTTTGCGGCATTGTCGCAATCCAGCATCATGGCGATGTATTCCCCTCTAGAGCACCACCTTTGCACTGAATCGCACGCCTGGGAAGGCCTGTTGAGAACGCTTCTAAGGCACGCTGCCTAATCGGTAGACGATTATTGCCCGCACGCCCGCGTCACGACGCCTTGGGCGGATTGCCTTCATGTTGCGCAGCCCCAGCGACGGGCGGAAGCCAGTGCTCGCGGCGGATCGTCCAGACCTCAAGCGTCGGCGCGATGTCGTTAGGGCCTTGATCCAGGGTGCCAAGGAAGATCTCGACTCCCTCGTCGGACAGGAAGAACAGCCGGGAACCGCAGGTTGGGCAGAACTGACGGCGCTGGTGAGTCGCCAGTTCCCCGGTCATCCGAAATTGCGCACGATGCCAGTTGGCGGTGGCGGAGAAGGTCGAGCCCGTCAGCTTCCGGCAGGTCATGCAGTGGCAGAGGCCGGACACGTACGGTTCGCCCCGGACCTCATACCTGACCGCGCCGCATAGACAGCCGCCAGTGCGGACGACTTCGGCTGCCGTTGCCTCGCTCATCGGCTGTCCCCTGGCTAAGCCTTCGCCTCTTCCTCGGGCGCAATGATGGGCGTCGACGGGCCGGCGACGGTGCCGCTTTCGCGGGCCTGGTCCTCGGCGTTCGACCTGAGCAAGTCCCTGCCCGCCATCAGGCCGCCGACCATCTGCGCCGCGAAGCGCTGCCGGTCGCGCTCGCGCACCCCTTCGATGATCTCGCCCACCTCGACCATGTCGACATCGAGTTGCCGCAGCGTCTCGGCGCCGAACTCGAGCGCGCTCTCGAACACCTCGCGCAGCTGGTAATCCGCTCCGGCTTTCACCAGTTCGAGTGCGTGACCGCGATCGAAGGCGCGCGCCATGATCTTGGCCAGCGGGAATTCCGACTTCACCAGTTCGGTGATCCGGGTCGCCGATTCCTTCTTGTCGACGCAGATCAGCACGAGGTCGGCCGTACCGGCGCCGGCGGCATGCAGGATGTCGAGCCGGGTGCCGTCGCCGTAGTAGATCTTGAAGCCGAAGGTCTGCGCCACCTCGATCATCTCGACATCGTTGTCGATGATCGAGATCGAGTGCTGCCCCTTGGCGATCAGCGGCTGGCTGGCGATCTGCCCGAAGCGGCCGAAACCGATCAGCAGTACGTTGCCGGTCAGCCCATCGGGCTTCTCGACCCCGGCCAGCGATTGCACCGGCTTGGGCACCAGCTTAAGCAGCATGGTCGAGAACGGCGTCAGCACCATCGAGATGATGACGGTGGCAGTGAAGATGGCATTGAGCTCGCCGGTCAGCAGGCCCCCCGCGGTCGCGGTGGTGAACAGCACGAAGGCGAATTCGCCGCCCTGCGCCATCAGCACGGCGCGCTCCAGCGCCGGTGCGTTGCCGCTGCCCAGCACCCGCGCCAGCCCATAGATCGCGCCACCCTTCAGCACCATGTAGATGAGCACCGAGAGCGCGATGAACTGCCAGTTGGCCGCCACCACCGTGAGATCGAGCGACATCCCCACTGCAAGGAAGAACAGCCCCAGCAGAAGCCCGCGGAACGGCTCGACGTCGGCCTCGAGCTGATGCCGGAAAGTCGAGGTCGAGAGCAGCACACCGGCCATGAAGGCCCCCATCGCCATCGAGAGGCCGCCCGCTTCCATGATCAGCGCCGCGCCGAGCACCACCAGCAGCGCCGCGGCGGTCATCACCTCGCGCGCCTTGGATTCGGCGAGGATCTTGAACACCGGGTTCAGCACCCAGCGGCCGGCAAAGATCACTGCGACGATCGAAGCTACCGCGACACCGACGCTGATCCAGCGCTGCATGGCGCTCGCATCGGTATCGATGCCCGGCGACAGGAACGCCACCACCGCCAGCAGCGGCACGATGGCGAGATCTTCGAGCAGCAGCACCGAGACGATCTTCTGCCCTGCCGGTGTCTGCAGTTCGCCCCGCTCCGAGAGGATCTGCATGACGATGGCCGTCGAGGTGAGGACGAACCCCATGCCAGCGACAAACGCCACCGGTGGCGCGAGGCCGAGCAGAAAGATCCCTGCCAGTGTCAACAGCAGGCCGCAGAGGCCGACCTGCAGCACACCGAGCCCGAAAATCTCCTTGCGCAGGCCCCAGAGCTTGGCCGGCTCCATCTCCAGCCCGACGATGAACAGGAACAGCACCACACCCAGTTCGGCCGCGTGCAGCACGGCCTGCGGGTCGCCCACCAGCCCGAGGCCGAACGGCCCGACCGCGAGGCCTGCCGCAAGGTAACCCAGCACCGAGCCGAGCCCCAGGCGGCGGAACAGCGGCACCGCGATGACCCCGGCTCCAAGCAGCGCCACCACCTGCACCAGGTCGACCCCGCCATGCGAAGCCACCTCTGCTGCATGCGCCACCACTTCGCCGGCCATCGCTCACCTCAATGCAAATCGGAAAATCCGACCCTGAGGCCTCGGCCAAACAGCGTCAAGGCTGGCTTTGTGGGCAGGTGGGATGCCTAAGCGGCGGACGCCGGCTTAGCGGCGCGGGTTCGGCGGCTGCCGACCTTTGCAGGTTCCTGCAGCGCTTTCTCGGCCGCTGCGGCCGCCAGTTTCACCTCAGCCGCCTTCTCGGCCTCCAGCTTCCGCTGCACATGCATCGGCACCGGCTGCCGTATCGGCAGGATGTGCGTCGCTATCGAGGCCAACACCAGCAGCGACGGGACCGCGATGAATCCGCCGATCGGCCCCCATGACCACAGCCAGTACGTGATGGCGAACAGGATCAGGAATGGGTTGATCATCATCGTCCGGCCAAGGAGGTGGGGCGTCACGAAATTGCCCTCGACGAAGTTGAGCGCCAGATAGAGCCCCACCGGCAGTAACGCCCCTTCTAGCCCGTTCAGCGTGCCGAGGCCGACGGCGAACAGGATCACTGCCATCACCGCCTGTCCCACGAATGGAATGAAGTTCAGCAGTGCCGCAAGCGCTCCCCACAAGATCGGCGTCGGCATGCCGATGGCCGCCATCAGCACCGCCACGGCGATACCCATACTGATATTGATGGCGCTGACCGTCAGCAGGAACCGCGAGACCTTTTCCTCTACATCGCGAAACACGTGCGCCATCCGCCAGCGCATACGGCGCGTTGCGCACAGCGACAGCACGAAAACCCGGATCTGGTCGCGCGTGGCCATAAAGAAATAGAGACTCGCAAGGAAGATCAGCATCTCCGCCAAGAGCGCTGGCGCCGACAGCGCCACGTTCTGCACCGCGCTGCTGTCCTCGACGGTTACCGTGACCGTGGAGCTGTCGGCGCCGAACACCTGCTTCACTTGCTCCTGCAGCGAACCCACTGCGCTGAGCGGCTCTTTCCAGTTGGCGAGTTCCGTGCGGAACGCCTCCCAGATGACCGGCATGCGTTCGATCAGGTCGCTCACCGGCCCCGCGAAGAGCACCCCGCTCACCGCGATCAGGCCAAGGAATAGCAGCACCACCACGCCCGCGGACACACCGTCCGGGACACCTCGCTTGTCCAACATGTCCGCCACGGGACCAAACATCAGCCCCACCGTGATCGCCAGGAATACCGGCGCCAACACTACCTCCCCGAGCTTCAGCGCCACGAGCATGACAAAGGCGCCCATAGCCACGATGGCCAGTTGCGATGCGTTTGAGAGGATGCGCTCAAAGTGAGTGTTGGAGATTTCCCTTAGCAACCGAGGGGACGGGCCGCGACGGACTTTTTTGACCAAGTGAGGTTCCTCCGACACCACTAACTCGGGGACCTCAGAGCTGGTTCCGTGCGTCGACGCCGCCGCTAACCCTCTCTATCATGCCGCCGGAATCAATTTCTCAGGGGCTCGCGCTAAACCCATGGCACGCAAGATCATTATCGACACCGACCCGGGCCAGGACGACGCCGTCGCCATCCTCATGGCGCTCGCCTCGCCGGCCGATTTCGATATCCTCGGCATCGTCGCGGTGGCCGGCAATGTCGGCCTCGCGCAGAACGCCCGCAACGCCCTGAAGGTGGTCGAGCTCGCCGGTCGCAAGGATATCGCTGTCTATGCCGGCTGCGAGCGCCCGATGCGCCGCACCCTCGTAACGGCCGAGCACGTGCACGGCGAGACCGGCCTCGATGGCCCCGACCTGCCGGTGCCCAAGCTGCAGATCGAAGATCAGCACGGTGTCGATTTCATCATCGAAACCCTCCTGGCGCACGAGGCCGGCACGGTGACGCTCGCCACCTTGGGGCCGCTGACCAATGTCGCGATGGCCATGATCAAGGAGCCGCGCATCATCGGCCGCATCCAGGAAATCGTCATGATGGGTGGCGGCTATTTCGAGGGTGGCAACATCACCCCGGTGGCCGAGTTCAACATCTATGTCGACCCCGATGCCGCCGATGTCGTGCTGCGCTCGGGCGTCCCCATCGCCATGCTGCCGCTCGACGTCACTCACATGATCCTCTCGACGCCGGAGCGGCTCGCAAAGATCCGTGGGCTCGGCAACAAGGCCGGCGAAGCCGTCTACCAGATGCTGAGCTTTTCCGAGCGTTTCGATCTCAACAAATACGGCTCGACCGGCGCCCCGCTGCACGACCCTTGCGTCATCGCCTATATGCTGAAACCCGAACTGTTTGAGGGCCGCCACATCAACGTGGTGATCGAAACCTCGAGCGAATTGACCGTCGGCATGACCGTCGCCGACTACTGGGGCGTCACCGGCCGGGTGAAGAACGTCACCTATCTGCGCTCGGGCAATGCAGAAGGTTTCTACGATCTGCTTACGGAGCGCTTGAGCCGCCTGCCCTGAGGACGGTGGACGCCAATCGCTGGCTTTGGGTTGCCTGCCGGGGACGGCGGCCTGTTGGTCACCGCACCCACCCCACTCACGATGTGACCCCGGCCTTCGCCGGGGTGACATCGTGGGTGGGGAAGGTGGGTGCCTAACTCGGAGAATCTCAAACGATCCTGGTGTCACTTAGGAACCGCGCAGCGCGCCAGCCGGCCGCGCTCGCTTGAAGCTCAGCCAAACCGCGGTCACCAGGAAATACACGGCGCCGAACGCCGCGTACCCGGCGATCAGCGTGATGCCGGGGTTCGGCATCGTGCCGGCAGAAAAAACGAAGAAGCCGCCGGCCAGCGCCGACTGGGCCCCGCTCAGCACCATTGCCCACTGCCCTCCCGAGGCCCAGCGCCGCACCGCTGTCACCAGCTGCAGCAACCCCGAGAGGATGGCCCAGACGCCGAACACGACGATCACTGCCGCCATCCCCTGCCCGAGCGCCACGATGACGGCGATCGTCGTGATCACGCTGACGATGACATTGAGCAGGTGCAACGGGTTGTGGCTGAGCCCACCGTTGCGCTGCGCATCGACGAAGTTCGCCGCTGCATCCCAGGCTGGATAGATCACCAGCAGCACCGCCGCGATGGCCGGGTTGAATGGGGCCAGCAGCAACGCTGCCGCCACCCAGGCGGCGGAAACACCGAAACGAATAAAGGCATAGGTCCTCAGCCAACTGGCCGGTGCGGAGTTGATCGTGTTCATAAGACTGACCTTCTAGTAGGTAGGTTACGGAGGTGTGTACTTTTGCCTGTCGGCAGGCAGTGATCTCAGATGATGAGGCGTTGGAGCAGCGGGCCGACGATCAACCCGAACGTCGCCGGGGTGCCATAGGCACGCGCCGACAGCATGGCGCCATGCACGGTCGCCATGATCGTTTCCGCCTCGAGTTCGGCACTGTCCGTCAACCTGAACCTGCCCTGCTGCGCGCCGCGCGCGAGAACCTCGGTCAGCCAGGCGGCGAGCAAGCGGAAATGTGCCTTGACCTCCACCGCCACTTCCGGTGGCAGCGCCGGCAACTCGGCAGCGAGCTGCGCCCCGAGGCAGAATGGCATGCTGCCATCGGTGATGCAGGCTTCCCAGGTGGCGATGTAGCTCTGCAGCTGCACGGCAGCGTCGGGCGACAGGCTCTCGAAATGGGCGAGGCCGGCCGCGAGATCATCCCGGTAGCCGGCAACCAGCGCTTGCACCAGATCGGCCTTACTGGGGAAATGATGGTGGATGCTCGGCTTGCGGATGCCGACCACCGCGGCGATATCGGCATAGCTGAAGCCATTATAGCCGCCGGCGATAACCAGTCGGCGCGCCGTCGCCAGGATCTGTTCTGCTGTCTGCTGTTCCATGATTTTGTCTACCTATCAGTAGGTAGTCTGTCAATCGTTGTGACATGAGAAACCATGTCGTGCAGCAGCCCGGCCCGTCCGGCCCCAGTTAAGCAAATCCGAAACCTGCCGGTTCTTACCCTCGTCGCTGTGATGAGGGACAGCCGAGCACATAGCATCTACCCCGCACGCCGCCGCCGGCACGAACCGCCCACGGCTCCCGAGGTCGTGGCCGTTGGCGCGCCCCCCCACTCCATGGGCCAGGTGGGCCGGCTCTACCGGCAGGAGGCTGCCCGCTGGCTTTGCCGCATGATCGTTCGCGCCTTCGGCCTGCTCTATCTGGCAGCGCTCGCCTTTACCGGCATCAGCGCCACGGGCTGGTTCGATTTCGCCCCCGCCCCGCTGGCCGGCGTCTTCCTCGTCGTCCTCGGACTGCCCTGGACGCTCGCTGCAGCCTGGTTCCCCGATCCACTGCAGCCGCTCGCTGCGGCCATTGCGCCGCTGGTGACGCTGGTGCTGCTCTGGAGCTACTGCCACTGGCCCCGCCGCAACTGGGCCCGCCGCCCATCGGCTGAGCTTGCCGCCCCTCCCCGCCGGGGCTAGAACGGCGGCCTGCTTCGGAGCCCGCCATGGATATCGTCACCCTCGCCGCCTTCACCATCGCCTATGCCATCGCGGTGATCGTGCCGGGCCCCGGCGTTGCGGCGGTGGTGGCACGAGCGCTGGGCGGCGGCTTCCGTTCGGCTTTCCCGATGGTGCTGGGGATTCTCGCCGGCGACCTGGTCTACCTGGTGTTCGCGCTGTTCGGCCTCGCCGCCATCGCCACCTGGTTCGGCCCGGTGTTCTTCGTGGTGAAATGGGCCGGCGCGCTCTACCTGCTCTATGTCGCTTGGCAGTTCTGGAGCGCCAAGCCCGGCTCCGAGCAGATCGGCGCCAAGACCGAGGCGAACCGCTGGAAGACCTTCCTCTCCGGCTTCGCCCTCACCATGGGCAACCCCAAAACCATCGTCTTCTACCTGGCACTGCTCCCCACCGTCATCCCACTCGACAAGCCGATCAGTGCACTGGGTTTCGCCGAACTCACCGGCATTGTGGTCGTGGTGCTGCTCGCCATCGGCTGCGCGTATGCCGGCCTCGCCGCCGCGGCGCGGGACTTCTTCAAATCGAGCAAGGCGCTCCGCATCCTCAACCGCACGGCTGGGGTAATCATGGCCAGCGCCGCGGCGTTCGTGGTGGTGCGGGAGTAAGGCAGTCTAGCTGGCCGTAGGCCCGGCGACCACCGGCTGCGCCTCGGTAGACGGCTTTGACACCTTCTTTGGTTTCATTCTGATCTGCGTGCACCGACCGTCCTCTTGGTTGCCCTCGAGGCAACTGGTCCTGTCGACAAGCTCGCTGAACAAGCCGCTTCCATAGTTCTGCGGCTTGAAAGCCGGATCAAGCTTGCGAACCTCGCTAATGACCGTCGCAATTGCGACCCACTTGCCACCGGCACCTGTCTCTCCAAGCGCACGCAGAATCAGGCGTTCGGCCTCCGCAACCGGCGCATGGGCCACAATTGGTTTGAGGGCGCTGGACGGCGCGGATTTCGTCGGCTCGACGGGGGGTGTTTTCGCCGGCTTGGCGGGTATCGCTCTTACCGACTTGGGTGCCGACTTCGGTACGAGCGTGCCAATCTCAACGAACTCCCGGCAAGCTCGTCGAAAACTCTCAGCGGTGTCGGCGCGACCGAAGCCAAAGACCTCCAGCCCGTGCTCGCGTATGCGCGTTGCCAACCTCGTGAAATCGCTGTCGGAGGACACGATGCAGAATGCGTCAAGTCCGCCGGCGTGCAGCAAGTCCATCGCATCAATCACCAGAGCAAAGTCAGTTGCGTTCTTGCCTGGTACGTTTGCGAACTGCTGCTGCGGAACGATCGCATGCGTGATGAGTGCCGGCTCCCAACTCTTCGCCTGCCCCTTGCTGAAATCGCCATAGGCGCGGCGCACGGTCGCTGTCCCAAGCTTGGCGATTTCCTCGAACAACCTGTCGTTGCTCTTTGTAGATGCGTTGTCCGCATCGATCAGCACCGCAAGTCGCCTCTGCATGCCATTCGCCATTACTCGCCCCATCAGCACTCAATGGACTCAATATGGCAACGAGCTGCGGCGCGGGGAGTACTCGCGCTGCGCGATCCT
Organism: Devosia sp. Root105; assembly: GCF_001424865.1. Lineage (NCBI taxonomy): Bacteria > Pseudomonadati > Pseudomonadota > Alphaproteobacteria > Hyphomicrobiales > Devosiaceae > Devosia > Devosia sp. Root105. Next base: position 168,284 of record NZ_LMCR01000015.1, read on the forward strand.
GAAACTTACTTAATCAATTGAGTATTACCGCACCACCGCGCTCGCGGCGGCCAGCCCCCAATCCAGCAGCTCTTTCGCCCGCTCCGGCGTCACGCCCTCGACATAGCAGCGCAGCTCCGGCGCATTGCCGGAGGCGCGGTAATGCACCGTGTCGCCTGAAACCAGCGAGAAGCGCGGACCATCGATAGTCGAGACCGATTGCACCTCGCCCACCGGCGCGAAGAACTCCTTGGCGTAGCCGGGCTGCTCGACCAGCCCCTTGAGCAGCGCGGCGCTGCGTTCGTTCGCCACATGCGCCAGCCGGTCGCTGAGCGCGGCGCGCACCGGCAGGGTCCGCACCAGCCCGGCGACGCTCTCGCCGAGCTTCGCCGCCGTGCCGAGTACCGCCAGCATCGGCAGCACCGCGTCGCGGGTCGGCAGCGGGCTCAGCACGCGGCCGTTGATCGTCACGGCGCTGCCCAGCAGCAACCCACCATTGGCCTCGAACCCCACCACGGCGCCGGGCGAGCCGGCGGCCGCATCTTCCATGCCGGTGATGACATAGGGCGAGCCGACCCTGGTGCGATCGACCCGGCCGAACCAGCCGACGCCTTCGATCGCCGAGTTGGAGGTGACCGGGGTCACCACCCGGTCGGCCCCGAGGAAACGCGCCGCCAGCATGCCCAGCACGTCGCCGCGCACGAAACTGCCCTCGCCGTCGATCAAGAGCGGCCGATCGCCGTCGCCATCGGTCGAAACGATGGCATCGAGCCGGTGCTGCCGGATCCAGCCGAGGCGCGGTTCGAACAGTGGATCCGAGAACGCCTCGGTATCGACGGCAACGAAACTGTCGGAACGGCCGAGCCGCACCACGTCGGCACCGGCCCGGGTGAGGAACGACACCAGGAGGTCGCGCGCCACTGAGGAGTGCTCGAACACCCCGATGCGCCAGCCCTTCAGCGCTGCCGGATCGAGCAGACCGCGATAGCGCTGCCGATAGCGGTCGCCGGCGGCTATGCTGCCATCCTCAGCCGCCCCCTCGCCTGCCGGAACGGCATCACTCAGCGCCGCGGCGATGCCCGTCTCGTCGGCCTTGGTGATCTCGCCCGCCGCGACGTAGAACTTGAGCCCGTTGCGGTCGGCCGGAATGTGGCTGCCGGTCACCATGATCGCCGGCCCGCCCAGCGCCATGGCATGGAGCGCCAATGCCGGGGTCGGCAGCACGCCGCAATCGACCGGCACCAGCCCCGCCGCGCGGATCGCCACGGCGCAATCGGCAACGATCGCCGGGCTCGAGGCGCGCAGATCCCGCCCCAGATAGACCCGCCCACCGGCGACCATCCCGATATGCTTGAGGAACGCCGCCGTATAGCGCCGCGCCGCGCCGCCGGTGAGATCGACCGCGAGGCCGCGCAGGCCGCTGGTGCCAAACTTCAGTGAATCCGCCATGCCGCACTCCTATCCCGTGAGCTTTGTCATGGCCTTGGCCGCTCCCGCAAGCGCCGAGGCATCCTTAACCTTTCATTCATCTTGCGCCCTCAGTCTCGCCGCCATGCAGATTCAGAAGCGCACCATGAACTGGCTGCCGCGCGCCTCGCTCTACGACGAGGCCGAAAGCGCCCGGCTGAAGCGCCGGGCCCAGGCCCAGTCGGATCTTGCGACGTCCGCCAACAACAACTCCGCCCTGATCTCCAGCGGCACCTCGAGTGTCGGCGAATCGATCAACCTGACGCTGCGCATCGCCGCGGCCCGCCTGCAGAACGGCACCACCAAGAAGGTCTAAAGGGTTGCATTGGCTGGGGGTATTGCCCAGTTTCGGCGCATGCCTGCCTTCGACTCGATCGCCTTCTTCAACCGCGAAGTCACCCTCGTCGCCCGCGAAGTGCTGGGCGCCGAGTTCCTCGTCGATGGCGTCGGCGGCCTCATCGTCGAGACCGAAGCCTATCACCCGACCGATCCCGCCTCACACTCGTACCGCGGCCGCACCGAGCGCAACGCCTCGATGTTCCTCGGCCCCGGCCATGTCTATGTCTACCGCTCCTACGGCATCCACTGGTGCTTCAACTTCGTCTGCGCCGACGCCTCCGCCATCCTCATCCGCGCCATCGAACCCACCGCCGGGATCGAGAAAATGGCCGAGCGCCGTGGCCTCGCCAACACCCGCGATCTCTGCTCCGGTCCCGGCAAGCTCGGCCAGGCCCTCGCCGTGACCCGGGCACATGACGGCTTGATGGTCGACGGCCCGCCCTTCAGCTTCCGACCTGCCGATGCTCAGCGCCCGGTGGTGATCGGCCCCCGCATCGGTATCACCAAGGCCGCCGACCTGCCCTGGCGCTTCGGCATTGCCGGCTCGGCCTTTCTCAGCAAAGCCTTCCGCACGACTTGATATCAGCAGCGGTCCGTGGTCGCACCGGGTTCCCCTTTGCGGCGGCTTTGGATAGGTTGCGCCCGAACTGAACAGGAGATGCCCGTGGCGGTCGATGCGCTGATCAAGGAATTGCTGGCAACCGGCAGCATGAACGAGGAAACCACCGCCGACCTGAACCGCTGGCAGGCCGAGTTCGCTGGCGGTACGCTGCACGCGGACGATGCCGCCTATATCGAGGCGCTGCACGCCAAGCTCAGCGGCGCCCCGCTTCCCGAGGTCGAAGCCGCGCCTGCTGCCGAACCGGCCCGCATCGACGGCCTCACCATCGAGGATTGGCGCGACCGCGCCTTGCGCGCCGAGGGCGAACTGGCCGCCCTCAAGGACAGCGTCAGCACCACCAGCGCCTGACCTCCCTACTCGCGCCGCTTTGACCTCCGATTGACTGGACATCACCCGCCGCAGCGTGGGTGATAAGCACCTGTCATTGCGGAGGAATCACATGCGCCTGTTGCTCGCCGCCCTCGTCGCCTTCAGCGCCGCACCTGCCCTGGCCCAACCGGTGGCGTTGATTGCCCGACTGCTCACCGACGGGCTCGACCAGCCGGTCTACGCGGTCGCGCCGCCGGCCGATCCGCGGCTGTTCGTCCTCGAGCAAACCGGGCGCATCCGCATCCTCGTCGATGGCCAGCTCGCCAAAGCCCCATTCCTCGATCTCAGCGGCAGCGTCAGCAGCGGCGGCGAACGGGGCCTGCTCGGTCTGGCTTTCCACCCCGATTACGCCAGCAATGGCCGCTTCTTCGTCAACTACACCGACAAGGACGGCGACACCCGCATCGTCGGCTACAAGGTCTCCGCCGATCCCGCCGTCGCCGACCCCAACTCGGCGGCCGAACTGCTGCACATCGACCAGCCCTATGCCAACCACAACGGTGGCTGGCTCGGCTTCGGCCCCAACGGCTACCTCTATATCGGCATGGGCGATGGCGGTTCGGGCGGCGACCCCGAAAACCGGGCACAGAACCCCGACGAACTGCTGGGCAAAATCCTCAGGCTCGATGTCGACGGCGGCACGCCCTACGCCATCCCAGCAGGTAATCCCTTCGCCAATGGCGGCGGTCGTCCCGAGATCTTCGCGCTCGGCGTCCGCAACCCCTGGCGCCCGGCCTTCGACGGCACCGATTTCTACATCGCCGATGTCGGCCAGAACGCCTATGAGGAGATTACCGTCATCGGCGCCGAGGATGCCGGCGCCAATCTCGGCTGGAAGGTGATGGAAGGCCCGGCCTGTTTCGGCGCCGAGACCTGCGACCAGGCAGGCCTCGTGCCGCCCACCTACAGCTACTCGCACGACACCGGCGGCTGCTCGATCACCGGCGGCTATGTCTATCGCGGCAAGGCCATCCCCGAGCTCGCTGGCCAATACTTCTTCGCCGATTTCTGCGACAGCCGCGTCCACTCCTTCGCCTACGCCAACGGCCGGCACGGCGACATCACCTACTGGAACGAACAGTTGGGCGCGCTCGGCGCCATCACCTCGTTCGGTGTCGACAGCCAAGGCGAGCTCTATATCACCACGATCGAGGGCAACCTGTTCGAGGTGGTGCGGGCTGAGTGACAGAGGTTGGTGGGCCCACCAGGACTCGAACCTGGAACCAGACCGTTATGAGCGGTCGGCTCTAACCATTGAGCTATGGGCCCCTGCCCCGAGAACGGAGCGCCGCCTCCTTAGCAAGAGGCGGCAGCGAAGCAAAGCCATAGGTCGCAAGACCTTGCTTCCGCCCACCATTCTCCGTCCATCGCCCCCGCAGCGCCGCGCTGCCCGATACGCGTTCGCAGTCCCTTGCACCCGTCCGGCACTGGTGCACAGTTGCCTGAGCGTATCTGGGAGACGCCAATGGCTCTTCATCGCACCGATTTCGAGATCAATGCCTCCGATGAGCAAGTGTGGGCCGTGCTCGCCGACCTCGATCGCTACGCCGAGTGGAACCCTGCGCTGCCTGCCATCTCGGGTGAGCTTCGCGCGGGCAGCGTGCTGTCGATGACGCTGGCGCTGCCGGGGCGTCCGCCCCTCAACGTCAAGGCCAATGTCCTCGAGGTCATCCCCAACCGGCGTCTCACCTGGCGGGGCCACCTTGGCACAGACGTGCTGTTCACCGGCTACCGCGAGTTCGCGATCGAGCCAGTCGCTGCCGACCGGGTGCGCTTCACCCACATCGAAGATCTTCGCGGCTGGCTCGCCCCCGTCTTCGAGCTCGTGATGGGCGGCCCGGTACAGCGCCACCATGAGAACCTCAACGAATCTCTGAAGAACCGAGCGGAGGCGAAGGCGCGCTGAGAGGGCCTCGTCGTCTCCGATCGCGCGCCATCTCGGCCTCCCTCAAAATTTTCTCACTCCCCCTGTCGATTGCGCCTTTTGCCACTCGTTGTGTTGTCGAAGCGGCATCATTTCCGACTGCCGACAACGCAAGGAACTTCAAATGCGTAAGATCACTGCAGGCTTCTTTCACTCGGTCGATGGTGTCATCGAGTCCCCCAACCTCTGGCAGGGCGACGCCTTCGACAACGAGCTGGGCGCGCTGCTCGGCGAGGTGATGGGCAAGACCGACACCGTCATCATGGGTCGGGTCGGCTACCAGGACTGGGCCGGGTACTGGCCCAACGCCGAGGCCGACCAGGGCTTTGCCGACTACATCAACGCAGTGCCGAAATACGTGGCCTCCCGCACCCTGAGTCAGGAACAACTGAGCTGGAAGAACACCACGCTGATCAAGGGCGACCTGCTGGATTTCGCCCGTGACCTGAAGAACCGCGAGGGTGGCGACATTGCCGTCATGGCCGGCGTCGACGTTGCACGCCAGCTGTTCTTTGCCGGACTGCTCGAAGAGCTGACGCTGATCACCCATCCGGTAATCGCCGGCAAGGGCAAGCGCATCTTCGAGGCTACCGACCCGATCACCCAGCTCGTGCTCAAAAGCTCGACGATCACCAGCAAGGGCAATGTCGTCGTGACCTACGGCCTGCGTCCCGCCTGACGAATGCAAAGCCCGCGCATCGAGCGATGCGCGGGCTCAATCAACTCGGAACGGCTGGCCTTAGCCGGCGGCGGTGTAGGCCGTCTTCACCTGGGTGAAGAACTCCGCGGCGTATTTGCCCTGTTCCTTGGGGCCGTAGCTCGAGCCCTTGCGGCCACCGAACGGCACGTGGAAATCGACGCCGGCGGTCGGCACGTTGACCATCACCATGCCGGCTTCGGCGTTGCGCTTGAAGTGCGTGGCGTATTTCAGCGAGGTGGTAACGATGCCGGCCGAGAGGCCGAACTCAGTGTCGTTGGCGACCGCGAGCGCCTCGTCATAGTCTTTCACCCGGATCACCGCGGCCACCGGCCCGAAGATCTCCTCGCGGGCGATGCGCATCTGGTTGGTCGCCTCGGTGAACAAGGCCGGCTGCAGGAAGTAGCCGGGGTTGTCGCGCTGCACCAGCTCGCCGCCGACCACCAGCTTGGCGCCCTCGCCCTTGCCGATCTCGATATAGTCGGTGTCCTGCTTGAGCTGGCCCGGATCGACCACCGGGCCGATCTCGGTGTCCTTGGCAATGGCGTCGCCGACCCGGAGGTTGCGGATGCGCTCAGTGAGCGCCGCGACGAACGCATCATGGATGCCCTCGGTGACGATCAGCCGCGATGAAGCCGTGCAGCGCTGGCCGGTCGAGTAGAAGGCGCTCTGCGCCGTGGTCTCGACCGCCACCTTGAGGTCGGCGTCGTCGAGCACGATGGTCGGGTTCTTGCCGCCCATTTCGAGCTGGAACTTGCGCATCACCTTGACGCTCGCCTCGGCGACGCGGCGGCCGGTATTCACCGAGCCGGTGAAGGTCTGCGCCACGATATCCTTGCTGTCGAGCATCGCCTGGCCGACCACCGAGCCCTTGCCCATCACCAGGTTGAGCACGCCCTTGGGCAGCCCGTTGCGATGCAGGATATCGACGATGGCCCACGAGCAGCCCGGCACCAGGTCGGCCGGCTTGAACACCACGGTGTTGCCGTAGCAGAGCGCCGGCGCGATCTTCCAGGCCGGGATGGCGATCGGGAAATTCCACGGCGTAATGATGCCGACGACACCCATGGCCTCGCGCGTCATCTCGACGCCGACGCCCGGACGCACCGACGGCACGCTCTCACCCGAAAGGCGCAACGCCTCGCCAGCGAAGAACTCGAAGATCTGCCCGGCGCGGGTGACTTCGCCGATGCCCTCGGCAAGAGTCTTGCCTTCTTCGCGGCTCAACAGCTCACCGAGTTCGGCCTTGCGGGCGAAGATCTCATGGGCGGTCTTCGACAGGATTTCCCAGCGCTGCAGGATGCCCGAGCGCGACCAGGCCGGGAACGCCGCCTTGGCCGCCGCGATGGCGTCGAGCGTGTCCTGCTGGCTGGCGCGCGCATAGACGCCGACGACCTCGTTGGTGTTGGAGGGGTTGATATTGTTCACCCCGTCCCCGCCGACCCATTCGCCGTTGATGAGATTCTTGTGCAGTTCGGTCATGGGGAGTTCCTCTTCACAGGTGCCATAGAGCACCTCGTTTCAACCAACCCCGGTGTCATCCGGGCGAAAGCCGGGATCCATTTCTCCGCCGGCGTTGACGGCGAGTTGGGTCCCTGCTTTCGCGAGGGATGACATCGAGTATTTACAACAACCCAGCCTTTGCCAGGTCGCGCAGCAGGTGGCTGGCGCCGTAGGTCCAGGGGGCGGCCTCGGTGGCGAGGCGCACAGTGTTAGATAGGGTGCCGAGCGACGGCGTCGAGATCGACACCACGTCGCCCAGCTTGTGGGTGAAGCCCTTGCCGGCGCCGCCACGATCCTTCACCGGCGCGAACATCGTGCCGAGATAGACCACCAGCCCATCCGGATACTGGTGATGCCGGCCAACGGTGGCCGCGACGATCGCTTCGGGCGAGCGCGAGATCTGGCTCATGTTGGAAACGCCGGTCAGTTCGAACCTGTCCTCGCCGGTGACGCTGAGCGCGATATCGGCGGCCTTCACCGTCTCGATAGTGAACTTGCCGTCGAACAGCCGGATGAACGGCCCAAGCGAAGCCGAAGCGTTATTGTCCTTGGCCTTGCCGAGCAGCAGTGCCGAACGGCCCTCGACATCACGCAGGTTCACGTCGTTGCCGAGCGTTGCGCCGACAATGGTGCCCTTGGAGTTCACCACCATCGCCACTTCCGGCTCCGGGTTGTTCCACTCCGAGATCGGCAGGATGCCGACATCGGCGCCGAACCCGACCGAAGCCATCGGCTGGCACTTGGTGAAGATCTCGGCGTCCGGCCCGATGCCGACTTCGAGATACTGGCTCCACACGCCGCGCGCGATCAGTGTCTTTTTCACTTCCATCGCGGCGGGCGAACCCGGCTCGAGCTGGCTGAGATCGGTGCCGACCAGCCCCAGGATATCCTTGCGCAGTTCGTCGGCCTTGGCCTTGTCGCCGCGCGCCTGCTCCTCGATGACGCGTTCCAGCAGCGACACCACGAACGTGACGCCCGCCGCCTTCACCGCCTGCAGGTCGATCGGCGATAGCAGCGAGGGCGCCGCAATGTCGGTCTTGCCCGACCAGGAGTTGGCGAGGAGTTGATGGAGGTTGCCGATCACCGGGCCCTTGGCCGCGGCCACGTAGGCTGCGGGGTCGGCCTGCTCGGCGATATCGCGCGAGGTCGGCGCGGCCTTCGAGGTGATATCGACGATATCCTCGCCGCGCACCGTGATCACCCGCGGATGCTCGTATCCGGGCACCCTCGCCCGACCGAGAAGGACGCCTTCGCTTGGAACGATCGGATTGGCCACGGCACTCCCCCCGGTTTTTCGGACGGGCTACCTAACCCGCCGCCCCAAAGCCTGTCCAGCAGCGGTCGAGGCACGTAACTCAAACTTTCGTCGGTTCGCGACCCAAGGTTCACGCAACCTCCGGCGTCTTATCTCCTGGAAGCGGCGTTCAAATCCCGTTCAGGTTCGCCGCACTAACACCCCGATCGGCTGGGACATATTTCCCAACCGAAGGCCACATAGGAGAGACGCATGCGTCCCATTACTGCCGCCCTCATTCCCCTGTTCCTCGCCACCGCGCTGACTGCCACCCCCGTATTCGCGCAGGAGACACCCGTGAACGGCACCCTTTCAATCAGCGGCCTCGGCGAAGTCACTGCGGCGCCCGATACCGCCTTCGTCAATTCCGGTGTCACCAGCCAGGGCGCCACCGCCCGTGAAGCGCTCGATGCCAATACCAAGGCGATGGGCGAGCTGATCGAGACGCTGAAGGCCGCCGGCATCGAAGCGCGCGACATCCAGACCTCGGGCTTCTCCGTCAGCCCGAACTACGTCTATTCCGACGCGCGTGACGCCAATGGCTACCAGCTGCCGCCCAAGATCACCGGCTACCAGGTCTATAACAACGTCAACGTCCGGGTGCGTGAGCTGGCGACGCTCGGCTCGGTGCTCGACAAGGCCGTAACTGTCGGCGCCAACACCATCAACGGCGTCAGCTTCTCGGTCGCCGACCCGTCCAAGCTCTACGACGAGGCCCGCAAGGCCGCCTTCGCCGATGCCAAAGCCAAGGCCGCGCTTTATGCCGGGGTCGCCGGTGAAGAGCTCGGCAGCATCCGCAATATCAGCGAAGTGCAGGGCATGGGCACGCCGCAGCCCTACATGATGAAAGCCTCGGCCGATTCCGTCGCGGCCGGCGCCGTGCCGATCGAAGGTGGCGAACTCAGCTACTCGATCAACGTCCAGGTCACCTGGGACTTTGCCGACTGACCAGCTTCGTAGAAGCTGCCAATTGCCCCGGCCCGGTGCCGGGGCAAAACTTTTGTGGCACCCCGTTCAACTTGGCCACAATTGCGCCGCCAAGTGTACCGCAGATCATCGCATTGACTGGGGCAATGGGGATTTTACCGTGAAACTGTATCGTTCCGCGTTGGTGCTTGCACTGGCGCTGCTGCCGACGTGTGCGTTCGCACAGGACCCCACCATTGTCCGGCAGGAGATCGACAGACGCCCATACATCTACATTGAGGCCAGCGGACGTATCGAAACCGCCGCGGACCTGACGAAAATCGCGATCAGTCTCTCGGAAAAGCGGAAATCCCCCGAAGAGGCGACCAAGCTTATCTCCGACAAGATCGCCCAGCTTCGCGCCGCGCTGACCCAACTGGGCATCGCCGACAGCTCGGTCGAGACCAAGAGCTTTCAGTTTGCCAAGGTCTATTTGATCGCCAAGGACAAGAAGGGCGAACCTGTTTCCAGTTTCGCCGACCCCGACCGCGACAAGTTCGACGGCTTCCGCGCCACCTACGACGCCGTGGCCACACTGGCAACGACCGATAGGATCGGTGAAGTCCTGAGCAGCGCCAGCGCGCTCGGTATTGAAGTCGACTCCGTAACGTTCGCCAGCTCGCGCGAGGCCGAGTATGTCGAGCAGGTCCGGAAAATCGCGGCCGATAAAGCTCGCAGCCGAGCCGAAGTCTACGCCCAATCGCTGGGCGGTACTCTCGGTGACCTGCTCAATGTCAAAGAGGGAACGGGCTACAACCCCGACACCATGGCTCATACCGCCTTAGAGGGGTACGCGGATCTGGCTGTGCTCGACCCGAGTACAGCTCCCATGGCGATCGCGCCCGGGAAACTGACCTACGAGGCCTCCGTGTCTGCCAAGTGGGCCCTCGCCCCGGCGAAGTAGCCCCTACCCCGCGATCGCCTTCCAGATCATGTTCAGCCCGACCAGGGTCAGGAACACTGCGAAGGCGATCTTCAGGGTGCGCTGCTGCAGCTTGTGCGCCAGTGCTGCGCCCAGGGGCGCGCAGAGCGCCGCGGTGACGCCGATCAGCACCAGCGCCACGATGTTTATATAGCCAAGGCTGAGCGGCGGGCGGCCTTCGACGCTCCAGCCCGAGATGATGAAGCCGAGCGTGCCCGACAGCGCGATGAACACCCCGATCGCCGCCCCGGTGCCCACGGCCTTGTGCATCGAGGCGCCGAAGGCGTGGATGGTCGGCACGCTCAGCGAGCCGCCCCCTACGCCCATCAGCGCCGAGATATAGCCGACCACCGCCGCCGAGATCCGATGCGTCAGAGCCGAATCCCGCAAGTGCCCCATCAGCCGCTCCTGGAACGGCAGGACGATATTTGCAGCGATGAACAACGCGACGACGCCGAACACGATGCGCAGCACATCGCCGGTATAGAGGCCGGCCATCAGCCCGCCGACAAAGGTGGCGACCACCACCACCGGCGCCCAGAGTTTCAGGATGCGATGGTCCACCGCACCGCGCTTGTCATGCGCCCGGGCGCTGGCAATGCCGGTTGGAATGATGATGGCGAGCGAGGTGCCCACCGCAATGTGCTGCACCACGTCGCTGTCATAGCCGAGCAGCGCCAGGGCCGAGGCCAGCGCCGGCACGATGATGGCGCCGCCCCCGATGCCCAGCAGCCCCGCCGCGATGCCGGAAATCACCCCGGTCGCCAGGAGCCCGAGGACAAACGGCCAGTAGCTCAGAAGCTCGCCCAAGATCGACTCCAACAGACCAATGCCTATCGGATCGCACGAATAGGCGCGCCAAGCCTAGGCTGCCGCAACCGAATCCGTCCATTGCTCGCAAGGGTGCGACGGCCCAACTGGTGCCACGATTGACCGGTCCTGTCGCGGTACGGAACCGCACGCGCATCAGGGGCGTTCGGCACATGATGGGCTAATTCATCTCGCCGCAGGTTTCCCAACCGTTCAGGTTCGGTTCAGCAGGTCTGCGTCATTTTTCGAACAACTGACTCCAAAACAAGGATAAAACCCATGCGCTTTCGAAACTGGCTCCTAACCGGCACCAGTCTCGCCGTTCTCGCATTGGTGCCGGGCGCCGCGTTCGCGCAGCAGGCCGAATATGAGGCCCTGCAGCAGGCGCAGGCTTCCGGCGACGCAGACGCGATCAATAACGCCCAGCAGGCGCTGACCGACACCTGCATCGTGAACGGCTACTCGAGTGTCCAGGAATGCATCGCGGCCATCACTGGCGGCGGCCAACCGGCGGCCGACCCGCAGGCGGATGCCGAGGCCCAGGCGGCCGAGGAAGCTCGCGCCGCGGAAGAGGCCAGGGCTGCTGAGGAAGCAAGGGCTGCCGAGGAAGCAGCCGCAGCCGCCGCACAGGCCGAGGCCGACGCACAGGCAGCTGAACAAGCGCGCGCCGCCGAAGAGGCCAAGGCCGCTGAAGAGGCCGCCGCCGCTGCGGCGCAAGCTGAAGCTGACGCACAGGCAGCCGAGGAGGCCAAGGCTGCTGAAGCAGCAGCCGCCGCCGCAGCTCAGGCTGAGGCTGATGCCAAGGCCGCTGAGGATGCCAAGGCCGCTGAAGCTGCCGCTGCGGCCGCGGCTCAGGCCGATGCTGACGCAAAGGCAGCTGAGGATGCCAAGGCTGCCGAAGCAGCTGCTGCGGCTCAGGCCGAAGCTGATGCCAAGGCTGCTCAGGATGCCCAGGCCGCCGAAGCGGCAGCTGCAGCAGCGGCTCAAGCCGATGCCGACGCCAAGGCTGCCGAAGAGGCTAAGGCCGCTGAGGACGCCAAGGCTGCCGAGGATGCACAGGCCCAGTTCGTTGCCGACCTGCAGGCGGCGCTCGACCAGTATCAGGCGGCGCTCAACCAGGCCGCTGCCGGCGACTATGCCGGCGCCAAGCCCCTCGCCGATGCTGCCGCGGCGCGCATCCAGGAGCTCTGCACCGCCAACGGCTACCAGGACATCAAGTCCTGCATCGGCCAGGACCTGCCCCCGCTGCCCGAACCCGCGGCTGAGCAGCCCGCGGAGCAGCCGGCCGAACAGCCGGCCGAGCAGCCCGCGGCTGAACAGCCGGCAGCCGAGCAACCCGCCGAACAGCCGGCGGCTGAGCAGCCCGCCGAACAGCCGGCAGCCGAGCAGCCCGCCGAACAGCCGGCGGCTGAACAGCCTGCGGAAGCCGGCCCGACCGACCAGCCTGCAGACGCCAACGCCACCGACCCGGTTGCCGCCGCGCAGGACCAGTTGGGCACTGCCGTCGAGCTCTACAGCGTCGGCGTCGGCCAGCTCGAAGCCGGCGACGCCTCCGGCCAGTCGACCATCGATGCTGCCAACAAGCAGTTCGCCGACATCTGCGCCGCGCTAGGGGTTGCCGATGTTGCCCAGTGCCTGGCGCAGTACGGCATCACCCTGCCCCCGGTTCCCGAAGTGCAGCCGGCGGCGGAAACCACTCCGCCGATCTCCGAACTGCCGGGCGCCCAGGAAGCCGTGACCCCGCAGGCCGTCGAAGTGCTGCCCGAAACCGTTGCCCCCGAAGAAGCGGCTCCGGTGCTCGACAGCGCCAAGGACTTCGCCACCCAGGTGGTCGATGGCCAGGCGCCGGCCGAACAGCCGGCGGTTGCCGAAGAACCGACCGCTCCGCCGCCGACCGACGACAAGGCTGCTCAGGCCGACATCGCACCGGTCGAGGTGCAGTCGCTGGCCAAGATGGAAGGCGAGAAGATCGCCGTCGACGCCCTGCCGGTGATGGAGGTGCCGCAGAACGTCACCATCATCAACAACGTCACCAACGTGACGAATGTGACCAACATCACGAACAACACGACCAACGTGACGAACAACAACACCGTTATCAACAATAACGGTGGCGGTCAGGGCGGCGGCAAGCCCGGCAACAACTTCACTAACTCGGGCTTCATCTTCCAGATCGGCGTCAACCTGATCATCTCGAACCCGGCCCAGGATTTCGACCGCATTCGCGACAGCGATGAGGACGAGGTCTACTACCAGCGCCTGCCGGGAGGCCGCGTGAAGGAGACCATCGAACGCCCGAACGGCGTGCAGATCGTCACCATCCGCGACAAGTGGGGCAACGTGCTGAAGCGTTCGCGCATCATGCCGGACGGCCGCGAGTACATCCTCGCCTACCAGGACGAGGACGATTTCGAACAGGATGACGACTATTTCGGCAACTGGCGCGACCCGGGCGACGACCTGCCCCCGCTGCGCCTGACCATCCCGATCCGCGACTATATCCTCGATGCCGACGACGCCGACGAGGAAGAGGTTGAGCTGTTCTTCCGCGAACCGCCGGTGGAGCAGGTCCGCAAGATCTACACCATCGAGGAAGTGAAGCGTTCGGCCCGTATCCGTGACTCGGTGCGTCGTGTCGAAGTCGGCGGTCTGACCTTCGACTCGGGTGCGGCGACCATCGCCCGCAGCCAGGTCGGGGCGCTCAGCAAGGTCGCCAACGGCATGCTGGCGATCCTCGAGGACAACCCGGGCGAGACCTTCCTGATCGAAGGCCACACCGACGCCGTGGGCGGCGACCAGGCCAACCTGATCCTGTCGGACCAGCGCGCCTCGACCGTCGCCCGCATCCTGACCGACTTCTACGACGTGCCGCCCGAGAACCTGGTCACCCAGGGCTATGGCGAGCGCTACCTGAAGGTGAAGACGGAGAAGGCCGAAAAGCTCAACCGCCGCGTCTCGATCAAGCGCATCACCTCGCTGATCACGGTTGCCGACCGCAACTAAGGGCAATCGCCTGAACTGACGAACGGGCCGGGGAGCAATCCCCGGCCCGTTAGGTTTTGCGCGCTAAGCGCCATCCCCCACTGCGTCACCCCTGCCCCTTGCCTCACCCCAAAAATCCGCTATCCCTCGTTCGCTAAACCTTGCCGGAGCCACCATGCCCAAGCGTCTCGAACTCGTCATCGAAGCGGTTATCCTCGCCTCGCGCTGGCTGCTGGTGCTGTTCTATCTCGGGCTGGCGGTGGCGCTGGCGGTCTACGCCGCGACCTTCGGGGTGAAGCTGTGGGATTTTGTCAGCCACGTCTTCACTATCGACGAAGCCGATGCGATCCTGAAGATGCTGGCCCTGATCGATGCGGCGCTGGTCGCCAGCCTCGTGGTCATGGTGATCATCTCGGGCTACGAGAACTACGTCTCGCGCTTCGACGACGGCGATGCGGTGCATTGGCTGGGTGAGATCGACGCCGGCTCGCTCAAGATCAAGGTCGCCTCGACCATTGTCGCCATCTCCTCGATCCACCTGCTGCAGGTGTTCCTGAACGTGTCGAGCTATACCGCCGACAAGCTGATGTGGTTCACCCTGATCCACCTGGCCTTTGTCGTTTCGGCGCTGTTCCTTGCCTTCATCGATCGCGTCTCCGCTCAGACCAAATCGATCGGCAAGGCAAACCGCGGCGACGAAAAAGCGGCAAAATCGGCTGAAAGCTGAGCGGTCCGCGACAGCTTTTCTTCATCTCTGGCGCGGCAAAATCGCCAGATTCGTCAGCGGGTTGCGACATCGCGCTGAATCAATCTCGCATTCGCTCACGTTTGCGGGAACGATTCCGCCGGCTGCTGCGTTTTTGGCCCATACGGTACTCAAACAAAGGAGCTTGATCATGGCTGTCCCCGAACGCGATACCGTCTACTCGAGCGATGACGCCAACCGCACTGTCTACACCCGCGAGTCGAGCGCGACTGGCTGGTTCGTTGGCATCATCGTCGCCTTGGCGTTGCTCGCCATTGGCTACCTGGTCTTCTCGGCCAATTCCGGCCCGTCGACCTCGACGACCGTGAACAACACCCCCGCGGTTGAAGCTCCGGCCACTCCGGCCCCGGCTCCGATGACCGAGGCTCCGGCCACGGGCACCGAGACCACGCCGATGGCTCCGGCCGCTGAGCCGGCTCCGGCCCCTGCTGAAGCCGCTCCGGCGACTGAAGCTCCGGCAGCGCCCGCCACCGAGGCTCCGGCCCCGGCGACTGAGGCCCCGGCCGCGCAGTAAGCTCGGTCAATAAGCAGAGCTTGAGCTTCGGATCCTCCCCCGAAGCTCCCTCAACCCCGGCAGTTCCGCTGCCGGGGTTCCTTCATTGCTCGATATCGTAGAAGCTGTAGTAGAGCACCCGCATGTCACGGTCGGGCTCGAAGTTCGAGGCCTGCCAAGCGAACTGCGTGTCGCTGATCTTTTTGGCTTCGAGCGGGCAGAAGGCGACCAGGTCGAGGTTCTTCATCCCTTCCGCCGGGTCTGCCTTGTCGACCACCAGGTTGAACTCCTCGATCGGCCCCTTCCAGAAGTTGCCCGTGGTCAGCACGTAACCCTGCGTCACTACCTCATAACCGCCCTTCGCCTTATAGCGCTGCAGCGCGCTGAGCACTGCATCGTCGATGCAATACTCCGCCCTGGTCGCCGCGACCGTTTCCGGGTCGTCGTACTCGCCGCCGCCCTCATAGACCTGGCCGTAGTCGCTGGGGTACCCATTGAGCGGCGCGTAACTGATCTCGACCACCGTCTCGCCCGGAACGAACGCCTGCTCCCACTCGTAGACCGCCTGGTAGCTCCAGTTCGGCCACCACAGTTCTTCGGCGCTCTCTGGCGCACTGGCGAACCAACCTTTCGCCACGAAGGCTTCGAGCGTCTGGCGATCGAACCGGGTCGCGTCGAACTGTTCGGCCAGTAGCAATGGCTCAAGGCCGGCGGCCTCGATCTCTGCCGTGATGTCCCTGCCTTCGAGCTGGGCGTACTCATGCAGCTTGGCCGTGATCGGCTTGCCGTCCACCTTCACGGCGAAGTCCATGTAGTTCCGTGGATCCGCCAGTTGCTCGATGCTGCCCCCGCCCAGATAGCTCGGCCCACCATCGAGCGGCACCGGCGGCATCGGAAAGCCGATGGTGTGGGTTTCGGCGGCCGAAGCGTCCGAGCGGTATTCGTAGCGCACCCGCACTTCGCGCACGCTCAGGTAGAGGTCCTCGCGCGCAATGGCGATGTTGGCGGCCTGTTTGAATACCACCCCGCCGGCAGGAAATTCGCTGATCACCCCATTGGCCAGCGCCGGAGCCGCGAGGCTGGCGAAGACGATGAAAAGAGCACTGCGGACCAGCATGGGGTTCCTCCTCGGTTCGGACGCCGGCCCTGTGCGGGTTTGCGCCTGAACCGCGGCTGAACCGGCCGGATCAGAGCCGCCGCACCGGCTGCCTGAGGATGGTCTTCAGTTTGTCCGGCGCGACCTTGCGCGGATCGCTGAGATAGATCTCGTGATGGTGGCCGGTCTCCTTGAGCCCGTTCCCCGGCACAAATTCCTGATGCAGCCGCGCCAGCGTCGGCGCCTCGTCGTCATAGCTGCCGATATGCAGCGTCTGCACCGACAGGCCCTCGTGATAGGTCTCGAGCCTGAGACTCGCCGGCGCCGCGCCAAGCTTCTTGCCCGTCTTCTCGACGGCCTTCTCAAACTGCCTGGTCGTGACGAAATCCGGCTGGAGGATCATGATCGTCCACTGCCAGTCGCTCTTCTGGCGGGTGAGAAACGTCGACATGTCGTCGGCCCACCACAGCGCCTCCAGCGGCCCGACCACGTAGTCGCGGCCGAGCTCCGCCTTCGCCGCGAACTTCATCGCGTAGCTCACCGAAAAGAGCCAGGCGACGCCCGTCTTGTAGGCCTCCGCGCTGTTGGGATCGCCTGCACCATCGATCTGCACATAGTGCAGCGGCGGCACGTCGACGATCTCGAACTCACCCTTGGGCGGGTTGTAAAGCGCCTTGTGCTGCTTCTTCAGGTCGAGCTTTTCCATCTCACGCTTTGAGCTCGGGCGGCACGATCAGCGTCGTTTCCTTGGGTGACGACAGGACGATCAGCGTCTCCGTCCGCTGCACCCCCGGCACTTCCTTCACCACCTGGGCAAAGAACCCCTCGAGATCCCGCGTTGTCCTGAGCCGCACCTTCATCAGGTAGTTCCACGATCCCGTGACGTGATGTGCCTCCAGCACCTCCGGCGACCTGGCGATAGCAGCGAGGAACAGCTTCTCGGTCGCCGGATCGCTCCAGCCGACGAACACGTAGGCGAGGAGGTCCAGGCCGACCTTCTCGGGATCGACATGTGCATGGAAGCCGCTGATCACGCCCAGCTTGATCAACCGGCGGATTCGATCGTTGAGGGTGGAGGGCGCGACGCCAAGCGTCTTGCCAAGCTCCGCCACCGGCACCCGATCGTCTACCTGCAACAGAGCCAGCAGCTTGTGATCGATATCGTCGAGACCGCTCGCCATCGGCTCTTGGCCCTCCCCAACTGAACGCCGCCTCAACCTACCCACCGAGCCGAGAAAGGCAACCATTGGCCCTGCGCGAACTTGTCATCCTTGCGCAGCCCCGCCGCGCTACCTAACTCCCGTTCGGAACCAAAAAGCTGGGAGAAGGCCATGTTCAACATCGACGGTATCATCAAAGCCCTGCAGACCGACCCCAATGCCCAGCGGACTGCGATGACGGGCGCCGCCGGGCTTGCCGCCGGCATGCTGCTCTCGGGCGGCGGGCTGGGCAAGATGGTCGGCAACGTGGCCAAAGTGGGCGCGGTCGCGGCGGTCGGCGGGCTCGCCTACTCCGCCTGGCAGGCCTACCAGAAGAACCAGCAGCAGGCCGGCGCCGCCTCGGATGGCGCCCCTGCCCCGACGCAGGATGCTTTCGTGCCGCCGCCGCAGGCCGCCTATCAGGGCGAGGAGCTGGGCAAGACCCTGGTGCGCGCCATGATCGCCGCCGCCAAGGCCGACGGCCAGATCGACGCCGAGGAGAAGGAGCGCATCTTCAAGCGCCTCGAGATCATGCCGCTCTCCTCCGAGGAGAAGGCGTTCGTCTTTGACGAATTGGCGAGCCCGCTCGATATCGACGCCGTCGTCGCCCGCGCCGACACACCCGAGCACGCTTCCGAAATCTATGCCGCCTCGCTTGTCGCCATGCAGCCCGATACCCCCGCCGAGCGGGCTTATCTTGAAGCGTTGGCCTTCAAGCTGAAGCTGCCCGCCGGCCTCGTCGCCGAAATCCACCGCCAGGCCGGGCACACTCCGCCGGCTCCGGTTTCGTCTTCGGCTGCGTCCTACGTGCCAACCAGCAGCGTCTGAGTTACAAGGCTGTGCGTTCTTGCGCGGCTCAAAACGCCCAGCCATGTAGAGCGCGATCAGAGGCGCCACAAAATCCAGGATCTCGAGCGCTTCGACGTTTCAATGAAACGGTGAAGCGCTCCAGGGCGCACCACACGAGGATTGCGCCATGGAAATCGGTCTCTACTCTTTCGCCGAGAACACTCCTGATCCGCTGAATGGCGGCCACCTGCAGTCGCCGGCCGAGCGGCTGAAGGACCTGCTCGAAGAGATCAAGCTCGCCGACGAGGTCGGGCTCGATTTCTACGGGCTGGGCGAGCACCACCGTCCAGATTTCGTCGCCTCGGCGCCGGTGACCATCCTTGCCGCCGCCGCCGCCGTCACCAGGCGCATCCGGCTCTCCACCGCCGTTACCGTGCTGAGCTCGGACGATCCGATCCGCGTCTGGCAGCAGTTCGCGACGCTCGACCTGCTCTCCAATGGCCGCGCCGAGATCATGGCCGGCCGTGGCTCGTTCATCGAGAGCTTCCCGCTGTTCGGCTACGAGCTCGACGACTACGACACGCTGTTCGAGGAAAAGCTCGCCGAGCTGCTGAAGATCCGCGAAGGCGGCAAGGTGCTCTGGGAGGGGTCTGAGCACACCAAGCCGATCCCCGGCCTCGCCATCTATCCCAAGCCGGTCCAGGAGCCCCTGCCGCTCTGGGTCGCGGTTGGTGGCACGCCGAACTCGGTTGCCCGGGCGGCCTATTACGGGCTGCCGCTGATGCTCGCCATCATCGGCGGCAATCCCGAAGCGTTCACCCAGTTCACCGAGCTATACCGCCGCACCGCCGAGAAGGTCGGGCACGACCTGGCGAAGCTGCCCATCGGCATCTCCTCGCATGGCTTCATCGCCGAGAACTCGCAGGACGCGCTCGATACTGCCTTCCCTGCCCATCACGAGGCGATGAGCCGCATCGGCCGCGAACGCGGCTGGCCGCCCACCACCCGCGCCCAGTTCGAAGCCGGCGCCGGCCCCTCGGGCGCCTACTTCATGGGCTCGCCGCAGCAGGTGATCGACAAGATCCTGATGCAGCACGAGTGGTTCAAGCACGATCGCTTCGGCCTGCAGCTGAGCGTCGGTACCCTTCCCCACGCCAAGGTCATGAAGGCTATCGAACTCTTTGGCACCGTGGTGAAGCCGGCAGTAAACAAAGCACTGGACGGCCAGAGCAACCGTTGACGCCCGACGCGTCAGTGGTATTACGGTCTCCGAATTCAACAGTGGGGCCAACGGTTGCTGCCGATTTTCTACATCAATATGGCCGCCCGCCCGGATAGACGGAATCATGTCGAGCGGCAGCTTGCAGCACTGGGCCTGACCGGCACTCGCGTCGACGCGGTGACACCGTCCGACTTCCAGCAGCCGCCAGGCTCGCCGCTGAGTTCAGGTGAGCTTGGCTGTAGCCGCAGCCATCAGAAGATCTGGCGCCTGATGGTTGAGCAGGATATCGCGGCGGCACTGATCCTCGAGGATGACGTGCTGTTGGCCGACGAGGTCCCGGCGCTGCTGGCCGACCGGACCCTCCTGGCTGGCGGGGTCGAAGCCATTCAGTTCGAGTCCCGCGGCAACACGAAGGCTCTGCTCGGTCCTGCCGTCGCGACCGCCGTGCCCGGTGTCAGCCGGAACCGCCTGATGTCGTCCAGCCTTGGTTCGGCCGCCTACATCATGACCGCCAAGCTGGCGCGCCGCCTGCTGGCCCGCCCCGACGTCGATCGGCTGGCGCTCGATCACCTGCTGTTCGGCTGGGCCGGCGAGCTTTGCTATGACGCACGCATCTTCCAGACTCTCCCGGCACTGGCCATCCAGCTTGACCAGACGGTCGACGGCCGGCGTGGCGCCGGCAAGAGCGATCTTGACGATAATCGGCTGACCGGCGCTCTGCGACGCAAGAGCCTCGCGGTCCGCTGGCGCAGGCTCAAGATTCAGTTGCGGCACTACACGCGGGTGCTCGTGACCTTTGGGTCCAGCGGCGAACTGTGGGGGGCGCGCAAGCTCCAGTTCCCGATTGCCGAAAACCTGCGCAAGCTGATGTAGACAGGGGGACGCTGGGGAACGGCTCCGCCGTTCGTCATGCCACCGCAATGCCGCTGCCGATCTTTTACATCAATCTCGCGTCACGCCCGGATCGCCGCGATCACGTGGAGCGGCAGCTCGACGCCCTGGGACTGGCTGGAACCCGGATCGAGGCGGTCACGGCCGCCGACTGCGCTGGTATCCCCGGCTCACCGCTCAACCCGGGCGAGCTTGCCTGCAGCCGCAGCCACCAGAAGATCTGGCAATTGATGATCGAGCAGGACATCGCGGCAGCGCTGATCCTCGAGGATGACGTGTTGCTGTCGGAACAGCTTCCCGCGGTGCTCGACGATCCGAACCTGCTGGCCGGCGTCGATGCCATTCAGATGGAAACGCGGCAGACCTCGGCAATGGTCGGCCGCCTGGTGCCCAGCACGGCCGTCGGGATCGGTCGCGGACGCCTGATGTCATCCAGCATGGGTGCGGCTGCCTATGTGATGACGAAGGCCTTC
Source organism: Devosia sp. Root105 (assembly GCF_001424865.1). Classification (NCBI taxonomy): domain Bacteria; kingdom Pseudomonadati; phylum Pseudomonadota; class Alphaproteobacteria; order Hyphomicrobiales; family Devosiaceae; genus Devosia; species Devosia sp. Root105. The sequence goes on from NZ_LMCR01000015.1 coordinate 189,087, forward strand.
GCCAAACGGTTGGTGGTGCATCCTCGGGCGGACATGCTGTCGCCCGACATGCTGTTGTTCGGGCGCCCCGGCAGCCTGTTCTATCAAGCAAGCATCTTTCAATCGGTGCCGGCGCTCGCCATCCAGCTCGACCAGACGAGCGACGGCCGCCGTGGTCCCGGTCGCAGCGACCTCGACGAGCACCGCGCCCTGTTCGCGTCACCTGAGACGAGCCGTCGCGAGCCACGCTGGCGTCGAGCATCGCGCCACTGGGCCCACCACCTGAGGCTCATCGCCACCTTCGCCGCCAGCGGCGAGCTTTGGGGCGCCCGGCAATACCGGCTGCCGCTGGCCGACGACCTGCAGAGACTGCTCTAGGCGTGGCGGCGGCACACTGGACAACCCCTGCCCGCTTCGTGCATGCCGAGACGCGATGCTGACCATCCCCGTCTACTACATCAACCTCAGCTCCCGCCCGGATCGCCGGGCATTCATGGAGCGACAGTTCGCTGAGCTCGGCATTGCTGCCGAGCGCATCGAGGCGGTGCGCATGGATGAAGTGCCACGTAACCTGGTCGAGTGGCACGCAACGACCCACAGCCTGTGGCGGCTGGCCGAGGGCGACCTCGCCTGTGGCCTCAGCCACCAGCGCAGCTGGGAGCGCCTGCTCGAGAGCGACGCGCCGGCCGCCCTGGTTCTCGAGGACGATGTGCAACTCGCCGCACCGGTGCGCGATTTCCTCGATCCGGAGCTGCCGGCTCGGCTCCGAGCTGACCTGCTGAAGCTCGAGACGTTCCACAGTCCGGTAAAGCTGGGCAGCGCGTCGCAGCGTGTCGGCACGACCGAGCTGCGCGAGCTCTGCTCTTCGCAGATGGGCGGCGCTGCTTACATCCTCACCCGCGAGGCTGCCCGGCACTCGCTGGCCAGTCCGTTACGCAATCAGATGGGGATCGACCGCTTCCTGTTCGGGCGTGGCGGCTATCACCTGCTGCGCAGCCGCGTGCTGCAGGCCATTCCGAGCCCCTGCATCCAGACCGACAAGCTCGACGCCGCCGACCGTGTCGGCGAGAGCAACATCGCGGTGACGCGGGCCCCCTCGGCTGGTCGGCCCGCGCGCGACCTGACGGCCGTGCTCGGCTTGCACCTCGACCACGTTGGCCGCCTCGCACGATTAGCGGTCCGCGATCTCCCCGCCTTGCGCGGACCGCGGGTGGTTATTCCGTTCGCCGGGGCAGCGAGCCCGCATGACCTACGAGCATCGGCGCGGGCACAAGAGCACTACCGATGAAGCGTTTAGTCCTGTTTACGCCGTGGTTTGGACCGTGGCCGGTATGGATCAATCTCTACCTTGAGAGTTGCCGCCGAAATTCCGAGGTCGACTGGCTAATTCACACCGATCAGGATCTGCCGGAGAACCGCCCAGACAACGTCCACTTCATCCCGATCAGCTTGACGGAGTTCTGCGATACCATCAGCCGAGCGATCGGCGTGCCAATTAACGCGCCGAATGCGTACAAGCTCAACGACCTTAAGCCCATGCTGGGGCACGCTTTCGCGAGCGAGATTTCGAACTATCGAAGCTTTGGATACGCCGATCTGGACGTGATCTTCGGGCGCATTCGACATTTCTATACGGATGATCTTCTTGATCGCTACGACGCAATATCAGGGCTCGCGGGGCACTTGTCCGGACACCTTGCGGTCTTTCGCAACTCCCCCGAAAACCGGTTCGCCTACCAACGTGGCCGTCACTGGCGAGAGGCCGCAAGCAGCTTCTATCACATCGGGTTTGACGAGGGGGCGTTCTCTCGCGTCTACATGTCGCGCTCGTGGATCGGCCAACGGCTGAGACGGCTCAAAGCGCGGTTTGAGAATCTACACCCAAATGTCGACTCCACTGTGGAGCCGCCCGAGCACCACCCGCAGGTGTGGACGTGGAGAGACGGGATACTCCGTTCGGACCGGAACGACGGGCAAGAGAGGCTATACCTCCATTTCATGAACTGGAGGTCGGACAGATACCGGAACCCTTCCCTGGGCCGCGCTCCTTGGCCGGCGCTCAACCGGCCATTGCCATTGATAGACTGGCGATTGGGTGCACGAGACGGGTTCCAGGTCTCACCGCGCGGCTTTGAACCGCTGACGGCAGACGCAGTTGATTGACGTCGGTATCTCAGGCTACCCAGCTCGCTTCTGAATGCGAAAACGCAGGACCGACAGCTTCTCTCTGAAGTCTAGCCAAGCTTCTGTCGCAGTTGTCGCAAAGGTCCGGGCGGGAGCAGCCGGACGCTGCCACTGCACGCCGCTGTTGGCAGCGTAGCGCCACCACTCCTCGCCGCCACGCCACGCTTCTGCACTGTTCCAGGGCTTCTCCAGACCAGTATAGTGAATCGCCCATTGTTCGGCCTTCTGCAGCGCAAAGGCAGGCCGAAACGGCTCGGTAGCGTAGTGGTGGCGCCTCAACCAATTGCCAGTGTAGACCCCAGCAAGGACATTCCAACGAGGGTCAAGGAGGGCCATCTGGCCCTTCATCAAGGCGTTGATAATGTCTTGATCGACATATGGTAGAGTACGCCCCCTGGCTGCATCCATCTCCCGCGCTTTCCCGACGAAGTCGGTCTGGCGCAGCTTGTCGAGATTCATCACGAGCAAACCAGAGTTCACATACTGCGGCTTGGAGGGGTCAAGGCCGAGCGCTACCACTCCCTCCCGAGGCAACGGGTTGTTGTGAAGGTCGCCGCGCATCGCATTAAGGTGTACTCCCAAATCGACGACAGCCCCCATTGGCGCCTCCCCAATATCCGCGCGCCAGAGTTCGGCGACGTCGTGCAGCACCACGATGTCTGCATCAAGGTAGATCACTCGAGAGAGATGCGGCAAAGCCAACGGAAGCAAGATGCGCAGCATGGCTGCCACGCTAATGTAGCTCACGACGTTTCGGTTTGGATCAAAAGGATTATCAACACGGACGGCTTGAACATGTGGAACCGTCCACCGCGCCATCTGTTCTGCCACCCAGCTTTCGTCGTCGGCGTGCAAGACGTAGAAGCGCAACGCGTCAGGTGCTGCCGCATTTGCGACTATCGATGCAATGGTGACAGCAACTTGATTGAAGTAGCCGCGGTCGACGGCGAACGCGATATGAACTTCATCCATCAGCAGAAACTTTCGCCAATCGATTGATTTGCCTTGGCGGCATCACGGCCGATGAAGCGGTACTTCCAGATCGACACCCTTGGCTCCCCTTGCTGTTTGCGACCGACTTAGGCGGCGCAGGAGAATTTGTCCATCGTCAGACCAGCCGCCGCCCGCAACGCGCCGGTGCCTACTTGCCGCTGCGCCTGATGCTCTTGATCTGCAGCGGCGGCAATCCGGATCTCTCGGCAATGGCCTGGTCCTGCTCCATGATGGCGGTGCGGGCCGCCTCATCGCCATCGAGGCCGCCGAGCAGACTCGCATCGACCTTGCGGTTGGAGCGCTGGCTGCCATCCTCGTAGACGATGTCGAACAGCACGAACTCGGTGCGGGCGGTTGGCTTTTTTGCCATCTCTGGGAACTCCTGTTGGCGGCGCAATTCAGCGCTCGCAGCAATCTCGTGGGGGTAACGTATGAGCGCCCCGGAGGTGCGACCGCATCCCCAGGGCGCCATTGTTGTCTGGTAAGGCAGCCGTTACGGGCGGTAGATCCCGTCGCCCTGTTCGTCGATGATCTGCCGGCCCTTGGCGAGTGCGAAGCTGACCACGTCCTCCTTGGACGAGAACCGGTCGGCGCGCACGAACTTGTAGCTCTTGAGCTCGCCGTCGATCTCTTTTTCGATCAACCCGGCGAGCTGGTACTCGCTCCCCACCGGCATGATCAGCGACTTCACGGTAAAGCCCTTATAGGCCTCCTCCGCCACCACCGCCGGCTCGATCGACTTGCCCGCTGATCCGCTGCCACCGCCACCGAAGAGGTTCTTCCAGAACGACATGGGTTCGCCCTCTTAGTTGTCGAGGAAGCTGCGGAGCTTCCGGCTGCGGCTCGGATGCTTCAGCTTGCGCAGCGCCTTGGCCTCGATCTGGCGGATGCGCTCGCGCGTCACGCTGAACTGCTGGCCGACTTCCTCGAGCGTATGGTCGGTGTTCATGCCGATGCCGAAGCGCATGCGCAGCACGCGTTCCTCGCGCGGCGTCAGCGACGCCAGCACGCGCGTCGTGGTTTCGCGCAGGTTGCTCTGGATCGCCGCGTCGATCGGCTGGATCGCGTTCACATCCGGGATGAAATCGCCGAGGTTCGAATCCTCTTCGTCGCCGATCGGCGTTTCGAGGCTGATCGGCTCCTTGGCGATCTTCAGGACCTTACGGACCTTGTCGAGCGGCATCTGCAGCTTTTCGCTCAGCTCTTCCGGGGTCGGCTCGCGACCGATCTCGTGCAGCATCTGGCGCGAGGTACGGACGATCTTGTTGATCGTCTCAATCATGTGCACCGGAATACGGATGGTGCGGGCCTGGTCGGCGATCGAACGGGTGATCGCCTGGCGGATCCACCACGTGGCATAGGTCGAGAACTTGTAGCCGCGGCGGTACTCGAACTTATCGACCGCCTTCATCAGGCCGATATTGCCTTCCTGGATGAGATCGAGGAACTGCAGGCCGCGGTTGGTGTATTTCTTGGCGATCGAGATCACCAGGCGAAGGTTGGCTTCCACCATTTCCTTCTTGGCGATCGCCGCTTCGCGCTCGCCCTTCTGCACCTTGTGCACGATCCGGCGGTACTCGGCGATATCGAGGCCGGTTTCCGTCGCCAGCGTCTGGATGTCGCCGCGCAGCTCGTTCGCCGTGTCCGCTTCGCGCTTGGCGAATTCCGCCCAGCCCCTGCCCGAGAGGGTTGCGACGCCTTCGATCCAGTTCTGCTCGAGCTCGCTGCCATAATAGGCCTCGAGGAAGTTCTCGCGCTTGACGCCATAGCTCTCGGCGAGGCGCAACAGGCGCCCCTCGAGGCGCACCAGGCGCTTGTTGATGTCGTAGAGCTGCTCGACCAGGCTTTCGATACGGCTCTGGTTCAGCGACAGCGACTTCACGTCGGTGATCACTTCGGAGCGCAGGCCCTCGAGCTTCTTCAAATCGGCGGCGGTCGCCGGGGCGTTGCCCGCCATGCGGTCCTCGGCATGCCGGTCCTGCATCTTGCGCATCTTGCCATAGGCTTCGGCGATGCGGTCGAAGGTCTCGACCACCTGCGGCTTCAGCTCGGCTTCCATCGCTGAAAGCGACAGCGAGTTCTCGAAGTCGTCGTCTTCTTCCTCGACCGGATCCTGCGGCGCCTGCGGCTCGTCGGGAACGTAGTCGTCCTCGTCATCGCCCGAGCGCGGTGCTGGCTTCGCCTTGGCAGCCGGCTTGATCTCTTCCTTGACCGCGGAGGGACGCTCGATCTCGGACGGCATCACCGGGGCCGCCTGCTTGGCGTCGGGGCCGGCATAGGTCGCTTCAAGGTCGATAATGTCGCGCAGCAGAATTTCGGCGTTGGCCAGCTGGTCGCGCCAGATAATGATGGCCTGGAAGGTCAGCGGGCTCTCGCACAGGCCCTCGATCATCGTCTCGCGGCCGGCCTCGATGCGCTTGGCGATGGCGATTTCGCCTTCGCGGCTGAGCAGTTCCACCGAGCCCATCTCGCGCAGATACATGCGCACCGGATCATCGGTGCGGTCGCTGCCTTCGCGGGTGTTGGACTTGGAGGCGACGGCAGTGCCGGTCCGTTCGGCGAGCTCGGTCGATTCCTCTTCCGGGGTATCGGGCTCGGCCTCTTCGACCTCATCTTCGTCGACGACGTTGATGCCCATATCGGAGAACATCGCCATGATGTCCTCGATCTGCTCGGAGTTGACCTCCTCCGAGGGCAGAACGGCATTCAGTTCTTCATAGGTGACGTAACCGCGCTTCTTGGCGGTCTTGATCAGCTTCTTTACTGCGGCATCGGATAGGTCGAGCAGCGGGCTATCAGGGGCTTCTGCCCCACCGGCTGCGCCGGCAACTTCCGGCTTCTCTGCGTCTTTGGTCTTGGTCTGGGTCGCTGCCTTGGTGGCCATCTAGCTTGCTGCTCCGGGTGCCCGATCGGGAGGGCGCCGATAGTCGTTAAGTGGTCACGGCTTGAGACATCGTAAAGGGACGGGCTGGCGCGACGGTTTCCGATATGCCGTCACTTGTTCGTCACCGGTGCTGATTCGCCCATAAGCGAAATCGCGCGTACCCGCAGCCTTAACTAAAAGCTTCGTGTCGCGCGCCCCGATAACGAACCAAACCCTTCGATCAATGCCTCTGTGCCATCGACGGTGGTGATCTGGTTCTGGATGTCCCGCAGCCGTTCGAATGTTTCCTCGCTCGGGTCGTCGCCCAGCGCCAATTCGGCTGCCTTCAGGGCCTTATTTAGCTCAACGGATTTGTAATGCAAGGCCAGGGCATGACGTAATCCGATCTCAGCGTCCGGATCGGCGATTTCTGCCCCGGTCTGCCAAACCCCTTGGCGGGCCAGCAAATCCCGCATTTTCTCGATCGCTTCACCGAAGCCACGCGCCCCAAGTGCGGCATTCAGCGCCTCGGCGCTAATATCGTGATCCCTGGTCACGAGGTCGAGCATGGTGCCCAAGAGGTTCCTTGAGGTCGGTGAACTGAGCTCCAGCGACGCAAGTGATTCGAGCCGGCTGTCGGCCAGCGCCGGGTGGTTCACCAGGCAGACGAGGATCGCCGCCTCGCGCGGCGTGGCGTCCACTCCCCTGCCCGGCTTCAGCAATCGAGAGTTGCGCAGAGTGTCCGACACCACGACTCGCGGACTACCCCGACTGCCGACCGGAGCGGCATTACCGCCGCGCGGATTGCGCCGGTCAAAGCCGCCACGCTGCCCGCCGCCATCGCGCCGCTCCCAGCGCTGGTTGCGCACTGGCGCAAAGAACGCCGAAAGTTTTTCGTCGAAGGCCTGCAGGTAATGCCGCTTCACCGAGGCTTCGCCGATGGCGTTGGCCCGGGCGCGCAGGCGCGACTCGAGCGCCGCCCGCGCCTCCGGCGTCTCCGGCACGATGCCACCGGTCTCGATGCTCCAGATCACATCGGACAGGGAGCGGGCCCGGTCGATCACATCGGCGAAAGCGTCGCGCCCCTGCGCCTTGATCAGGTCGTCGGGGTCCTGCCCCTCGGGGAGCGTCGCGATCCGCACCGTCCGCCCCGGCTGCAGGTGCGGCAGGACGATATCGGTGGCGCGGGCCGCCGCCCGCTGCCCAGCGCCATCGCCGTCGAAGCACAGCACCGGCTCGTCGCTCATCCGCCACAGCATCTGCAGGTGCTCTTCGGTCAGCGCCGTGCCGAGCGGCGCCACCGTGCCGTCGAACCCTGCCGTCACCGCCGCGATCACATCGAGATAGCCCTCGACCACGATCACCGATTTGCCGGAGCGCGCCGCCTCGCGGGCGGTCTGCCCGTTATAGAGCGTCATGCGCTTCTTGAAGAGCTCGGTCTCGGGCGAGTTGAGGTACTTGGCCGGCACATCTGCCGACATGGCCCGCCCGCCGAAGGCGATGACCTTGCCGCGCAGATCCATGATCGGAAACATCACCCGGTTGCGGAACCGGTCGTAGGGCAGCGGGGACTCCTCGCGCACCACCACCAGCCCCGCATCCACCATCTCCTGCGCCGAGACGCCGTTCGCCGCGAGGTGCTCCTTCAATCCATTGGCGCTATCAGGGGAATAACCGAGCCGGAACTTCGTCTGCGCCGCCGCGCTCACCCCGCGCTCGTTCAGATAGCCACGGGCCCGTGCTCCGATATTGTGGCTGAGCGCCGCCTCGAAATACTGGGTGGCGACTTCCATCACGTCGTAGAGCGAGCGCCGGCTTTCCTGCCGCGCCTCGTCGCGCTCGTCGCGCGCCGGCATCGGCACCCCGGCCATCCCGGCGAGTTTTTCCACCGCCTCAGGAAAGCTCATCCCGGCCTTTTCGGTCAGGAAGCGGAAGTGATCGCCCGATACCCCACAGCCGAAGCAATGGTAGATGCCGCGCCGGTCATCGGCATGAAAGCTCGGGCTTTTCTCGCCATGGAACGGGCAGCAGGCCCACATATCGCCGCGCTGCGGCTGACTCTTGCGCTTGTCCCAGATGACGTGCTCGCCCACCACCTGCGAGATCGGCAGGCGCTGCCGGATCTCATCGAGGAAGCCGTCGGAAAAGCGCATGCCCCTAAGTAAGCACGCGCGCCCGCCGTGTCATCGCCCATCTCTAGCTGTTCACTGCCGCTTGCCGAATACCGCCCGCCTCGGGCCAACCATCGGCGGCGCTCCGGGCCCCCTCATCGAGGTGTTCGGCGATGGCGCCATAGCTTGATCCACAGCAACAAGCACGAGCGCCTCCATCAGTACGGCCTTGGCATCGACCCCCAGGATCGGGTTCGGCAGTCGTACCTTGCGCGACAATTTGCGGCCGCTGGCGTCTCGTCCGGGCAGAAACAGAATGCTGACGTCCTTGGCGCCAAGGAATCGGCTCGTGGAGACGGTGTCGAAATCTCGCCACATGGCCCGGTTCACCCAGAGTGCATGCCGCACCTCGATCCCTTCGTGATCCAGCACCACCACCGTGTTGTCGATCAACCGTCGCAGGTGGGAGACGGCGAGAAGCGCCGAGATCCCGACCAGCACATGAGCCAGCAGCAACCGATGCCCTGGCTCCAATGAGTTAACCACCCGCAATGGCCCGACAATTTTCCCGGTCGCCAAATAGTCTGCCACTCCGGGTGCAAAGATCGATGCTGCTATCGCTCCGAAGAAGATAAAAAGGCCGGCCGCAACCAGCCGGCTCGCGCCAAAAGTCTTTGTACGTATTTGCATGTGAGCCCCTGCCTGTAAAAAACACTGCACGAGCAAAATTCAGGTTAGATTTATCGGATAGCTAAACTTCAACCGAGATCGGTTACCAGGTCACGCGCCGCCATCCCGCCTGGATGCCATCCCTGGGCAACCCTCAGCGGCCGGGCGTCGTTTGATGCGGAAGGCACCGATGACAACAAGCCACGCAACCGCTGGGAGCAACTGGTTCGGACGCTGGCGCGCCATCGTGCTGGCGACGCTCCATTCGTTCTTCTTCGAACGTGACAACGCGCCGCGCTGCGCAGCCGTGGCCTTCTTCGGCTTCCTCTCCTTCTTTCCCGCCATTGCCACCGTCGCGCTGATCTATGGCATCGTCGCCAACCGCCAGATGGTCGCCGACACTATCGAAACCGTCGGCGATGTCGTCCCGCAGATGGCTCAGGGCATCATTGCCGAGCAACTGACCATGCTCGCCAGCCAGCCGCCAGTGACGCTCGGCCTCGGGCTGCTGATCACCGTACCCTTCGCCTTATGGAGCGGCTCGCGTGGGGTCGATTCCCTGCTCTACGCGATGTCGCGCATCCGCAACGAGGCGCCCCGGCGCGGCTTCTTCAAGTCGCTGGCTTACGCGATCGGCCTCAGCATCGGCGGCGCCGTCTTCGTGGTCCTCGCCTTGCTGGCGGTGGCTGGCCTGCCCGCCCTGATCCCATGGCCGTCCGGCGAAGAGGTCGTGGCGCTGGCGCTGCGCTGGCCGGTATTGCTGCTGCTCAGCGTTCTCGTACTTGCCGCGCTCTATCGCTGGGGCCCCGATCGCCACCCGCGCAAGTTCCGCCACATCTGGCCGGGCGCCATCCTCGCCTCGCTGCTCTGGCTGCTCGCCGGGGCGATCTTCTCGATCTATGTCGAGAACTGGGGCAACTACGAAGCGACCTTCGGCTCGGTGTCCGCCGCGGTGGTGCTGCTGCTGTGGCTGTACAACTCCGCCCAGATCCTGGTGCTGGGAGCCGCCTTCAACACCGAGATCGAACGCGCCACGGATGGGAGGGAGGCGGTCAGCCCGACTCCCCCGCGCTGATCCATCAGCACCTGCATTGATCCGGGCAGCGCCCGCGCTGCCAGGTCAGGCGACCTTCACCTCGATGCTCCTCAACTGCCAGGCGATGTAGAGCTGGAACAGCCCATAGAGGATCATCAGCACGCCGACGATGCTCACCAGCACCAGGGCACTGCTGAGCGGCATCACCAGCAGCAGCACGCCGAACAGCAGGTAAGCAGAGGCGCTGAGCACCTCAGGCCAGAACGTCCCCTGCCGTAGCAGCGCCCGCCCGGCGATGGTGACATAGAGCGCGAACGCCCCGATCAGGATCATCATGATCCCGACCACGATCACCAGCGTCGAGATGCCGATCGCCGCCGCCATCGCCGGGAACGCCACGATCAGGATGCCGGCAAGGATCGCGAGGATATGCCGGGTGATCGCAACGCCGAGCCGCGAGCTGGTGCGGCCGCCGAACAGCAGGCCCCACAAGCCCAGCGCGCCATCGATGATGACGATCACGCCGCCGACCCACACCAGGGTCGCCAGCGCCAGTTGCGGCGAGATCAGTGCGAAAATGCCGCCCGCCAGCATCAGCACGCCGCGGACGCCCGCGAAAATGCTCGGCCAGGGTAAAGCGCTATCGGTAGCCATTCTCTCCTCCTCGGTCACACGGACTTGGTACCCGCAGCGTCACCAGCCGATTTGAACATCCGCCACGCCAGCCCGAACAGGCCGATCGCGAAGATGACGGCAAGGATGCCGGCGAGCGTCACGAACACCAGGGCGCTGAACACCGGCCAGAACAGCAGCGCGATGCCGAACAGCACGTAAAGCGTTCCCGACAATAGCACCGGCCAGATGCGCGCATATTGTTCGCGCTCCCGGATGATTACCCAAATCTCCATGACCCCGACGAAGATCGACTGGAATGCCACGAGATAGACCAGCAAAGTCGCCGTCAGCAACGTCGCAAAGAACGGCGACAACAAGATCAGCACGCCGGTGATGATGGCCAGCACGTTGCGGATCACGTCGAACCAGAAATTGCCGGTCTTGGCGCCACCAAAGGTGAGGCTCCACAGCCCCAGCACCCCATCGACCAGCAACAATGCACCGCCGGCGATCACCAGTATCGCCAACGCCTGGGCCGGAAAGAACACCGCATAGAGTCCCGCCAGCAGCATCAGCAGGCCTCTGAGCCCAGTGATCCACGCCCAGCGCTTTTTCGTGTCACTTGATACAGCCATCGGTCCGCCTCCAATGTTGTTTGCCTCAAGGAGGTTAGCTGTTTTTGCCGTCCCGCCAAGCCTTGTCTGGGGTTTAGGCACCGCTGCTTATCCGGCTTGCTTCCTGCGGCATGGCGTGGTCTGACCGCCCCGGATATTTTGAGGATAGTCATGCCGATCGCCATTTACGCTCTGGCGCTGGCCGCGTTCGCAGTCGGCTCGGCCGAGTTCGTCATTTCCGGCATCCTGCCGCCGCTCGCCGAGGACCTGGCGGTGAGCATTCCGGTCGCCGGCCTGCTGGTCAGCGCCTATGCCATCGGCGTCGCTGTCGGCGGGCCGGTGCTGACCGTCTTCACTTCGCGCTTCTCGCAGCGCAGCGTGCTGATCGGCCTGATGATTGTCTTCTCGATTGCCCAGGTGCTGTGCGCCATCGCCCCCGATTACGGTCTCCTGCTGGCGGCGCGGCTGCTCTCCGCCGCTGCCCATGGCGTGTTCTTCGGCGCCGGCAACGTGGTGGTCGTCGGCCTCGTGCCACCGGAGCGGCGCGGCGCCGCCTTCTCGCTGTTCATCTCCGGCATCACCGTCGCCAACCTCCTCGGGCTCCCCGGCGGCAGCGCCATTGGGCTGCATTTCGGCTGGCGCGTTCCCTTCCTCGCCGTCGCGGCGCTTGGCGCCATCGCCGCCGTCGTGCTGTTCCTGAAGCTGCCGCGCGACAAGCGCCAGGAGGGTGACCGTCACGCCACCTTCGGCGAGCAGGTACGCGAACTGCGCCACCAGGAGGTCTGGCTCTCGTACCTGACCATCACCTTCGTGATGATCGGCGCCCTCGCCTTCGGCACCTTCCAGGTGCCGATCATGCTCAACGTTACCCGGCTCCACCCCGACATCATCCCGATCTACCTGCTGGTCGGCGGTATCGGCTCGATGCTGGGCATTTACCTGGGCGGCCGCGGCACCGACTGGAAACCGATGCCGACGCTCTTGACCGTGCTGCTGCTGCAGGCGCTGCTCTACTTCACCATGCTGTTCGCCATGCACGACAAGGTGTGGATGACGGTCAACCTGCTCGGCACCTCGATCCTCGGCTTCGCCTTCTCCACCCCGCTGCAGGCCCGCGTCATCGCGGCGGCCCACTCGGCCCCCAACCTCGCCTCGTCGCTGATCTCGACTGCCTTCAATATCGGTATCGCCGGCGGCGCCTTCATCGGCGCCATGCTGCTCAGCGCCGGCGTCAGCTATGCCGATATCCCGGCGGTCGGCGTCGTCACCAGCCTCTGCGCCGCGGGAACCGCCAGTCTCTCATGGTGGCTGGAGCGCCGCGGTTCCGCTGCCGCGACCAGCGAGGCCTAGCCGGAGCGCCTACCTAGGTATTTTTTTACCATCGGCGGGCGCATTTCCCCGCAGCTACTCCCCGCGTCCGACCCAAACTCCGCCAGTGCTCGACCAGACGTCCCTGCTCATCGCCATCGGCTTTTCCGCCACCGCCCTGATGCTGACGCTGGTCATCACCTGGCTGGGCTCGCGGCCGGACTATTATCTCTTGAGCTGGGGCCTCGGCCTCGGCTTCGTGGCGCCCGGCTCGATGCTCTACGGCTGGTTCGAAACCTACGATCCGGCCATGCAGTGCATCGCTTTCTCGCTGCTGCTCGCCGGCTTCGCCTTCATCTATATCGGCTGCACGCAGTTCTCCTCCGGCCGGACGCCCTGGCGCTCGGCCATGGTGGCCTGGGTGCTGGCCTGTGGGGTCATGAGCGCGCTGTTCGTCGTTGGCTTCAGCGGCATCGGCACCATCGTGATGAACGTCGCCGCCGCCGGCTTCTTCCTCGCTGCCGGCCGCGAACACTGGCTGGCGCGCACCAACACGCCGCTCGCCATGCTCGCCAAATCTGCGCTCTACGGCTCGACCGCCGTGACCTTCGCCCTCTGCGCCGTCGTGCTGTTTGCCGGCGGACAATGGGTGCTCACCGAGCGGCCCCACAACTGGGCCGAAGACCTGAACTCGATCGCGCTGCTCGCCTCGCTCGCTGCCGCCGGCGCCGTGACCATGGCGCTGCACCAGTTTCGCATCACCGAAGCACATCGCCACCTGGCGATGACCGATGCGCTGACCGGCCTGCTTAACCGCCGCGCGCTGTTCACCTTTGCCGGCAACGCCCCGGTGGCGCCGGCCACCGCGGTGATCATGCTCGATCTGGATGATTTCAAGACCATCAACGATCGCTTCGGCCATGCCATCGGCGACGAAGTACTGGTGCGCTTTGCCGCGATCCTGTCGCGCGCCCTCGGCCCAAAGGACGTGGCGGCACGCCTCGGCGGCGAGGAATTCTGCCTGCTCGTCCACGCCACCAGCGCCGCCGCCGTCCACACTCTTGCCGACGGCATCCGGCTGGAATTCGCCAGCACCGAGCCCTTGCCGGGCGATTTCGGCCCACCCACGGTCAGCGCCGGCATCGCTATCGCTTCGCCGCGCCCGGAGACCTTCGACGCACTGCTCCGCGCCGCCGACGAGCTGCTCTATCGGGCCAAGGACGCCGGCCGCAACCGCGTTCACGGCCCGGAGCTGCGGCTGGCGGCGTAGATCGTTCACGATTGGGCTGCATCGACGAAGCTGGTTGGGCTCGACGCTGGACCTACCCACCGGCTGTCATCCCAGCGAAAGCTGGGACCCATCTATCCACCTGCGCCAGCTGCGAGTTGGGTCCCAGCTTTCGCTGGGATGACATCGTAGTTGGGGTGATCGTAGTGCGTCAGCTCGACGACGCCGCACCGCATCCGGCACGCCAAACAACCTCAGGCGCCGAGCGCTGTCCTGATCTTGACGGAGGCCTTGCCGAAATCGATCCGGCCCGGGAAGTCGGCCTTGAGCGAGGCGACCACCTTGCCCATGTCCTTGGCGCCGGCGGCGCCGGTCTTGTTGATCGCGTCGATGATCGCCGCCTCGACCTCCGCCTCGCTCAGCCCCTTGGGCAGGAACTCGTTGAGGATGGCGATCTCCTCGCGCTCGACCACCGCCAGGTCCTCACGGCCGGCCTTCTCGTAAATGCCGAGCGATTCCTCGCGCTGCTTCACCATCTTCTGCAGCAGTGCCAACACGTCCTGGTCGCCCAGCGGCTCCTTGCCCTGCCCGCGCGCGTCAATGTCCTTGTCCTTGATCGCCGCATTGATGGCGCGCAGCGTCGCGGTGCGCCGCTTGTCACCGGCCTTCAGCGCCGTCTTGTAGCCTTCGCTGATCGCTTCACGCATTCACTAGCTCCTTGGTGCAGGCGGCACGTCGGCCACCATCAACAGATTTCCATCCGGGTCCTTGAAGGTGAAGAACACCCCATCGGTCACCGGTCCCACCTCCATTGCGCCGGCGGCGACTGCCTGTTGGCGCGCCGCGTGCACGTCGGAAGTATTGAAGTGAAACGCCGGCTTCTTGTCATGCGGTCCGGCGAATCCCTTGCTGTCGAGCACCAGGCCGCTGCCTTCGACCATCGGCAGCACATGGATGTGCCCGAAGAAGATCTCGCCACCCGGCTCGAGCCCGAACAGGCCCCGATACCAGTCCCTCGCCCGCTCGATGTCGCTCACCGGAACGAATACCCCACCGATCTCACGCTCGATCGCACTCACCGCGACTTGTCCCCTCTATGCCGCACCCCATATAGCGCAATAATACCCGTGCGCCACTTGCGCTTGGGCCGGGCCCCTTCTAAGGAGAGCCCTCAACCGACATCGACCCGAACCCTTGGAGCCCCGCCATGACCGGCTGGCAGCAAAAACCTGCGACCGCCCTCCTGCTGCTCGAGGACGGCACCCGCCTCGAAGGGCACGGCATCGGCGCCATCGGCCACGCGGCCGGCGAGGTCTGCTTCAATACCGCGATGACCGGCTACCAGGAGATCCTCACCGATCCCTCCTATGCCGGGCAGATCATCACCTTCACCTTCCCGCATATCGGCAATGTCGGCACCAACGACGAGGATATCGAGACGGTCAACATGGCCGCGCTGTCGGGCATCCGCGGCTGCGTGCTGCGCGCCGACATCACCAACCCGTCGAACTACCGGGCGGTCGAGAAGCTCGACGCCTGGCTGAAGAAGCGCAACATCATCGGCATCGCCGGCGTCGACACCCGGGCACTCACCGCCCGCATCCGTGAGAACGGCATGCCGAACGGCGTCATCGCCCACGCCCCCGATGGCTACTTCCACGAGCCTTCGATGCAGGCTGAGTTGAAGAACTTCCCCGGCCTCGAAGGGCTCGATCTCGCCCGCGAAGTCACCACCGCTCAGACCTACCACTGGGACCAGACCTCCTGGACCCGGACCGAGGGTTATGGCCGGGTGGAGAACCCCGAGTTCCACGTCGTCGCCATCGACTATGGCGCCAAGCGCAACATCCTCCGCCAGCTCGCCGACCAGGGTGCGCGGGTGACCGTCGTTCCGGCCACTGCCACCGCCAAGGATGTGATGTCGCATAACCCCGACGCCATCTTTCTCTCCAACGGCCCGGGCGATCCGGCCGCGACCGGCAAGTATGCCGTGCCGACGATCAAGACGCTGATGGAAACCGGCAAGCCGATGTTCGGCATCTGCCTAGGCCACCAGCTGCTCGGCCTCGCGGTGGGCGGCAAGACGCAGAAGATGCATCAGGGCCACCACGGCGCGAACCATCCGGTCAAGGACCTGACCACCGGCAAGGTGGAGATCACGTCGATGAACCATGGCTTTGCCGTGGACACCGAGAGCCTCCCCGGCAATGTAAAGCAGACCCATGTCTCGCTGTTCGACGGCTCCAATGCCGGCCTTGAAGTCGAGGGCAAGCCGATCTTCTCGGTGCAGTACCACCCTGAAGCCAGCCCCGGCCCGCATGACAGCCACTACCTGTTCACCCGGTTCCTGAACCTGGTGCGCTCGCAGAAGGGCATGGCGCTGCAGCCGGAACAGGTGAAGCCCGGCGAGTAATCGCCGAGCCCAAAGAAAAAGGGGCCGCCGGTGGCCGGGCGACCCCTCTCAGCCATGGCTGGCCGAATTACTGCGCGGCCGGAGCCGGAAGCGTCGCTACATAGGCATCGAACTCGGCCTGGTCGAGCGAACCGTCCTTGCTCGTATCGGCGGCGTCGAACGCCTCCTGGGTCAGATCAGGCCAGGCAACCTGTGCCTCGGCAAGGCTCACACCGCCACTGGTGTCGGCATCGACCGACGTGAAGGTGACTGCCGCCGCCTGGGCGAAAGCCGCCGAGGAAAGGCCAATGGCTGCGATGGTGATCAGGAGCTTCTTCATGGAGTTTTGTCCTTCCATGTGAGGTTCAAATCGGCACCCGGTGGCCCGGGTCCGGCCGACAACCTTAATGCTGTCGGCGAGGACAGAGACTAAGCCTGATTGTGCTCGCAAACCGGCTGGATCACGGCGTCGTGGCGATCATTTGCTGGTCATTTTGAGGGCCGATGGGAACCCAACGGGAACGCGGAACCGATTGAAGATTCACGCGTTTAGCAGGGTTTTCGGCAACGCTACCGGCGCGTCGCCGGCACCCTCGGCGCGGTCTCGCCCACCCCGCTTGGCGCGATAAAGCGCAATGTCGGCGACCCGCATCAGCGCTCCCAGATCGATCGATTCGACGTTGGCTGCCGAGATGCCGATGCTGGTGGTCGGCCGCAGCGGACCGGCCGGCGTCCACACCGTGACGCCGCGTACCGCCCGCAGCACCCGCTCGGCCACCACGCCGGCAACATCAGGGCTCGCTCCCGGCAGCAACGCCGCGAACTCCTCCCGCCATAGCGGCAGAACAGGTCGCGCGCTCGAGGCACCGGCTCACCGCTGCGGCGAGGATCGGGCCGTCCGCGCATGTCGAGCAGAAACAGCAGCCCCGACATGCCGGTCACCATGGCGGAGACCAGATAGAGCGTGGTGAGATCGAGCGACATCGAATAGGCCCCGGGCGTGTCGAAGCGCACCCTATTCCGAGCCCGATTAACCCACTCGCCAATGCTTCGCCAGCGGCCCGTCTGCACCACCCACCGGATCGGTGCGTGGAAGCGGCACCCGCTCGATATTGTGGTCGGCAGTGGGACGATCGCCCGCCTCGCCGCGCAGCAGGTCCCAGCTCTGCCCTGGCGGGTAACAGCCGACGACCAGGAAATCGCCACTCGAATCGAGCCGTCGATGCGCCACGCCCGAGGGGATGACGATCACATCGCCCGGCTCGACGTCGAACTCGCGGCCCTCCGGCCCGCCGAGCAGCAGCCGCGCCGAACCGCGCACCACGCCCAGCGTCTCGTGCGCCGTCGAATGGTAGTGGTGGTAGGTGAACACCGAAGCGCGCCAAGCCGGCGGCCAGCCATTGGCGGCAAACAGCGCCTCCATCGCCTCGGCATCGGCTTGGGCACGCGGCAACGCCTCCTCGTACAACAGCAAGGGCAGCACGCTGTTGGGATAGGTGCCGTCGTCGAAGAATCGTTCGACCCGCAATCCGTCGAGTCGGCCGCTCATCTCACACCAGCCCTTCAGTGGCGATCTTTTCGAGCTTGCAGCTGCCCGGCGCCGGGATGGCGTAGCCCTTGTCGTACCAGAAGGCCCTCGCCTCGGGGGTCGCGGTCTGCAGCACCTCGGGCACCACCCGGCCAAGGGGCAGGTTGATGATGGCATTGCCGCGATTGGCCTCTACCGCGCCCACCGCCGCCATCACCGCCGCGTTCTTGTTCAGCTCGTCGATCCCGGCGGTGATCGTCCACATTGCTGCATAGCACGCTGCCTGCTGGTCGATCTGCCGCTCCAGCGCAGCGATCCGGTCGGCCCCCTTCAGCGATTGCAGCGCCACCAGGTCGGTAAACACCCCGAGCGCCCATTGCACGTGATGCCCATAGGCCTCGGCCACCAGGTAGGCCATGGCGTAGTCGGCGCCGAGCGGGAATTTAGCGCGCAACCGCTCGTAGGCGCTGGTGTCCACATACACCAGCCGATTGTCGGGACAGTAGAACACCGTCAGGTCCTTGCCCGCCATGCCGCAGCCGAAGGCGCTCGAGCTCTCGACCACGCTCATCGTCACCCGCGGAAAACGGATCGCCGTCTGCCAGAAGAAGCGCCGCCACATCAGCTCCGCCTCGCTGCCGACGATCGGCGGATAGGCGGCGATCTGCTCGAGGCTGGCCGAGCTCGCCGGCACGCCGGTGATCGAGGTCGGCGGTGGTGGCGGCGAAACCTTGCCGCTGATCAGCGTGATCGGATTGATCCCCGCCAGCATGACGATCACCACGCCCAGCGCCAGGACGCCGGACCAGCCGAACCGCTTCACATGCGGCAGTGCACCCGCGGGGATCAGCCCCATCTTTGCTGTTCCTAGATCGAACCCTTGAACGTATCGCACTGGGTCACGTCGCCAGTCTGCATGCCTTTCTTCAGCCACGCCATGCGCTGCGCCGAGGTGCCGTGCGTGAAATTGCGCTCGGCTACCTGCCCGCGGGTCAACGTGTCGTCGCCGATGGCATTGGCGGCGGTGATCGCCTCCTCGGTATCGCCCTGTTCCAGCAGGTTCTCGCGGTTGACGTAGTTCGCCCACACCCCGGCATAGCAGTCGGCCTGCAGCTCGACCCGCACGGAGTAAGCGTTCTGTTCCCCCTGGCTCATCGAGGCGCGGGCCCGATTGAACTCCGGCAGCACCCCGGTCTGATCCTGCACGGCATGGCCGATCTCGTGCGCAATCACATAGGCCTGGGCGAAATCGCCCGGCGCGCCGAACTGGCGGCGCAGCTGATCGTAGAAGCTGAGATCGATATAGACCTTCTTGTCGTTCGGGCAATAAAACGGCCCCGAAGCCGATTGCGCCGTGCCGCAGGCCGATTGCGTGGCGCCCGAGAACAGCACCACCTTGGGCGGCTGGTAGGTCAGGTTGTTCTGCTGGAACACCTCACCCCAAAGGGTCTCGGTGTCCTTGACCACCACGCCGACGAAGTTGGCGAGTTCGTCCTCGCCGGCATTGCTCGGAGGCGGCGCCCATTGCTGGCTCTGCGACGTCGTCGTACCGCCACCACCCCCCGTGAGAATGTCGATCGGGTTTTGCCCTGTGGCGAACCAGATGATGCCCAGGACGATAATGATGCCGACCAGCCCAAGGCCGCCGCCGCCGGCGCGTCCCATCGGGATCGGAATACGGCCGCCGCCCATGCCGCCCATGTTGCCGCCACCCTGGCCGCGCCGGTCCTCGATGTTCGAACTGCGCTCACGCCCTTGCCACTTCATCCGGAATCTCCATGGGACCAGCCCAGTAACAATACTGCCATTCGTCTTGCGACAGCAAATTTGACCAAACGGTCCAGAAAGGCCACTGTCACAATTGCCGTCGTCATTGCAACGTCACGTCGCGGCGGCATCTGAGCCCAGATCGCCATGCGGGATAACCGGCCAGGAGAGCCGACGTTCCGTCTGGTCGCGCTTTCTTCAAATGTTGTGGGAGACGTCAATGAACTACAATTACTCAATTTCCCGCCGCGCCTTCCTCGCCGGCTCGGCGACGCTTGGCGCCGCCGTGGTGCTGCACCCCTTCGCGGTGCAGGCTGCCGCCGGCCAGGCCCACCTCCGCCTGATGGAAACCACTGACCTGCATGTCGCGGTTTTCCCTTATGATTATTACGCCGATGCGCCCAACGACACGCTCGGCCTCGCCCGCACCGCGGCGATCATCGACGCCATCCGCGCCGAA
This sequence comes from Devosia sp. Root105, assembly GCF_001424865.1. Taxonomy (NCBI): domain Bacteria; kingdom Pseudomonadati; phylum Pseudomonadota; class Alphaproteobacteria; order Hyphomicrobiales; family Devosiaceae; genus Devosia; species Devosia sp. Root105. The sequence goes on from NZ_LMCR01000015.1 coordinate 208,834, forward strand.
GCCGGCAACTCGGTCCTCATCGACAATGGCGACGTCATCCAGGGCAACCCGATGGGCGATTACATCGCCTATGAAAAGGGCCTGACCAACGAGCCGCACCCGATCATCGCCGCCATGAACACCCTCGGCTACGAGGTCGGCACGCTCGGCAACCACGAGTTCAATTACGGCCTCGAGTTCCTCGACGCCGCCATCGCCGCCGCCAACTTCCCGATCGTTTCGGCCAACCTCGCCAAGGGCGAACTCGGCGCCGATCCCCTGGCCGACACCACCTATGTCGCGCCCTACAAGATTATCGAGAAGGAACTGGTTGACGGCGCCGGCGCCAAGCAGACCATCAAGCTGGGCTTCATCGGCTTCCTGCCGCCGCAGATCATGACCTGGGACAACACCCATCTCGCCGGCAAGGTCGATACCCGCGATATCGTCGAGACGGCCAAGGCCTATATTCCCAAAATGCGTGAGGAAGGGGCCGACCTCGTCATCGCGCTGGCCCATACCGGCATCGCTGCCGACACCGGCCAGCCCAAGGCCGAGAACGCCGCGCTGCAACTGGCGGCCGTCGAAGGCCTCGACGTCATCGTCACCGGCCACCAGCATTTGGTGTTCCCCAACTCCAAGGATTTCGAGGGCCTCGAAGGCGCCGACCTCACTGCCGGCACCCTCGCCGGCAAGCCCGCCGTCATGGCCGGCTTCTGGGGTTCGCATATGGGCCTGATCGACCTGCTGCTCGAAAAGGCCGATGACGGCAAGTGGAGCGTTGTCTCCCACACCGCCGAAGCCCGCCCGATCTTCGAGCGCGTCGAGGGCAAGGTGAAGCCGCTGGTCGAAAGCGTCGCCGGTATCCTCGCCGCCGCGCAGGACGATCACGACGAGACCCTCGCCTATATTCGCCGCCCGGTCGGCGAGACGGCCGCGCCGCTCCACTCCTACTTCGCGCTGGTCGCCGACGATCCGAGCGTCCAGATCGTCAACATCGCCCAGAAGTGGTACCTCACGCAGATGCTGAAGGGCACCGAGTACGAGGCCCTGCCGATCCTTTCTGCCGCCGCGCCGTTCAAGGCCGGTGGCCGTGGCGGTCCGGACTATTACACCGATGTGCCGGTGGGGCCGGTGGCGATCAAGAACGTCGCCGATCTCTACCTCTATCCCAACACCATCCAGGCCGTGGTGATCACCGGCCAGGACGTGCAGAACTGGCTCGATCGCTCGGCCGGCATCTTCAACCAGGTGGCATCAGGCGGCGCCGACCAGCCGCTGATCAACCTCGATTTCCCGGCCTACAACTTCGATGTCATCGACGGCGTCAGCTACAAGATCGATGTCACCAAGCCATCGAAATACGGCCCCAAGGGTGAGGATATCGGCAACACCGAGAGCCGCATCATCGACCTGATGTTCGACGGCAAGCCGATCGATCCGGCCCAGAAGTTCGTCGTCGCCACCAACAACTATCGCGCCGGTGGCGGCGGCACCTTCCCGGGCATCGGCCCCGACAAGATCGTCTTCAAGGGCCCCGATACCAACCGCGATATCATCGTGCGCTACATCATCGAGCAGAAGACCATCGAGCCCAAGGCCGACAGCAACTGGTCGCTCGCCCCGATTGGCGGCACCGTGCTGTTCGAGACCGGCCCCAAGGCCGCCGAGCATCTCGCCGACGTCACCGCGGTGAAGATCGAGGCCACTGGCAAGACCAGCGAAAACGGCTTCGGCGAATACCGCATCACCCTCTGATCCATTGAGGGCGGCAGGCACCCCTGCCGCCCTTGACTTGCCTGCCTTAGGGGCATTGGCTCTCCCGCGTTTGTCTATTAAGCGAGCAGGGATTCGATGGGAGCCACCCCACAAATGGAAGTCCTCCTCAAGGAGGCAGATATCACGCTGAACGGTCCTAACCCGTGGGACCCTCAGATCCACTCCGAAGAGTTCTGGAAACGACTATACGGCCAGGGAACCCTTGGCCTCGGCGAAGCCTATATGGACGGTATCTGGGACGTCGCCGACATGGCGGAGTTCTTCAACCGGGTTCTGCGCTCGCGCGTTCCCGATGGCGTGCGCGTCACCACCAACCTCGTCTGGCAGATCGTCCAGGCGCGCTTCATGAACATGCAGAACATCACGCGCTCACAGCGCGTCGCTGCCATGCACTACAACGAGACCGAGGCCTACAAGGCCTCGCTCGATAAGCGCATGACCGGCTCCTGCGGCTATTGGCCGGAGGGCGTCACCAATCTCGATGACGCACAGGAAGCCAAGCTCGACATGGTCTGTCGCAAGATCGGCGTGCAGCCTGGGCAGACCGTGTGGGATATCGGCTGCGGCTGGGGCGCCTTCATGGGCTTTGCGGCAGAGAAATACGGCGCCAATTGCGTCGGCGTCACCGTCTCACCCGACCAGGCCGCCTATGGCCGCGAGCGCTACAAGCACTTGCCGGTCGAGTTCCGGGTGCAGGATTACCGCCAGTTCGAGGGCAAGACCGACCATGCCGTCTCGATGGGCATGTTCGAGCATGTCGGGCACAAGAACTACCGCACCTATTTCGAGAAGGCGCGCAGCGTCATCAAAGACGACGGGCTGTTCATGATGCACACCATCGGCAGCCAGTGGTCGACCGAGACCATCGAAGCCTGGCTGGAAAAGTACATCTTCCCCGGCGGCGTCATCCCTTCGATCGCGCAGATCGGCAAGGCCATCGACGGGCTGTTCAGCGTCATCGACGTGCACAATATCGGCCCGCATTACGACAAGACGCTGGTCGCCTGGTACGAGAACTTCGAGCGCAACTGGAAGAAAGATCGTAACCCCGAGGAGGAGCGGTTCTACCGGCTGTGGAAGTACTACCTGCTCTGCTGCGCCGGCGGCTTCCGCGCCAAGGTGCTGCAGGTCTGGCAGTTCGTGCTCGCTACAAGGGGCGTGCCCGACGGCTACGTGACGCAGCGTTGAGCGGATGAACCCGAGGTTCATTACCGCCCTGCTGCTGGCTTTCCTCATCGGCGGGGCGGTGTACCTCTGGTTGAAGCCGGCGGATCCCCCGCCGGTGGTCGCCACGCCCCCGGCCCCGGCCGAGCCCGCGCCAAGGCCGGAACCCACAACACCTTCCAGGGCTTCCGAGCAGTTCCTGATTCTGGCTGCGAGCTGGCAGCCCGCCTTCTGCGAAGGCGCTGCCGGCAAGCCGGAATGTCGCCAGCAGAGCCGTACCCGGTTCGATGCCAACCATTTCTCGCTGCACGGGCTCTGGCCGACCGGGGAGTATTGCGAGGTATCGAGCCAGCTCGAACAGCTCGATCGCGACGGCCGCTGGTCGGCCCTGCCCCCGGTCGAGCTTCCAACCGCGCTGCAGAAAACCCTCGACGAAGCGATGCCCGGCACGCGCTCGCAACTCGAGCGGCACGAGTGGATCAAGCACGGCACCTGCTTCGGCGGCGATGAGGGGAGCTATTACAGCGTCGCCACGCAGTTGCTCGCTGCGCTCAACGCCTCGAAGGTGCGCGACCTCTTCGCCGACAATATCGGCAAGACCCTGACCCGCGACCAGATCCGCGAAGCCTTCGACGATGCTTTCGGCCGCGATGCCGGCAAGCGCGTCCGCATCGCCTGCGACGACGACGGCAAGCGCCGCATCGTCAGCGAGATCACCATCGGCCTCTGGGGCGCGCCGGGCGAGAGCCCCAATCTTGGCAAGCTGATCCGCGCCGCCCGCCCCACCGATGGCGGCTGCATCGGTGGCATCGTCGACGCCGTGGGCCTGCAATAGGAGCGTGATCAGGAAAAGTTGCAGACTTTTCCGGTTCGATCACGCGACCAAGCGAGAACTACTCTTTGTTTACCGGCCCAGTTCAGCGCCTCTCAACGGCTGATGGATAGGCTCCAGGCGAACATAGCGGAGCCTCGCATGCCGTCCCCCGATTTTGCCCTCGCCATTTCCGGGCTCCGGAAGAGCTTCGACCGGCCGGTGGTCGTCGATCTCGAGTTAACGGTGAAGGCCGGCGAATTCTACGCCCTGCTCGGACCGAACGGCGCCGGCAAGACCACCATTCTCCGCATGGTTGCAGGCCTCTTGAAGCCTGATGCCGGAGCGATCTCGGTCTACGGCATCGACACGGCGACGGACCCGATTGCCGCCAAATCCATCGTTGCCTGGGTCTCCGATGAGCCCATGGTCTATGACCGGCTGACCCCGCTGGAATATCTCGAGTTCGTCGCCGGCCTCTGGCGCATCGAGGCGCGCGAGGCCGAGCGCCAGTCCAACGAACTGATCGACTGGCTCGGCCTCAGGCCGCATGCCAACGAACGTTGCGGCGGCTTCTCCAAGGGCATGCTGCAGAAGGTCGCGCTGGCCGGTGCGCTGGTGCACAACCCGCGCCTCATCATCCTCGACGAGCCGTTGACCGGCCTCGACGCCGGCTCCGCCCGGCAGGTCAAGGATGTGCTGAAGCAGAAGGTGGCGTCCGGTGTTACCGTCATCATGACCACCCACATCCTCGAGGTGGCCGAGCGCATGGCCGAACGGATCGGCGTCATCAACCACGGCCGCCTCGTCGCCGAAGGCACGCTCGCCGAACTCCGCGCCCGCATCGGCCGCGAAACCACGCTCGAGGAAATCTTCCTCGACCTGGTGGCCCAGAAAGAAGCCGACCTCGCGGCGGTGGCCTGATGACCACGCCCGCGACGCTCCCCTGGTTCGCCGCCCACGAGTTCCGCCTCGCCTGGCGCGACTGGCTTGCCATGACCACCGGCGGCCGCAAGGTCCGCAGCGTCGTGCTGGTCCTGGTGCTCGGGCTGTTCTACCTGGGTCTGCATCTGCTCGCCAACGTGCTGCTGGCGCCGTGGGTCAGCCAGGGCATCGTTGCCGACAAGGCGACGCTGGTGATGGTCACCGGCACTGGTTTCCTGTTCTGGACGGTGATGCTGAGCCAGGCGCTGGAATCGGTTACCCGCGCCTATTACGCGCGCTCCGACCTCGACCTGATCCTCAGCTCCCCGGCGTCTTCGGCCAGCGTCTTCGCCGTCCGCACAGCGGCCACTGCCTTTGCCACGGTGCTGCTGGCCTGCCTTCTGGCGAGCCCGATCATCAACGTGATGATCGCCTATGAAGGGCCGAAATGGCTCGCCGCCTATGGCGTCCTCGCCGGCTTCGGCGCCCTTGCCGCGGCGATCTCGGTGCTGGTGACGGTCGGGCTGTTCCGCAGCATCGGCCCGGCCCGCACGCGGCTGATCGCCCAGATCATTGCCGGCATCGTCGGCGCCGGCTTCGTCATCGGCATCCAGGCCGTCGCCATCCTCAGCTTCGGCAACATGAACCGCTTCTCGGTGCTGCAATCGCCGGAGTTTGTCGCCGGGACGCCCGACCTCGGCAACCCGCTCTGGCTGCCGGCCCGCGCCGCCATGGGCGATCTCGGCGCCATGCTCATCGTCCTCGGCCTCGGCCTCGGCGCCCTGGCGCTGGTGATCCGTCTCACCTCCGGCGGCTTCGCGCAGCACGCGATTGCTGCAGCCGGCGTTTCCGCCACCCGGGTGCAGCAGACCGCCTCCACCCGGCCCTTCCGCAGGGCCTCACAGCGCCACGCGCTGCGGGTCAAGGAATGGCGGCTGCTGCTGCGTGACCCCTGGCTGCTCAGCCAGACGCTGATGCAGATCCTCTACCTGTTTCCGCCGGCGCTGTTCCTGTGGGTCTCCTACGGCCAGAGCGCCGGCACCTATGTCGTGGTGATCCCGGTGATCGTCATGGCGGCCGGCCAGCTCGCCGGCGGCCTTTCCTGGCTGGCCATCTCCGGCGAAGACGCGCACGATCTCGTCGTCACCGCGCCGATCCACCCCCGCGCCGTGCTGATCGCCAAGATCGAGGCGGTGCTCTGTTCAATCGCCGTGGTATTCGCCCCGATACTGCTGTTCGTCGCGATCGCCTCGTGGGACCTGGCCTGGACCACCGCCATCTTCGTCGCCATCTCGACCGGCTCTGCCACCGCCATCCAGCTGTGGTTCCGCGTGCCGATGCGCCGCGCCATGTTCCGCCGTCGCCAGGTCGCTTCGCGCACCGCAACGATTTCCGAGGCGCTGAGCTCGATCATGTGGGCCGGCACCGCCGTGCTCGTCGCCGGCAACCAGTTGCTCGCCGTGCTGCCGGCAGCGCTCGCCGTCATCGTGCTGATCGTCGCCTGGGCCCTCAGCCCCAAGGGCAGACGGGTTTAGCTGGCTGACCGCTGCCGCCGGTGATAGCCGTCCCCCACCCCTGTCCCCTCCCCGCAAGGGGGAGGGAGACCCTCACACCGGCGCCGAGGCAATCGTCTCCCTCCCCCTTGCGGGGAGGGATCAAGGGTGGGGGTCAGCGCACACCGGCATCAGAAGCGACGCCTTATTCTACCGATGATCGGGTGCGAGGTAGGCGATCACCAGCGCCGCCACCGCCACAACCGCCCCGATCGGCCCGAGCCAGCCAATATCAAGGTTCTCGAGCACCAGGCCGCCCACCAGCGCCGAGAGCGCCCCCCCGAGATTCATCGAGGTGAGGTTCAGCGACGCCGAGAGCGGCACCGCCGCCGGTGCCAGCGCGGCCAGGCGGTGCAGCTGTGGCGGAAAGAAGCCCCACGACACCACGCCGTAGAGCAGCATGTGGAAAAGGAACGCCGGCAGCACGGCGGGCCGCGGCAGCATCGCCAGCAGCGGTACGGCGGCCAGCAGCACAACCATTAGCCCGCCGATCACCAGCATGGTCTGCCTGCCCCCGATCCGGTCGGCCAGCCGGCCACCGAAGAAATTGCCGAACACCGCGCCGACGCCGAAGGCAAACATCACCAGCGGCAGCAGCACGCGGTCGAGCCCGAGCAGGTCCGTGGTCACCGGCGCCAGGTAGTTGAAGAAGGTAAAGCTCGCCATCACCATCACGCCGGAAGCGAGCAGCGTCAGCGGCATCCCCGGCACCTTCAGCACGCTCAGCCGCTCGCGGATAGTTCGAGGGTCGCCGTGGATATCGCCAGGCAGCTTCAGCCACATCGTCGCCGAAGCGATGATCGCGAGGACGCCAAGCCCCAGATAAGCGACGCGCCAGCCAAGGAACTCCGCCACCAGCGCCGAGGCCGGCACGCCGACCGCCACCGCGATCGAGCCGCCCATCACCACGGTCGAAATCGCCGAACCGCGCTTGCCCGGCGCCGCCAGGGCCACCGCGGTCGCCTGCGCGGTCGAGGTGAACAGCCCCGCGCCCAGCGCCATGCAGGTTCGCGCCAGCACCAGCAGCAGGAAGCCGGGCAGCACCCCGAGCAACAGGCACATCAGCCCGAACAGCAGCTCGGCTCCGGCGACCACCGAGCGCCGGTCGAGGTGCCCGAACAGGGTCGAGAGCAGCGGCGTGCCGATGCCATAGGCGATGGAATAGCCGAAGATCAGGTAGCCGGCCTGCGCCAGGCTGACGCCGGTTTCGGCCGCTATGGCGGGCAGCACGCTGACGATGAGCGAACTCTCGACGCTGCCGGCAAATGCCCCCAGCGCCAACCACAGCAGTCGCACGTCCATCGTCGGAAACCCCTCGCCCGACGATGGTTAGGAGAGCCCCCGACGCCGGTCAAGCCGCCGGGGTCTAAGCCTTTCAGCCGAGCCCGGCGGCCTCGACTTTAGCCAAGCCGGGGCATGGCGATGGCGCGCGGCCGGCTGAGGAGCAGCACCCCGAGCGCCAGCGCCGGGAAGATCGCCGCTACCAACCCGAGTTCATTGATCGGCAGGTGCTCGAGCACCAGGCCGCCGACCAGTGCGCCCAGCGCCGTGCCGAGATAAAGGAACGAGGCGTTGAGCGACAAGGCCAGCGGAGCCGAACTCGGCGACAGGGCAACGACGCGGCTCACCTGCCCCGGCACGAACATCCAGCCGGCAATGCCCCAGGCCACCATGAAGGCGAAATAGGCCGGGGTGATCGCCGCCTGTGGCAGCATCGGGATGGCGCCGAGCAGCAGCAGGAAGCCGATATTGAGCACCGCCGCGATGGTGACCGTCGCCTGCGCGCCGATCCGATCCGACAGCTGTCCACCGAGCGGATTGCCCAGCGCCGCGCCGAGCCCATAGGCCAGCATGACGAAGGGCAGCAGCCCGGCATCGAGCCCCATCAGCCTGGTGGTCACCGGTCCGAGGTAGATGAACGCCGCAAATGGCCCCGTCATGTAGAGCAGGATCGTCAGCAGCGCCGGCAACAGGCCCGGCACGCTGAGCACGCCCAGCCGCTCGCCCAGCCCGCGCCGGTCGCCCTCTATGCCCCTGGGCAACATCAGCCAGATCGCCGCCGCGGTCAGCACGCCGACCCCGGCAATGGCGAAATAGGTGCCGCGCCACCCGGCAAAGCCCGAGAGAAACGCCCCGATCGGCGCCCCCAGCGCCACTGCCATGGTGGTGCCGGCAACCACCGTCGCCACGGCCCTCGCCCGGCGTTCAGCCGGCGCCAGCGTCACTGCCGCGGCCTGTGCGGTCGCCGCGTAGAGCCCGGCCGAAGCAGCGATGATCAGCCGCGCCACCAGCAACATAACGTAACCCTGCGACAGGGCCGCGAGCAGCGCGCCGGCGGCGAACACCAGCGCCACTACCGCCAGCAGCGGACGCCGGTCGAACCGGCCGGTGAACGCCGAAAGCACCGGCGCCCCCACCGCGTAGGCGATGGCATAGGCGAAAACCAGATAACCGGCCTGGGTGATCGTCACGCCGCTATCGGCCGCGATGGCCGGCAGAAGCGTAGCGATGACGAAGCCCTCGACGCCGACGGCAAAGGTGCCGAGCGCGAGCCAGATGAGCCGCGTGTCCATGTGAAGATCCTTAGTTCAATGATTGTTGAACAAATGAACCTCGTCAGCGCCCCCGTCAAGCCCTAGTTCAACGATCATTGAAATTTGACGGAAAATGGCATAGGTGAGAGCCATGAACACTCAGCCGCCTTTGCCCCATCCGGACGCCGACCAGATCACCTTGCCCACCGTGCTCACCGCGCTCGGCGACCAGACGCGGCTGGCGATCATCGGGCATTTGTCGCGCTGCGAGGGCACTGGCATGACCTGCGGGCAGTTTACCGATCTCGCCAGCAAGACGTCGATTACCTACCACGTAAGCAAGCTGCGCGAGGCCGGCGTGGTCAATGTCACGCCCGAAGGCACCCGCCGCCGCGTCACCCTGCGGCGCGACGATCTCGACCATCGCTTCCCCGGCTTCCTCGACTCGATCATCACCAGTACGCGTGATCTCCACATCGATGGATTCGAGGACGAACCGAATGAGCCGGCTGAGCTTTCGCGACGCGACCCCTGACGATCTCGGCTTCATCGTCCGGCTGATCGTCGATGACAGCGTCGTCGCCACTGACGACCGCCCCGACGAGCCGCAGCACCCGCGCTACCTCGCCGCCTTCAAGGCCATCACCGCCGACCCCAACCAGCGGCTGATCATCGCCGAGCTTGACGGTGAGGCCGTCGGCACTGAGCAGCTCAGCTTCATCCCCGGTATCAACCGGCTTGGCGAATGGCGCTGCCTGATCGAGGCGGTGCACATCGCTCCCGCGCATCGCAACAAGGGTTTTGGCGGCGAGATGATCAGCTGGGCCGTTGCAGAGGCCCGCACCCGCGGCTGCGGCCTCGTCCAGCTCACCTCGAACAAGCAGCGGCTGGACGCCCATCGCTTCTACGAGCGGCTGGGCTTCAAGAAGAGTCACGAGGGCTTCAAGCTGGCGCTATGAGCCGCTTCGCTGGGCGGGCGCTTACCCGGAAGCCTGTGTTTTGGTCTCCCTCCCCATGTTTGGGGAGAGGGAGACGCTCTCACTGTCCCTGGTGTTCTGGACTACCGCTCGGTTGACCGCAGCACCACCGCGACCAGGTCGGCCCGGGCGCCGTCATCGGGCAGGTCATGCGGGCCAAAACCCTCCGCGGTGTTGACATTCAGCACCACGCCGGTGGTGCGGAACCCCAGTACTTCTTCGAAGCCACCGCTCTCGCCCTGCACCATCAGCGGCGCCGAGGGGTCAAACGTCTCGAGCATGGCGATCACGTCGCCCACGGTCAGCCCGGCGAGCTCGGGGGCCTTGGGTGCATGGCGTTTTTCGAGAAGGTCGAGCACGGCGGTCTGTCCTGAGATGCATTCTCGAACGGACAGTGCGCAGCACACGGCAAAACCCGCACCCCACAAATGAGGGGTTCAACCGCCTATGGGTAGCATTGCTTTCACAGCGCTTTCAGGAAAAGTTGCAAACTTTTCTGGCTGAAAGCGAGATAAATCAAAGACTTACAGACACCACGTCGGTTCAGCAAACCGATGACCTGGCTCTAGAGATACTGCAGCCGCGCCACGAGGTGGCCGAGCTCGGATTGCTTGTTGATCCCGAGCTTGTCGTAGACCGTCTTCAGCGTCGAGCGCGCCGTATGCTCGGAAATCCTGAGTTCCGCCGCCGCCCCACGCGGCGCATGGCCAACGCCCACCAGCGCGGCGAGCCTGGCTTCCGCCCCGGTCAGCCCGAACAGTTGCAGCATCTGTGCGGCATCGCGCCGCTCCGGCCCGCGCGGATCGGCCAGCAGCACCAGCGCGGCATCGCCGCCATGCTCGCCATGCTCGAGCGGCATCACATAAGCGAGCAGGTGCCCACCGCCGGGGCGGGTCAGTGCGATCGGTTCCGATACTCGCGGCCCCTTGCGCGCGCAACTCATCTTCAGCGCCTGACAAAGCGCGTGCTTCTCGGCCGGCACGCCGCTCAGCAGTGGCTCCCCTGCCCGCGAACCATCCGGTCCGAGCAAGGCCCGCCCGCTGGCATTAGCTTCGATCAGCGTCCCATCCTGCCGCACCACGGCAGCAGCCCGGCCGGTATCCTCGATCAGCGCGAGAAACACCGAGGCGGCATTGCCCGAAGCGGTTCGCCCCACCACCCGGGGCTCGCTCCAGATCGAATTCACGCGCACCGCATCGAGCGCGAACACGTGCTCGACCGGCCGCAGCGCCCGCATGTAGTCGGGCGCCGCGTCGGTGATCTCCAGCGTCACGATGTCTGCGTCCGCCAGGTCCGCCACGGTCGAGTCCGCATGCTTGATCAGCCCGGCATCGGTCAGCCCGAGGAAGTTGTCGACGCCCGACAGCGCCGGCCGCAGTTCACCTGGCCGGATCGTCGCCCGCAACCAGTCGACCCCGCCGACCGAGGCAACGCCATGCAACAGCTCCCCATCGCGCCAGGTCCGCGCCACGCCCTCGACCGTCGCGCCCGAATAGAACTTCCGCATCGTCGCGGCGCCCGGCTCATCCATGATGTTGCCCATCACGAACATGCCCTCGCCGATGTCGGAACCTCGCACCCCCTCCACCGACACCCCGACCAGCCCACGCATATAGGGCGCGATGCCGTAGCCAGTGGGCGCCTGGTAGATGCCGAGCACCCCGATGCTGGCCGGCGACAGCACCAGGCCATCGGGCAGGAACGGCCGCACCGCATCGGGATTGATCCGGAACCCTGCCCAGATCACGTCGATGGCAAGCTTGTGGAAGGGGGGCACCATGTCGGCAGCCGGACGCAGCGCCGAGAGTGGCCTGTCGAGATCCCTGAGGGACTTGCGAACCTTATCGCCCAGCATCGGCTTTCCCCGGCCGAATCAATCGAACTCGAAACGGCTGGCCCATCCGCGCGCGACGCCCCCGCACAGATGAGGCATGTAATCGATCTCACAAATTCTAGGGAAATCGCCCGCCCGGATCAATCGACTTACATAGAGGCCTTGCGTCATTTCTCGATTGCCCCCAGCCGCGCCAGCACTTCGGGCGGAATGCCGTAGTGGCGGATGGCGTCGCGCTGGTCTCGCATCCCGCAGGCTTCGCGCTGCACGAAGAACTTCCACACGTCGCGCGCCGCGGCCTTGACCAGGATCAAGCGTTCATCGGCTGAGCCCGGCACTGCGTCGAACGCCTTGAGCGCCGCCATCGCTTTCTCCACCTGCCGCCCGTGATAGCCGAGCGAGGCGGCCTTCTCGGCCATCACCTCGCTTTCGATGGGGCCGAAGCCGCTGGTCAGGCGTTGGCGCAGTTCGGCGAGGTCGGTGATGCTCAAGCTCATGCGCCGAAATTAGGTAGCGCCATCAGCGGCTGCAACCCCTCGCTCTTTTCCAGTCGGCGGACGCGCGCTAGAAGCGTCTGATGACCAGCCACCTGAGCCGCTCCACCGCTACCTTCATCGGCTTCGTCGCGGTGCTGCTGTGGTCGCTGCTTGCTTTCCTCACCGCCGCCAGCGGCACCATGCCGGCCTTCCAACTCACCGCCATCACTTTCGCCATCGGCGGGCTGTCGCTGCTGCTGATCCGGCCGGGTGCCATCAAGGCGATGCGCCAGCCGCTGCCGGTCTGGCTGCTCGGCGTCGGCGGGCTGTTCGGCTACCACTTCTGCTATTTCTTCGCGCTCAGGAACGCCCCACCCGTTGAAGCCGGGCTGATCAACTATCTCTGGCCGCTGCTGATCGTGGTGTTCTCCGCCCTGCTCCCCGGCGAGCGGCTCAAATGGCAACACATCGCCGGCTGCGCGTTGGCGCTTACCGGTGCCGTCCTCGTCGTCACCCGCGGCCAGGGCTTTGGCTTTGATGCGCAGTACAGCCTCGGCTACGCCACCGCACTGTGCGCTGCCGTCATCTGGGCCAGCTATTCCGTGCTGTCGCGCCGCTTCGCCGCGGTCAGCAGTGACGCTATCGCCGGCTTTTGCCTCGTCACCGCCATCCTCGCCGCGATCTGCCACCTGCTGCTCGAGCAAACGGTGTGGCCCACCGACTTCTGGCAATGGGCCGCCTTGATCGGACTCGGGCTCGGTCCGGTCGGCCTCGCCTTCTACGTCTGGGACATCGGGGTGAAACGCGGCGACATCCAGGTGCTCGGCGCCGCGTCCTACTCCGCCCCGCTGCTTTCGACGCTGATCCTCATCCTTACCGGCTATGCCAGCTACAGCCACGTGATCCTGATCGCCTGCCTCCTGATCACCGCCGGCGCCGTGCTGGCCGCCAAGGACCTGCTATTCCGCCAGCGCTCTGCCGCTGCTGCCGAGTAGAAAAAGGCCGGGATCGCTCCCGGCCTTTTGAGGCGTTGATCTCTCGGTGACTCAGAACAGGAACGACGCCGTCGCCGGGTTGGCGCCGACGCGCCCGTCGCGCTGGTCGAGGCCGCTGATCTTGGCCATGTCATCCGCGTCGAGTTCGAAGCCGAAGACGTCAAAATTCTCCACCATGCGCTCACGATGCGTGGTCTTGGGGATGACGATCAGCCCGTCCTGCAGGTGCCAGCGGATGATCACCTGGGCGATCGATTTGCCGTGCTTTTTGGCAATCGCGCTGACCGTCGCATCGTCGAGCATCCGGCCGGAGCCAAGCGGGCTCCAGCTCTCGATGAAGATGTTGTGTTGTTTGTGGAACGCGCGCTTGTCGCGCTGCTGGAACCGCGGGTGCAGTTCGATCTGGTTGACCACCGGCGTCTCACCGGTCTCGCCGATGATCCGCTCGAGGTGATCCTGGTTGAAGTTGGAGACGCCGATCGAGCGGATCCGCCCTTGCGTCTTCAGCTCGACCAGTGTCTTCCACGCCTCGACATACTTGCCCTGGCTCGGCACCGGCCAGTGGATCAGGAACAGGTCGAGCTGCTCGAGCCCGAGCGCCTTCATCGTTGCATCGAAGCTCGAGAGCGCCAGGTCGCGGGCGTGGCCGCCATTGCGCAGCTTCGAGGTGATGAACAGTTCGCTTCGCGGCACGCTGACGCGCTTGATGGCCTCGCCGACGCCTTCCTCGTTCTGATAGCCCTCGGCCGTATCGATCGAGCGGTAACCGACCTCGATCGCGTCGGAGACGACGCGCGCCGTAATCGCCGGATCGACCTGCCAGACGCCCAGTCCCAGTTGCGGAATGGAATTGCCGTCGCGAAGTCTAATGGATGGAACCGCTGCCATTTACTGCCTCCAAAGCTGAACGATGAGACGACCCGGGCGCCGCCATCGACGCTGAGAGATAGATCGGGATGTCTGGTATCCGGCAGGACAATGCCGCCGGCGGGGGAAAGGTTCAGGCGCCGCCGGCTCATGCCACGCGTCCGCCTCTATCGTTGATAGCCGATATTGGCTCCAGCGTCATCTGCCGATGCTTCCGGAAACCAAAGAAGGTCGCCCGATCAAATGCCCCGCGACGCAGTTGACTCCCCCCGCGCCTTCGACCGTAATCGAGTGGAGCGACCGCTGTGGACGACGGAGTTCGGGGCTTGCAGATGCCTGACCAGACTGGCCCCGAAGGGGTGAGCCAGCGCCTCAACAGCTGGAAGGAAATCGCTGCCTTCTTCGGCAAGGATGAGCGCACGGTCAAACGCTGGGAAAGCATCCGCGGCCTGCCCGTCCGGCGCGTCCCCGGCGGCACCCGCACCTCGGTTTTCGCCTATGTCAGCGAGCTCGAGGCCTGGCTCAGCGCGCCGCGCCCGGTAGCTGCCCCGCCGCCGGCCGACGCCACCGCGCCCCCGATCAGCCGCCCGCTGCTGCTCCCGCTGGCGGCGGCCATCGCCATCCTCGCGCTGCTGGTCATTGGCCTCGTCGCCACGGCCCAGCCGCCAGCCCGGCCCACCCCTGCGATCCCGGCCGAAGCCAGCGCCCTCTATGACGAGGGCGTCATCGCCTGGACCAGCCGCACTGCCTCTGGTTTCGCCACCGCCATCGAGAAGTTCGATGCCGCCCTCGCCCTTGCACCGGCCTTTGCCCGCGCCGAAGTCGGCCGCGCCAATGTCTACAACCTGATCAGCCAGTACACGCTGGCCCCCGCCGCCGAGTCCTACGCCAAGGCCAGGCAGGCGGCCGAGCGGGCCCTCAGCCTCGATCCGCAATCGGGCGAGGCCTATGCGGCGCTCGGCTTCAACGCCTTCTACGGCAGCCACGAGTTCGCCCGTTCCGCAGAGCTGTTCGACAAGGCGCTGGCTCTGGCTCCGGACAACGCCCAGGCCCTGCACTGGTATGCCCTGACCTCGATGCAGATGGGCAAGTTCGAGCGCCCGCTCGCGCTGATCGACCGCGCCCTGGTGCTGCAACCGGACTCGCGCTCCATTCGCGCCAATGCGGCGCTGATCCACTACTATGCCGGCGATACCGAGGCCGCGATTGCGATGCTCGAGCAGCTGCGGCAGGCCAACCCCGACTATCTCGCCGTCCCGGCCTATCTCGCCACCATCTACCTCGACCAGCGCCGCTACGCCGATTTCCTCGATAGCTACGAGATTGCCGCCAGTGTCGAGAGCAGCGTCGGCCGCCAGTTGATCGCCAAGGCCGCTCGCGCCGCCCTGCCGCAAGGTGGCGAGGCCATGCTGCGCGCCATGCTCGATGAACAGCAGCGCCAGTTCCTGGCCGAGCGCGAAAAAGCCTACAAGGTCGCCGCCACTGCCGCCCTGCTCGGCGACAAGCAGCTTGCCCTCACCTACCTCGAAACCTCGGTGGAGCGCGCCGAGACCATTGGCCTCTTGGTCGAGCCGGAATTCCGAAGCCTCCGCGCCGAGCCCCGCTTCACCGCCCTCCTCACCCGCCTCGGCCTGCCGCAGGGCACGAGCTCCCCTCCCCCTTGAGGGGAGGGTTGGGGGTGGGGTTCCATCGGTGATCACCGCACCACCCCTCCCTCAATCCTCCCTCAAGGGGAAGGAAGCGACGACTGAGAGATCGGGGCATCCTCAAATCTTCACCACCGCGCCGGTGACATACATCACCACGCCGCCGGCAATCAGCCCGGCGATCACCACCGGCGTAAACCAGGTTCCGGCCTTGCCGGCATTGCTGCGCGTGAGATACGCGCCGACCTCGATGATCACCTGCAGGATGGCGCCGGCTCCGACGCCCAGCGCCAGAGCCGTCCATTGTGGCGCCGTGGCGAGACTGCCGATCCACAGCCCAACCACCGCCGGCCCGCCGGCCAGCATGGCCAGCCCGGCAAAGGCCCAGAGCGGCACCTTCTGTTTGAGGATCGGTGCGGCGATGCCAATCCCCTCGGTGACGTTGTGCAGCGCAAACCCGGCGATCAGGAACAACCCCAGCCCGGCTGCTCCCGAGGCAAAGGCCGCGCCGATCGCCAGCCCTTCGCCGAAATTGTGGAGCCCGATGCCCAGCGCGATGAAGCCGGCGAGCTGCAGCCCGCCCGGCACGCCGCGCCAGCGTCCCACTGCCATCAGCAACAGGAAACTCGCCGCCGCTGCCAGCACCACCAGCACTGGCCCCTGGAACATCGCCGCCGCCTCGCCGGCCAGTTCCAGCGCCTCGCCGGTCATATCGACGAGCAGGAACGCCAACAGCCCCACCGTCAGCGCCAGCAGGAAGTTCATCCCCTCGCGACCGATGCCGCGCAGCGCCGGATAGAACATCAGCCCCACCGTGACCGGCAGCAACCCGACGATCAGCCCGATGATCGCTTGCCCGCCCAGCGCCGCCTCGGTCGGTCGCGGTGTCGGCACGGCCACGGCGATCTCATGGTCGAACGTCGCCCCCGTGTCAGTGACGAACCGCACTGCATGCGCCTCACCCAGCACCCAGGGATAGGCGATCGAAATCCAGGCTGTCGCGCCGCGCGGCAGCGGCCCCGCCGGCTCCTGGGTGAACAGCCAATAGGCATCGTCGACCTGCACCTGCGCGATCCGCATATCGGTTGAGCCGCCGGCCCGCACCTCCATCCTGAGCCCGGCGCTGTCGAGCACCGTCCGCTCGATCGTCAGCCCCTCGACCGGCGGCGCGCCGATATCGAGGTTGCGCAGCGGGTTGGCCGCGAACGCCCAGGCCAGCGCCGCTGCCAGCACCGCCAGCGGCAGCAGCACCCAGAGCAACCGCCCCCAACCCGACAGTTTCCGCTCGACATCAGAGGTCTCGGCAATGTCGCTCATCTCACGCCTCCACCACGTCGAACATGCCCATCCAGCCGAGCTCGGTGAACTCGCTCTGGTGCGCGTGGAACATGTAGAGGCCCGGCTCGTGCCTGATGTAGCTGAACTCGAGGATGCCGCGCTGCGCCTGGCACTGCATGATCAGGTCGACGGTCTTCAGGGTCGGCGAAAGGTTCGTGCCGGTATCGTAATAGTCGAAGAAGTTCGCGTGCAGGTGGAAGGAGTTGATCGGATCGAACTCGGTCACGTTGATCAGGTAGATCCGCACCGGTCGGCTCTTCTCGATGCGGATCGGCGCCTTGGCATAGGCGTGGGCGATCGAGTTGACCGCGTAGAACTCGTTCTCGCTGTCGAAATTGGTGTCGAAGGCGTTCATCACCATGATGAGCTCCTGCCAGCGCGCATTCTCGGGCGTGCCGAGCAGCCGCCCGCTGGCCAGCTCCGCCGCCTCCGGATGCAGCGCCGGATCGGGATCGATGACGAACGCGCCGTACATCCCCTTGTGCATGTGCCGCCGCAGCGGCAGCGCGTGGCAATGGTAGAGGTGGCAGCCGAACGGGAAAGCGTCGAACTCGTAGACGAAGCTCTCGCCCGGATTGATCAGCCCCGCCCCGGGCACCCCATCCATCCGCGCCGCATGGATGCCGTGGAAGTGCATGGAGTGAGGATGCGAGCCGAAGTTGCGAAAGGTGATCTGCAGCCGCTCGCCCTCCTTGGCCCGGAGCGCCGGACCGGGGACGCGGCCATTATAGGTCCAGGCCGGGAACTTCACTCCCGGCGCGATCTCGATTTCCTTGTCCACCGCCTCGATGACGAAACTGCGCAGCACCCGTCCATCGGGCAGCGTCGAGACGGTTCCGGTCTCCCACTCGGTCAGCAGCTCAGTCGTGGTGAAGCCGTTGGCTGCGTCGTCGACGGCGCCCACCGTCAGCATGTCGCCGTGCGCCGAGTGGGCTCCGCCATAGGGAACTTCGGGCTCGGTGGCTGGTGTCGCCGGCGCGGCGGCTCCGGCATGGCCCGCATGCCCCTCCTGCCCCATCGCCTCGTTCAGCGCGATCGCCGTTCCGCCTGCAGCCACCAGCCCTGCCCGGAGGAAATCCCGCCGCCGCACCGAATCCAACGACACATCATCCTCCACTTGCGAATGGTTCGCATTCGCAATGCTAACAGAACGCTAGATCGCTGCAAGTGCGTATCATTTGCAGGAAGTGGGTTCGATCGCGGCTACGGATGCCCCCCGGCGGTGCCATCTACCCAACTTGGGTGTGGTGAGCATAGCTGCTCCCCAATACTCGGTGTCATCCCAGCGAAAGCTGGGACCCAACTATCCCCCAGCGCAGGCGGTCAGATGGGTCCCAGCTTTCGCTGGGATGACAGCCGGTGGGTGGTGAAGCACCCTGCCCTACAAGGCTTAGCGGTCTGCGCCCTCGCGTGAGGGCCGCCGGGCTCATCGGCCTCCCCCGCAGCGGGGGAGGGTCGCCGACTGATAGAAAGCGCCCGCCCTTACTCCGCCGGCGGGAGCACCGTCACATCGGTAATGCCGATCGCCTGCAATTGCGGCAGGATCGATTGCGGGTCGCCGGAGATCACCACCAGCGCCCGGTCGAGCGAAGCCAGCGACTGCGCTGCGGCCTCCACCGCCGGCAGCTGCAGCGCGACGATCTCGTCGAGCTTGCCGTTCATCTCCTCGGCGGTCATCCCGGCTCCGGCGGCGCTCATCACCAGCCCGAACAGCCCGCTCGAGGTTTCGACCGTCCCGGCAGTGCCCGATGCGGTGGCCATCACCGTGCGATCGAGTTCGGTCTGCTCGACCGGGATCGATGTCAGCCCCTCAAAGCCGGCGCGGATATCGGCAATCGCCGTCCCCACCTGGTCCGCCGCCACCGCCGACGACACGGTCAGCATGCCGCCCGTCGGGATATTGGTCCACACCGAAGCGCCAACGCCGTAGGAATAGCCCTTCGCCTCGCGCATCACCTGGTTGAGCCGGCTGGTAAAATCGCCGCCCAAGAGCCGCGCCACCGCGATTGCCTCCAGCACGCCCTTGTCGTTGAACGCCGGAGCCGGCCGCGACAGGTTGATGATCGCCTGGCTGTTGCCGGCACTCGGCGTCACATAAACCTTCAGCCCCTCGGGCAGCACTGCCGAGGGATGCGGCACCGGGGTGATGCCGGGGCTGTCATTGCTCCACCCGCCGAACGCCCGCTCCAGCTCCGCCTTGACGGTCGCGAGGCTCACAGAGCCGACGCTGTAGATCGTCATGGTCCTGGGCGTGAACAGTTTCAGATGCGTCGCCTGGGCCTGCGCGACAGTCAGCGCCGCCACCCCTGCTGGCGTCGGCTCCAACGCCGCCCTGCCCTGAGGGATCGGGAACGCCAGTTCCTCCATCGCGTAATAGGCCAGCGCGCCGGGGTCCATCTTGCGATAGGCCAGCCCTTGCTGCACCTCACCCCGCAGCGCATCCCATTCCGGCTGTTCGAAGCGCGGCCGCTGCACCGCATCGGCCATCAGGTCGACGCCGGCCGCGAAGTTCTCCGGCGGCACGCCCAGAACGACCGCCGACTGCTCCATCCCGGTCTGTCCCGAAATGTCGGCGCCGATATCCTTGGCCGCCTTGCTGAACGCCTCGAAGCCTCGCTCGCCCGCGCCACGCGACATCATCATCGTGGTGAGCTCTATCAGCCCTTCCTCGCCCGGCACGTCGCTGCCTGCCCCACCACTGACCGAGGCGGCAAGCAGCATCAGCGGCGAGCCGGCGGTCTGGTAATGCACCACCCGGATGCCGTTCGACAGCGTCGCCGTCTCCATCGGCGGCAGCGCCGCCCGTCCGGGCTCCCCTGCCGCCAGCACCGGCACATCGACCACCGGTCGCGGCTCGGCGACGATCGGCACAGCCGTGCCCGAACTCGCCTGCAGCACGGCCGGATACTCGCTCCGCGCCGCGCCCGGCAGCATGGTCAGAACGCTCAGCGCCTCCGGCGCCAGGCGCTTGCGCACCGCCGCCTCGACATCCGCAGCGCTCAGCGCCAGCAGTTTCGGATCGTCCGCCAGCCCGGGTGAGGCCTCGCCGTAGAGATCATAGCGCGTCGCCAGCGATCGCGCCCGGTCCAGCATCGCTTCGCCGCTCAGCGCCCGGCCGAGCCGCAGCGTCTGCCGGGCCCGCTCGACCCCGGCTACGTCCTGCGGCGCCACCACGAACTCCGCCACGGCCTGCCGCAAAGCCGCCTCGAGCACATCGGGCGTCACACCCGGCGCCGCCGTGGCCGAAATCATGAACCGTCCGCCGAGCCGGCCCGGGTCCCAGCCCGCCGTAGCGTTGATGGCGAGCCCCTTGTTCACCAGTTCGCGCCGCAGCACGCCATACTCGTAATTGCCGAGCAGATCGCCCGCCACCATCAGGGCCGCGCTGTCCATGGTGCCGATGGCCGGCCCCGCGCTCGCCAGCACCACGGTCGGCGACTGCAACCGGTCGGTGACCTCCATGCGCAGCGCCACCGCCTTGGGCTCCTGCGCCTCAGGGAGCGTTACATCGGCGCCGCGCGGGACGCGGCCGAATGTGTCGGCAATCAGCGCCTTCGCCGCCTCGACATCGAAATCTCCGGCCAATGCCAGCACCGCATTGTTGGGCACATAGTAGCGATCGAAGAACGTCTTCACGTCGTCGAGCTTTGCCGCATCAAGATCGGCGATCGAGCCGATCACCGCCTCGGCATAGGGGTGCGGCGCCGGAAACAGCGCCGAGCGAAGCGCCTGCATGCCTGGCTGGCCAGCGCTGTCGAGCACCGTCTGCCGCATCTCGTTCTTGACCACGTCGCGCTGCACATCCAGCTCGTGCTGGTCGACCTCGCCACCCAGATTGGCCATCCGGTCGGCTTCAACCGACAGCAGCACCGGCAGCGCCGAAGCCAGGGCATCGGCCACATAGATGGTGCGATCTTCCTCGGTGAAGGCGTTGTTCTCGACCCCGAGCGCCGAATAGGTGTCGTCGAATTTGGGGTACTTCGTCGTGCCCGAGAACATCAGGTGCTCGAACAGGTGTGCGAAACCTGAGCGCCCGGCCGGCTCGTTCATCCCGCCCACCCGATAGACCAGCGCCAGTCCGACCTTGGGCACTTTGCTGTCGGGCGACAGCAGCACTTCGAGCCCGTTATCGAGCCGGTATTGCACCACCGGCGGCAGTTCATCGCCGGCAGCAACCACAGCACCGCCCAGCACAAGCCAGGCTGCGGCCAGAACCAACCCAATAACGCGCATGCAATATGACCCTGATGAAATCTGACGTCCTTCATTGCACCGCCGTCAGCTATCGTCCAACCGAAAGGGTGCGGGGCCGGTTAGGCTGCACTATATTGTCAGCACCATGGCCAACGACACCGACACCAAGCCGCGTACCAGGACCGCACCCAAGGTGGCGCGCCCGCCGCTGCACAAAGTCATCCTGCTCAACGACGATTTCACGCCACGGGAATTCGTGGTCCGTGTGCTCAAGGCCGAGTTCCGCATTACCGAGGACCAGGCGCATCGCATCATGATCACCGCCCACACCAAGGGCTCGTGCGTCGTCGCGGTGTTCACCCAGGAGATCGCCGAGACCAAGGCAACGCGCGCCACCGAGATGGCCCGCAACGAGGGCTACCCGCTGCTCTTCACCACCGAGCCGGAAGAGTAGAACATTTCGCCGGCGAAGCCGATTGGGGCTCGATCCGGACCTGCCCACCGGGTGTCATCCGAGCTTTCGCCCCATGGGTGACGCCGGGTATGCGAACCGACGCTCCGCAAGTCCCCCAAACTCGGTGTCATCCCCGCGAAAGTGGGGAACCCCGTTTGCGATCGTGCAAAGGCCAAAAAGACAGTGGTTCCGCTTTCGCGGGAATGACCCGGTGGGTGGGGTACGACCGTAACTTAGCGCCTGTGAGCGACCGGTTGACCGGTCGTCCGGCAGCGGCTACCACCCGCTCAGCAAGCCAGCATCTGCCAGCCAGCGCCCCCGAACCGCACGAGAGCTGGCATGGCTGATACGACCACCCCCACGATTTCCATCACCCCGGGCACCTGGCTCGATCCGCGCACTGCCGAACCCATCGCGCACCCGCAGTTGATGCGCCACCTGGCGCTGCAGCAGGTGGTGTTGCTCGGCGAGACCCACGATCGCTTCGACGTGCATCGCTGGCAGCTGCACGTCGCCGCCGGCATCATGGCGTACCGCTCCGATATCGCGCTCGGCTTCGAGATGTTTCCGCGCCGCCTGCAGCCGGTGCTCGATGCCTTCATCGCCGGCGCCTTCGCTACCACCACCGATTTCCTCGAGGCCGCCGAATGGACCGAAGTCTGGCGCTTCGATCCTTCCCTCTACCTGCCGCTGTTCCAGTTCTGCCGGCAATTCCGCCTGCCCATGCTGGCGCTCAACTGCCACCGCCCGCTGGTCACCCGCGTCGGCAAGGAAGGCTGGGACGCTATCCCGGTCGATGAACGCGACGGCCTCACCCCGGCGCGTCCGGCGCTGCCTGCCTATCGCGACTATCTGAGCCGCTTTGCTGGTCCCGCGAGCCGCTCGCGCGACGCGATGACCTCCGACCGGTTCGTCCGCGCCCAGCAGACCTGGGATCGCGCCTTCGCCTGCAACATCGCCCGCGCCCTCGATGGCCCGGCCGCGCCGCTGGTGATCGGCATTATCGGCCGCGGCCATCTCGAATATGGCTACGGCACGCCCTACCAGCTGGCCGATCTCGGCGTCGACCGCGTCTCGATCGCCCTGCCCACCGACGGACCGTTCGATCCGCTGCGCGAAGCCAACATCGCCGACGCGCTGTTCCGGCTGCCTGGGGCAGTGAATAGCGAATAGCGAGTAGCGAGTAGCGAGTAGCGAGTAGCGAGTAGCGAGTAGCGAGTAGCGAGTAGCGAGTAGCGAAAGGGGTTGCCAGGGCTCGTTGTCACGGCAACCCCTCCTATTCGCTATTCGCTTTGCCTAGTGCGCCTTCAGCACTTCCTCGAGCTGCTCGGTCACCATGCCCCAGCCTTCGTGAAAGCCCATCTGCTCATGGGCCGCCTTGTCCTCGGCGTTCCAATGCTGGCAGCGGGCGATGTAACGGGTCTTGCCGCCGATATCCTCGAAGGTCAGGGTCACCGTCATGAACGGCTTCTCGCTGGCCTGCCAGTCGCCGGTATAGGCGTCGGTGAACACCAGCTTCCGGTTCGGCACCACCTCGAGATACTGGCCTGGGTTGGGATACTCGGTGCCGTTCTCGTCGGCCATCACCACCAGCGTGCTGCCGCCCGGCCGCACATCGGTCACCACCTTCGGCGTCGTCCACGGCCGCGGCGCGAACCACTTCTTCATCAGTACCGGGTCGGTCCAGCCACGGTAGACCTGCTCCACCGGGGCATCGATGATGCGGGCCAGCACCAGCTGGTTGTCGTTGTCGGGAGTGATATCGAGCTTCGTGGTCATTTTGGTTTCCTCGGTTCGAACTGCCTGTTCGACTTCACGACGAAGCACGCCAGCCGGAATCGACAGCCGCGACGAAAAACTTCAGAAAAAAGCGAGGGGCCCGGAGATGCCTCCGGGCCCCTCGCCGTTCATTGACGGTCGTTTCAGTTCGACCAGGTGGTGTAGCCAAGCTTCATCGTGGTGCCGACAAAACCGTTGACGCGGAACTGAGAGATCCGGCCCTGGTTGGTCCTGGCGCACACATAGGTGCCCGGCGGGATATCGGCGAGCGGCACGCGTGCGGTCGAGAAGCTCTCCTCGAAACACCCCTCATAGCCGCGGTTCGAACCGTCGCCGACGGCGATCGACGCGCCGTTCTGCGGCGTAATGTACTTCTCCACCGCCGTCTCGGCTTCGTACCAGATGTCGGTGCCTGCCCCCCCGACATTGCCGTTGTCGAGGTTGGCGGTATAGGTCTGCATCAGCTCGATCGGGCCGGTCGAGAACGTGTCCGGCACTTCCGGCGGCTCGGGCGGCTCCGGCATCGGCGGGGCGCCGACATAGACCGCGAGCGACGAAGCCTTGTTGTTGATCGAGTTATGCAGCACGTCGGTATCGCCGGTGATAGTCCGGCAATAGCCACCTAGGTTGGGGTCTTCGCACAGCTTCGCCTTGGCGCCGCCGAACAGCTGCACCGACGAGATCTTGTTGTTGAAGGTGCCGTTGAGCGCGTTGCGGGTTCCAAGCGCGACGCAGAGATCATCGCCGCCGAAATTGCTGCCGACATAGAAGCAGGCGCCGGGGTCTTCCTCGGGCTCGGGTTCCGGTTCGGGAGCCGGGCCCGGACCTGCGTCGTCGCCGCAATTGATCGACATGCTCGGCCCGCTCGGCGTCATGGTGAAGCCGAAGCTGCAATCCGGATTGGAGCCAGCCCCCTCTTCGACCGGCTCTTCCTCGTCGTCCTCGACGCTGGTCAGGAAGGTGGCGCTGACCCAGCCGTCGGGGCCGTCATGCTCGATGAAGCAGAAATTCGATGGCGCACACTCGGTGACATTGACCACCTCGCCGGCGGTCAACTGATCGACGATACCGAAGGTCTTGCCCGGTCCGGTGCGCACATTGACCGGTGATTTGGCTGCGGCCTCCACGGCGAGCGCCGCGGTGCTGCAGACCAGCAGGCTCGCCGCAATCATGGCGGCGGCAGCCATAGCCCGTTTGATGGTCATTTCCCTCATCCCTCTCCTCTGCGGGGAATGCGTTTCCCTGCATACGGCAGCAAGACAAGCGTTCCGGCGGCTGAACCCGCCGTGAATGCTGATGTTTCGGGCCGTTCATCCCAGCTTCATCGCGTTCTCGCAAAACTCCGCGAGCCCCTCCCGCAACCTTAGCCGCCGCGCTACCGTTGCTTTCACCGAAACGCCCGATTCCGGAGATGCCTAATGCTGCGCCTGCCGACGAGCCTCAAGGTCCTCGCCCTCGCATCCGTCCTCGCCCTGCCCGTCGCCCTGCCGGCTGTCGCCGGTCCGGCAGAGAATGCGCTCCTCGCCAAATACGAGGGAAACTGGCGCGGCAGCGGCAAGGTCACCGGCCCCGACCCCGGCACGGTGGTCTGCCGCCTGACCTTCAAGGCAGCAAGCGCCGGCAAGCTCACCTATTCCGGCCGCTGCTCGTTCGGCGGCTCGGGCGCAGCCAGCTTCCGCGGCAGCATGGTCTACAACGACGCGACCAAGCGCTTCGAAGCCTCGTCTTCAGCGCAGGGCGCCAACACCACCACCGTGGGCAAGCGGGCGGGCAGCACCATCGTCTTCGCCTCGGCCGGCATCAAAACCAGCTATGGCCTTGCCTCTTCGGTGATGACGCTGAGCGGCAGCAGCATCAAGCTGGGCTTCACCCTGGTCGACAAGAAGGGCCAGACCACCGCCTCAGCCATCAGCTTCAAGAAGAGCTGAGCCGCTCCGGCGGTTGAACCGCCCGGCGCGCCCGCGCGTTGTCCTCGGTTTACCGAGGAGCAGCAGATGCGCGACGTGAAGGTCGGATACCTGATCGGCAGCCTCGCCAAGGCGTCGATCAACCGCAAACTGGCCAAGGCGCTGGTGCGCCTTGCGCCCGACGAGATGCAGCTGACCGAGATCGGCTTCGCCGATCTCCCGCTTTACAGCTATGATTACGACGCCGACTTTCCGCCGGCCGCCCGCGCCTTCAAGGCCGCGCTCGCCGATGCCGAAGCGGTGCTGTTCGTTACCCCCGAATACAACCGCTCGATCCCCGGCGGGCTGAAGAATGCCATCGACTGGGCCAGCCGCCCCTGGGGCCAGAACTCTTTCGCCCGCAAGCCCACTGCCATTATCGGCACTTCGCCTGGCGCCATCGGCACCGCGGTCGCCCAGCAGAGCCTGAGGAGCGTCATGGCCTTCTGCAACTCGCCGCTGATGAATTCGATCGAGGCCTACATCCAGTTCAAGCCCGGCCTGATCACCGACGATGGCGACGTCACCAACGAAGCGACCGCCGAGTTTCTCCGCAACTACATGGCCGAGTTCTACGGCTTCATCGAGCGCGTCTACACCGCCATCCCGCGCCCGCACAGTCCGGCGGTCTAGTTACGCCTCGACCCGCGGCGCATACCTGAGCTTCGCCTTTTCCCGCGCCCGCGCGATCAGCACCTCGCGGTCGCGCTTGGGCGCGTCGGTCTCAAGTTCTTTCAGCAACCGCTTCACCACCCGCTCGATGTCGGCGACAGCGTCGTCGAAGGCTGCCTCGTTGGCCTTTGATGGGTGCGTGTAGCCCGAAATCTTGCGCACGAACTGCAGCGCTGCGTCATGCATTTCGTTCTTGCTGGCCGGCGGCTCGAAGTTGAACAGCGGCTTGATGTTGCGGCACATGGCACCCGTCTCCCTATACGATGGCGAGCCGAAGGCTCGCACCTCGCGCGAACCTCGACAAGGCTTTGCCCTCACCCGTCCACCTAGGTAGTCGCTGCAGCGCCGACAAGTTCGACACCCTTCCGCCCGGGTGTGGCCACCAGACCTCGCAACTTTTTTCTCCGGCACTGTCGATCCGCCTCTCGCTCGCTCGTCATGAAGTCGAACGGCCACTCAGCCGGATGTCGAAACCGAGGAGAGATCGAAATGAGCCTGCTGTCCGTCGCCCACCAGGACGCCCCGCGTTCCAGCCTTGCCGCCGTTGCCCTACGTGCCCTGGCCTCGAGCTTTATCGCCTGGCGCGCCCAGCGCGCCCGCCGGCTGGCCATGCTCAGCCTGCTGGAAATAGATGCCTGGCGTCTCGACGATCTCGGCATCAGCATCGATGCCGTCAGGGACGCGCTCGACGCCCGCCATTGAGCTAACATCGGCGCCGAGAATCATACTCGGACGCCCTGCCCTGGAAACCACCCTCTACCCGCCTGTGAAGAGCTTCCTCGAGGCCGCCGGCTACGCTGTCAAAGGCGAGGTCGGCGGTTGCGACCTGGTCGGGCTGCTCGAAGGGGAGCCGCCGCTGGTAGTGATCTGTGAGCTGAAGCAGGCCTTCAATCTCGAGCTGGTGCTGCAGGCCGTCGATCGGCAGGCCCAGAGCGACGAAGTCTGGATCGCCGCCCGCACCTCCTTGACCGGCAAGGGCCGCGAGCGCGACCGCCGCTTCCGCGATCTCTGCCGCCGCCTCGGCCTCGGCATGCTCGGCGTC
Organism: Devosia sp. Root105; assembly: GCF_001424865.1. NCBI lineage: Bacteria > Pseudomonadati > Pseudomonadota > Alphaproteobacteria > Hyphomicrobiales > Devosiaceae > Devosia > Devosia sp. Root105. Next base: position 235,798 of record NZ_LMCR01000015.1, read on the forward strand.
AGCGCTGCCGACGATGTCGAGATCATCGTCAGCCCGCTCGCGCCGATGCCGAAAAAGAACACGCGCAAGCGCAACCGCCTGGTCGAGGAACATCGCCGCCGCAAGGGCGACCCCACTTCCGGCGGCAGCACGCGGCAGCCGATCATGACCGCCTATCGGCAGCAGGCCCTCGCCTGTGCCGCGGCGCTGCAGGCCGGCCCGCTGCGTCCGCGCGACCTCAAGACCACCACCCCGATCGCCGCGAAGATTCTCCTGCACAATGTCTATGGCTGGTTCGACCGCATCGATCGCGGCGTTTACGGACTGAGCGACGCCGGCGCCGAGGCACTGAAGCGCTGGCCCGTTGAGGCCTGATCGCTAGCGGCCGCGACAACTTGCACACGCTTCGTTCGCGCTGGGGGTTCCCTTCCCCCACCGCTTCGGTTACAGGACGCGCCTAGCCCACAGAGTCTGCCGCCCAAGCCCGCGCCGCCGCCGCGCGTCTTTCCGCGCGCGCAATGCTGAGGCCCGAGAAGTTGCAGGACTTTTCGGACAAGCCGAAGCGCAAATGAGAACCGAGAGCCAGAGATGCCAAAACGCACCGACATCAAATCGATCCTCATCATCGGTGCGGGTCCGATCATCATCGGCCAGGCCTGCGAGTTCGATTACTCCGGCACCCAGGCGTGTAAGGCGCTGAAGGACGAGGGCTACCGGATCATCCTGGTGAACTCCAATCCGGCGACGATCATGACCGATCCGGACCTGGCCGACGCCACTTACGTCGAGCCGATCACCCCCGAGATCGTCGCCAAGATCATCGAGAAGGAGCGCCCCGACGCGCTGCTCCCGACCATGGGCGGCCAGACGGCGCTCAACTGCGCCCTCAGCCTCAAGAAGATGGGCATCCTCGACAAGTACAACGTCGAAATGATCGGCGCCGATGCCGAGGCCATCGACAAGGCCGAGGACCGCGAGCTGTTCCGCGACGCCATGAAGAAGATCGGGCTCGAAACCCCGCGCTCCATGCTCGCCCACAACACCATCGAGGCGCTGCAGGCGCTCGAGGTGATTGGCCTGCCCTGCATCATCCGCCCCAGCTTCACGCTGGGCGGCACCGGCGGCGGCATCGCCTATAACAAGGAAGAATATCTCGCCATCGTCGAGACCGGCGTCGACGCCTCGCCCACCGATGAAGTGCTGATCGAGGAGAGCGTGCTCGGCTGGAAAGAGTACGAGATGGAAGTCGTTCGCGACAAGAACGACAACTGCATCATCATCTGCTCGATCGAGAACCTCGATCCGATGGGCGTCCATACCGGCGATTCCATCACTGTCGCGCCGGCCCTGACGCTGACCGACAAAGAGTACCAGATCATGCGCGACGCCTCGATCGCGGTGCTGCGCGAGATCGGCGTCGAGACCGGTGGTTCGAACGTGCAGTTCGCCATCAACCCGGCCGATGGCCGGATGATCGTCATCGAGATGAACCCGCGCGTCTCGCGTTCGTCCGCCCTCGCCTCGAAGGCCACCGGCTTCCCGATCGCCAAGGTCGCCGCCCGCCTCGCCGTCGGCTACACCCTCGACGAACTCGAGAACGACATCACCGGCGGCGCCACCCCGGCTTCGTTCGAACCGACCATCGACTACGTCGTCACCAAAATCCCGCGCTTCGCCTTCGAAAAATTCCCCGGCGCCGATAACCGCCTGACCACTTCGATGAAGTCGGTCGGCGAAGCCATGGCCATCGGCCGCACCTTCCAGGAATCGCTGCAGAAGGCGCTGCGCTCGCTCGAAACCGGCCTTACCGGTCTCAACGAGATCGGCATCCCCGGCTTCGCCACCGGCGCGCCGGAAGACGACAACGAGAACGCGGTGTTCGCCGCCATCTCCACCCCGACGCCGCAGCGCCTGCTGCATGTCGCCGAAGCCATGCGGCTCGGCTATAGCCTCGAAGACATCCACGATGCGTCCAAGATCGATCCGTGGTTCCTCGAAGAAATCCACGGCCTGGTCCAGACCGAAAAGAAGGTCCGTGAGCTCGGCCTGCCCGACACCGCCGGCGCACTGCGCAGCCTCAAGGCCATGGGCTTTTCCGATCGCCGTCTCGCCGACCTCGCCGGCAAGCAGGCCAAGGAGGTGCGGGCACTACGCAAGTCGCTCGGCGTTCGTCCGGTCTATAAGCGCATCGACACCTCGGCGGCCGAGTTCGCCTCGCCCACTGCCTACATGTATTCGACCTATGAGGCGCCGTTCAACGGCCAGCCCGACGACGAGGCGCGTCCCTCGGACCGGAAGAAAGTGGTGATCCTCGGCGGCGGCCCGAACCGCATCGGCCAGGGCATCGAGTTCGATTATTGCTGCTGCCATGCCGCCTTCGCGCTGGCCGATGCCGGCTACGAGACCATCATGGTCAACTGCAACCCGGAAACCGTTTCGACCGACTACGACACCTCGGATCGCCTCTATTTCGAGCCGCTCACCGAGGAAGACGTCATCGAGATCCTCGAGACCGAAAAGCAGAACGGTACGCTACACGGCGTCATCGTGCAGTTCGGCGGCCAGACCCCGCTGAACCTCGCCGACGCGGTTGAGAAGGCTGGCGTGCCGATCCTCGGCACCCAGCCCGGCTCGATCGACCTGGCCGAAGACCGCGACCTGTTCAGTAAACTGATCTCGCGCCTCGACCTGACCCAGCCCAAGAACGGCATCGCCTACTCGCTCGAGCAGGCCCGCCTCGTCGCCGAGCGCCTGGGCTACCCGCTGGTGATCCGCCCGTCCTACGTGCTGGGTGGTCGCGCCATGGCCATCGTCCACTCGCCCAACGAGTTCGAGCGCTATGTGCAGGATACCCTCACCGGCCTCGTACCGCCGGATATCCTGATCCGCTACCCCAACGACAAGACCGGCCAGATCAACTCGGTGCTCTCCGATAACCCGCTGCTGTTTGACGGCTACCTGAGCCGCGCCATCGAGATCGACGTCGATTGCCTCAGCGACGGCAAGGACGTGTTCGTCTGCGGCATCATGGAGCATATCGAGGAAGCCGGCATTCACTCCGGCGACTCGGCCTGCTCGTTGCCGCCGCAGCACCTCTCCGACGAGGTCATCACCGAGCTGAAGCGCCAGACCCGCGAACTGGCGCTGGCCCTCAAGGTCGGCGGCCTGATGAACGTTCAGTATGCGCTCAAGGACGGCACCATCTACATCCTCGAAGTGAACCCGCGCGCCTCGCGCACGGTGCCCTTCGTCGCCAAGGTGATCGGTGAGCCGATCGCCAAAATCGCCTCGCGCGTCATGGCCGGCGAGAGCCTTGCGAGCTTCAACCTGGTTGAGAAGAAGCTGAACCACGTGGCGGTGAAGGAAGCGGTTTTCCCGTTCAACCGCTTCCCCGGCGTCGACACTGTGCTCGGCCCGGAGATGAAGTCGACCGGCGAAGTCATCGGACTCGACACCAACTACCCGATCGCCTTCGCCAAGTCGCAGCTCGGCGCCGGCTCGAAAGTGCCGCGCGAGGGCACGGTGTTCGTCTCGGTCCGCGACGACGACAAGCCGCTGATCCTCGAGTTCTGCCGCCATCTCGAGCATGCAGGATTCAAGCTCGTCGCCACTTCCGGCACCCATAAATACCTGGTCGAGAACGGCATCGCCGCGACCAAGGTCAACAAGGTGCTGGAAGGCCGCCCGCATATCGTCGACTCGATGAAGAACGGCGGCGTGCAGCTGGTGATCAACACCACCGATGGCGCCAAGTCGATCTCGGACAGCCGCGACATCCGCCGCACCGCGCTGATGGGCAAGATCCCCTATTACACCACCATCCCGGGCGCCGTGGCGGCCGTGGAAGGCATCATCGCCTACCGCGAAGGCAACCTGCAGGTTCGCCCGCTGCAGAGCTACTTCGCCGCCTGAGCCGCCAAACCGTCAGTCGTCTCTCCCTCCCCCTTGTGGGGAGGGATCAAGGGTGGGGGTGGCCACACGCTCGGACCACGGGGCAGTGCCTAGCAGCCTGATCCTCACTCTCCGGGGTGAACGAGGCACTGGATCGGCGAATAGAACGGGGGCGCGAGGATCGTCCCCATTCCGGTCTTCGGGTCGAACGCCAGCACCGCATCATTGGGCGCGCCGCCATCGCCCATTTCTGATTTGAGCCCGACGCCGGTGACGATTTCGTAAGCGCCCGACACCTGGCGCGTCCCCGGCCCGCTCCAGCACAGCGCCTCGCCGCATACCGTGAAGCGATCGTAGCCGTCGATCGCCACGGTCAGGATCGCCTCATCCATCACCTCGCACGCTGCATCGGCGCAGGCGACGCGCAGCAGCTCGGCATTGGAGCAGGTGTAAGACGTCGCGGCGAGCGCAGGCGTGCCAGCCAAGGCGAGCGCACCAGCCGAGGCAGCGATCATCCGCAATAGCTGGCAATGCCCAGCAGCATAGGTCGGCACTGGGACAACCTCCGTGTTCCTTGCATCGGTCGACCGTCGATGGCCCGACCGTCTTCATCCTGAGCATTCGTCCGACAACCTTAGCAAATCTGCAGCCGTCGTCGGCTAGATCTCCTCCCATGCAGTGGTGGATCAATCTCTTCGGCCCGATCACAGCGGGGCTCGCTGGCGCGGCGGCAACCGGCCTGCTGGTACGCGCCCTGTTTCGGCCGTCGCCCGAGCGCCACGGCTGGCGTCGGATCGCACCAAGCGGCATGCATTGGTCCGGCATCGTCCTGGGCGCGGGGCTTGTCTGCCTGATGCTCTATGTTCGTCTCTTCGTCGGGTCGGCGCGAGCCGACGCGGAAAACCAGATGCAGATTCTGACCTGGCTGATCCTCGCCTTCGCGCTGTGCGTGCTGACCGGCGTGGCGACAATTCGCTCCGTAGTGCGCACCGATGTCCGTTGGCGCGGCACCAGTCTCGACTACGCCGGGGCGAACGGCAGCCGGATCACCAAGGACCTCGCGCAGGTGGTAGGAATGCAGCGGCGCTGGACCGGCAACATCCTGATCGGCTTTGCCGATGGCGATGTGCTCAAGCTCGACGGTTACGCCTCCGGTGTCAGTGACCTGTGCGCCCGCATCATCGAGATCGACGAACGGCTGGCGGCCGAGATGCCTTTGTGAGGTGCACGAGGCCGGCTGTTTGACACCGCCTCGTCCATCACCTAGACCCGGCCCATCATGAAGCTGGCAGACCGAACCACCTCCATCGCGTCGCGCGCCTGATCGGCGTGGCGATGTTGCTGCCCCCGGCGCGTCGCGCCGGGTGAGTGCGGCTGCTCATTCTCCACAACCACATGGCTTGAAGCGTCCGCCTGTGCGGCGCCGGCCATCTATCGAGACAGCATCATGACCAATTATTTCGAAAGCCCGTTCAAGGGCATCCGGCTCGACGAGCAGGTGACCAACCCCAATATCCGGGTCGGCCGCTTCAGCTATTATTCCGGCTATTACCACGGCCACAGCTTCGATGATTGCGCCCGCTACCTGATGCCGGACCGCACCGATGTCGACCGCCTGATCATCGGCAGCTTCTGCTCCATCGGCTCGGGCGCCGCCTTCATCATGGCGGGCAACCAGGGCCACCGCAACGACTGGGTCAGCACCTTCCCGTTCCACTACATGCCGGAGATTGCGGCCTTTGCCGGCGCCGCCGACGGCTTCGCGCCGGCCGGTGACACCGTCATCGGCAACGATGTGTGGATCGGCTCGGAGGCGATCATCATGCCCGGCATCACCATCGGCCACGGCGCCCTGATCGGCACCCGGGCGCTGGTGACCAAGGACGTCGAGCCCTACACCATCGTCGGCGGCAATCCGGCCAAGCCGATCCGCAAGCGCTTCGCCGAGGCGGAGATCGCCATGCTGCTCGAAATGCACTGGTGGGATTGGACCGACGAACAACTCGCCGGGGCGATGCCGCTGTTCACCTCGAACCGCATCGCGGATCTTCATGTATATTGGCAGTCCAAAATACTGACAAGATAAACATAGGTCTTCTGGACCGCTCGACCTCCCTCTCTCAATACTGCGAAAACCAGTGGGAGAGGACGTCATGGACCAGAAAACCTTGATTGCGCGGGTCGCCGACAGCTTTGGCGGCGATCCGCGCATCGCGGCGCTGTTCCTCTCGGGCAGCTTCGGCACCGGCACCGCCGACGCGTTCAGCGATGTCGACCTGCTCGCCATCGCCGACCCTGCCGAGCACGAGGCGCTTGCAGCCGACTGGCGCAAGACGCTCGAGACCATTGCCCCGATCGTCCACTACAACCGCCTGCCGCACGCCCTGGTGCTCAACGCCATCACCGATGACTGGCTGCGCATCGACCTGCATATCGCCAGCCCCGAGCATCTCGCCAACACGGCGCAGGACTGCCTGAAACCACTGGTCGATCGCGACAACCTCCATGCCACGCTCCGCCCCGAGACGCCCGAGCCCGCCCGCAACCCAGGGCGCCTCGGCTGGATGGTCGGCGAGTTCATCCGCATCCTCGGCCTGACGCCGGTGGCCATCGGTCGCGGCGAAGTCGAACTGATGACCGTCGGCAACACCTTCCTCCGCCGCTTCCTCACTGACCTCCTGACCATCGAGGTCAACCCGCGCATTCCCGGCGGCATGCTGCATCTGAGCCGCGTGCTGGATCCCGAGCGCATGGCCGTGCTGGCCGCGGCGCCCCTGCCGCAACTCACCGCCGACTCCGCTATCGCGTCGAACCTCGCTCTTGCCCGCACCTTCATGCCGCGTGCCAAAACCCTGTGCGCCTCGCTCGGCGTCGAGTGGCCCAGCGCCTTCGAAGCCGCCACCCGCCGCAACCTGCAGCGCGCCCTCCCCGGCCGCAGCATCGACTGGTAGCCGCAACCGGCGCATAGTGACGACACTGCCCGCGGAAGCACCTCGCGTGAAGATCGTCGTCCTCACCGCCATCGCCATGTTCGCCTTCGCCGCCAACTCGGTGCTGGCGCGCCTCGCCTTTGCGACGGCCAATGCCGAGCCATTGAGCTATACCGGCATCCGCCTTGCCGCGGGCGCCGTCGTGCTTGCGGCCCTGCTCCTCCTCCGCCGCGCGCCCGGGATGCCGGTCACCGTCGGCGGCAGCTGGCGCGCTGCTGCGGCGCTGTTCGGCTACGCCCTCGCCTTCTCGATCGCCTACATCCTCGTCGGCGCCGGCACCGGAGCGCTGATCCTGTTTGCCAGCGTGCAGATCGGCATGCTCGGCTGGGCAGTGTTCAAAGGCGATCGCCCCGGCATGCTCGAATGGCTCGGCCTTGCCGTGGCGCTCGCCGCCTTCGCCTATCTCGTTTCTCCCGGTCTCGTCGCCCCGCATCCGCTCGGCACGCTCCTGATGGTCGGCTCCGGCCTCTGCTGGGCCGCCTACACCCTGCTCGGCCGCGGCTCGAAAGCTCCGCTGGTCGATACCGCCGGCAACTTCATCCGCTGCCTGCCGGTCGCCATGCTCATCGTCGTTGCCGGCCTGGTGCTCCATCCGGTGGATCCCGGCGCTGCGGCTTACGCCGTCGCCTCCGGCGCGCTGGCCTCAGGCCTCGGTTACGCGGTCTGGTACGCCGTCCTCCCGAGCCTCGCCCGCACTCAGGCGGCCATTGTCCAGCTCACCGTCCCTGCCATCGCTGCCGCAGGCGGCGTGCTGCTGATCGCCGAGCCGCTCACGCTGCGCCTCGTCATCGCCTCCATCGGCATCCTCGGTGGCGTGGCGCTCGCCCTCGTTGCCGCCGATCGACGCCGCCGGGCCAAAGCGGCTGTCTGAACAAGGCAACGGGTTGACCTCGTCGCCTCGTCCGCTATGTTCCCCGCATCATGATGATGATCCGCAATTTCGCATCGGTGTTCCTCCTCGCCTGAGCGAGCCATGAGGCACACCACCGCGCCTGAGGGCGCCCTGCTCGCCCGTCGTCGGCTTTGCCGGTCAGGGCGTCGCGAGCTTATGCGAATTCGGAAACCACAATGCCTGTGAACACTCCCGCGCTCACCGCAGCGCAAATCGACGCCTTCATCACCGACGGCTTCGTCCGCATCGACCATGCCTTCTCCGCGGATCTCGCGGCAGAAGGCCGCGCCATCCTCTGGGCCGACACCGGATGCGACCCCAACGACCCCACGACCTGGACCAAACCTGTCATCCGCCTCGGCAATTACAGCCAGCCGCCATTTGTTGCCGCGGCGAATACGCCGCTGCTCCGCGCCGCCTTCGATCAGCTGGTCGGCCCCGGCCGCTGGCTGCCGCAGGGCAATCTCGGCACCTTCCCGGTCCGCTTCCCCTCGCCAGAGGATCCTGGCGATGCCGGCTGGCACATCGATGTGAGTTTCGGCTGGGAGGAGAACCCGACCGATTTCCTGAGCTGGCGCGCCAATGTCAGTTCGCGCGGCCGGGCGCTGCTGATGCTGTTCCTGTTCTCGGAGGTCGGCGCCGAGGATGCACCGACCCGCATCCGCGTCGGCTCGCACCTCGATATCGCGCGACAGCTGGCGCCGGCCGGTGAAGCCGGGCTGACGCTGCGCGAGCTTGCCGCCGACAACTTTGCCGCCTCGGCGCATCGGCCGGAAGTTCTCGCCACCGGCAGTCCCGGCACGGTCTATCTCTGCCATCCGTTCCTGGTGCACGCCGCCCAGCCGCACCATGGCACCGAGCCGCGCTTCATGGCCCAGCCGCCACTGCTGCCGCGTGAGCCGCTGCGCCTCGACCGCGCCGACGGCGACTATTCACCGGTCGAGATCGCCATCCGTCAGGCACTCGCCTGACCCGATTACAGCCGCTCGGCGAGGACGATAGCGCCCTCGACCGGCAGGCCGCGATCCATGCGGATCGTCGTGGCTTCCACCATGACGGTCCGCAACCCCACCGATCGGCAGATCGCCAGGGTCGGCTCGGTCGCATGCTGGAACCGCAACGTGGTCCCCAGCCGCACCGCGTCCTCCCCCGCATGCGTCTCGAGCGAGAAGGCCACAATCCCACCGGGGCGCAGGGCGCCGCTGGCTGCCGTCAACGCCCCGTGCAGCACACCGACATAGTTGAACACATCCGCTGCAACGATCAGGTCGGCCGACCCGGGCTCACCCAGCAGATAGCTCACCAGGTCCGCCTTCTCTAGGTGGTCGTAGATCCCCTTGCGCCGCGCCTCCGCCAGCATCCTGGCTGAAAGATCGACGCCCTCGAGCCGATCGACCAGCGGCCGCAGCCGCTCCCCCATCAGCCCGGTGCCGCAGCCGAGATCCAGCGCCCGCTCGAACCGCGTTACGCCCCGTGCGGTGAGAGCGTTGCGGATCACCACTTCGAGCATTTCCGGCGTCCGGTAGCCCAGCCGCACGACCAGTGAGTCTTCGAAGCGCGGTGCATAGTCGTCGAACAGCGCCTCGACATAGGCCGGCGCCGCCACCGACGATCCTCCCGCCCCGTGCGCCGCCAGCTTCAGCGCCGCGCCGAACAGCCCCTTGGCATCGAGCTGCAGCAGTTGCGTCCATGCCGCCACCGCCCCGGCGATATCGCCCGCTGCCTCGCGATAGCCGCCGAGCAGGCTCCAGCCGGCCACCCATTGCGGCACCATTTCCAGCGCCTGCACCATGAGATCGGCTGCTTCCGCAAAAGCGCGCTCGGCGGCGAGCGCCGCGGCGTAGGACGCACGACGATCGGCGACGAGGTCGCCGGACGAATACTGTATTTCGCGCAAGGTTGTTTGGCACCGGGCTGGGACCGCACGCGTGTAGCGCGTCGGCTTGCCGCGGGGAAGATGGGCAAGAGCCGGAATTTCCACTTTGCTGTCACATTGCCGAGGCATAGACTGAGCTATGGGCATCCCGCGGAAGCGGACGCCTGCCCATCGGGCCGAGTCGCCCGGTATCTCTACGCCTTCGGCGCCCCACTCCCCGGGCTCGATGGCCTGCTAGTCAGATCGAATTTCAACCCGACGTGCACCCCGCACGCCGGGCAAAAGCAGTTCACGGCGCCGTATTGATAGGCGGAATTTTTCGGTCTACAAGTTAATAGTCGAATATTGCGGCCGACACTTCGTGCCTGGCGTCTCAAACGCGCCTGCTGAGGTCATACCAAGAATTCGATTGGCGGAGTTTCCATTGGGGTGGGAACTGCCACGGCAGACTGCGAAAGGGACTATTTATGGCTACCGGCACTGTGAAATGGTTCAATGGCCAGAAGGGCTATGGCTTCATTCAGCCCGACGAGGGTGGGGCTGATGTGTTCGTGCATATCTCCGCTGTCCAGCGCTCGGGGCTTTCGGGCCTCGATGAAGGCCAGAAAGTGACGTACGAGATCGTCAAGGACAAGCGGACCGGCAAGAACGCCGCCGACAACCTCCAGGCGTCCTGATCCCGAACCAGGGTGCCGCAAGGCATCCTGATCGATCGGATGCTGCAAGGCATCCAGATGGGATCGGCGTAGATCACGAGGGCGCAGTCTCCGGACTGCGCCTTTTGCCTTTCCAGTGCTGGCCTTCCCCCTTGACCGGCAGGCAATCCGCAACGATATGCACCGCTCGCGCAACGGGGATACGCCCCGCTTGACCGAAGCCTTCGCCGAAGGCAGTTTACCCAGACGCTCCCCCTCAGGTCAGCATGCTGACGACGCCGAATGACTTTGGCAGGGGAGCCTTTCTTTGAGTTGGAGACGGCCATGGACAAAATTCCGATGACACCGAGCGGTCACAAGACCCTGTCGGAGGAATATCGTCGCCGCACGTCTGAAGAGCGCCCCAAGATCATTGCCGATATCTCTGAAGCGCGCGCCCATGGCGACCTCAGCGAAAACGCCGAGTATCATGCCGCCAAGGAGCAGCAGAGCCTGAACGAAGGCCGCATCAAGGAACTCGAGTCTCTGCTGGCGCTCGCCGACATCATCGACGTCACCAAGCTCAGCGGCTCGACCATCAAGTTCGGCGCCACGGTGAAGCTGGTCGACGAGGATACCGAGGCCGAAAAGCAGTACCAGATCGTCGGCGACGCCGAGGCGGACCTGTCGAAGGGCCGCATCTCGATCTCGTCGCCGATCGCGCGCGCCATGATCGGCAAGGAAGCCGGCGATTCGGTCGAAGTGGCTGCCCCCGGTGGCGCCAAGACCTACGAAATCCTCGACGTGAAGTTCGTCTAGAGCCGCTGCGGGCGCTTTGTGGCGCCCGGCGGCTGTGACTTTTCGGTGAGTCCGTGCGCTCCATCGCCTCAGGGCGATGGTCGTGCCCTTGAAAGGTGCGCGCCGAACCTCCTATTTTGGTCCATACCTATCTGTCTTGGGCTTAGGTCTCAGAGTAAGTGGAGCGTAAGGTGCACGCCAAAGTCGTCATCATCGGATCGGGTCCTGCCGGCTACACGGCGGCCATCTATGCGGCGCGCGCCATGCTCGAGCCGGTCATGATCTCCGGCATCCAGCCCGGCGGTCAGCTCACCATCACCACCGATGTCGAGAACTATCCCGGCTTCGCCGACGTCATCCAGGGCCCCTGGCTCATGGAGCAGATGAAGGCGCAGGCCGAGCATGTCGGCACCAAGATGATCAACGACATCATCGTCGAGGTCGATTTCGACAGGCGCCCGTTCGTGCTCATCGGGGATGGCGGCACCCGCTACACGGCCGATGCGGTGATCGTCGCCACCGGCGCGCAGGCGCGCTGGCTGGGCCTCGAGTCCGAAGAAAAGTTCCAGGGTTTCGGCGTCTCGGCCTGCGCCACCTGCGATGGTTTCTTCTATCGCGGCAAGGAAGTGATCGTCGTCGGCGGCGGCAATACCGCGGTCGAGGAGGCGCTGTTCCTCACCAACTTCGCGTCCAAGGTCACCGTGGTCCACCGCCGTGGCGAGTTCCGCGCCGAGCGCATCCTGCAGCAGCGGCTGTTCAAGAACCCCAAGGTCGAAGTGATCTGGAACGCCGAGATCGAGGAAGTCTACGGCCAGCACATGCCGCGCTCGGTTCAGGGCGTGAAGATCCGCGACACCAAGACCGGCCACGTCACCGAAAAGTCGGTCGACGGGGTGTTCATCGCCATCGGCCACTCGCCGGCGACCTCGATCTTTTCGGGCAAGCTCGACATGAAGCCGGGCGGCTATCTCGAGGTGCAGCCGGGCAGCACCGCCACGAACGTGCCCGGTGTGTTCGCGGCCGGCGACGTCACCGACGACGTTTACCGGCAGGCGGTGACGGCCGCAGGGATGGGGTGCATGGCAGCCTTGGACGCAGAGGAATATCTGGCATCGCTCGAGCTCGCAGAAGCGGCGGAATAGCCGATGCTGGATTGGGACAAGCTCCGCATCTTCCACACCGCCGCCGAATCCGGGTCCTTCACCCACGCCGCTGAAAAGCTCAACATGAGCCAGTCTGCCGTATCGCGGCAGATTTCGGCGCTCGAGGAGGATCTGGGGCTAAAGCTGTTCATCCGCCACGCCCGCGGCCTTGTGCTCACCGAGGTGGGCGAGCAGCTGTTCCGCACCGCGCACCGCATGCACTGGGAACTGCAGCAGGTCGAGACCCAGATGTCGGAGAGCCAGGAGGTGCCGACCGGCCCCCTGCTCGTCACCACCACGGTGGGTATCGGCTCGACCTGGCTGTCCTCGCGCATCCACGAGTTCCTGATCCTTTATCCCGAAATCCAGATCGAGATTAAGCTCAACGACGCCGAGCTCGATCTCGCCATGCGCGAGGCCGACGTCGCCATTCGGCTGCATCGGCCGAACCAGTCCGAGATGATCCAGCGCAAGCTGTTCACCGTGCACAACCATTTCTACGCCTCCGAGCAGTACCTCAAGGAGTTCGGCGAGCCGCAGGCGGTCGAAGATCTCGACAACCACCGCGTCATCTCGTTCGGCGAGCCGGTGCCGTCCTATCTCGGCGACATCAACTACCTCGAGCGCCTCGGCCGCCCGGATTCCTCGCCGCGCCGCGCTTCGATGAAGGTCAACGCCATCTACGGCATGATGCAGGCCGCCCGCGCCGGCATCGGCATCGCCATGCTGCCGGACTACGTCACCGAGGGCGAAACCAACTTGCGGCGCGTGCTCGAAGGCATCGAGCTGCCGGCCTACGAAGCCTATTTCGTCTATCCCCCGGCGCTGAAGAACTCCAAGCGCGTCGGCGTCTTCCGCGACTTCCTCGTCGGCAAGGCCCGGGAGTGGTCGTTCTAGTTCGAGCGCTTCGCCGATGAGTTCGCACGGCTGCTGGGTATAGCCCGTAGCTTTGCGCCTCCCACCGGGTGTCATCCTTGCGAAAGCACGGACCCAACTGTCAGCTGGCGCGGGCGGCGAGATAGGTCCCAGCTTTCGCGGGTATGACATCGAGTGTGGGACAGTCCATCCGTAGCCTGTCCCACCGGTAATAACCGAAGCCACCTTCAGCGCGGCCGCACCACGGTGAATGTCAGCTCTTTCCGCACAGCGAACCCGAGCTTTTCGTAAAGCGCGATAGCGCCAGCGTTCTCAGTCTTCACATGCAGGAACGGCACTCGCCCGTCCGCCGCGATCAGCGCCGAGACGTACGACACCAGCGCCTTGGCCAGCCCCCTGCCCCGGAACTCCGGCCAGGTGCACACCGCGCTCACTTCGGTCAGTTGCCCGAGCTGCATCCGTTCGCCGGTCATCGCCATCAGCCGCCCATCCTCCGAGCGCAGCCCGAAATAGCGGCCCATGCCGAGGGTGCCGGTCCGGAACGGTCCCGGCTCGGTCGCCGTCGCCAGCTCCAGCGCCGCCTCGGCATCCGCTGCCGTCAGTTGCACCGGCACGATATCGGGTATCGGCTGCGCCGCTTCGCAAACCATCTGGAACACCGGCACCGCCTGCAGCACCTCCCAGTCCGCGGGCACCCGGTAGTGCGTCGCCGACACCAGCCCCACTGCGTCTTCCGGCGCAACCAGCGGCCGCAGCTCGGCAAACGCTTCGGCGTCATAGCGCGCGAGCCCGCCGATCGGCGTCAGCTCGGCCCGAAAGCGCGCCGCCGCACCGTTGCGCTGGCCCAGCGCCGCTTGGTCGGTGGTCAGGGCATGCCACGCCGGATCGTCAAGCACGGAGAAGTCGATCATTCCAATAGTCCTTCGAATTCGCGTCACGCCTCTACCACCGCGGCGGCGAGTTCCCAACTCCCGGTGTTCATCGGCGATTCAGCGGCCTCGGCTAGAACGTAGAAAACCTGAGGGGACCCTCATGCATCGCTTCGTCGTCGCTGCCGCACTCTGCCTCGTCGCCACGCCATGCCTGGCCCAGATGGTCACCATCAGCCCCGAGCAGATCGGCGAGATCTTCTGCATCTCGCGCCTCGGCAACGACATGGCGCCGGTTGAGGGCCTGCTCACCACCGAGCTCACCGCGGCGATCGCCGAAGCCGAAGCCAGGAACGACGCCATCCAGCAGGCCCACCCCGACGAGAAGCCGCCGCTCGGCGACGGCATCCCGTGGCAGGCCTTCCCCGACTACGCGGCCGAGTGCAAGGTCGGCGGGGTCACCCTCGAGGCCGATCGCGCCGTCGTCGATATCGCCTACGGCTTCCCCGACTATCCCGATGCCAACTTCACCGATCACCTGCAGCTGATCCTCGTGGCTCAGCCCAACCTCAGCGAACCGCTCTGGCGCATCGAGAACCTAGGTTACGCCACCGAAGGCGACCTGCGCTCGGTACTGGTCTCCGCCTTCGCGAACTAGTGTCTCGCCACCCATTGCTTCGCCCTTGACGCCCCACGCGCAAAGGCGCATTGCGGCTCTGTTCCGGACGCTTGCGTCAGGACCTTCATCAAGGACTGAAAATGAACCCCGACAGTCGAAGTCGATCTTCGATCTTGCCGGCGCTCTAGGCTCCAGAAGCAAGATCAGGAAAAGTTGCAGACTTTTCCGGTTCGATCTCGCGGCAAACAGGTGGGCCAGGCGCGCCGGCGCGGCCATCTATTGGAGCCCCGCTATGCTGCGTGCCTATATCCGCGAAGGCGACCGCCTCGTTCCCAACGATTTCGACCCCGCCGCCGGCACCCAGCTGACCGGCGCGGTCTGGTACTCGCTCACCGACCCCTCGCGCGAAGAGGATAAGTTCGTCGAGGCCTGTCTCGGCATCGACATCCCCACCCGCCGCGAAATGCAGGACATCGAGCCTTCCGCCCGCCTCTACAGCGAGGGAGGCGCCGAGTTCATGACCATCACTGCGCTGATCGAGGATGAGGCAGATCAGGTGGTCAAAACCCCGATCACCTTCGTGTTGCGCAACGACCAGCTGGTCACCGTGCGTTATGCCGATCCAAAGCCCTTCCGCCTCTACGAGCGCCTGGTCTCCCGCCCTGCCACCGGTGAGATCGGCGGCGAGCGCGTCATGATCGGTCTGCTCGAGTCCTTCATCGACCGCCTGGCGCAACTGCTCGAGAACACCGGCGACGGCATCGACCAGATTTCGCGCGAGGTGTTCGGCAACAAATCGACCAAGCCGACCCGCAAGACCCGCGACCTGCAGTCGCTGATCGAGCGCATCGGCAAGAAGGGCGATGTCCTCACCCTCGCCCGCGAGAGCCTGGTCTCGATCAGCCGGCTCGTCAGCTTCCACCAGTCGAGCGGCGCCGAGGACCAGAAATCGGCGCGCGACCGCAAGCAGGAAATCAAGGTGCTGCAGCGCGACGCCGCCGCGCTCAGCGACCACGCGGCCTTCCTCTCGGACAAGATCACCTTCCTGCTCGATGCGACGCTCGGGCTGATCAACCTCGAGCAGAACCAGATCATCAAGATCTTCTCTGTGGCCGCGGTGGTGTTCCTGCCCCCGACCCTCGTTGCCTCGATCTACGGCATGAACTTCCAGTTCATGCCCGAGCTGAGCTGGCCTCTGGGCTATCCATTCGCGCTGGGGCTCATGGTCCTCTCGGCGGCGGTGCCCTACCTGTTCTTCAAGCGCAGCGGCTGGCTCTGAGCTCCAGGGATTCGCCGTCGAATCTGACAAAAAACTGTCACAATCAAGCACTTGGCGTCGCGTTCACATCGGCGTGCGACGCCACGACGCACGCCGGAAACCGCAATACACGAGCAAACTCATCGACTTAACAGCCATGCGAAAAACGCATGCCCCTCATTCGATACTCCTCGGTTGCTGGGTCGGCACTCACCCCATATATCCCCGCTCGACAGCAGCTGAGCGCATCTCCCTCCTCCTCCTCGCGCTCGTTGTTTGTTCCTCCCTGTAGCCGGCAACGGCTGCTACTCGGCCCCGCTCTCCCCTCGAGCGGGGCCTTGTTTTTTTCCGCCGCACGAACCCCCGAACCAGCCGCTCGAACTGCAGGCGATTGACGCATGCGTCACGGCAGCATGACTGACCTATGCCTGCACAAACTGCATAGCTGGCATGTTGAACTCCGCATTGTGGACCAAACGGTCAAAGTGCATATTGTGACTGTCGATGTGAGCCGCACCGTATCCTCCTCCCTCGGTCCTGCTCTGCGACACCGGTCCGAAGTCGTATCCTCCTCCCTCGACTTAGGGCCATCGGCAAATGGCGTATCCTCCTCCCTCGTCCATTTGCCACCACTTTAGATTTGGACTTCGGTCCTTTTCATTGGGCCCCATCTTCGGATGGGGCCTCTTTTTTTGCTTCGGCTCATCTTGGTTGCCCCGGCGCCTCGCGCCCAGCGCATGGCTGACGTTCCGACTTGGCGATTGTTCCTTTCGCCGCATCACCCGATAGTCATCTCAACGAATTGCAGCCGCTCCTCCTCCCTGGCTGCGCTTCGATGGGTCGCCCGCTTCGGCGAGCCGGCCTTTGAAGGCTCCGCTCATCCCCTCGAGCGGAGCCTTTTTCTTTTGGCTCTCCGGTTGCCCCGCGCACCAGCCGCGCTAGGTTGCTCGACCAACGCGAGGCCGCTCATGACTCTTCCCACCATTGCCCTCCCCTCCGGCAAATCCGTGCCTGTTCTCGGCCAGGGCACCTGGCGCATGGGCGAAGATCGCCGCCGCCATGCCGACGAGATCACGGCGCTGAGCCGCGGCATCGAGCTCGGCATGACGCTGATCGATACCGCCGAGATGTATGGCGATGGCGGCGCCGAGCTGGTGGTCGCCGAGGCGATCAAGGGCCGCCGCGACGAGGTGCAGCTGGTCAGCAAGGTGCTGCCCCATAATGCCAGCCGCAGCGGCACCATCGCCGCCTGCGAGCGCAGCCTGAAGCGCCTCGGCACCGACCATATCGAGCTCTATCTGCTGCACTGGCGCGGCCGGCATCCCCTCGCTGAAACGGTCGATGCCTTCGAAACCCTGCAGCGCTCCGGCGCCATCGGCGGCTGGGGCGTTTCCAACTTCGATGTCGACGATATGGAAGAACTGCTCACCGTCCCCGGCGGCAATGCCTGCGCCACCAACCAGGTGCTCTACAACCTCAGCGCCCGCGGCATCGAGTACGACCTGCTCGCGTGGTCTGCCGAACACGCCATGCCGATCATGGCCTATTCGCCGCTCGGCAACGACAACCGCATGCTCCGCCACCCGTCGCTGCAGCGCATCGCCAATGCCCGCGGCGTCACAGCCGCCCAGGTCGCCCTCGCCTTCGTGCTGGCTCGGCCCAGAGTCATCGCCATCCCCAAGGCCACCGGCCTCGACCACGTCGCCGAGAACCGCGCCGCCGCCGACCTCACGCTGACCGCCGAAGAACACGCCGCCCTCGACGCCGCCTTCCCACCGCCACGCCGCAAGCAGGCGCTGGAGATGATCTGAGGTCATAGCTGCCGAGGGAACCACCGGCCGAGCGGTGATCCTCCCCCGCGTGGCGGGGGAGGATCACGGAGTGTCCGGCGCAACCAGCAATCCTTACTCGGCATTTCCTGCCGCCTGCCCGTTCTCGCTCCGTCCGAACGCCCGGAATCCCGGCCCTTCGCGCTGGCACGCCACCTGCATGGTAAGGCGCGACCGCCCGGAGGCACCCATGACCAGCGTCGGCACCGCGACCAGCACCAGTTCACTGACCTACGCGCAGATCATCGCCAATGCGCAGAAGGCCCAGCAGCAGGCGCTGACCAATCCGCCCGCGCCTGGCTCCAGCGAGTCCGGCGCCACCAACGTCACCCTGTCGGATGCCGCCAAAGCGGCGCTGACCACCATCAAGGACTTCGCCACCGTCACGACCGAGGCCCGCGCCATCCTCGACAAGCTGCTCGCCGACGCCAAGCTCACCACGCCGTTGAAGGATGGCAAGCTCGCCCTCGATCTCAGCAAGGTCGATCGACGCGAGCTCTACGCGATGAGCACCAATTCCAACCAGCTGTTCACCGCCGACGAGCAGAAGGCCGCCGCCATTGAACTGCAGAACCGCTTCGATCAGGTAATGGCCGGCCCCACCGCCGTCGGTCGCGTCACCGGCAGCGTCAAAGGCCTCTACGTCGCCGCCCTCGCCTATTTCGACGCCATGGGCCCCGAGGAGAAAGCCTCCGCCGCCTATGTCGACCAGCGCGCCGCACTCGAGGAGATGCTGAAGCAGATCGAAGCCAAGCCCTCGACCTTGCCGGGCGCCGTGCCCAACGACCCGGTCAACGCTTATATGGAGCGCCTCGCTGGCGGCGAAACCGGCAAGCCGCGCGACATCAAGGATGTGGCCGGCGACGCCCGCGCCACGCTCGATGCGCAATACAAGGCCAGCGGCAATTCGAAGCCCGACTATTCCGAGTTCGACAGCCGCTCGCTGGCCTCGGTAGCGCTCAATTCCAACGGCAAGTTCTCGGCCACCGAAGTCCGCACCGCCTCGATGGAAATGCGCTCGCGCTCCGGCACGGCGCTGCTGCAGAGCCTCAAATCCGCCGGCACCGGCAACCCGGCCGGTTTCGCCCAGAACGTCATCTCGCTCTATGGCGCGATGAGCAGCGAAGAACGCGCCGCCGCCGGCTGGTCCGAAAACCTCTATGCCGCCGCGGTGTCCAACTACCAGACCGCCAGCAAACTCGGCTCCCTGCTGAGTCAGGCCACCGGGTCGTCGGCGTTTGGTGGCAGCGACGGTGGGTCGATGAGTTTGATGGATTACCTTTGAGCAGAACCCCGGCAGACGGCCCCCTCCCATCCTCCCCCATAAAGGGGGAGGTGCCGCATCGAGTTTGGGGCTCGATCTGATCAAGAGCACCGGCTCCTCTTCACCTCCCCCTTCATGGGGGAGGCCGGGAGGGGGCCGTCTCTATCAGTGGTCAACCCCGGCAAACCGATCCAGCGCCGCGGTGATCGCTTCCGGCATGCCGGCATCGCCGGCCGAGTGCCCTGCCCCGTCGATCACCACCAGCTTCGCCTCCGGCCAGGCCCGCGACAGCTCCCAGGCGGTGACCAGTGGCCCCTGCAGGTCGAGCCGACCCTGCACCAGCACGCCGGGGATGCCGCGCAGCCGATGCGCATTGGCCAGGAGCCTGCCGTCTTCCATCCACGCTGCGTGGCGGAAGACATGGGTAACGATCCGGCTACGCGCCAGGAGCCGCTTGGGGTCTACCCCATCGGATGCCCGGCCGACCTGCGCCGTGACCGAGACCGTCGCGTTGTCCCAATCGTGGAAATCCCGCGCCGCCTTGTCGCGCACTGCCGGATCGGGGTCGAACAGCAGCACGTTATAGGCCGCGATCAGCCCGTCGTCCGGCGTTCCCACGGGGGCGCCGGCGACGAACCGCTCCCACTCCGCCGGGTAGAGCGGCGCGATGCCGCGATAGAGCCAGTCGATCTCGCGCCGCCGCGTCGTCGTCACCCCGCCGAACACCATTGCCGCGACGTGCTCGGGGTGCGCTTCGGCATAGGCGAGCCCCAGCGTGGCGCCCCATGAGCCGCCATAGATCACCCATTTGTCGACACCGAAATGCGCTCGCAGCCGTTCGATATCGGCGACGAGGTGCGCCGTGGTGATGACCGAGAAATCGACGCCCTCGCCCGAGGCATGCGGGGTGCTCTTGCCGCAACCGCGCTGGTCGAAGCCGATGATCCGATAGCGCTCGGGATCGAAGAACTGCCGCATCGAGGCCGAAAAGCCAGAGCCCGGCCCGCCATGGAGGATCAGCGCCGGCACCCCGTCGGGGCGGCCGGCTTCTTCCCACCAGAGCGCATTGCCATCCCCGACCTCGAGCCAGCCGCTCGCGACCGGCTCGGTGATCGGGTATGCCATCAGCTCACCTTGGCGCAGAAATCCTGGATGCGGCTCACTGCATCCTCGAGCTGCGCGTTCGACGCCGCATAGCTCAGCCGCATGTGCCCGGCGAGACCGAAGGCGCTGCCATGCACCAGCGCCACGCCGGTCTCTTCGAGCAGCGCCAGAACGAACGCCGCGTCGTCGGTCAGCGCCCGGCGGCCACCCGAGGTCTTGCCGAGCAGGCGCTTCACCGACGGGAACACGTAGAACGCCCCCTCCGGGGTCAGGCAGTCGAGCCCGGTATTGGCGTTGAGCCCGGCAACCACCAGGTCGCGCCGCCCCTGGAACACCTCACGCCAGCCCTTCAAGAACTCCTGCGGCCCGTTCAGCGCTTCCACCGCCGCCCATTGCGAGATCGAGGAGGGGTTGGTGGTCGATTGGCTCTGCAGCTTGTTCATCGCCGCGAGCAACGGCCGCGGCCCGGTGCAATAGCCGATGCGCCAGCCGGTCATGGCGTGCGACTTCGACACGCCATTCATGGTCAGCGTCCGCTCCATGAGCTTGGGCTCCACCCCGGCTATGGTGGCGAACGTGCCGCCGTCATAGACCAGCACCTCGTAGATATCGTCGGTGAGGATGTGGACGTGCGGATGCCGCAGCAGCACGTCGGCCAGCCCGCGCAGTTCGTCGCGCGTATAGGCAGCGCCGGTCGGGTTCGACGGCGTGTTGAGGATCAGCCACTTGGTCCTGGGCGAAATCGCCGCTTCCAGCACTTCGGGCCTGAGCTTGAAGCCGGTCGAGGCATCGGCCACCGCGAACACCGGATCGGCGTCGCAGAGCCGCACGATCTCGGGATAGCTCACCCAGTACGGCACCGGGATCACCACTTCGTCGCCGGGGTTCAGCGTCGCCATCAGGGCGTTGAAGATGATCTGCTTGCCGCCCGAGGAAACGAAGCAATCCGCCGCCGTGACATCGAGCCCGTTGTCGCGCTTGAACTTCTGCGCCACCGCTTCCTTGAGCTCGGGGATGCCGTCGACCGCCGTGTAGCGGGTCTTGCCCGAGTTGATCGCCCGGATCGCCGCCTCACGCACATGCTCGGGGGTATCGAAATCCGGCTCGCCTGCGGCCAGCGAAATCACGTCCTGCCCCTGCCGCTTCATCTCCACGGCTTTGGAGTTGATCGCCACGGTGGCGGATGGCTGGATGCGGCTGAGGGCGTCGGACAGGAAAGCCAAGATCATCTCCCTGGAATTGGCGGGAAAGCTCTACGGCTTCGATTGCCCAGAGACAACCGGGACGTTTGGTCAGATGGCAGAGGTCAGATGCCGTGCTCACACGGCGCGAGCGGGAACCGGCGCATGCGCCGGCAGGACGATTTCGGTCCCGTCGGCCCGCACGCTGCTCTTGCTGCCGCCCATCGCCTGTTCGCCATCGGGCATCAGGCTGACCAGAATGGCGGCGAGGACGGCGGAAAGGGCGAGAAGCTTCAACGGAAACATCCTGGACAACGCGGGGCTTTGAATATCCGCTTTTCGCGCCAAGCCGTTGAACATTCACTGATACCGCCGTTCATCCTCGGCTCAGGAAAGCTCAGATTCCGACGCCGGCCGCTTTGGCGAGCTGCACGCCCTGCACCCGCCAGCCATTGGCCTCCTCGGCCAGCATATAGATAGCGCTGTACAGGCCCTGGTCGTTGCCGACGAACTTCACTTCCTGCGCCACTGCCTTGTCGCCAAGCTTCTGGAACTTGCCGAAGCTGTGCGAGCGCGATTCCATGATCGGCGCGTAGCCTGCCGTCACGATGGCGTTGAAGAACGCCTCGGCGCTTGGAAACGTCACTTGAAAGCCTGCCCCGGCATAGCTGAACGCCCCGGCGGCATCCTTGCTGCGAAACGCTTCGATCTGGCTGGTGATCACGCTCTGCCACGGCTCGAGCGCCGCGGCCTCGCTGGCCTGATCCTCGGCTCGCGCCGCCACTCCAATCATCAGGAAGGCGGCCAACAGCCCCACCAGCACCAGCCTGATCCCCGTTACGAACAGTCGCATGCTCCCGTCTCCCCATGTCGCCTGGCGGGTTTTCGCCACACGATCGCCTTCAAATCGTACCCGCTTCACCCCTTTAGCAACGAAACATCCGCGCATTCAGTGAGCTCTATCACTGCGTTGTGATCTGCCGAGCCAGCGAGTCCTCATGTCTCCCACCAAGCTTCCCCAGCCGAAGCGACCGTCATTGCGCCGGCCGTTGTTCCGCAATGCCCTGAGTGCGGCGACCGCCATCTCGTTCTCGCTCACCTTCGTCGGCGCCGGCATCGCGTTGCTGCTCGGCCTCATCCCGCCGCGCGCCATCATCGGCGCCGGCGAGATCGACACTGCCGTGGTGCTGCTGTTCGTGCCGCTCTGCGCCCTGCTCTTCGCCATCCTCGTCGAAGTGGTCCGCGCCATTCTGCGCGAAGGCCTGCAGCCGCCCAAAGCCCAGCAGTCCAATCCACTTTCCGCCTGGAAGCCCGGTCACGGCGAAGGCTGAAACGGCATAATTCAACGCGTTTCGCGCTCCGCCGTTCATCTTCCCGTTAGCTAGGGTAGTCTAGAAGCCGGTGACGCTCGCTTCGGGCCGTTCCCCGCGCCGTGTCCTTCCTCACCCAAAGGTGAGCGCGGGACGCGGCGTCTCATGATTTTGCGACTGAGGAAACCGACATGACCCGTATCGCTTCTGCTCCGCTCGGCCGCCTGCGTCCGCTGCGCGCCCTTCTGCTCGGCTCCGTGTTTGCCGGCCTTGCCGTCACCGGCGCCTCCGCCGAAACCCTTTCGGTCACCGGCATCACCCAGGGCGCCGCTACCGGCCCCTACGAGCTGTCGGTCCCCAGTGTCGAAGTGGTTGACGGCAACATCAATGAAGGTGCGGTGCGTGGGCTGTTCACCGGTGCGCCGGGCGCGCTCGATGCACTGGCCACCCTCGATGCCAAGTCGGTCACCATCCCCGAGATCAAGGTCAGCTATCCCAGCTATGTCGAGGGCGCCGGCCCGTCGGTGATCGCCTATCGCGACATCACCCTCACCGATGTCGCCGATGGCGTCGCGGCCTCCGCTCATGTCGGCGGCGCCGATTTCAGCGGCGCCGAAAGCGTCACCGGCACTTTCGGCGAAATGTCGGTCGGCCGCTTCGATCTCGCCGCCCTGCTCGGTTTCTATGGTCTCACCGCTGCCCCTGCTGCCGGCACCGAGATGAAAGAGGTCTATGCCGACTTCAAGTTCTCCGGCGGCTCGCTGAAGGGCGGCGACGCCTTCAGCTGCGAGTTCGGCACTGGCGAGCTCGGCAGCTTCAGCGCCCGGCCGCTCAAGCAGAACTTCACCGAGATCAACGCGCTGATCGTCGAAGCCGATGCGGCGCAGAAGGCCGGCACCGAGGTGGCGCCCGAAACGGTCGACAAGCTCGTCCGCTTCTACGCCGACATGTTCACCGCCTTCTCCTCGACGCCGATGACCTTCAGCGGCTTCAACTGCTCGGGCAAGGACGACAAGGGCAACCCGCTCACCGTCGCCTCGGGCCCGATCACCGTCGGCGGCTTCGAGCCGGCGATCTATCCGGCAATCTCGCTCGACGATTTCGACATGACCGTCGAAAATGACGGCTTGCTGAAGTTCGGCAACTTCACCTGGAAGAAGATGGACTTCACTGCCGCCGTCGCGGCCATCGAAGCGGCCACCAAGCTCGACGAGGCCTACTTCACTGCCAATTGGCGCAAGCTCGTTCCCGCGCTCGACGGCATGAGCCTTGCCGATCTCACCATCGACGTGCCCGATCCGGAAGCCTCGGGCAAGCGCATCACCGGCACGCTCGGCGCCTTCGACGCGACACTCGGCAACTACATCAACGGCATTCCGGCCGATATCGCGCTGAACCTTTCCAACTTCATCCTGCCGATCACCGCCGACATGACCGACCTGCCGGTCGCGGATCTGCTCGCCCGCGGTGTCGACAAGCTCGATATTTCGCTCGGCACCAAGCTCGCCTGGGACCAGGCGACGTCAACCATCAAGGTCGATGACGTGCTGATCGACATGGGCGCGCTCGGCCGCGTCAACCTCTCGGGCACCTTCGGCAACGCCACTGAGTCGCTGTTCGCCGACAACACCGACGAAGCCACCATGGCCGCGATGCTGCTCACCCTGCGTGATGTCACCATCGAGATCGAGGACCGCGGCATGAGCGCGCTCGCCTTCGCCGCCGGCGCCAAGGATGCCGGCCAGTCCGAGGCCGCCTTCCGCACTGCCGTCGCCGGCATGGCCCAGGGCATGACGCTCGCCTTCCTCGGCAACACCACCGAGGCGCTGACCGCTGCCCAGCAGCTCGGCACCTTCCTCAGCGGCGCTTCGCACCTGAAGCTGACCATCACGGCCAAGGACGAAGCCGGCATCGGCCTCGCCGACCTCGCCGCCGCCGAGACCAACCCGGCAGCGCTGGCCGGCAAGCTCAACGTCGTCGCCGAAGCCAGCGGCGAGCCGGTCGAGCTGCCGGTGCTCGACACGCCCGCTCCGTCGACCCAGGACGAAAAGCGCGACCTCAAGGCCCCCGCCGCGCAGTAACCAGACCTCTCCGTCAGCGTCTCCCTCCCCCTCAGGGCGCTACTGCGTCCCTTGCGGGGAGGGAACAGGGGTGGGGGTCCCCACGCACCGGCTTCAAGGCTTATCCACCCCCAGACTTTCGGACTCTTGTCCGT
Source organism: Devosia sp. Root105 (assembly GCF_001424865.1). Taxonomy (NCBI): domain Bacteria; kingdom Pseudomonadati; phylum Pseudomonadota; class Alphaproteobacteria; order Hyphomicrobiales; family Devosiaceae; genus Devosia; species Devosia sp. Root105. The sequence goes on from NZ_LMCR01000015.1 coordinate 260,526, forward strand.
TCCTCACCTTTGGCGCACTATGACCGCCTGAGAGGAGGAACAACGATGCAAGTCGAGACTATCCTTCAATCCAAGGGCCACACCGTCTTCACGGTGGAAGCCGGCGCGCCGCTCTCCGAAGCCGTCCGCATTCTCAACTCCAAGAAGATCGGTGCCGTGGTCGTCGTCGACGCCAAGGGCAAGGTCGCGGGCATCCTCAGCGAGCGCGACGTCGTCCGTCACCTCGAAAAGGACCCCGTTGCGGTTCTCGCCGGTCCGGTACGCAACGTCATGACCAGCAAGGTCATCACCTGCACATCGGCCAGCTCGGTTTCGGACCTCATGGAAACCATGACCCGCCACCGCATCCGCCACATCCCCATCGTCGAAGCCGGCAAACTGACCGGCATCGTCTCGATCGGCGACGTGGTGAAGCGCAAGATCGAAGAAGCCGAACAGGAAGCCCTGGCGCTGAAAGAGTACATCGCGTCGTAGCGATCGGCGATCATCTCAAAAACGTGCGCGCTGCGCACCCCACCCCATCCCTCCCCGTCAAGGGGAGGGTGTCCGCCGGTGACCTTGGCGTGATCCAGCCACATGCGCGATGCCCACCTCCCCCTCGACGGGGAGGCAAGCGAAGCTTGGGAGTGAAGCGACCTGGCAGAGCTCGGAGGGGGTGCGCCACGACCGCGATGTCGCCGTTGGCCGAACCGCCCCACCTTTCCAACCTTGCCGCGATTTCACCTTGCCGCAACACCCCGGCAAGCCGACGCAGCACATCCTTTTCCCGTTGCCACTCAACCGATGGGAGACCCCGATGACCCCGACCCGAGCCACCATCCTCGCCGCCCTCGTTGCCGCCCTTGGCCTCACCGCCATGAGCCCGGTTTTCGCTGCCGGTCCCGATCGCCCGCGCAGTGACAATCGCACCCTCGAGTTCCGCCGCGATGCCGCCGGTGGCGCCTTCCGCTTCGCCGAGTTCTCCTGCAACAACCGCGCCGCCGACCGGCTGGAGCGCCGCCTCGACCGCATGGCCAACAAGCTTCAGCTGACCAGGGACCAGGAAAAGCTGTTCGAGGATTTCCGCACCTCGGCACTGACCGCGCAGACCGATTTCGCCGACCAGTGCGACACCATCCGCCCCGGCAAGAACGCCAACCGGGGCGAGCGTCCGGACCTGATCCAGCGCCTCGAGCAGCGCCTCAAGTTCGACGAAGCCCGCCTCGCCGCGATGAGCGAACTGCTGCCGCAGTTCAGGAGCTTCTACGAAAGCCTCACCGACACCCAGAAGCGCGAGCTCGCCCCGCGCGGCCACATGCAGGGCAAGTTCCAGCATCAAGGCAAGCACCTGACCCACCGCCCCGCGGCCCCTGGTTTGGACGGCTGACCCCAGTCCCCGCCGGTCCGAGCCCCAACGCGACCGGCCGCGACGCCGTCCCCAAGAGAAGTCCCGGCGCCCCTCCCGCCGGGACTTCTTCCCTTTTTCGCACGGCTGTACCGCCCCCTTTATCCACACGCCGCATTGCCGCGGTCACATCGCTCCGCTAACCATCGGGCATCTGATCTCCCGAGCGCCACTTATGACCGCCCTGCCCCTCGACACCGACCTGATCCGCGCCGAGTTCCCGGCGTTTCGCGAACCGAGCCTCGATGGCTGGGCTTTTTTCGAGAACGCCGGCGGCTCCTACACGTCGCAGCAGGTGCTCGGCCGGCTCGACCACTATTATCGCGCCACCAAGGTGCAGCCCTATGGCTTCTACCCCGCCTCGCGCGAGGCGGGCGCCGCCATGGATCTGGCGCATCGCCGCATGGCGCAGGCGCTCAATGTCGGCATGGACTGGATCCATTTCGGCCCCTCCACCTCCGGCAACACCTATACGCTCGGCCATGCCTTTGCCGGCTGGCTGAAGCCCGGCGACGCCGTCGTCGTCACCAACCAGGATCATGAGGCCAATGGCGGCGCGTGGCGCCGGCTGGCCGATCGGGGCATCGTCATCCGCGAGTGGCAGGTCGACCCGGTCACCGGCCATCTCGATCCCGCCGCGCTCGACAAGCTGCTTGATAGCAAGGTCCGCGCCGTCTGCTTCCCGCACGCCTCCAACATCGTCGGCGAGATCAACCCGGTCCACGAGATCGTCCAGAAGGCCAAGAGCTTTGGCGCCGTCACCGTGGTCGATGGCGTCTCCTATGCACCACATGGCCTGCCCGACCTGCTCGAGCTCGGCTGCGACGTCTACCTGTTCTCCGCCTACAAGGTGTTCGGACCACACCAGGGCGTCATGGCGATCCGCCCCTCGCTGGCCTCGGAGCTCCCCAACCAGGGGCACTTCTTCAACGATACCCAGCCGCGCAAGCGGCTGACGCCGGCCGGCCCCGACCACGCCCAGATCGCCGCCAGCGCCGGTGTCGCCGACTATCTCGAGCGGGTTGCCGAGCTCGCCGGCGATCGGGTCGAAGGCGCCAATCCGTTCCGCAAGGCCCACACCGCGATGCGGCTGCAGGAGGAGATCCTCCTCGCCCCCTTGATGGAGTTCCTGCGCTCCAAGAACAATGTCCGCCTCATCGGGCCCACCGATCCGGCGAAGCGCGCGCCGACTATCTCGCTGGCGCTCGGCGAGCTTGCCGTCGAAGCTGCCGACCGCCTGGCCCGCCACAAGATCATGGCCTCAGGCGGGCACTTCTACGCCTACCGCCTGCTCGAAGCCCTCGGCCTCAACCCTGGCCACGGCGTGTTGCGCGTCTCGTTCACCCACTACACTTCCGAAGCCGAAGTGCAGCGGCTGATCGAAGCGCTGGATGCGGAGCTGAAGTAAGGCAGCCGGTCAGGCGCTGTAGCAGGCCGCCGAACGGACCACTTGGCGAGCCGCGTTGAATTCGACCGTTTCGGCAACCAGTTGCCGGCTCTGGTTGCGGTAGAGGATAGTGAGGCACTGGTGGCCGGAGAGCACCGCCTCGAGCTCGAACCGCAGATCCGGTATCGCCGCGAGCCCGCCGCGCCAGTATTCGCGCAACGCCGCAATGCCGACGACACGGCCATCACCCAGTCGCCGCAGCGCGAACGGCGACAGGAACACGATCTCGGCCGCGTAGTGGCTGAGGATCCGATCGAGATCCCGCGCGTTCCACGCGGCGACCCATTCCTCGGCAAATGCCTGGTCAGCAGAGTTCATCGAGCGGTTCTCCCAGTCGACAATTTTATGTCAGTATTGCTGACATATAACCGGAGTGTGGGCAAGTGATACCCACTGCCGCTTCGCCGCCCCCATCACGCCGGCTGATCGCTCCCATCGCCAAAATCCGTTCGACGCGGGCCCGTCGCTCCGGCTACACAGCGCCGATGTCCCGCCCGCTCGCCGTCCTGCTGCTGCTCATTGCCACCGCGATCTGGGGTCTGGCGTTCGTCGCGCAGAAGGCCGCCATGGCGCATATGGGACCGTTGACCTTCAGCGGCACGCGGTTTCTGCTCGGCGGCGTGGCGCTGCTGCCGTTCGCGCTCATCGAGCTCCGCCGCAAGGCTCCGCTGGCTGCCCAATTCACTCCGGGTCTCTGGCTGCGGATCGCGGTACTGTGCGGCGCGTTCTTCGCCGGTTCGCTGCTGCAGCAATACGGCCTCGCCCAGACCAGCGTCACCAATTCGGGCTTCCTCACTGCGCTTTACGTGCTGTTCGTGCCGCTGATCGCTTTCCTGGTGATCCGGGCCAAACCGCACCCGATCATCTATCTCGGCGCCCCGCTGGCGCTGGTCGGCATTTTCTACCTCAACGGCGGTCGCTTCGAGAGCTTCAACTTCGGCGATCTGTTGGTGGTGATCAGCGCCGTGTTCTGGGGCGGGCACGTCTTCATGCTCGGCCTGCTTACCCGCCAGACCGGCCTGCCGATCGTACTCTCGGCCATCACCGTGCTCAGTGTCGGCGTCGTCTGTATCGCCTTTGCCTTCGTCTTCGAGGTCCCTGACCTCCAAGGCATTCTCGGCGGCTGGGTGCAGATCCTCTATGTCGGGCTGATGTCCACTGCCGTTGCCTTCACCCTGCAGGCGATCGGTCAGCAGCACGTCCCCTCTGCCAACGCGGCGATCATCCTCTCGGCCGAAAGCCTGTTCGCCGCGCTCGGCGGCGCCCTGCTGCTGGGCGAGCGCCTGCCCCTCATCGGCTATGCCGGCGCGGCGCTGATCTTCTTCGCCATCATCATGGTGGAGGCCATCCCGGCACTGCAGCAGCGCCGGGAAACAAAGCCAGCCTGAGAGCTACTGCACCCGCGTAAGGGTGATCTCGCGGCACACCACGATATAGGCGCAGGCCTTGACGTTCATGGTGTTGGCGCCATTGAGCGTCAGCGTCGCATCGCCGGTCTGGCCGAACAGGCTGAGCTTGCCCTTCCAGCGCCCCTGCCCGCTCGGCTTCGCCTTGTCGATCAGGTAGGTGTTGAGGTACGGCCGGTTCTTGTCGCTATCCATGTTGCCGCGCAGCGCCACGACCTTGATGCACAGCTGGGCATTGTCCTTGCCGCACATGCTCATCTCGTAGTCGGAGTTCTTGTCCGGACGCCACATGCCGGTGACATCGACGCCCTGCGCCATGCTCGGCGCGGCCATCGCCGCCGCCATCGCCAAACCCAATCCAGCCTTCCAGAAGGTCTTCATTTGCCTCTCCAGCAGCCCTGCCCGCAGCTCTCCGCTACGGTGCGATAATGTCGCCAATATGAAACCGTTCGTCATCTGCTTGTCACGTCGGCTCAATAGCTTGCGGGTGTCCGGAGCGTCCCCATTGTTCCGGCCTAGACCCGGTTGCACCCGCCACTATCGGCAGCCGGACGGTCCTTATGAGCAGGACATCGCCGCTAATTCGTATGTCCTGCGCCGAGCCCCAATTCGGCATTCTTATCGGCCGCCCCCGCCAGGCGGCCGATTTTTTGTTGAGAGCGACCGATTGGCCTCGCCGCCGCCCCTCGCCTGCGGCATGAACAGCCGCATGGCCAAGCTCTACTTCTCCTACTCGGCGATGAACGCCGGCAAGTCGACCCTGCTGCTGCAGGCATCCTACAACTATGTCGAGCGCGGCATGCGCACGCTGCTGTTCACCTCCTCGCTCTATGCCGAAGGCGATGTCGGCCGCATCACCTCGCGGCTCGGCATCTCCGCCGAGGCCGAAATGTTCAACGGCGAGGACGACCTGTTCCAGCGCGTCAACGATCACCTGCAGGAATCGAAGGTCGATTGCGTCTTCGTCGACGAGGCGCAGTTCCTTACTGCCGACCAGGTCTGGCAGCTCGCCCGCGTCGCCGACCGGCTCGATGTGCCGGTGATGTGCTATGGCCTCCGCACCGATTTCCAGGGCAAGCTGTTTCCCGGCTCCTCGGAGCTCCTCGCCGTCGCCGACGAGCTGCGCGAAGTCCGCACTATCTGCTTTTGCGGCCGCAAGGCCACCATGGTGGTGCGCCGCGACACCGAAGGCGGCGCGCTCACCGAGGGCAACCAGGTGTCGATCGAGAAATCGGTCTATGTCTCGCTCTGCCGCCGGCACTGGGAAGAAGAAATCGGCCGCTGGCCGCCGAAAGGACCTCGCGCATGACCGACGCAGCCTCCACCGCCGAGCCCAATGGTGCGCTGACCATTCGCACCCTCGCCATGCCGGCCGACACCAATCCGGCCGGTGACATCTTTGGCGGCTGGGTGCTGAGCCAGATGGATATTGCCGGCTCGATCTGCGCCGTCGAGCGCGTCCAGGGTCGCGTCGCCACCGTGGCAGTCGAAGCCATGACTTTCATCGCGCCGGTTAAGGTCGGCGATGTGCTGTGCGTCTACACCACGATCGAGCGGGTCGGGAACACCTCGATCACCATCGCCATGGAGGCCTGGGCTCGCCGCAACCGGCTCGCCGACCGCGTAAAGGTCACCGAAGGGCGCTTCGTCTACGTCGCCCTCGACGACAAGGGCCAGAAGCGCGTCATCCCACGCTGAACCGACAGCCGTTCAGCACCCGTTCAGCACCACAATCGCAAAGCTTCACCTATCCCGTCCCGGGATGGGTGGCCTCTTCCCCGGGACGATGAGGGAGGCGCTGCGCGAGGGATTCCGCGCGGCGCCTTTCCGCTACTGATCCTCTTCCATTCCGACCGGTCCAGCCCAAGACTCGATGCCCACCTCCCCCTCGACGGGGGAGGCAAGCGAAGCTTGGGAGCGGCAGCGACCTGACGCAGCTCGGAGGGGGGTGTGCGGAGCCACAGTCTTTTGCGGCCGGTACCCCGCCAACTTTCCCCCACCCTGTTGCCGGCGCACCCTTCCAACCGTCATGCAGCGGCGCTACGCTTCGTCTCTGATTATTTGGTACGGGGCATTTTCGATGAAGCAGTTGCTCGCCTGCCTGTCTGCACTAGCCCTTCTCGCTCTCGGCACGGCCGCCGCGACCGCGGCGCCGGTGGGCTCGCCCGCCTGGTCGGTCCGTCCGCTCGTGCTGTTCGAAGGCCCCGGCAAGGCCTATGACGTCACCGGCGAGATCGACGGCCACGTCCGCATCTATGTCGATCGCTGCTCCAAGCAGTGGTGCCACGTCCATGCCGGGCGTGACGCCGGTTGGACCCGCCTCTACGACATCGCCTTCGGCAAGGTGATCCGCCACCCCTGGCAGCTGGCGCCCATTCCCTACAACTGGGGCGGCCCGGGCATCGTCTGCCTCTACGAAGGCCACAACTTCACCGGCGCCTCGTTCTGCGCCAAGCCCGGCACCCACGTCCGCGATTTCTTGCTGCTCGACACCGACAACCGCTACTCGTCGGTCCGCATCGAGGGCAACGTCTCGGTGGACCTCTGTCGCGATCGCGAGTTCCACAGCTACTGCGAACGCGTCAACGACAGCCAGACCAGCCTGCACGGCTTCCTCGACAACAACGTGAGTTCGATGTGGGTCTATTGAGTTTCGCCTGCCAGGCTCAGTAACCACCGGTCCGCTGCCTCCCCCGGCGCGGGCCGTTTGTTTTGCAATTCAGTCGATTTCGCCTCGAATCGCGAATACTGCTGTTTGTCGGCAGCGTTCGGCGCGCGGCACCTGATGCCCTGCTGATCTCGCGCCGCGGCACCGATCCCGGTGCCGTCAATCAGGGAACATCCTCATGAAGCGTCTCCACCTCGTCGCCGCCGCAGCGCTGGCCGCGCTTGTCGGCCTTGCCGTCGCGCCTGCCTTCGCTGCGCCCAATGCCCACATGCTGCAGGACTCCAACGTCCGCAAGACCGCCAACCCGAACTCGCCGGTGGTCAATTCCGTCGCGGCAGGCCAGCTTGTCACCGTGCTCGATTGCCAGGGCACCGTCTGCCTGATCCAGATCCCGGGCCCCGATGGCTGGGTGCGCCAGAACCGCCTCGGCGGCCTCAACAAGGGTAAGCCCGCGTCCAACGTGCCGTTCAGCTTCAGCTTCGGTGTCGGCGGCGACGGCAAGCCGTCGATCTCGATCGGCATCGGCAACCAGCCCAAGCCGCAGCCCCTGCCGGAGCCGGAAGAAGAAGAAGACCAGGTCTGCTTCTACAAGAACGCCAATTTCAACGGCGCGAGCTTCTGCGTCGAGCCCGGCGACAGCGACGATGCGCTGGGCGGCAGCTGGAACGACTCGATCTCCTCGATCGAGGTGTTCGGCGATGCCGACGTGCTGGTCTGCCGCGATTTCGACCTCGAAGGCATCTGCGCCGACATCAGCTCGTCCAAGGCCTCGCTGCCCAAGCAGCTCAACAACGCCATCTCGTCCTACGAAGTTAACTGACGCTTCACCATACTGAGAGCCGAACGCCGCCCCGGGGAGGAACTCCCGGGGCGGCGGTTGCATTTTAGGCGCAATCGACACGATGCATGGAACTCCCTTGCGTTCGGGCCGTTTCGGCCTCGCGGCGACAATCGATAAATGCCCCAAAGCGTCACCAAGAGAGGACTATTCATGCATCCCATCAAACTGGCAGGAGCCGCCACCGTGCTGCTCGGCTCGCTGTTCTTCGCCGGTGCGGCCAACGCCGCCGTCGCCACCAGCACCGTCAATGTTCGTGCCGCGCCGGTGAACGGCGCCGTGGTCGATGTGCTGCGCCCCGGCCAGCAGGTCGAGATCGATCGCTGCTCCGGGGGCTGGTGCTACGTGATCAAGCAGGGTCCGGATGGCTGGGTCTCCGCCAGCTTCCTCAGCGACGACGATTCCGGCTTCGACGATGAGGACGATATCGATACTCGCGTCATCGTCCCCGATCGTCCGGCCCCGGGCCCGAGCCGGCCGGATGTCGATGTGAGCATCGGCTTCGACGTCCCCGGCTTCAGCTTCCAGATCGGTTCGGGCGGCTTCGACATGCGGCCTGGCCGTCCGGGTGGCAACCGCGACCGCGTCTGCTTCTACGAGAACACCAATTTCCGCGGCGACAGCTTCTGCGCTCGTCCGGGTGAGCGGCTGGCCCGTCTCGGCCGCTGGGACGATTCGATCCGCTCGATCGAAATCCGCGGCGATGCGCAGGCCCTGGTCTGCGAGCGCGCCAACTTCAACGGCCGCTGCATCGTGATCTCACGCAGCGTGCCGAACCTGCGCGGTGCCAACGACAACATCAGCTCGCTGCGCGTCCGCTGAGCGCCGCCTGACTGAACACAAAGCGCCGCCCCGGCTTATTGCCCCGGGGCGGCGTTTTGCTTCTTGCACCTAGCGCCGGAAGATCGCGTCGAGCAACTGTCGCTCGATCCGCGCCAGGTCCTCGGCGCCCCGCAACCGCGGACGCTCGTGCTGGACCAGGATGTCGAGCACGATGTGGCCCTCGTCGAGGACGATCACCCGGTCGGCCAGCGCCACCGCCTCACCGACATCGTGGGTGACGAACAGCGCGGTAAACCCCTGCTCCCGCCACACCCGCTCGACCAGCCCCTGCATGGTGATGCGGGTCAGCGCATCGAGCGCGCCCAGCGGCTCATCGAGCGCCAAAAAGTCCGGCCGGCTGACCAGCGCACGGGCCAGCGCCACGCGCTGCCGTTGCCCGCCGGAGAGTTGCGCCGGCCAGTCGCCAGCCTTCTCGTCGAGCTGCACCTCGCGCAGTGCCGCCAGCGACTTCTCCTTGGCCGGGCGGCCGCCCTGGCCCGGCCCCAGGCCCACCGCGACATTGCCGGCGACGCGCTCCCACGGCAGCAGCCGCGGCTCCTGGAACACGATCCGGGCATTCGGCGTCACTGCCTCGCCGCCCGGACCGGTGAAGGTGATGCGCCCGCCGGTCGGCTCGTCGAGACCGGTGAGCAGCCGCAGCAACGTGCTCTTGCCGCAGCCGCTCTTGCCGACGATGGCGAGGAACTGCCCTGCGGGCACCTCGAGATCGAGCTGGCGCAGCACCGGCACGCTGCCGAACGACTTATCGAGCCCCTCGATGCGGATGCCCACCGCACTGCCGCGCTCTGCCGTGGGCGCCGGTGCCTGCGGACCGTACTCCGGCTCGATCCCCTTGCCCCAGGCGTTGAACTTGCGGGCCTGCTGAATCTGGCTCATCGGATCACCCCTTCGCCGGCGTCTGGAACGCCGGGTGCCATTGCAGCGTCCGCCGCTCGAGGAACCGCGCCGTCGCATCGGCCAGCTTGCCGAGCAGCGCGTAGATCACCAGCGCCAGCACCACCACATCGGTCATCATGAACTCGCGCGCCGAGTTGGCCATGTGCCCGATGCCCGACGAGGCCGCCATGGTTTCGGCAACGATCAGCGTCAGCCACATGATGCCGAGCGAGAACCTCAGGCCCACGAAAATCGAGGGCAGCGCGCCTGGGAAGATCACCTTGCGGAACAAGGCCCAGCCGTTCATCCCATAGACCCGCCCCATCTCGATCAGTTGCGGATCGACCGTCCGCACCCCGTGCAGCGTGTTGAGATAGATCGGGAAGAACACCCCGAGCGAGGTGAGGAACAGCTTCGCCTCTTCGCCGATGCCGAACCACAGGATCACCAGCGGGATCAGCGCCAGGTTGGGAATGGTGCGGATCATCTGCAGCGTCGTGTCGGTCAGCCGGTGCGACAGGCTGGAAACACCGTTGGCGATCCCCAGGAGGAAGCCGATCGAGCCGCCGACGAACAGCCCCGACAGCGCTCGCTGCGCGCTGACCGCGATATTGACCCCGAGCTCGCCCGAAACCGTCTTGTCCCAGAAGGCCCTGAGCACATCGAGCGGCGCCGGCATCAGCCGGTTGCCGATCAGTCCCAGGCTCGATGCCGTCTGCCAGGCGACGACGATGGCCACCGGCAGCAGCAGCGGCAGCGCGCCGCTCAGCCGGGACGAAATCCACCGTCCCGCCTGGCGCAGGTTTGGCCCGCCCGGCAAGGCGGCCGGTTTGGGAAGCTCGGCAACCAGCGTCATTTCGCGTCTCCCTGAAAGCGCGACAAATCAAAGGCCTCAGGCATTTCGTCGTTTCAGCGAAACGGCGGAATGCTCTAGAGCTCCGGCGCGTGCCAGAAGACCTCGGCGATCGAGAGCTTCCTGGGCAGGATCCCCAGCCCGAAGAATTCGTCGGCCAGAGCCTGCTGGTAAGTGAGGATGCTGTCGTCGAGCGGTTGGATGGCGCCGAGGTCGGCACCCTTGCGGGTCAGCGCGATCTTCTGGATCGGTTCGGGCACCCCGGTCACCGCCGAGATCTCGCCGACCGTGGCCTCGATATTGGCCTGCGCGGCCTTCCCCACCCTCGCTAGCTCGTCGATCACCTCGGCGAGGATGGTCGGGTTCTCCTTGGCGTAGCCGCCATTGGCCAGGTAGTAGCCCCAGGAGTCGACGATGCCTTCGGTCGTCACCAGCACGCGCGTATCCGGCGCCTGTTCGGCGATCGCATAATAGGGGTCCCAGATGATCCAGGCATCGATCTGGTTGCTGGCGAAGGCCGGCGCCGCATCCGGCGGCCCCAGATCCAGCGCCTCGACATCGGCCGGCGTCAGCCCGACCGTGCGCAGCGCCTTGACTGCAAAATTATGCGCACTGGAGCCACGCTTGAACGCCACCTTCTTGCCCTTCAGGTCGGCGATCGACTGGATCGGCGAGTCCTTTTTGACGAGAATGGCCGAGCCGGCGACGCTGCTCTTGCTGGCCGCCACATAGACCAGGTCGCCACCCGCCGCCTGGGCGAACAGCGGCGGGATGTCGCCGGTCGAGCCGAAATCGATCGCGTTGGCGCCCAGCGCCTCGAGCAGCGGCGGCCCCGAGGTGAACTCGGACCAGGTGATCTTGACGCCGCGCGCCTCGAGCCGCTTGTCGAGCGCCCCCGACGATTTGGCGAGCGCAAAGACCCCGCCCTTCTGCCAGCCGATGCGGAATTCCCTGGCCGTATCCTCGGCCCGTGCCACGCCTGGCACGAGGCTCAGCGCCGACGCCGCGGCGAATAGCTTCAGTGTCGATCTGCGATCGATCATCGTCGTCTCCATCAGAAACAGGTTGAAATCAGGCGATGGCGCGCTGCGGCTCGGCCGCCTCGACGCGCTTGCCCCGCAGCCGCCAGTCGAGTTCCTCGGCCGCCCGTTCGATCCCCTTCAGCAGGCCGGGGCTATGCGGCTGGTAGTCGGCGAAATCCGGCTCGCTGGCATAGATGCCGGTGGCGATGATATCGGCCGAAAAGAACGCGAATAGCGGCCTCAGCCCATGGTCGATCGCCAGCGCGTGCCGCTCGCTGCCGCCGGTTGCCGAGAGCACGATCGGCTTGCCCTTCAGCGCCTTGGGCTCGATCAGGTCGAACAGGTGCTTGAACAGCCCGGTATAGGTGCCTTTGTAAATCGGCGAACCAACGACCAGCGCGTCCGCGGCGGTGATCGTTGCGATCAGCTGCGCGAGATCGGCCGGCGCCGAGCGCGGATCGAGGGTCGAGCCCAGCGAGGGCTGGATCTCCTGCAGATCGAAGATCGAGACCTTGGCTCCCGAACGCTGCGCCGCCGCTTCGGCGATCGCTTCCACGAGGTTGCGCGTCCGCGACGGTCGCGACGAGCTGCCGGCAAATCCGACAATATTCAGCCCGGCCATCAGGCGCTCCTCTGGCTCTGCGCCGCAGCGCGTTCGACGAAACGATTGACCGGCCGCGCGAGCCCGAGATTTTCCCTGAGCGTCGCGCCTTCATATTCGGTGCGGAACCAGCCGCGCCGCTGCAGCACCGGCACCACCTGGTCGACGAAGTCGGTGAGCCCGGTGGGCAGCACCGGTGGCATGATGTTGAAGCCGTCAGCCGCCCCGCCGTGGAACCACTCGCCGATGGCGTCGGCCACCTGCTCGGGCGTCCCGACCACCGTCCGGTGGCCGCGCGCCGTGGCCAGTGACAAATAGAGTTCTCGCAGGCTGAGCCCGCGCGCCGCGAGGTCCGACACCAGCTTCAGCCGGCTCTTGTTGAGTTCGGTATTGGTTGGCAGCGGCGGCGCCTTGTCGTCGAGCGAGTAGCCCGACAGGTCGACCCCGACATAATATTGCTTGAGGATCGACCAGGCGATCGTCGGGTGCACCAGCGACTGGATGAACTCGTAGTTCTCCTGCGCCTCTTTCTCCGTCCCACCCAGCACCGCGAAGATGCCCGGCATGATCAGCAGTTGTTCCGGCCGGCGGCCGAATTTGGCGAGCCGCCCCTTGATGTCGGAATAGAACTCCTGCGCATCTTCCAGCGTCTGGTTGGCGGTGAAGATCACCTCGGCGGTGCGCGCCGCCAGTTCGCGACCCGGCTCCGAGGCGCCGGCCTGCACCACCACCGGCCTGCCCTGCGGCGAGCGGGCGACGTTCAACGGCCCGGCGACATCGAAGAACTTGCCGTGGTGATTGACCTTGTGGACCTTGTCAGGGTCGAGAAAGATCCCGCTCGCTTTGTCGCGGATCAGCGCATCATCCTCGTAGGAATCCCACAGGTCGAGCACCAGATCGACGACTTCCTCGGCCCGCTCGTAGCGGTTGGCATGCGCCGGATGGCCAGCAATCGAGAAGTTCTTCGACACGTCGGCGCCGGTCGTCACCACATTCCAGGCGGCGCGGCCTTTCGAGATATGGTCGAGCGAGGCGAATTTGCGGGCGAGGAGATAGGGATCCTCATAGGTGGTCGACGCGGTGGCGACGAAGCCGATCCGCTCGGTCACCTGCGACAGCGCCGACCACAGCGTCACCGGCTCGAAATGCGCCGAATGGCTGACCCGGCTGCGCGTCTCGGCATCCTTGTCGCCATCCCAGCCAGCGGGACTATCAGCAACGAACACCAGGTCGAACTTGCCGCGCTCGGCCGTCTCGGCGAGGCCGCGATAGTGGTCGATGCTGTGTCCGGCGTCGGCGTCCGAATCCGGGTGCCGCCACGCCGCGATATGATGCCCGGTCGCCATAATGAAGGCGCCGAGTTTGAGCTGTCTGTCCTCGGTGGTCATTTCGACATCGGTCCCCGGTGCCGCGCTCCATGCTCGGCAATGAGACTTTAGCCTACTAATTCAATATACAATGTCGACTGATGGCTTTGCGCCGATCGCTGGGTTCGTGAGCTTTTTTTGCCCGCACAATCGCCTTGCCGGGGAACGGACGGTCGGATGCGGTTTCTGAACCATTTCTGCAACCGACGTTCAGCGCTCTGTCAGCTGGGCTGTGATGCACTGCTCCTAAGCTGCCGAGTCGGTGGCACTGAGGGGGCACATCTCAGTTCATTTCTCCCATCGGGCTGCGACGCTCGATAGCCCGTGAGGCGGGGCGCCTCCCCTCCCTCACGACGCGGACCCGGCCCGCCGCACGGTGTCGGGTCCGCGATCCCTTTTGGATTGCCACTTCCCGGCAGTGCCAATGCACGCATGTCAGCGATGGCCACCCTCTTGCCTTCTCCCCTTGTGGGAGAAGGTGGCGCGCAGCGCCGGATGAGGGGTCCGCGCAACGAAGTGTAGCGCGATCGGAGCGTAGGCGACGAGCGACGGAGCCCGCGGAGAGAACCCCTCATCCGCCCTTCGGGCACCTTCTCCCACAAGGGGAGAAGGCGATCACTGCACCGCCGGAGCGCCATGCTCTGAGACCACCTCCCTGCCAATTGACATCGCCCCCGAGTCCACGCTCTATGCGCCCGTTCAAGGTTCCTCGGCGGCCGCCAAGCCAACGGGGATTAAAAGGGAACACGGTGCGACGTACCCATCAGGGCGCAAAACCGTGGCTGCCCCCGCAACTGTAAGCGGCGAGCTCTTCCGTAGACACCACTGACCCGACGGGTTGGGAAGGTTCGGAGGCGCTGTGACCCGCGAGCCAGGAGACCTGCCTCGACAGCTCACTGTAACCCGGCCGGGGTGTGCCGAGGGGAACGTCGATGGCGCTACGACTACGCATCGCAGCTCGCATTTTGATCGGTTCGCCCGTCAGCCCTCGCCTATGCGCGGAGGCCTCCCATGGAGCTTGCCCGATCCCTGGTCGGCTCTAGCCCGGCCGCCCTCTCGGTCGAAGGCCTGAGCTGGGGGCCGTCGCATCGCGTCCCGATCGTCCGCGATCTGAGCTTTGTCGTCGCGCCCGGCGAGATGCTGGCGCTGGTCGGCCCCAACGGTGCCGGCAAATCCAGCCTGCTGCGCTGCCTCTACCGCTACCACCGCCCCACCGCCGGTACGGTCCGCCTCGATGGCGCCGACCTCTGGTCGCTGCCGCCCCGCGCCACCGCCCGCCGCATCGCCACCGTGCTGCAGGAGCCGGCCTCGGATTTCGGTCTCAGCGTCGCCGAAATCATCGAGCTCGGCCTCACCCCGCATCAGCATGATGGGTCACCGCGCGGTTACGCGTCAGTCGAAGCCGCCCTCGATCTGCTCGGCCTCGCGCCGCTGGCTGCCCGCGATTTTGCCTCGCTTTCTGGCGGCGAGAAGCAGCGCGTCATGCTTGCCCGCGCCCTGGTGCAGAAACCGGATCTGCTGATCCTCGACGAGCCCACCAACCACCTCGATATCCGCCATCAGCTTGAGGTGCTGGCGCTGCTGGCGGCGCTACCCACCACCATCATCGTCTCGCTGCACGACCTGGCGCTCGCCTCGGCCCATGCCGATCGCGTGCTGGTCATCGCCGATGGCCGGCAGGCGGCGCTCGGCCCGCCGCTGGAGACGCTGACGCCTCAGGCCATCCGGGAGACCTTTGCCGTCGAGACCGCCATCGACAGCCATCCGGCTACCGGCCGCCCCCGCTTTTCCTTCCATCTCGACCCGCGCCGCTAAGGGAGAATTCCATGCGCCTCAGCCTCCTCGCCGCCCCGCTTGTCGCGCTCGCCGCGACCAGCGCCTTCGCCTCCGGCTTCCCGGTCACCGTCAAAAGCTGTAACCGTGACGTTACCTTTGAGGCCGCCCCGAGCCGCGCCGTCTCCAACGACGTCAACCTCACCGAAATGATGCTGGCCCTCGGCCTCACCGGCTCGATGGCCGGCTATACCGGAGTGTCGGAATGGAAGACGCTCGACGAAACGCTGCGCGCCGGCGTCGCCGAACTGCCCGAGCTGTCGCCTGACTATCCCACCAAGGAAGTGCTGCTCGGCGCCGATGCCGACTTCTATTTCGCCGGCTGGAACTACGGCATGAAGGTCGGCGGCGAAATCACCCCGGAGACCCTCGGTGCCTTCGGCATCAAGGTCTACGAGCTGACCGAAAGCTGCATCCACATCATGGACAAGCCCAAGGCCGCGATCGACGACCTCTATGTCGACCTGCTCAATCTGGGAAAAATCTTCGGCGTCTCCGAACGCGCCGAAGCGCTGGTTGCCGGTTACCAGTCCGAGCTCGCCGCCTTCACCGCGACGCTACCCAGGCGCGACACCCCGCCAAAGGTCTTCATCTATGACTCGGGCGAGGAAAAGCCCTTCACTGCGGGCCGCTACGCCATCCCCACCGCACTGATCGAAGCCGCCGGCGGCGCCAACATCATGGACGACGTGAACTCGAGCTGGGTCGAGATCGGCTGGGAGCCGGTGATCGAGCGCAACCCCGACGTCATCGTCATCATCAACTACGGCGAAGTCACCGCCGAGCAGAAGGCCGACTTCATGCGCAACAACCCGGCCTTCAAGGACATTCCGGCGGTAAGGCATAACCGCTTCGTTACGCTTCAATATGTCGAGGCCACCCCGGGCCCGCGCAACATCGCGGCGATCAAGCACCTGGCGGCGGCGTTCGCGGAGTAGGCGAAGCCGGCGCGGGCTGACCCCGCCCCTGTCCCCTCCCCGCAAGGGGGAGGGAGACCCTCCCACAGATATCGAGGACAGCGTCTCCCTCCCCCTGTTTGAGGGGGAGGGGACAGGGGTGGGGGTCGGCCCGCGCCGGCGGTCCAAGTTAGCAAGCAAGCCCCCATGTCCCACCGCCACCTCTCCGGCCCGCGCCACGCCCTCGTCCACGCCACCCCGGCGCTGGTGCTGGCGCTCGCCGCGCTGCTCCTCGTCACCGCGCTGGTCGCCGTCAGCGTCGGCGCCATCGCCATTCCGCTCGATACCGTGTGGTCGGTCGTCGCCCACCATCTCGCCCCCGGCAGCGTCGAGGTCAGCTGGTCGGCCGGTCGTGACAACATCGTCTGGGAGGTCCGCCTGCCCCGCGTCATCCTCGGCGCCGCCGTCGGCGCCAGCCTGGCGCTGGTCGGCGCGGCGCTGCAATCGGTGACTCGCAACCCGCTCGCCGATCCGCACCTGCTCGGCATTTCCTCGGGCGCGGCGCTTGGCGCCATCATCGTGCTGCTGCATACCGGCATGTTCCTCGGCCTCGCCACCGTGCCGCTCTTCGCCTTCGGCGGCGCGCTCCTGAGCACCGCCATCGTGGTCAGCGTCGCCAATCTCACCCGCTCCACCGATGCCAGCAGGCTGATCCTCGCCGGCGTCGCCGTCAGCTTCATCATCACCTCCGGCGGCAGCCTCGCCATCTTTCTCGGCGATCCGCGCGCCGCCCACACCGTGATCTTCTGGATGCTCGGCGGCCTCGGGCTCTCAACCTGGGCGCAACTGCCCTACCCGCTCGTCGCGCTCCTCGCCTGCGGCGCTTACCTCATCGCCAACGCGCGCCACCTCAACGCCATGACTCTCGGCGACGAAAGCGCCACCACGCTCGGCATCCCGGCCGGGCGCTTCCGCATGCTGGTGTTCATCGTCTCGGCCCTGCTGACCGGCGCCGCCGTGGCCTTCTCCGGCGTCATCGCTTTTGTCGGGCTGATGATCCCGCACATCGTCCGCCTGGTGGTCGGCGGCGACTATCGCCGGGTGCTGCCGCTGTCGGCTCTGCTCGGCGCCATCTTCCTCGTTCTCGCCGATATGCTGGCCCGCACCATCATCCCGCCGCAGGATCTGCCGATCGGCATCATCACCGGGCTGGTCGGTGGCGGCTTCTTCATCCTGCTGCTCCGCCGCCGCCGCGGCGCCGCTTGACAGCCGACAACGGAGGGCATATTCAACACAAACGTTAATCAACGAAAGTGTTGAATATGTACTCCGCCACCGACCCGCTCAGCACCACGTTGTCGGCCCTCGCCGATCCGACCCGCCGGGCCCTGCTGGCCCGGCTGAGCCAAGGCGAGGCGACGGTCAACGAGCTGGCCGAACCATTCGACATTACGCTGCAGGCCGTGTCGCGGCATTTGAAGGTGCTCGAAACCGCCGGCCTGATCAGCCGCGGCCGCGAGGCGCAGTGGCGGCCCTGCAAACTCGAAACCGCCCGGCTGCAAGAAGTCGATGGCTGGCTCGCCCGCTACCGCATGTTCTGGGAAGGCAGCTTCGACAAGATGGGCGCCTATCTCGACGAGATCACCAAGGGAGATGACAATGGCTCAAAGAACTGAAATGCGCACTGAGGCCCTGAAGCTGCGCGACGACGAGCTGTTCATCACCCGCAGTTTCGATGCGCCGCTGTCGATCGTCTGGCGCATGTGGCAGGAACCCCAGCACATGATCCGCTGGTGGGGCCCGGAAGGCTTCACCGTCACCGACCTCAGCTCCGACTTCCGCCCCGGCGGCGCCTGGCGGGTCGGCATGACCTCGTCGATGTTCCCCAAGAGCTGGTCGGGTGGCGAGTATCTCGAGATCGAGCCGCATAAGCGCATCGTCCTCAGCTTCGCCTGGGACGAAGGGGCCGGCGAAACCGTGCCGACCACCATCACGGTGCAGTTCGAGGAACGCGCCGGCCGCACCACCCAGCATTTCCACCAGACCCCCTTCACCTCCGTCGCCTCGCGCGACAGCCATGTCGGCGGCTGGAACTCGCTCTTCAATAAGGAAGAGCAATACGCCGCGGCCTTGGCCAAGGGCATCCAGCTGCAACAGCTGACATGACCTCATCACCAGCGCCGGTGGCTGTGCACCCCCACCCTTGATCCCTCCCCGCAAGGGGGAGGGAGACGCCCGCACGGACATTGTGTTTTGGTCTCCCTCACAGGGGTGGGGGTCAGCACGCACCAGCCTCTCAACCGGAAAGGCCTCCCATGCTCGCCAACAAGACCGCCATCATCCACGGTGCCGCCGGCAGGATCGGCTCCGCCACCGCCCGGCAGTTCGCTGCCGATGGCGCCCGCCTGTTCCTCGCCGGCCGCACACTCGCCAAAGTCCAGGCCGTCGCCGACGCCATCAACGCCGCGGGCGGCGAGGCGGAGGCCGCCGAAGTCGATGCCCTCGACGAAGCCGCGGTTGGCGCCCATGCCGATGCCATCGCCGCCAAAGCCGGCCGCATCGACATCACCTTCAATGCCATCTCGATCTTCGGCCACCTGCAGGGCACGCGCCTCATCGACATGAACAGCGCGGACGTGCTCACCCCGATCACTGCCGGCGTCCGCACGCACCTGTTCACCGGCCTCGCCGCCGCCCGCCATATGGTCAAGCAGGGCTCCGGCGTCATTCTCACCCTGTCGTCCACCGGCGCCCACCTCTCGGGCCGCGACCAGATGGAGCACAGCGCCGGCGGCTTCGGCATCGCCTGCACCGCCATCGAAGCGCTGTCGCGCACCCTCGCCGCCGAACTCGGCCCCAAAGGGGTTCGCGTTGTCTGCCTCCGCTCCGAAGCCATCCCGGAGACCTGGCCCTCCGCCCCAGAGCACGCCGAGCTGGTTCGCGAGATCAAGGCCTACATGACAGCCGGCACCATTCTCGGCCGCATGCCTACCCTCGCCGAAGTCGCCAGCGCCGCCGCCTTCGCCGCCTCCGACCGCGCCACCGCGATATCAGGCGCCATCATGAACCTCACCTGCGGCTCGGTGCTGGACGCGGACTAGTTCGAGCGTGTGGCCACCCCCACCCCGGCCCTCCCCACAAGGGGAGGGAGGCGCTAACGGCACGATCTCAGTTCTGCTTCTCCCTCCCCCTTGTGGGGAGGGATCAAGGGTGGGGGTGGCCACACGCTCAGGCGTCCGTGCTAACCTCCGCCTCCAACCTGCGGAGCCCTCCCCCATTCCCGACTCTCTCCACATCGGCGGCGCCGTGCATCTCCCGCTGTCGGAGATTTCGATCGACTATATCCGCAGCCCCGGCCCGGGCGGCCAGAACGTCAACAAGGTGTCGAGCGCGGCGCAGCTCCGCTTCGACCTGATGGGTTCCCCCTCCCTGCCCGAGCCGCTGAAGCACCGCGCCGCCGTTCTCGCCGGCAGCCGGCTCACCACCGAGGGCGTCATCGTCATCACCGCCAACCGCCTGCGCAGCCAGCCGATGAATCGCGACGACGCCATCGACCGCCTCGTCGCCATCCTGCGCGAGGCCCTGGTCCCGCCAAAACCCCGGCGCCCGACCCGCCCTACCCTCGGCTCGAAGCAACGCCGCCTCGAAGGCAAGTCGCAGCGCGGCGCCACCAAGAAGCTGCGCAGCGTCAAGAGCTGGGATTAACGCTCGTCGGATCGGCGGTGAAAGGCTCTAGGCGCCGATCTCGCCAAGGCTCTGGCGCGCCGCCGCGCCGATCTCCGCCGCAGCGATCGTCGGCATCGCGTCCTCCGGCGGATGCTGCGCATGGTCGGCCTCGATATGCCTCGCGAACTGCTCGATATCGTGCTGGAACTGTTTCGCCGACGACTTCAGCCCGGCATCCGACATCATCCGGCCCAGCAACGGGCCACTCGATTTGCTGAAGATCTGCGTCAGCCGGGTGCCGGTCCCGGAGTCTTCGAGCCGCAGCTCGGTCAGCCCCGACACCCCACGGATCGGTACCGGCGACACATACTCGACCAGCATCTGCTCGAATGGCTGCCATTCGAGCACCGTCAGCGGAATGATCGCATCGCCGTGGTAGCACTGGAACACGCTGCCCACCGCCACCCGTCCGGCGCTTTTGCCGTTGATATCGAGATGCGTCGCCGCCAGCAGCACCCGGTAGTGCTCGGGCTGCACCACATAGTCCCACACCCGCTCGCGCGGCAGCGCGATCTCGGCGCTCACCCGCAGCAGCTCGCTGTCCCCCGGGATGCTCACTCGGGTCAGCCGGCGCTTCGCTTCCCACACCGGATGCATGTCCTCGATCCACACTGCGACCGGGCCGAAATTCTCGTAGCTCTCCTGATGCGCCACCAGCCCCGCGGTCCCCAGCCCGAGCCGGGTCAGCGCCGCATCGGTGAACAGCGTATAGGCCCGGAAGCCGGTCGCCTCGGTCACGTGGTTCTTCAGCAGCCGGTGGATCAGGATCACCTCCGAGCCCACCAACTCGTCATGTGCATCGAGCTTCTGCACGGCGAATTCGCCATGATGGACGAAGAACTTCAGATCCAGCGTGCCGATATTGCGGCAGGCATTGCAGGGGCATGTGGTGTTGTGCACCATCCGCTCGATCGCCCTGCGGAAATCGACATAGGTGTCCTCGATGGTCTCGGCGAAGGTCTGGCCGGTGAGGAAATTGTCGCTCAGCCCGTAGCTGATCACCGCATCGCCGGCGAGCCGCGAGATCACCAGCGGCGGCCGCGTGTCGTGGATCAGGAGGTTGAGCAGCGCCGTCAGCGTCTGCTGCGCATGCTCCAACTCCGACGCCCCCAGATACTGGGTGTAGCCGGTAATGTCGGCGATGAGGAAATAGCCAAGCCGGGTCGACACCTGTCACCTCCCCCGCCGCGCCGTCATTGTCTCACGGAACGGGGCAGCAGGGCCAGTGGTCGCGGTCGCCTCTTGCCGATCCGCTCGCGACGGCCTCTTGCCGTCCGCCCGCGGTCGCCTCCTGGCGATGTCAGCGAAATTGCCGGAACGATCCGCTATCAATAGGTGGACCCCGACGCATGGCGGCATCGGGGTCCGAGCAGTCACCTAGAACGCCGGGAGCTGGAAAGCTCCTGGCGTCGTGCCACGAGGCGGGGAGCCCAGAGACACTCGACAAATTACCACAAATGCACCGCGCTTCACAGCGGCGCCTGTGATCCCACGGCTCCCGCAGTTCCACGCCATACACCCGCCGCAATTTGCGCCCCAATCTGGTTTGCGTCACAAACCAGAGTCACCGGCCATGTCCGACCTCGACAAAGCCCTCGCCGATATCGTCGAGATCAAGTCGCGCCTCGCCCAGTCGAGCGAGTTCCTCGGCCTCGGTCCCGCCGCCCTTGCCACCTCGGGCCTCCTCGCCTTCGCCGTTGCGGCGCTGCAGTCGGTGCTGCCGGGCGCCGCTGAGCCCATGGCCTACTTCACCGGCTGGGTGCTCACCGCCATTGTCGCCGTCGCGCTGATTGGCGCCGAGATGCTGCGCCGGGCCCAGCGCCACCATGCCGGCCTTGCCGACCAGATGATCCGCGAGGCGGTGCTGAACTTCGTACCGGCAGGCGTCGCCGGCGCGGCGCTGCTCGCCTTCTTCGCCCGCTTCGCGCCCGAGCAGCTGTGGCTGGTCCCCGGCCTGTGGCTGATCCTCGTCAGCCTCGGCATTTTTGCCGCCGTCCGCTCGCTGCCGCGCGCCATCGCGCTGGCCGGCGCCTGGTACCTGCTGTCAGGCTTCACCGTGCTGCTCTTCGCCGCCGGGGACCAAACCCTCTCGCCCTGGCACATGGGCCTGCCCTTCGCCGTCGGCCAGTTGCTGATCGCCGGCATCGTCCACCGCGCCTCGGAGGCCGCCAATGTCCGCTGAGCCCGATGCGCCGTTCGCCTATGACGGGCTCGACCGCGTCATCCACGAGAAGGCCCGCCTCGGCATCCTCACCTCCCTGGTCAGCCGGCCTGACGGCCTCGCCTTCAACGACCTGCTGCGCCTCTGCGGCCTCACCCAGGGCAATCTCAGCCGCCACCTCGCCGTGCTGCAGGAAGCCGGGCTGGTCGACATTCACAAGGGCTACACCGGTAACCGCCCGCTGACCGAAATCCGCCTCACCCCCGCCGGCCGCCAGCGTTTCCTCGACTATCTCTCGGTGCTCGAACGCGTCGTCCGCGACGCCTCGGCAAGGGCGGAGCAGGCTGCGCCGGGCAAGCCGCAGGTGGCATAGTGCGGACTGAAGCAGACGGCCCCCTCCCGGCCCCCCCCATAAAGGGGGAGGTGAAGAGTCGAGGCTTTGTCTTCGATTGTGCCCAATGAACCGGCGGGGCACCTCCCCCTTCATGGGGGACTTCGAACCGCCCCGAAGGGCAAATCGCTCCAGTGGAGCGATTTGAGACGAGAAGGCCATGAGAGCTATGCTCGAATGGCGAGGGAGGGGGCCGTCTCTCTCCGTCGACCACTACCAATTCGTAACCGATGCCTGACCAATTCATATCCGCTCAACCGATGTCCACGAGGTTTACAATGCAAACCACTCCTGACCACAAACTCCACGTCGCCATCATCATGGACGGCAATGGCCGCTGGGCCGAGGCGCGGGGCCTGCCCCGCCCGGCCGGCCATCAGGTCGGCGCCGATACCGTGCGCGCCATCGTCCGCTCGGCCATTGCGCGCGATATCGGCGCGCTGTCGCTCTACGCCTTCTCCACCTATAACTGGCGCCGCTCCGAGGCCGAAGTCGCCGGCATGATGGCGCTGCTGCGGCATTTCCTGCTCGTCGAGGCGCGCCAACTGCGCGACGCCAATGTCCGCATTTCCATTCTTGGCCGCCGCGACCGCCTGCCGCTCGGCCTGGTGAAAGCCATCGCCGCCGCCGAACGCAGCACCGCCGCCTGCACCGGCCTGCATCTGCGCGTCGCCATCGATTACTCCGCCCGCGACGCCATCCTCGCCGCCGCGGCGGCGGGACCCGAGGCGATCGCCGCCGAGCTCGGCACCGAGGATGTCGATTTCCTCATCCGCACCGGCGGCGACCAGCGGCTCTCCGATTTCATGCTGTGGGAATGCGCCCAGGCCGAGCTCTACTTCACCCGGGTGAAATGGCCCGACTTCGGCCCCGCCGAGTTCGACACGGCATTGGCGGAGTATGGCACCCGGGTGCGCAGCTTTGGCGGCAATGTCGAGCCCGTTAGGGCTATGGCTGGGTAGAGCTCTGTGAGAGCCGTAAACGGACCCGAGATGGTCCACGGCCTCACCTCCCCACCGGCCGTCATCCCAGCGAAAGCTGGGACCCAACTCACAGCCCGCGCCAGCCGATAGATGGGTCCCAGCTTTCGCTGGGATGACACCGAGTGGGTGGCCAAATCCTGCGCCCGATCTTCAAGTCCCTAAGGCCGCTGGAACGTCTCGTATTTCGCCTCGCCCACCCGTTTGAACACCTGGATGTTGAGCCCGCCCGGCGTCGTGTCGTTGCGCAGCGCCTGCATCGCCGTCGCCACGCCATCCCGTGCAAACAGCTTGTGCCCGACCCCGACGATCACCGGCGCCACCGCCAGCCGCAGCTCATCGACCAGCCCCGCCGCCAGCAGCGATCCGGCGAGGCTGCCGCTGCCATGCACCTGCAGCTCGCCGCCATCCCGCGCCTTCAACGCCTCGACCTGCTTGAGCACATCGCCGCGCAGCACCGTCGCCGGTCCCCAGCTGGTTGCCTCGAGCGTCGCCGAGGCCACGTATTTCGGCAGCCGGTTCATCATCAGCCCGATGGCGTCATCCGGCTTGTTCATCTCCGGCCAGTCGCGCGCAAAGCTCTCATAGGTCCGCCGCCCGAGCAGCAAGCCATCGGCCTGCTCCAGCCAGATGCGCGCCTGATCGAGAAAGCCCTGCTCGAGATAGGGCACGAACCAGCCGCCGCGCGAAAAGCCGTCGCTGCGGTCCTCGTCCGGGCTGCCCGGCCCCTGGTAGACGCCGTCCAGCGATACGAAGGTCATGACCACCAGCTTCATTTTTCAAACTCCGAGTGAGAAACACTATGCCTTTTGGCTAACTATCAACCGCAGACACTTAGCGCAACGGCTAAGTGATGCCGGCGGCAAACACTTAGCCATTGCGCTAAGCATTGCCCGATGCTAGTCGTCGCCCATGCATACGGGCACCGAGCAACTCGACGGGATTTTCCAGGCCCTCGCCGATCCGACACGGCGGGCCATCCTGCAGCGCCTCGGCGGCGGCCCGGCCGGCGTGGGCGAACTGGCCAAACCGTTCGACATGGCCCTGCCCTCGTTCATGAAGCACATCACCGCCCTCGAGCAGAGCGGCCTGATCCGCACCGCGAAAACCGGCCGGGTGCGCACCTGCACCCTCGAAAAGGGCACGTTCGCGCTGGTCGACAGCTGGCTGGATCAGCAGCGCCGGCTGTGGAGCGGGCGTACCGACCGGCTCGAGGCCTTCGTCACCAGGGACAAGCCATGACCGAGATGTTCGACCCCGAACGCGACCTCACCATCGAGCGCTTCATCCGGGCGCCGCGCGCCGCCGTCTGGGATGCCTGGACGCTGCCGCGGCAGTTCGAGCAATGGTGGGTGCCCGAGCCGGCCAAGTGCCGGGCGGTCCGCTTCGAAGCCGTGCCCGGCGGCCCACTGGTGACCGAAATCAGCGAAGCCGGCCAGCCCTTTGCCCCGCATATGAATGCCTGCTTCCTGATCGTCGAACCGCAGCGCCGCCTCATCTTCACCGATGCCCTGCTCGCCGGCTTCCGCCCGGCGCCCAATAGCTTCATCACAGCTGAAATCACCCTCGACGAGATGAATGGCGGCACGCAGTACGCGGCGCGCGTCATGCATTCCGACCGCGCCACGCGCGACAAGCACGCCGAACTCGGCTTCTACGACGGCTGGGGTACCGTGATCGAACAGCTGGCGCGGTTTGTTGAGGTTCCGACCAGCTGAGCAAAGACGCCCGGTCCGGCGCTGTTTGGCACCGGCGGATGTCTCGCGTCCCCTCTCCCCCCGGAGGGCGCTCTCGCGCGCCCTAGAAGGGGCGAGGGGGCGTTGATGGCACCGCCAGTGGAAACACAACCAAGCCGCCTCGCCCCCCTTACGACCCCTCCTCATCCACCCGCTCGCGTGGCCCTTCCGGCACTGAACGCCACACAATCAGCGCCAGGGCGACCAGGGGGATGCCGATCAGCGGCAGGGCCATGGCGCCCCAGCTGTCGAGCACGATGCCGCCTAAGGCCGCTGCCACCGCCATCCCGATCATGAAGGCGGACATATTGAGCGAGATCGCCACCGGCACCGCGCCCGGCGCGATCTGCGCCATGTGGCTGGCCACCGCGATCGAATAGGTGCGGCCGACGAAACCCTGCGCGCCGACCGTCAGCATCAGCGCCGGCAGGGCGAAGGCCGACGGCACATAGGAGAGGCCGAAAAACACCGCCATCACCACGATCACCGCCAGCCCGGCGATGGTCGCCGTCCGGCCGCTGCCGAACCGATCCGACATCCGGCCCGCGGTGGCGCTGCAGGCGATGGCGCCGATGCCGCCGGCCAGCAGCACCAGCGGCAGCGTCTCGTAGCCGACGCCCACCGCCGCCATCAGCGCGCCGATATAGACGATCAGCGGCGACGAGCCGATCATGAACAACAGGGTCGAGAGCAGCGCCCGGCCCACGCCGGGGTTGCGCAGCACCCGCAGCCGGTCGCGAATGCTCAGCGTATCGCCCAGCATGCCGCGCGGCAGCCGCACATAGAGCGCCGTCGCCGCCAGCCCGGCCATGATCGCCAGCATCACATAGACCACCCGCCAGCCGAACTGCGCCGCGATCCACGCCCCGAGCGGCACGCCGGCCAGCGCCGCGATCGCCTGCCCCATGCTGATCACCTGCATGTAGCGGCCGCGCTTGCCATAGGGCGCGATCATCGCGGCGGTCGCCATGGCGGTGCCGGTATAGGTCCCCGCCACCACCGCCAGTGCCGTCCGCACCACGACCAGGGCTTCGAACGTAGTGGAGAGCACGATCAGCAGCGCGCAGAGCGCAAAGCCGAACTCGGCGCCGGCGAGAATGCGCCGCCGCCCCACCCCGCCGAGCAGCAGCGCCAGCAGCGGCGGGCCGAAGGCATAGGCCAGCGAATAGAACAGCACCACCAGCCCCGCCTGCCCCAGGCTCACCCCGAGGTCGGCGCCGATCAGCGGCAACAATCCGGCGATCAGGCCCCCTTCAATGGCCCCGACAAATGCCGCCAGCGCCAGCCAATACAGCCGCGAATCCATAGCTCCCCCTCGGGAGTATTCTTGGCGTCGTGCGGAGGCATGGGAAAGGGCAAATCGCCCGCAGCGACACATCCAATGGTAGCGGTCCCAATCGCATTGCTGGGCCGGATCCAGCCACAAGCTCGATGCCCACCTCCCCCTTGACGGGGGAGGCAAGCGAAGCTTGCGAGCGCAAGCGAGCTAGCGCAGCTCGGAGGGGGTGTGCGGAGCCTCGTTGCCTG
>NZ_LMCR01000015.1:287101-540839 GCF_001424865.1 Devosia sp. Root105
CAGGCAACGAGGCTCCGCACACCCCCTCCGAGCTGCGCTAGCTCCGCTGTCGCTCCCAAGCTCCGCTTGCCTCCCCCGTCAAGGGGGAGGTGGGCATCGTGCCTTTGGCCCCCCTGTTCCCTTTCCGTTCGCCACGCCCTATATTGACGTGGAACCACGACAACACTGACAGATTCTGACAGCACACCTATCTATGGTGCTGGCTGCGCACCGCCCGCGCTCCTATCGCGGGGCGCCAAGTGAACCAAACGCCGAGAGTCCGCCATGCCCCCGAAAAAGCCGGTTTCCGACTTCTCCATCGATGACTTCCTCGGCGAGATCGAGAAGGCCGAGGACGAGCGCCTGAACAAGCGGCTGCCGCAGGAGCGCCTGAAGAACAAGCGCGCCCTCGACAACGCCGCCCGCCGCGCCGCCGAAGCCGTCGGTACCGGCATCCAGCCGCTGACGCCCCAACCCCTGATCAAGAAGGCCGATGGCCCGCTGGCGCAGGAAAAGCCGAAAAAGACGGCGCGCTCCGCCGCCACGGGCATGCAGCTCAAGGCTCCCAAGTCGAAGGCCAACTCGGTCGATCGTCCGGATTTCGGCGGCATGGGTGAGTCGGACCAGGCCGGCTTCGGCCACCTGCCCTCCGGCCACGTCACGGCCCGCGATATCTCGCGCCAGGCGGCGAAAGACCCCGAGGTGATGGAGCAGCTGCGCGAAGCGCTCGAGACCTCGAAGAAGAAGGTCAGGGCCAAGAACATGCCCGGCCAGTCGCTGGCCGGCGCGCAGACCGTCGGCATCTCCGCCACCGTGAAGGCGCTCGAGGATATCATCCTGCACGGCCGCAAGGAGGTGGAGGGCAATAAGGAGTGGAAGCCGCACCGCCCTGCCCCGCGCGACAAATCCGAAGGCGGTGTGCCGTTCAAGCTGGTCACCAGCTACGAGCCGCGCGGCGACCAGCCCACCGCCATCGCCGACCTGGTCGAGGGCGTCGAGAACGGCGAGACCGACCAGGTGCTGCTCGGCGTCACCGGCTCCGGCAAGACCTTTACCGCGGCGCAGACCATCATGCGCACTCAGCGGCCGGCGCTGATCCTTGCGCCCAACAAGACGCTGGCCGCTCAGCTCTATGGCGAGATGAAGTCGTTCTTCCCCGACAACGCTGTCGAGTATTTCGTTTCCTACTACGACTACTACCAGCCCGAGGCCTATGTGCCGCGGACCGACACCTATATCGAGAAGGAATCGACCATCAACGAGCAGATCGATCGCATGCGCCACTCAGCGACGCGCGCCCTGCTCGAACGCGACGACGTCATCATCGTCGCTTCGGTCTCCTGCATCTACGGTATCGGCTCGGTGGAAGACTACACCGCCATGACCTTCGATCTCCGCAAGGGCCAGAAGGTCGACCACCAGGAGCTGCTGCGCTCGCTCAGCCAGCTGCAATACAAGCGCGGCGACACCGGCTTCGTCCGCGGCACTTTTCGGGTGCGCGGCGACACGGTTGAGCTGTTCCCGGCCCACTATGAGGATGCCGCCTGGCGCATCACCCTGTTCGGCAACGAGATCGAGTCGATCGCCGAGTTCGATCCGCTCACCGGCAAGAAGTCGTCGGACCTGCTCAGCGTCCGCATCTTCGCCAACAGCCACTATGTGACGCCGCGCGCCACCCTCACCGGCGCCATCAAGGAGATCCGCAAGGAGCTCGCCGCCCGCCTGCAGGAACTGAACGGCGCCGGCCGCTTCCTCGAAGCCCAGCGGCTCGAGCAGCGCACCCTGTTCGATCTCGAAATGATGGAAGCCACCGGCTCCTGCGCCGGCATCGAGAACTATTCGCGCTACTTCTCCGGCCGGAAGCCCGGCGAGCCGCCACCGACGCTGTTCGAATACCTGCCCGACAATGCCCTGGTGTTCATCGACGAAAGCCACGTCACCGTCGGCCAGCTCGGCGCCATGTATCGCGGCGACCTGCGCCGCAAGGCCACCCTCGCCGAATACGGCTTCCGCCTGCCCTCGGCCATGGATAACCGCCCGCTCCGCTTCGAGGAGTGGAACGCCATGCGCCCGCAGACCATCTACGTCTCGGCCACCCCCGGCGCCTGGGAAATGGAACAGTCCGGCGGCGTGTTCGCCGAGCAGGTCATCCGCCCCACTGGCCTGATCGATCCGCCGGTCGAGATCCGGCCAGCAAAAACCCAGGTCGACGACGTGGTCGACGAGATCCGCCAGGTGTCGAAGGCCGGCTACCGCACCCTGGTCACCGTGCTCACCAAGCGCATGGCCGAGGATCTCACCGAATACATGCACGAGCAGGGCATTCGCGTGCGCTACATGCACAGCGATATCGACACCATCGAGCGCATCGAAATCATCAGGGATCTCCGCCTCGGCGCCTTCGATGTGCTGGTCGGCATCAACCTGCTGCGTGAAGGCCTCGACATCCCCGAATGTGCCCTCGTCGCCATCCTCGATGCCGACAAGGAAGGGTTTTTGCGCTCCGAAACCTCACTGATCCAGACCATCGGCCGCGCCGCCCGTAACGTCGACGGCAAGGTCATCCTCTACGCCGACAACATCACCGGCTCCATGGAACGCGCCATGGCCGAAACCAGCCGCCGCCGCGAAAAGCAGACCGCCTACAACGTCGCCAACGGCATCACCCCGCAATCGGTGAAATCCAACATCAAGGAAATCGTCGACAGCATCTACGAACAGGACCACGTCACCGTCTCGATCGGCAAAGACAAGAGCGGCAAGGAAAAGGTGCAGGCCGGGGCAAACCTCGCTGCGGTGATCAAGGACCTGGAACGCGAGATGCGCGAGGCCGCAACGAACTTGGAGTTTGAGAAGGCGGCACGGCTGCGCGACGAGGTGAAGCGGCTAAGGGAGATGGAGTTGGATGTGTTGGAGGGTGGGGTGGAGTAGCGCGATCGAACTCGAGACTTCGAGCCGCGCTGTGGAGCCTGCTATCCGTACTACTTGAACGCCGGAGCTGTCGACGTTGCGTGGACTCTTCGGCTAACGTAGCTCTCACTACTACCGACTTTCGCTTAGCCTAGCCTTTGATTATGTTGGTCTCCCTGAGGGGGACTCACATGCTGCTTGCTATTACGCTCGCCTTGGCGGCGATTGTTGTCTTGTTGATCGTCTACGCCGCCTATCTCAGGCTGAAACTTCTCACTGGAAAGGGTCGTTTTGCCGCATCAATTGTTGGCGCGATAATGCTGGCCGTTCCTACAACCATATTTGCAGTGGGACAGCTAAATTTTCTCGAATCCCTTACGTCCAATGTTCTGACGCTGATGGGCAGATCAAGTCTCATCGGCCCTTGGAGCGTCGCCTCGAAGGCGCTGGACTACTTTCTAATAATTGTTCTTTGCCTAGTCTTGATCCGGACCCTCTATCGCTTCGGACAATCGACTATAGAAACATGGGACGGCCCTCCAACCTCGCTGGACGCCCAGTTGATCGCGAGCGGTACCGAGATGGAACTCTTCCAAATCGCTCGGGAGTATCTCGCCATGCGAGCCACCGGAAAAGCTGACGTCGTGATTGACGAAAGAGCTTTGCATTCGAGTCTAGAACTCAGCGACGCCCCCCCGAACCCGCACTGGGACCTTTTCGCGCGAGACCTGATTCTCGAGGCGATTAACGAGATCTCGGTTGCCGAGACTGCCTGGAGCACGGAGCTAAACTGCTGGTTTGGCACCCTCGCACCAGTACACGATCCAAGCAAGACCACTACCGTTGCCGTCCTCCCCGTCTCTCAAGAACTTACCTCCAAACAAGCCGTCACGCTACTTCACGACCGTAAAGGCCAGTACGGGCATCTATACGTCTGCGTCGACAGTGACGACCGTCTTGATAAGGTATTTGACCACGACGGTGTCAAGGTTCGGATAATTAGCAAGGCCTCCCTGCTATCTCTTGGCGTAAATCTGAGAGGCTACTGCGAGGATCTTATTAGCCGGTTCGAGCGTGACAGTGTCTTGGGTACGGCCCTTACTCTGTCCGACATATTTGTTGAGCCAACGTTGGTTCAGAAGGAGGACGGAGCCACCACGACATTCTCTGCCCTCATCGACGATTGGGTTGCAAAAGAAGGGCGACAGCAGCTCTCCCTCGTAGGAGAGTTCGGTCAAGGCAAGTCAAGCGCCATCTTACAATATTGCGCTGACTGGGCCAAATCTTACATCGCCAACCCACAAATAAATCGTCGCATTCCACTCCTCATACCGTTGAGAGGAAGGGATCCATCAACACTAACAAGGTCGAATTTTCTTGCCGCGTGGGGAGCTCAGCACCGGCTATCCGGTCGCGCGTTGCTCAACCTTGTCGTTGCCGGGCGTGCTATTCTGTTCTTTGAAGGGTTCGACGAAGTGAACAACGCCGGGCTCCGCTCTCAGCGGCTCGCCCAGTTTGATGCCCTCTGGCGCTTCGCGTTTCCCAGATCGAAAATCGCCTTCACCGGGCGTCCAAACTTCTTTCTTGATGACAAGGAACTTCGCCGCCTGCTCCGGATCGACGAGATTATGGCAGCATCGGGACAGCCATTCGCAACTCTTTACTCTTTCAGATTCTTCGACGAGCAAAAGATAGAGGAAGCGCTCCGTCCATTTCCGCAGTCCACGTCGGACGGCATTCTCGCGCACTACCGCACCGATGCCCGTTTCCGCGACATCGCTTCGCGGCCGTCGATGCTGCCCTTGATCGCCATCACATGGGACGAAATCAAAGAAAGCTTGGTCAACTCGGGCAAGGTGACCTCCGCGAAGATCATAGAAAACTACATCGAATTTGAGTACCGAAGGAAGGAGAGAGAGGTCGAGGATGAGCAGATCAAAAGCGGCCTCACCAAAAAGCAGAACTATCTGCACGTCCCCCATCGTGTTAAAAATTTTTACATGATGGCCATTGCTCGCGACATGCAGCGCGCGGGAATGTCCAACACCATTTCCCGCGATGACCTAGAAAAATCCATTCGAGCCGCGCAGTTGGTATCTGAGGCCTATGTCGCGCACATAGACGCAAGCGACGAGGAGATCCAGTACACCAAGGACTACTTAACGCAAGAAAGAGAACAGGGCGCTGGAAAGACGCAGGAGTCACTCATATCTGACATCAGAACAACTGGCGTCGTTGTTCGAGATGTGGTATCCGGTCCGGCCGGATATTACTTTCCTCACAAGCAATTTTATGAGTACTTTATCGCTCTATTTTGTTATTGGTCAGTGCAACAAAAATTATCCGGAGAAGACAGAGGCCCATATTGGACCTATTTTTCTATGTCCAATCCATGCCTGCCATTGCTAAGGGAACCGGAGGCGCGGAAATTCTTCGTGGAGATGTCCGATCAGCGTTGGTACGACGCCATATTTACTGTCGATAACGTCAATTTGGCGAAGAGCTATACCATTTTGGCGGCGTCCGCGATTGCATGGGCAAAGATCAATGCGCGCCTAGTTGGGGCTGACAAGATATTCGATGCAATCGACAGCATAAGACTACCGAAGTTGCCTAGATACACGCTCTCGCTGATACTTCCGGCCGCTATTTTGACAGTTATCGTGATGATATTTATGCATTTTCCAACTTTGGTTGCGATTGTATTTGGCGTTGCAACTTTGGCGATAGTGATCGGCATCCGTATCGCGGTCCGCGGGCACTCTCTGTTGGCATTACTTCAATGGTACGAACTAACTAAACTGCGACATCCGGGCGACGCAGAATCGAGAGCAAAAAGGGTTCTGGGCCCGGTAACCTACAAGGCGGCGAAATCGATCGACGACTTCATTTCCGAAAGGCGAGAAGCGGCTGAGCTGCGGGCGTCGGAAAGGGTTCTGAGTCGCGGGGGCTAGGAGGACTGAGCCTCAACCACATCCACGTTCACCGTCGACCAATGAGCTCTGGTTCCTCATACGCTGGTCGCCTGCGGCTGCCGCGTTCGCGAACTAGTCTTCAATGATGAAGTGACGATGAGTTGTTGCCGTTGTCGTAAGACATCATGCGCGCCGATGCCGCATCTATCTAGGATCGCTGGCGTGGCAGAGGTGACCGGCGGCACGGCCGCGCCTCCCCACACTCGGTTCATCCTCAATTCATCATATGACTTTCATGTTCGCCCCGTTGCATCCCGCAACGCGAGGTAAAACATCAAATGCTGCCAAAGCTTAGCGTCACGGCTTTTGCCGTTGCGGCCGCCTGTTTGACTGCCCCGTCCTTCGCTCAGACCTTCCCCGAAATCACTGCAGTTCGCGCCACCGACCTGCTGCGGGCGCCGCCGCCGGATGGCCGGCGGGTCACCGGCATCGCCAAGGGCGAGCGGCTCAGGCTGTACGAATGCGTGGGCAAGCCGACCTGGTGCCGGGTCGGGCAGCTCGCCGGGCCGCATCCCCGCAGCGGATGGGTCGCGGCCGATGCGCTCGATGGCGCCGTGTCCACACAGTGACGGGGACCGGCCCCATGCTCAGCAAACGCCAGGCCGCCGCGCTCGCCTTGATCGCCACGCTCGTCGCGCCCGGCTCTTTCACCACCCCCGCCCTGGCGCAGGTCGGGTCACGCCGGTCTGTCGCAACCCCGGCCACCGGCCGTTCAGCCAGCTCAGCAAGGGCGAAGCGGTAACGCTGCGCGAGTGCACCGAGCCGCGAGGCTCGCTGCGCCAACCCGGCCGCCGCCTGACCGGCGGGGTCAACTCTCAGGCGCTGGACGGCGTCGTCGCCACCAAATGATCGATCGGGCCGGCCGCAGCGGCGCGCTGGCCCGATCCGTGTTGCGCACCCTGTCCCTCGACGGCCACGTCCAGCGCCGATAACGTGCAGCGAATTCTTGGGGGATTTCATGCACATTACGCTTCGTACCGCGCTCGCCGGCCTTCTTGTTTGCGCCGCTTTGCCGGTAGCTGCTGCCGAGCACGCCTTTACCCTGCACAACAACCTGACCAAGCCGATCACCGGCTTCAAGGTGAAAGGCGGCGAGGTCAGCGGCTTCAAACAGATCGGGGCGGGCAAGCGCGTCACCTTCACCGTCATCGTTCCCGGCAGCGAGTGCGCCGCCGCGGTCAGTGCCCGGGTCGGCGAGAGCCGGCGCGACGGCCGGGTCAACCTTTGCGACCAGGGCGGCTACGTCCTCACCCCAGCCGAAGGCGGCACGAAATTCCTGCCGCTGTCGCAGGTGATGCTGGTTCGCTAGGGCGTTTCAACCGACGAACTGACCCACTGCGATCACCCCAAACTCGGTGTCATCCCAGCGAAAGCTGGGACCCATTTCGCAGCCCGCACCGGTGGGGAGTTGGGTCCCAGCTTTCGCTGGCATGACACCGGTGGTGGGTGAGAGCTGAGCCCAATCACCGGCTCCTGCAAGCGACATAGCCCGCGGGCAAGGGCGCTCCGCGGCGGGCAATCGGATGCCGCTCCGCACCCCCTGTCGAAATCCCCCACCGTCGCGCGACATTAGGTCAGGCAAGCGAAAAGGAGCCGATCATGTCAGTAACTCTCCCCACCAGCTTCGAGGCCACTTTGGTTCAGAGTTCCGCCGAGGGCGGCTGGACCTATCTGGTGTGGCCCGAGTCCGTCGCCTTCTTCGGCACCCGCGGCCTCGTGAAGGTCGCCGGCACCATGGATGGCAAGCCGTTCCGTTCCAGCTTCATGGCGCTCGGCAACGGCACCCATAAGCTGCCGGTCGCCGCCAAGCTCCGTAACCAGCTGGGCAAGCGCGTCGGCGACGCCATCGTCGTGACGCTGACCGAGCGGCTCAATTGAGCCGCTCACCCCTGCTCGATGGTCAGCGTGCCATGCGTCCGATCCTCGATGGTCTGCAGCGGCAGGCTCAGCCGGAACTCGTCGCCGGCGGGGTGGTAGATGGCGAAGCGAAAGCCTTTCTGCAGCAGCGCTTCCACCTCGTCCTGGGTGAACTTGGTGTGCCGCGAGGTGCGGCCGTTGAGCGGAATGGTGTGTCTGGGCATGGCGCGTCTCCGGCGTATGTTCTGGCTTTGTTCTAGGCGTGAGGTTTTTGCGGAGTCCACTCCCTTCGTTGGGATTTCAACCCTGCCGCTCTGGCGAGGGCACGGGTGGGCGGGGCGCTGCACGAGCGCGAGACTGCATCGGCGTAGAGGGTTTGGCTCGGTATCGAACCACCCACCGGCTGTCATCCCAGCGAAAGCTGGGACCCAACGCGCAGCCCGTGCCAGCGGTTAGATGGGTCCCAGCTTTCGCTGGGATGACATCGAGTATGGTTCAAGCATCCTTGAAGTGCTCCCGGCTCCCGCGCCCCCCGAAGGAGAGGTGAAGAGGTCGAAGCCGGCACCGCGCCTTCACCACTCCGTGACCCCGCATTGCGCCACCGCCTGCCGGCTCCTAGCCTTCATCGGCCATCCCGGAGGAGGCTCGCATGCGCAATTCGTTCCTCGCCGTTGCCCTGGCGGTGCCGCTGGTCATCGGCGGGCTCGCCCTCGGCGTCCTGCCCGCCGAGGCGGCCGGGCACACCGTCACGATCCAGGGACACAAGTTCAAGCCCGCCAAGCTCACCGTCGCCGCAGGCGACACCATCACCTTCATCAACCAGGACAGCGCCCCGCACACCGCCACCGCCAATGACGGCGCCTTCGATACCGGCCGGTTGTCGACCGGCAAGCGGGCCACCGTCACCGTCAGCGCCGCCGGTGCGCATGCCTATATCTGCAAGATCCACCCCTCGATGAAGGGCACCGTGACCGTCCACTAGCTGCCCAACGGCGCCCGGTCGCACCGACTCGACGGCCACGCTCCGGGCCGCTAGCCTGCCGTCAAACGGGGGATCGACCATGGCCAATCTGCTGGCGCTGACCAATACCTATCCGACTGTGAGCCTCGCGCGCGGCGAGCGGCTGATCGAGACCGGCGAGTCGCGCGGCGAGCTGTTCATCCTCGTCTCCGGTCGGCTGGTGGTCGAGCGCGACGGCGTCGAAGTGGCGCGCATCTCCGAGCCCGGCACCCTGGTCGGCGAAATGAGCATCCTGCTCGGCGCCGATCACTCGGCCAACGTCACCGCCCTCACCCCGGTCGAAGTGCGCCACATCGAGGATGGGCTGCGCTGGCTCGAACAGAGCCCGATCGCCGCCCTGCACGTCGCCACCCTCGCCTGCCAGCGGCTCGATGCCACCAGCGCGCTGCTGGTGCAACTGAAGAAAGAGAGCGAGGGGCACCGCGACCAGGGCTTGCTCGAGCGGCTGTTCGGCGCCGTCACCGGGGCCGAAACCCGCGCCTGAGCCATCGGCAGGGTTGATGGCAGCCATAACCGCGACTGCATTGATCTTGTCGCCGCCCCGCCCGAACATGGCGTCATGCTGAAACACCAGACCCTCGACGGGCAAGACACAGACGATCGCAACGACCCGGAGGCGCCCGCCGCCCCGCTCTCGAACGGCGGCCCGCCGTTGAACGACTCGCCGCGCCCCTGGGGCGATAACGGCATTGGCAACTATTTCGAGTGGAAGGCCGCCAGCGAAAAGGCCTTCAACGACGTGCCCTACGATATCGCGGTGATGCGGGCCCGCCGCGCCGAGGCGATGGGGCTCACCTACCGAGAGTACACCCTCGAGATTCTCGAGCGCGGCCGCTACCTCAGCGCCGACGCCGATGCCGAGCGCATCGCGGAGATCAAGCGACGCCGCCCGATCCGCTACTGATCACTTCGCCATCAGGTGGCAACTCCGCAGGCCCTTGGCCCGTTTGCCTCGTCATCGCAACGACAGGAGCCGATCATGGCCAATGAAGAACATCGCCTCACGCCCGCCGAGCTCACCGACAAGGCCTGGCACCTCGCCGAGAAGATCCGCATTGCCCTCCTAACCAGCTGGGATGGCGAGCAGCAGCGCATCCGCCCGCTTGCGGCCACGGTCGATCGCGATGCCGACGTGATCCAGTTCCTCATCGGCGTCAGCGGCGGCACCACCTTGGCCGACGCTACCGGCGCCCCGGCCCTCACCTTGGTACAGCAGGTCGAGAAGTACCCGACCGTCACCCTCGCCTTCGCCGATCACGACGCGCAGGACTATGTCACCATCACCGGACAGGCGGCGGTCAGCAATGATCGCGCGCGGATCAAGGAGCTGTGGACGCCCTTCGCGAGAGCCTGGTGGGACAGCGCCGACGACCCGGAAATCCGATTGCTCACGGTGACGCCGGAAAATGCCGAGATCTGGGAAGGCCCCAACCAGCTGGCCGCCACCGCCCTCATGCTCACCGCCGCGATTACCGGAGCGAAGCCGCCGGTGGGCGACCATGGCGCGGTGCGGATGTAGCAAGGCCCACCGAGGGCGTGGGGCGCGACACCTATCGGTTTGAGACGCTCTCGCCTTCCCCAGCGGCTGTCATCCCAGCGAAAGCTGGGACCCAACCATCGGCTGGCGCGGGCTGCGAAAGCCGGACGAGGGCAGAGCCCTCGCCGTGAGGTCCCAGCCTTCGCTGGGATGACACCGAGTTTGATGGCGCCATAGTGCCCCACCCATTTCCCTCCGGACTTTCAAAGTCCGAGCCGTGGCATCCCTTGCCCTGGCAACTGCGCAGAACCGCGCCCCCCCGCGCATGCCCCGATTTCGCCCGCTTTCCGGCGTTGCTGCTCGCCAACAAGAACAACAACAGCCGGAGTCTCCCGATGCGTATCGCCCTTCTCGCCCTCAGCCTCGTAGTCGCCAGCCTTGCGGCGCTGCCGGCCGAAGCCGCGTCGCGCGGCACGGCACGGGCTTCGGCCGATATTCCGGTGCGCAGCGGGCCGGGCGCCGGCTACCGCACCATCGGCACGCTGCCCAAGGGTAGCCAGGTGCAATTGCAGCGCTGCACCAGGGACTCCAACTGGTGCCTGTTCCTCGGCAAGGATGGCGAGCCGGCCGGCTGGGTGCGCGGCTCCTACCTCGTCGGTTCCGGCGCCAAGCTCGAGGTCACGCCCTACAAGTTCGAAGGCTTCGATCCGCTCGATCCGATCGATACCTGCGACGACGACGACAACAGCATCTTCTGCTGGTAGGCGCCGCCGCCTCAGGCGCCACCTTTGCCGCCACAATGATGAACAGATTCCGCGCAAGGCGCGAAATCATTCTACATGTACAAGGGTTTCAGCTTCGGTTCAGGCACATCCTTCTAACTTCACGGTCAAGGCAGTAACGCCAACCCACGAAACGAAGGAAACCGAAGATGTCTTTCCGCGCTCTGAAAACCGCCGCTCTCGCCACTCTCGTCGTTATCGCCACTGCTGGCGTTTCGATGGCTGCCCAGTACGCCTGGGTCGAGAACAACACCAAGGTGAAGAAGTTTCACCAGCAGGCCTCGCAGAACGTCAACTGGGTCCAGGCCGGCCAGAAGGTGAAGATCGTCGGCCAGTGGAACAACTGGTACAAGCTGCAGATCCCGGGCCAGGATGGCTGGGTGAAGGGCAACGTGCTCGATTTCGCCCAGCAGTATCCGTTCCCCGGCTACGGCTATGGCTATGGCGGCTCGTTCTGCATCAACGGCCAGAACGCCTCGTTCTGCCTGAGCGGCGGTTACTGAGCTCCAGCCTGCGTGCTTCAACCCCATTCGGGTTGATCTTTACGGCGCCTCCGGGACCTCCCCCCGGAGGCGCTTTGTTTTCCAGGGGTTTTGGACTGCCGGGGTTTCAGGCTGCGTTCAGGTTGGCCCTGCTACACCTCATGACAAGGCAGCGATGCCACTAGCGACTTCAACGACTCCAACCAAGGATCCCATCATGTTCATCACCAGCATCAAGACCGCGGCTCTGGCCACCGCCATCGTCCTCGCCACTGCCGGCGCCTCCATGGCCGCCACCTGGGCCTATGTCGACCAGGACGCCAACGTCCGCAAGAACCACCAGAACGGCTCGCAGCCGATCAACACCGTCTACGAAGGCGACAAGGTGAAGGTCATCGGCCAGTGGAAGAACTGGTACAAGCTGCAGATCCCCGGCCCGGATGGCTGGGTGAAGGCCGGCGTGCTCGATTTCGACTATTACGATGACGGCCCGGTCTACCCGGTCAAGCCCGGCTACGGTTACGGCTTCGGCAGCAGCTTCTGCGTCGACGGCAAGAACGCCCAGTTCTGCCTCGGCACCAGCTACTAACCGGGCGGCTTCGCCGTTAGGCGAAACGCTCCCTCGGGCGGCTTCGCCGCTAGGCGAAACCCCTACCCCATCGGCTGTCAGCTCAGCCGACCGCAAAGCGCTCCCGGGACCTCCCCCCGGGGGCGCTTTCGTTTACCAGCGGTTAACACCTCTCCACTCCGGCAACGCAGCGTTTCGGGCCCCTCGCGCGTTACTCCCTTCCAAGTTACTCCCCTCCAAAAGGAGTCCCGTATGTCACCAGTTCGCGTCGCCCTCTCAGTCCTTGCCACCCTTGCCGGCCTCGGCCTCGGCATAGCACCGGCCAGCGCCGGCGGCGCCGTGGCGTCGGCCGTCGTCAATGTCCGCGCCGGCCCGGGTGGCAGCCATCCGGTTATCGCCGTGCTCGCGCCCGGCGAGCGGGTCCGCATCGATCATTGCCGCGGTCCGTGGTGCCTCGTCCGCCAATCCGGCCCGGATGGCTGGGTCGATGCGAACTACCTCACCACGCCGCGTCATTACGCCCGGCATGGCTTCGTCGCAGAGGTCGAGCACGACAGCGGCAGCTATGCTGGCGGCTACTATGGCGGCGAGCGCTACTATGACAACTACACGTTCCTCGAGCGGCCGCACCAACGGTACCGTGAGTATGATTTCTACGGCGACATCATCTGCATCCACGGCCGCTATGCGCAGGTCTGCCCCCGCAACTGAGTGAGGCAACCCAAGGGCGCAACTGTTCATTTTCGGTTCAGGAAACCCGGAGCAGGTTGGCGGCGTTTGGGGATATCGAGATCACGTTACCTCCCGAAAGGACCCGTCATGCCCCTCCGTCCCATCGCCATCGGCCTTGCCAGCGCGCTGTTCGCGCTCGCCGCCGGCGCCAGCGCGGCCAGCGCCGCCACCGCCTATGCATCCTCGACCGTCAACGTCCGCGCCGGCGCCGGGACCGGCTATGCGGTCGTCGGCGTGCTGCGCCCGGGCCAGCGGGTCGAGATCGACTATTGCAAGGGCGCCTGGTGCCTCATCGAGCAGCGCGGCCCGGATGGCTGGGTGAACGCCAACTACCTCAATGCCGATCGCTACCGCGATCGTGACTATTACGACGACGACGACTATTACGACGACTACGATGACGGCTTCTATCTGGAGCGCCCGCGCTACCGCGCTCGCCCGATCTATCCGTTCTATCGCAGCCAGGCCTGCTTCGGCCGGCCCAACGTGTCGTTCTGCTTCAGCAACTGACCCGCTTGCCGGGCGCTGTGACGCGGCCTATTTAGTCCGAACCACACAGCGCCCGGTGCCCGATGTCCACGCCGCAGATGAAGCCTTACGTGAAGCTCGCCTCCACCCTCGCCAGCGTGGGCCTGGGCATCTTCTTCATCGAACGCTTCGGGCTGACGGAACTGCAGAAGAACGGCAGCATCCACATCGACGGCACGATCCTGTCGATCATGGTGCTGGCGCCGATCGTACTGGTGATCGCCGGCGCCGTGGTCTTCATGGTCGGCAAGATGCGGCGGCTGTAGTCGGCAGTCGGCAGTCGGCAGTCGGCAGTCGGCAGTCGGCAGTCGGCAGTCGGCAGTCGAAGCAGGTCTCACTTTCTACATCGACTGCCTATTGCCGACTGCCGATCTACTGCAGCCGACTGCCGCGTCTCATTCCACCCGCAGCCGCTCGACGTCGATGCCGCGTGCCACGAGCGGCTCGCGCATGCGGCGGCCCATGAATTCGTTGATGCCGTAGAGCGCCAGCGCCGCCACCAGCAGCACGATACCGAAGCCGCGCGTCCCCTCTTCGGTGCCGATGGCGATCGCCGCCAGCACCGCGGCCGCCCCGCCGCCGAGCAGGATGTACCACTTGCGCTCAGCCTGCACCCGAAGGTTGCGGGCGCTCGACAGCAGCAGGTCCCTGAGCTCGAGATCGCCCATCGCCGCCAGCTCCGAGCTGCCGCCTTCGCGCCGGATCGTCTGCATATAGGCCTCGACCCGCCGCTCGATCACGTCCTGCCGCTCGGCATCGCGCCGCCCGCGGAAGAAATAGCTGCCGACGACGCCGATCAGCCCCAGCACCAGCACGACTTCCAGCAGCACAACCATCGGCCAATCCCCTTCCGCCAGGCGTCAACGCCCGTTGTGCATCAGATGTCCCTGAGGGGGTGGGGATTCAAGGGCTGGGGCGTGTGGCCCCACCCCCTCCGAGCTGCGCTAGGTCGCTACGCTCCCAAGCTTCGCTTGCCTCCCCCATCAAGGGGGAGGTGGGGTCCTGAGCTTTGGCACTCCCTTGCCCCAAGCACCGGCAGACACCTCCCCCTTGATGGGGGAGGATGGGAGGGGGTGGGGCCACGCGCTTAACTGCATCCGATGACCACTGCCGATCCCTCAATGCGGCAGTGTCTCTTCCTCTGCCGCGGTCATCTCACCCCGCCGCCCGACCCGGCTCAGATGCCGCTCGCGCGCCATCACCACCAACCCGGCGCCCACAATAATGCCGCCGCCGATCAGCGCTACCGGATCGATCAGATGTCCGAACACCTGGTAGCTGAGGAAAATGCCCCAGGGCAGCGCGAAATAGTTGAACGGCTGCAGCGTGCTGGCCGGGGCTCGCGACAGCGCCACCATCATCAGCCCGTGCGCCGCCGTGGACGTGACCATCACCAGCCCCATCTGCAGCATGGCGCTCAGATCCATCGGCTGCCAGAAGAACACGCCCACCGCGGTGGTCAGCAGCAGTCCGACCACGCCGACATAGACCATGCTGGTCGCCGTAGTGTCGGCGCTCGACACCTTGCGGGTCAGCGCGATGTAGACGGCATAGCTCGCCGCCGAGAGGATGGCGAAGATCACCCCGCCATCGATCGGCAAGCCGCCCGGTCGAACGATCACCAGCGCCCCGCAGAAACCGATGAACACCGCCACCAGCCGGAACAGCCCGACCTTTTCGCCGAGGATCGGGATCGCCACCAGCGTCGCCATCAGCGGATAGACCAGCACCACCGCCTGCAGTTCGGCCAGCGGCACGGTCTTCAGCGCCATGGCGAAAAACCAGATATCGACCACCAGGAGGATCGCCCTGAGCCATTGCAGCCAGGGATATTTTGAGCGGAACGCCTCTCTGAGCGGGCCCTGCCGGCTCACCAGCACCAGCGAAAACGCCGCGAAGGCCCAGAACCGCAGCATGGCGAGCTGGAACGGCGAATGCGTCTGCACCAGCGACTTGGAAACCGCGTCCTGGATACCGAAGATAACGATGGCCAGAAGGGTGAGGCCGATGCCGAGCGCGATATTGTCGGCGCGGCGGCGGGGTTGCCCGGCATGGGGCTCAGTCATGGACCTACTCTATGCAGTCGAGCGCCCCGGGCACGTCGCCCGGGGCAAGTAACGGGAACTAAACCAGAGCTTAGCTGCTGCTCTTCATCGTGGCGTTCTTGATCAGCCCAGCAATGGTGGTCAGCAGGCCGCCGCCGACCAGGCCGGTCAGCCCCTGCCCTGCCAGCGCGCCGATATCCATGCCGCCCGTGCCGGCTGCCGCCGCCGCGGTGCCGACCAGGCCGGAAAGCCCCGGGATCATGCCGGCCAGCCAGGTGCCGAGCCAGCCGCCGATCGCACCGGCGATGGTATTGCCCACCGGCCCGAGATTGACCTGCTTGAGCACGGCCGCAATACCGTTGCCCCCAACGCCGCCGCCAATCAGTTGAACGAGAATCGGAATAATTGCTTCCATTGGACGCTCCTCAGATCCAGCTTTTGGAAGCCGAGTGGCCCCCAACTCGCAAGTGCGACGTTACGCCTGATTGCAGAGAGTCGGTAGTCACAAGCTTGCACGTACTTGAAGCAGCGGGGGAAATCCGGGTGGACCGGCAATTGTTGCCGCCAGTTCTGCTTGCGATACGTGCCTCACGGCTGCCCCTCGCCGGCCGACAACTTGGCGCGCCCCAACCACACAGCCGTCAATTGAAGCGGCGCGCGCGAAGCCCTATCTTCCGGCTCGACTCATGACATCCGCACCCGCACACATCCCGGCCGATTCCAGCCGTGTCGCCCTTGTCACCGGAGCCGCCGACCGCGTCGGCGCCGCCATTGCGCGCCGGCTGGCCGGCGACGGCTGGGCGGTGGTGATCCACTACCGTTCGTCAGCCGAAAAGGCCGAGGCGGTGGCGACCGAAATCCGTGCGGCCGACATCCGCGCCGGGGGCGGCAAGGCCGCGACCATCGGCGCCGATCTTGCCGACCGC
This sequence comes from Devosia sp. Root105, assembly GCF_001424865.1. NCBI lineage: Bacteria > Pseudomonadati > Pseudomonadota > Alphaproteobacteria > Hyphomicrobiales > Devosiaceae > Devosia > Devosia sp. Root105. The sequence goes on from NZ_LMCR01000015.1 coordinate 303,384, forward strand.
GGCCAGCGCGCCCGCCTCATCGCCGAGGCGGCGAAGCCCTTCGGCCCCCTCACCCTCCTCGTCAACAACGCTTCGAGCTTCGAGCGCGACTCCATCGCCGATCTCGATGAGAGCCTGTGGGACGCCCACTTTGCCGTCCACGCCGAGGCCCCCGCCTTCCTGTCGCGCGATTTCGCCGCCCAGCTGCCCGAGGGCAAAACCGGCAACATCATCAACATCATCGACGAGCGCGTCCTCGACCTGTCGCCGGCCTATTTCAGCTACACCCTGAGCAAAGCCGTGCTCTGGACCATGACCCGCACCCTGGCCCAGTCGCTGGCGCCGCGCATCCGGGTCAACGCCATCGGCCCCGGCCCCACCGTGCCGCCGCCGCATGTCTCGCCCGAAGCCCACCTTCGTCGCCTTACCGAGCTGCCGCTCGGCCGTGCCGCCGGGCCCGACGGCATTGCCGATGGCGTCGCCGCCATCCTCGGCCTCGACGCGATGACCGGCCAGATGATCGTCCTCGATGGCGGCGAGCATATCGAATGGCCGGCCCGCCGCGGCCCGACCCCGAGGCGCAAATGACCGAGACGCCTCCCTTGCCAACTACGCCAGCAAGTCCGCCAATCTCCGGCGCCGAGGTCATCAAGACCTTCGTCAAGACCCTGCCCCCCTCACCCGGCGTCTACCGGATGTTCGACGAGGCCGGCGAGGTCGTCTATGTCGGCAAGGCGCGCAACCTCAAGGCGCGCGTCACCAACTATACTCGCCCCGAAGGCCTCGATATCCGCATCCGGCGGATGATCGAAGCGACGCGCAACATGGAGTTCGTGCGCACCGAGACGGAAGCCGAAGCGCTGCTGCTCGAAGCCAACCTGATCAAGCGCCTAAAGCCGCGCTTCAACGTGCTGCTGCGCGACGACAAGAGCTTCCCCTACATCCTGATCGCCACCGAGCACGAAGCCGCCGAGCTGAAAAAGCACCGCGGCTCGCGCCGCATCAAGGGCCACTATTTCGGCCCCTTCGCCTCGGCTTTGGCGGTCAAGCGCACCATCACCGCGCTGCAGCGCGCCTTCCTGCTCCGTACTTGCTCGGACAGCTTTTACAAGGCCCGCACCCGGCCCTGCATGCTGCACCAGATCAAGCGCTGCTCGGCCCCCTGCACCGGCGAAATCTCGATGGCCGACTATAACGAGCTGGTCGAGGAAGCCCGGCAGTTCCTCTCCGGCAAGTCCAAGTCGGTACAGGATCACCTCGCCGCCGATATGAACGTCGCCGCCGAGAACCTCGATTTCGAGCGTGCCGCCCTGCTGCGCGATCGCCTCTCGGCGCTTGCTTTGGTGCAGTCGCAGGGCGACGTCGCCTCGAAATCGGTCGAGGAGGCCGACGTCTTCGCCATCGGCCACGAGGCCGGGCAGTTCTGCGTCCAGGTGTTCTTCTTCCGCGCCTACCAGAACTGGGGCAACCACGCCTTCCGGCCGCGCGCCGACGCCTCGCTCTCCGATGCCGAAGTGCTCGAGGCCTTTATCGGCCAGTTCTACGAGGATCGCACCCCGCCAAAGCAGATCCTGCTCTCGCATGAGCTCAGCGAGAAGGAGCTGATGGAGGAAGCTTTGTCGGCCCGCGCCGGCTCAAAGGTCTCGATCCAGACGCCGCAGCGCGGCGAAAAGAAGGACCTGGTCCAGCACGCGCTCAACAATGCCCGCGAGGCGCTCGGCCGCCAGCTGGCCGAAGGCGCGACGCAGAAGACTTTGCTCGAGGGCGTCGCTACGCTGTTCGGCCTCGACGAGCCGCCGCGCCGCATCGAGGTCTACGACAACTCGCACATTTCCGGCACCAACGCCGTCGGCGCCATGATCGTCGCCGGCGAAGAGGGGCTGAACAAGAAGTACTACCGCACCTTCAACATCCGCTCGACCGACATCACCCCGGGCGACGATTTCGGCATGATGCGCGAAGTGCTGACCCGCCGCTTCACCCGCCTCGCCAACGAGAGCGAACCGGAAGCCGAAGACGAGAACACCGGCATGCCGGATTGGCCGGACGTGGTCTTCATCGATGGCGGCGCCGGCCAGCTCAATGCGGTGCGCCAGGTGATCGCCGAACTGAACCTGCAGAAGGAGGTGACCTTCATCGGCATCGCCAAGGGCGAGGAGCGCGATGCCGGCCGCGAAAAATTCTTCATGGAAGGCCGCGACGCCTTCATGCTGCCGCACCGCGATCCGGTGCTCTATTACGTCCAGCGCCTGCGCGACGAAGCCCACCGCTTCGCCATCGGCACGCATCGCGCCAAGCGCAAGAAGGACGTGATCAGGAACCCGCTCGACGAGATCGAAGGCATCGGGCCGACGCGCAAGCGCGCCCTGCTGCAGCGCTTCGGCTCCGCCAAGGCCGTCGGCCGCGCCGCCCTCGCCGACCTCATCGCCGTGCCTGGCGTCTCCACCCAGCTGGCGCAGCAGATCTACGACCATTTTAACGGCCCCGGCTGAGCGGCGCGTGCAGAGCGTCCGGATCGTCGCCGCCCAGACCGTCGAGTATCGCGAGGACATCGGCGCTGCTTTGCGCTGTGTGGCCAAGCTTGCGGCCCGGGCCGAGGCCGCGGGCGCGGCACTGCTGTGCTTTCCCGAGGGCTTTCTGCAGGGCTACCTGGTCGACGAAGCCTCAGCGCGGCGCCAGGCGCTCGATCTCGGCTCCAGCGCCTTCCAGTCCCTACTCGCCGAGCTTCCCCGTAGTGGGCCCATGCTGGTCATCGGCATGCTGGAGCTGGATGACGGGCAGCTGTTCAACACCGCCATCGTGGTGCAGCACGGCCAGTTCATCGGTCGCTACCGCAAGGCCCACCTGCTGGGCGCCGAACGGGCCTTCACCGCGGGAACGGAGAGCCCCAGCTTCGAGGTCGACGGCCTGCGCTTCGGCATCAACATCTGCTACGACACCAACTTCCCCGAGGCCGCGCAGAAGGTCGCCGATACCGGCGCTTCGCTGCTGCTCTGCGTCGCCAACAACATGCTGCGGCGCGAGACGGCGGAGACCTTCAAGCACCAGCACAACGCCATCCGCGGCGAGCGCTGCCGCGAGACCGGCCTGTGGCTGATGTCGTCCGACGTCACCGGCGAACGCGATGGCCGCGTCGCCTGGGGCCCGACCGCCGTGCTCGACCCGCACGGGCAGGTCGTGGCGCAGTTGCCGCTCAATGAACCGGGCCTGCTGTTCTTTGATCTGCCCCTCAGCTAGGGCCCTGCGCCGATACCGGGAGCAAGATTACCTTGGGGCACGGCGCAAGTAACCGGGCACCGCCCCCAAAAACAAAAGGCGCCCACTGGGCGCCTTCGTTCATCTCATCGCTGAGAAAGCTGCTTAGTTGACCGCAGTACGGGCGACCGACTTGATGTCGTCGCGGGTGATGCCGAGGTCGCGAAGCTGGGTGTTGCTCAGCTGCGAGAGCTCACGGACGGTGCGGTTGTAGGCGGCGAACTGCGAGAGCTTCTGACGGATGTTCATTTGGTTTCCCCTTCTGTTTGGTGATGCTGATATAGGCCCACCAACCCGACCCAACCAGTAGGGTATTACGCACCCGAGCTATGCACCCTGTGCATGCCGTGCGAACCGGAGTTAAGTTTGCGTTCAGGATTGCAGGGGGTTGAGGGGAGCGCGACCGCCAAGCCATGCGTTTTCGTTCATAATGCATTCATATGACGAGCAGCCCGGCGGCAACCCTGTGGCAGATCCGTGGCTAGCCCTTGATGCCGCTCGACAGCATGATCGCCTCGGTCACCTTCTTCTGGAACACCAGGTAGACCAAGGCCACCGGCAAGCCGGCCAGCAGCGCCGCGGCCAGCCCGCCGACATCGAGATATTGCTCGACCAGGCCGATCGCCACCGTGACATTCATCAGCGGCTCTTTCGTCACCACCAGGAACGGCCACAGGAAGGCGTTCCAGGCGCCGATGAACACGATGATCGCCAGCGCCGCCGTCACCCCCCAGTTGACCGGCAGGTAGATGCTCCACAGCACGCGCGCATGGCTGGCGCCGTCGACCTTGGCCGCCTCGCTCAGTTCTTTGGGAACGCTGTCGAAGAACTGCTTGTAGACGATCACCGCGATGGGCGCGATCAGCTGCGGCAGGATCACCCCGGCCCAGGTGTTGATCAGCTTCCAGCTGTTCATCAGCAGGAAGTGGTTCACGATCAGCGCCTGTACCGGGATCATGAAGCTCGCGAGGATCAGGTACCACAGCGCCTTGCGGCCCCAGAACTCGAGCTGCGAGATGGCGTAGCCGGCGGCGGCGCTGATGGCGATCACCACCACGGTCACCGTGCCGGAGGTCACCAGCGAGTTGAGGTACCAGAGCCCGATCGGCGTGCCGAACAGCGCCTTGGCATAGACCACCAGCCCATCGAGCGGCGCCCCATCCACCTCTGGCGCCACCGTCGTCAGGATCGCCCAGACCAGCGGAAACGCCCACGCCACCGCTGCAGCAACCGTCAGCAGCGCCAGCACCAACCCGGCAAGGTTCAACCGGCGGATCATTTACGCGCTCGCAGCAGTTGGAACTGCAGCACCGACACCGCGGCGACGATGACGAACAGCGCCACGGCCACGGTCGCGGCATAGCCGCCCTGGTTGCGCTGAAAAGCCAGCGTGTAGATGTACTGCACCAGCACCATCGAAGCATCGACCCGGCCACCCTGCACCAGCAGGTACACCTGGTCGAATACCTTGATCTGCATGATCAGCTGGATGGTCAGCACCAAAGCCGTCACCGGCCAGATCAGCGGCCAGGTGATACTGCGGAACTGCATCCACCGCCCTGCCCCATCGAGCTTGGCTGCCTCATAGAGCTCAGCCGGAATGTTCTTCAGCCCCGCCATGAACAGCAGCACGTTGAAGCCGACCGTCCACCACACGGTGATGGTCGCGGCGATCGGCAAGACGAATGGCGGCCGGCCGAGGACCCGATCCGGCAGCACCAGCTGCCCCGGCCCATAGACGAACCAGGTCCAGATCGAGGTCACCGTGGTGACCGGCAGAATGTAGGGCAGGAAGAACACCGCCAGCACCACTGCCTGCCAGACCCCCTTGAGCCGCACCACCAGCATGGCGAAGCCGAGCCCCAGCAGCGTTCCCGGCACCACCGTCAGCGCCACGAAATAGGCGGTGTTGGCGACCGAGTTGCCGAAGCGCCAGTCGCTGAACAGCTTCAGGTAGTTGCTGAGCCCCACCCATTCGCCGGGCAGGATCAGCTGCCCATCGGTCAGGCTCATCGCCAGCATCTGCAGCGTCGGGTAGAGGAACAAGGCTGCATAGACGATGACGAACGGCGCCACCAAAGGCAGCGCCGCGCGGTTGTCCGGTTTCTTCCTGACGGGGGTGGTCATCGTCCGCGGCTTATGCGGGTTGTGACTTGGGAGATCAACGGCCATCGGCCGCTTGATAAGCGCCGCCATTCATCAAGCTGACGCACTGTAGTTACCCCAAACTCGATGTCATCCCAGCGAAAGCTGGGACCCAACTCTCCCCTGGCGCGGGCTGCGAAATGGGTTCCAGCTTTCGCTGGGTGCTAAAGCGCCGGGCCAAGCCCGATCGAAGCATTGATCGTACCCAGCATCCCCAGCCTGGTGTTGCCCACCACCACCCATTTGTGGTTGTTCGCTTGCGAACGCCCGCAAGGCGGATGCCGATATCGGAGCTATCCAATTTAGCTCCGCATAATTAGGATACTAGCTAATGGTAACAAGCGATCCAGCACACCTGATGCGCGATCTCACCCGGGACCTGCTGCTCACCGGGCGGCTGTGGCGCAAGATGGCGCGGGCCGTCGCTGCCAAGCATGGCGTGTCCGAGGCTGCCTCGGCGCCGCTGATCTGGATCGACCGTCTCGGCGAGAATGTGCGCCAGAACGCCCTCGCCGACGCCATCGGCATCGAAGGCGCCTCGCTGGTCCGGCTGATCGATGAGCTGCAGGCTTCCGGCCTCGTCACCCGCGAGCCCGACCCCACCGACCGCCGCGCCAACGCCGTCTCCCTCACCGACCGAGGACGCGAGGTCGTCGCCGAGGTCAACGAAGACGTGATGGCGCTCCGCCGCCAGGTGCTCGGCGCGCTCGACCCCGCCGATTTCGAGGCGGCGCTGCGCGTCTTCGCCGCCATCAAGACGGCGGCCGCCAGGGATGGCGGCGAGCAGTAGTATTCGACGAACGGATGAACTGAGCCCCGTGACAAGTCAGTAAAGCTCGGCTACAAACCCGCCCATGAACCTTCGCGCCGCCTATTCGTATTGGTATTTTACCACCGGAAGCCGCTGGCAGCCGAAGGGGCGCGTTTGACGTAAAACACCAAACCGAGATTTCCCAAAAAGCCGCCAGATCACCTGGCGGCTTTTTTGTCGCCGGTGCCGAGAACCCCGAGGAGCCGACGACATGCTGAAATCCACCGACGACCTGCGTATCAAACAGATCCGCGAACTCCGAACCCCCGAAGAGGTGATCCGCGAGTTCCCGCGCACCGACGCGGCGACCCGCACAGTGATCAGCTCACGCCACGCGCTGCACAACATCCTCCATGGCACGGACGATCGGCTCGCCGTCGTCGTCGGTCCCTGCTCGATCCACGATCCCAAGGCGGCGCTCGACTATGCCCGCCGCCTCGCCCCGCTCCGTGAGCGCCTGGGCGGCAGCCTCGAGATCGTCATGCGAGTCTATTTCGAAAAGCCCCGCACCACCGTCGGCTGGAAGGGCCTGATCAACGACCCCAATCTCGATGGCAGCTTCGATATCGATAACGGGCTGCGGCTCGCCCGTTCGCTGCTGCTCGAGATCAACAATCTCGGCCTGCCCGCCGGCTCCGAATTCCTCGACATGACCACCCCGCAGTTTTTTGCAGATCTGATCTCGTGGGGCGCGATCGGCGCGCGCACCACCGAGAGCCAGGTGCACCGCGAGCTCGCCTCGGGGCTGAGCTGCCCGGTCGGCTTCAAGAACGGCACCGACGGCAATGTCCGCATCGCGCTGGACGCGGTGAAATCCGCCAGCCAGCCGCACCATTTCCTGGCCGTGACCAAGTCCGGCCACTCCGCCATCGCGGCCACGACCGGCAATGACGACTGCCACATCATCCTGCGCGGCGGCAGCAAGGCGACCAACTACGATGCGCTCAGCGTCGATGCCGCCTGCAAGGAAGCCGAAAAGTCCGGCATCCGCCCGGCGGTGATGATCGACGCCAGCCACGCCAATTCGTCGAAGAAGCCGGAAAACCAGCCCATGGTGCTGGCCGAAGTCGGCGCGCAGATCGCCGCCGGCGACAAGCGGATCGTCGGCGTCATGGCCGAATCCAACCTCGTCGCCGGCCGCCAGGACCTCGTACCGGGCAAGGAGCTGGTCTACGGCCAGTCGATCACCGACGGCTGCATCGACTGGGACTCGACCGTCGAGGTGCTGGAAAAGCTGGCCGAGGCCGTGGAAGAGCGGCGCCGGGTGACGGGGCAGTTGGTGGCGTAGCAGACGCCACCGAAGCCGGCAGTCGGCGCCCCTCTCCCGCTTGCGGGGGAGGGGGGACCAGCCGAAAGGCTGGTGGGAGGGGTGGGGCACCCTCCTCCCACCACGCTTTCGCGTGGTCCCCCCTCCCCCGTAAACGGGAGAGGGTCGCCGACTGCGGGTCCCGAGTTCAACCTTCCCGCAACCCTGCCGCCCTGCCCTGCCTTGACCGCGCCACGGCGATAGCGTCTTCTCGCGGCATGCAAATTCCGCCGCAACTGATGACGCTTCCCAACCAGCTGACCATCGGCCGCATCCTCGCGATTCCGGTGATCTGCCTGTTCCTCGTTGCCGGCTGGGAGTGGCTGCGCTGGATCGCGCTGCTGCTCTACATCGCCGCCGCCGTTTCCGACTGGCTCGACGGTTTCCTCGCCCGCCGGATGAACCTCAACTCGGCGCTCGGCAAGATGCTCGATCCGATTGCCGATAAGCTCTTGGTCGGCGCGCTGCTCATCACCTTTGCCTGGACCCGCGATCTCAACGGCTGGGACCTGATCCCGGCCATTGCGATCATGCTGCGCGAGATCTTCGTTTCGGGCCTCCGCGAGTATCTCGGCAACCGCTCGATCAGCGTGCCCGTCACCTTCCTCGCCAAGTGGAAGACCACTGCCCAACTCGTCGCGCTCGGCCTGATCATCGCCGCCCCGATGCTGCTCGGCCTCGGCTTCATCAGCCACGTGGTCCTGTGGATCGCCGGCGGGCTCACCGTCTGGACCGGCTGGGAATACCTGCGCTCCACTTGGCCGCATCTGTCGGGACCTGAACTATGAAGATCCGCTATTTCGCTTGGCTGCGCGAGCGCCTCAACCGCGGTGAGGAAGACGTTACCCCGCCGGCCGAGGTGATCACCGTCGGCGACCTGATTCAGTGGCTGAGGGATCGCGACGAAGCCGCTGATCTGGCGATGCAAAAGCCCAGCCTGATCAAGGCGGCGCTCGATACCGAAATCGTGCCGCACTCGACCCCGATCGGCAATGCCAAGGTCATCGCCCTGTTTCCGCCGATGACCGGCGGCTGACCCGTGTCGGTCCGCCTGCAGCAGGCGCCCTTCGATCCGGGCGCCGAGGCCAATGCCTTCCTTGCCGCCTCGGCCGGCGCCGGCGCTGCGGTCACCTTTACCGGCCTCGTCCGCTCGCGCCCCGATGATCCGGTCAGCACGCTGACGCTCGAGAGCTACCCCGAACTGGCGGAAGCCCAGATCGGCAAGGCCATCGCCGAGGCGGTGGTGCGCTTCGGCCTCATCAAGGCATCGGTCATCCACCGCTATGGCCAGCTCGCTGTGGGCGAGCCCATCGTCCAGGTGATGACGCTGGCCCCGCACCGGCAGGCCGCCTTCGACGGCGCCTCCTTCCTGATGGATTATCTGAAGACCGACGCCCCGTTCTGGAAGAAGGAAGCGACGCCCGAAGGCGAGCGCTGGGTCGAGGCCAAGCCCGAAGACGACGACGCCCGCGCCAAATGGAACAAATGATGACCGACACCCGCCCACCCTTCTCGCTCGTGGGCATCGACCACGTCGTCTTCCTCGTCGACGATCTCACCAAAGCCACCAGGTGGTACGCCGCCGTGCTCGGCTGCCAGCCCGGCTATTCGTATCCGGCGCTCGGCATGGAGCAGGTCTGGTGCGGCGCCGCGCTGATCGTCCTCTGGGACATCACCCATCCGGGCGCGGCTTCCGCCATCCCGCCGGTCAAGGGCGGCCGCAATGTCGACCATGTCTGCATTGCGCTCTCGCCCTTCGATGAAGGCGCCATGCGCGCCCACCTTGCCGCGCACGGTGTCCGCATCGAGCGCGAGGCCCTGCATGGCGGGGCCCGCGGCATGGGCAACTCGTTCTATGTGCTCGATCCCTGGGGCAACAAACTCGAACTCAAAGGGCCGGCCGTCTATCCGGATGGGCAATGAGCGCCGAACCGGATTTCGCCGCCCTCGCGGCTCGCATCGTCAACGAGCGGCTCGGCTGGTCGCCTGAGCACGTCGAGCGCTTCGCCACCGGCGCCGCGCATTACGTCTTCGACGTCTCGTCTCCCGGGCGTGAATCGGTGGTGGCGCGCCTCGGCCACCCCTATCGCGCCGCGGGTCTCGCCGAGGGCGCCCGCCTGATGGCAGAGCTCCACGCGCTCGGCGTACCGCTGCCCGGGGTTATCGCCCATGGCAGCATCGATGGCTTTCCCTACATGCTGATCGAGCGGCTGCCGGGCACCGATCTCGGCAATGTCGTGACCGAGCTCACCGACCCGCAACTGCGCGCCATTGCCGAGAACGTCGCCGCCGCGCAAACCGCCGCGGCAAAGTCCCCTCCTGGCAATCGCTACGGCTATGCAGCGACGCCCGAAACCGCGCCCCACGACCGCGGGTCGGTGCAGCGCCTCACCGCCGCGGCCTTGTTCGACCCGGCGGTGCTCGCCCCGGTCGGCGCGGCGATCGAGCGGCATCGGGCCGAACTCGATACGATTCCGGCAACGCCGTTCCTCCACGATACCACCACCCGCAACGTCATCATCAGCCCCGAAGGCGGCTTCTCCGGCATCGTCGATGTCGATGATCTCTGCTTCGGCGACCCGCGCTACGCCCCGGCGCTCACCCTTGCAGCACTCACCTCGATGCGGGGCCCCAAACACTATGTCGACTACTGGATGGACGCGGCAGGCCACCGCAACGACCACATCTTCAGCCTCTATGTGGCGCTCTTCCTGCTCGACCTGATGAGCGAGCATGGCCACGTCTTCAACGGCAATGAGCAGCCCTCGACGCCGGAAGCCCGGGCCGTCCTGCTTGATGCACTGACCTTCGAAACCGCCCGCCTCGCCACCTGGAGCTGACGATGAACGAGACCGACCACAAGCATCTGCTGCGCTGCGCTGAGCTGGCGGAAACCGCGCTCAGCACCAACAATGATCCGTTCGGCTCAATCCTCGTCTCGGCCTCCGGCGAAGTGCTGTTCGAGGAGCACAACTGGGAGTCCACCGGCGATGCGACGCGGCATCCCGAGATCGATATCGCCAAATGGGCAGCGGCCAACATGAGCGCCGCCGAGCGCGCCGTCGCCACCGTCTACACCTCCGGCGAGCACTGCCCGATGTGCGCCGCAGCCCATGCCTGGGTTGGGCTCGGCCGCATCGTCTACGCCGTCTCGTCGGCGCAACTGACCGAGTGGCGGACCGCCATGGGCGATGGCCCCTCGCCGGTCAACGGACTGCCGATCTCGGCCATCGCGCCGGGGTTGCCGATCGACGGCCCGGATCCGGCGCTGCAGGACCGGATGCATGAGCTGCATCGGCGTCGGCACGAGATGCGGTCGCGGGGGTAATGGCCGTCGGCGCTGGTGGCTGTGGACCCCCACCCTTGATCCCTCCCCGCAAGGGGGAGGGAGACGCAGATTGAGATGTTGGTGTGAGGGTCTCCCTCCCCCTTGCGGGGAGGGGACAGGGGTGGGGGTCAGCCCGCACGGCGCCGTTTGGACACACCAAGAGCGCGCCCGCCCTCACCCCACCCGCCCCCGCTCCGCCAAGAAATCCAGCAGCACCCGCACGCGGGCCGGCAGGTACCCGCCCTGCCCGCTGAACACGGCGTGGAAATCCTCGAGATCGCCGGGGTTCTGCGCCTCCAGCACCGGCACCAGCCGCCCGGCGGCGAGGTCGTCGCGCACCGTGAAGGCGGCGAGCCGGGTGATGCCGACGCCGGCCACCGCCAGCTGCCGCAACGCCTCGCCATCGCTCGCCTGCAGGTTCCCCGCCACCGGCACCGAAACCAGCTTGTTGCCCTCCTTGAGCGGCCAGCCCTCGACCGTCCGCCGGTAGCAGAAGTTCAGCCGGTTATGCGCTTCGAGCTCGGCGGCGCTCGCCGGCGTGCCATGGCGTTCGAGATAGGCCGGCGCCGCGACGATCACCATGCGCGTCGCGCCGAGCTTTCGCGCCAAGAGGCTCGAGTTCTTCAGCGGCCCGGCCCGCACCGCCACATCGGTGCGCTCGGCGTAGAGATCGACGATCGCATCGGTCTGCACCACGTTGAGGCTGATACCGGGGTAAAGTGCCAGGAACTCCGGCAGCAGCGGCGTCAGGATATGGGTGCCGTATGAGGCGCTGGTGTTGAGCCGGATCCGCCCGGCCGGCTGCTCGGTCGCCCCGGCGCCGCGCTCCGCCTCCTCGAGATCGGCGAGAATCCTGAGGCTCGACTCGTAGAACGCCGTGCCCTCCGGCGTCAGCTGCAGCGTGCGGGTCGAGCGGCTGAGCAGCCGCGTGCCGAGCCGCGTCTCGAGCCGTGCCATCAGCTTGCTCACCGCCGAGGGCGTCATCCGCAGCGTCCGCGCCGCCGCCGAGAAGCCGCCCATATCGACCACTCGCACGAACACGTCCATCTCGCCGAAGCGGTTCACCTCATTGCGCGACATGTGAACTCAACTCACAAAAGCTGTTCCCTGAGGCAGTCTAGTTCATCGAGCCCGCGAGGTCCATTTCTGCGCCCTGACCAGTTTTCAGGTGCATCATGCCACTCGCTCTCTATGCGCTCACCGCCGGTGCCTTCGGCATCGGCGTCACCGAATTCGTCATCATGGGCCTGCTGCTCGACGTCGGCGCCGATCTCGGCGTCAGCGTCGCCATGGCGGGCCTGTTGATCTCCGGCTATGCCCTCGGCGTCGTCGTCGGCGCCCCGCTCCTCACCTCGCTCACCGCCCGCTGGCCCAAGAAGACCACTTTGCTGGTGCTGATGGCGATCTTCACCCTCGGCAACATCGCCTGCGCCATCGCGCCGAGCTACGAGACGCTGATGGCGGCGCGTGTCCTGACTTCGCTCGCCCACGGCACCTTCTTCGGCGTCGGCTCGGTGGTCGCCACCAGCCTCGTCGCGCCGGATCGCCGGGCCTCGGCCATCGCGGTGATGTTCACGGGCCTCACCGTCGCCAACATCCTCGGCGTGCCGTTCGGCACCTGGCTCGGCCAGCTGACCTCGTGGCGCACCACCTTCTGGGTCGTCGCCGCCATCGGCATCGTCGCCATGCTGGTGATCACCGCCCTCGTCCCCAGGGATCAGGCCGCGCCCGAGGCCGCCGACTGGCGGGCCGACCTTCGCGCCATGCTGCGCGGGCCGGTGCTGTTCGGGCTCCTCCTCACCGTGCTCGGCTTTGGCGGCGTGTTCACCGTCTTCACCTATATCGCGCCCGCCCTCACCGAGGTCAGCGGTTTCCCCGAAGCCATGGTCTCGCCGATCCTCCTGGTGTTCGGCGGCGGCCTCGTCGTCGGCAATCTGCTCGGTGGCAAGCTCGCCGACCAGAACCTGCTCTGGAGCGTCCTCTGCACCCTCGCCGCCCTCGGCATCGTCATGCTCGCAATGAGTTTTGCCCTGCCCAATCCCATCACCGCGGTCATCGCGATAGGTCTCCTCGGTGCGGCCGGCTTCGCCACCGTGGCGCCGCTGCAGCTCTGGGTGCTGGAAAAGGCCGGCGGCGCCGGCACCAGCCTCGCCTCCTCGCTCAACATCGCCGCCTTCAACCTCGGCAATGCGCTCGGCGCCTGGCTCGGCGGTGTCGCCCTCGAACAGGGGCTTGGGCTCACCGCCCTGCCACTGGTCGGCGCCGTGCTGCCGCTGCTCGCGCTCGTGCTGCTGCTGGTCAGCCTGCTGCTCCGCCGCCACGCCCCACTCGCCACCAACTGAAAGTCGACATCATGGATTACCGTACTCTCGGGGCCTCCGGCTTAACGGTCCCCGCCCTCAGCTTCGGCGCCGGCACCTTTGGCGGCTCCGGCCCGCTGTTCAGCCACTGGGGCACCTCCGACGAAGCCGAAGCCCGGCGCCTCGTCGATATCTGCCTCGAGGCCGGCGTCACCCTGTTCGACACCGCCGACGTCTATTCCGACGGTGCTTCCGAACGGGTGCTGGGCGCCGCCCTCAAGGGCCGCCGGCACCAGGCGCTGATCTCCACCAAGACCGGCCTGCCGATGGGCGATGGCCCGACCGAAGCCGGCACCTCTCGCGCCCGGCTGATCCAGAGCGTCGACGCTGCCCTCACCCGCCTCGGCACCGACTATATCGATCTGTTGCAGCTGCACGCCTTCGACGCCGCGACGCCGGTGGCGGAAACCCTTGGCACGCTCGATGACCTCGTCCGCGCCGGCAAGCTCCGCTATATCGGCGTTTCCAACTTCGCCGGCTGGCAGCTGATGAAATCGCTCGATCTCTCGCACCGCCACGGCTGGTCTCGCTACGTGGCCCACCAGGTCTACTACTCGCTGCTCGGCCGCGATTACGAATGGGAGCTGATGCCGCTCGGGCTCGACCAGGGCGTCGGCGCGCTGGTCTGGAGCCCGCTCGGCTGGGGCCGGCTCACCGGAAAGCTGCGCCGCGGCCAGCCCCTGCCCGAAGGCAGCCGACTGCACAACACCGCCGAGTTCGGCCCGCCGGTCGACGACGAAAAGCTCTATGCCATCGTCGACGTGCTGGACGAGATCGCTGCGGAGACCGGCAGGACCATCCCGCAGATCGCCCTCAACTGGCTGCTGCAGCGCCCGACGGTCTCCTCGGTGATCATTGGCGCCCGCAACGAGGAGCAGTTGCGCCAGAACCTTGGCGCCATCGGCTGGTCGCTCGATGCCGGCCAGATCGCCCGGCTCGACGCGGCGAGTGCGGTCACGCCATCCTATCCGCGCTTTCCGTACTACCGGCAGGCCGGCTTCGCTCGGCTGGACCCGCCGGCGGTGTGATTTTCACCCATCTCGCGACCACCGTGGCTTTCCCCTCATCCGGCGCTACGCGCCACCTTCTCCCCGACGGGGAGAAGAATTCGGAGAGTGTGGAGACTCACCACTTGTTCCTCTCCCCGTCGGGGAGAGGGTGGATCGCGCGTAGCGCGAGACGGGTGAGGGGTTGGAGGGCACCAAGCTCAAAAACGAAAGGCCCGCTGCAATAACAGCGGGCCTTCCCAATTTCGATGCGCCAAAACTTACTCGGCTGCGACCTTCTTCGGGGTCACGGCTTCCGCGTAAGCGTTGATCAGCGTGGTGCAGGCCTTGGCTGGCTTGAACTTGTACTCGCCGATCTCGCTGACCGGCGTCACTTCCGCCGCCGTGCCGGTGAGGAAGCATTCCTCGAAATCCGCCAGCTCTTCCGGCTTGATGTGGCGTTCGACCACCTTGTAGCCGTTCTCGCGCGCCAACTGGATCAGCGTCTGCCGGGTGATGCCGTTGAGGAAGCAATCCGGGGTCGGCGTGTGGATTTCGTCGCCTTTGACGAAGAACACGTTGGCGCCGGTGGCTTCAGCAACCAGCCCGCGATAGTCGAGCATCAGCGCATCGGCATAGCCATTGGCCATCGCCGCGTCTTTGCTGAGCGTACAGATCATGTAGAGGCCGGCGGCCTTGGCCGAGGACGGGATGGTCTCCGGGCTCGGGCGCTTCCAGCGGCTCCATTCGAGGCGGATGCCTTTCAGCTTTTCCTCGACCGAGAAATAGCTTGGCCACACCCAAGCGGCGATGGCGAGGTGCACCTTATTGTTGCGGCCGGGAACCGACAGTTCCTCCGAGCCGCGCCAGGCGACCGGGCGGACATAGGCGTCGACGAGGCCGTTCTTTTCGAGCACCAGGCGCTTGGCCGCTTCGATCTCATCGACCGAATATGGGATAGTGAAATCCAGCGTCTTGCCGCTCTGGATCAGGCGCTCGCTGTGCTGGCGCGACTTGAAGATCTCGCCGCCATAGGCGCGCTCACCCTCGAACACCGAGCTCGCATAGTGCAGCCCGTGCGTCAGCACGTGGATCTTGGCGTCCTTCCAGGGAACCATCTGACCATCGAACCAGATCCAGCCTTCACGCTGGTCCATTGGCAAGCCTGCCATCTCAATCTCCCACTCGTCTGGTGCGGCCCTTCGGGTCCGCCGTGTTGTTGCCTGTGATCCTGCCCCACCGGCTTGCTATTGGCAAACCGGAACGGCTTTGGGATAAGGCAAAGAGCTGTGTTTTCGATGGGGTGATGATGGCATCGGGCAAAATAAATGTCAACAAGGCTGACATAAATTTGGCGCAGGCCGGCGAGCCTGCCATGCCGCTCGACGTCATGGGCTTGTTCTTCTTCGCTTACCGGGACTTCGTCGGCGATGCTGATGCACTGCTTGAACGGCAGGGCTTCGGCCGCGCCCACCACCGGGTGCTTTATTTCGTCAACCTCAGGCCCGGCATGCCCGTTGCCGACCTGCTCGATATCCTGAAGATCACCAAGCAGAGCCTCGCCCGCGTGCTGCGCCAGCTGGTCGACAATGGCTATGTCGAGCAGAAAACCGGCGAGACGGACCGCCGCCAGCGCCTGCTCTATGCCACCGAGAAAGGCCGCGGCCTGTTCGAGACCCTCTCGGCCACCCAGACCAGCCGCATCGAAGCCGCCATCGCCGCCCTGCCCCCCGAAGGCAAGCGCACCGTGCTGCGGTTCTTCGTCGGCATGGTGGAGCCGGAAGATCGCGGGCTGCTGGATCGGCTGAAGCTGACCGAAGAGCTGTAAGCCAGCAAGCCGCCGCTGCTAGGCTCCCGGTTGCCGATAGCCGACAGTTTGCGCACGGCTCAGTGCGGCCAGGGTCTCCTCCACCGTCAGCAGGGGCGTCGTCTCGAATTCGGCCACCGCGCCTCCGCCTCCGATGGCAATAGCCACGGCGGCCATGGCAATATTATTGGGCGCCTCCCACAGGTTGTACCCATCATGCGCCCCGAACGCGTACCAGAAGCCGTGCAGCTTGCCGCCTACGGATTCGATGTACTTGCGTGCAGCCTCGCGGCGGTCTTCCGGATTCTTCGTCAGTCGCGCCCAAGTCTCCGGCGTGTAGCTGAAGCGTGTCAGATAGAGTGCCATGGCTGAGCTCCTCTGCTCTTTCCCAAAACACTCAACCCTACAACCCTTGGCACGCCGAGGGTATGGACGAACTCAGGGGTGGATGGTAGCGCTGTCAGCCGCGTGGCGACCACCGGCGCCGTCAGTTCACCTTGCAGCCGCGATCGTCTTCTTCTTGTTTGATCGCTTCGATCTCGCGCCGCTCGGCCTTGGAGAATTTGGGCTTCCTGGTCCAGCAATCGTCGTTGTCGAAATATTCCTGGGCGAGCTCGGTCGAGAAGCAGTAGCCATTGTCGTCGTAGATGGTGTTGCGCGCCATCCAGAGGTCGAAGCACGACTCGGCCAGGGTCTGGCCAGTCATCGCGCCCAGCAGGCCGAAGGCCAGCACGGCTGGGAGAATGCGTTTCATCTCAATCCCCTCCTTCATCTTTCCCTTGGGCGGACCGGCATCTCAGCGATCCCCAAGCGGGAGAGGATCATCCTACATCAGCTTCTTGCCGTTGGGCACGCCACGCTCGACGGCGGCGAGGACGATAGCACCACCTGCGTCCTCGTAGCCCAGCGTCAGCACCTCGCTGCGCACCGGGCCGATCTGGCGGGGCGGAAAATTGACCACCGCCATCACCTGGCGGCCAACCAGCGTTTCCGGCGTGTAGTGCACGGTGATCTGCGCCGAGCTCTTCCTGATCCCGAGCTCCTGCCCGAAATCGATCAGCAGGATATAGGCGGGCTTCCGCGCCTCGGGAAACACCCGGGCTTCGACGATCGTGCCGACGCGGATATCGACCTGCTCGAACTCGGCATAGGTGATCTCAGCCATCAGCCAGCACCGACCTTCAGGCCCGCCCGAGTTCTTCCGAGCGCTGCCGCGCCGCGCGCACCGCCCGGTCGAGCAGCGGCTCGAGCCCGTCGGGCGCCATCAGCACCTGCAGCGCTGCGTAGGTCGTGCCCTTGGGCGAGGTGACGTTCTCGCGCAGCGTGCCGGCCGGCGACGGATCGGCATCCATCAGCGCCGCAGCGCCGGTGACCGTCGCCCGCGCCAGCTGCATCGCCTGCTCTTCGTCGAACCCCTGGCGCCGCGCCGCGGCAGCCAGCGCCTCGACCATGTAGAACACGTAGGCCGGGCCGGAGCCCGAAACCGCGGTCACCCCGTCGATCTTGGTCTCGTCGTCGAACCACATCACCTGGCCGGCGGCGCTGAGCAGCGCGTTGGCGGTTTCGCGGTCTTCCTCGGTGATCGACAGCCCCACGGCCCCGGTAATGCCACGGCCGACCTGCGCCGGCGTATTGGGCATGGTGCGGATGACGCGCTCGGTCTGCAGCCCCTCGGACAAGCCGACCAGCGAGATACCGGCGGCGATCGACAGCACCAGCGTATAGCTGCCAACGATCGGCTGGATCTCGGCCATCACCTCGTAGATCACCTGCGGTTTCACCGCGAGCACCAGCACGTGAGTCAACACGCCAAGCGGGCTCGCCTGCAGGCGAATGCCGTGCTCGGCGGCAAACTGCGTCGCGAACTCCGAGGGCTGCGGGTCGCACAGCACCAGCCGGTCCGCCGGCAGACCGCCGGCGATCCAGCCGCGGGCCAGCGCGAGGCCCATCTTGCCGGCCCCGACCAGAACGACGGGGCCGATATCTGATAAATTCAAGCTTCGCCTACCGTTTCGAACATCACCTGGCTGAGCGCCTCCGAGGCGCCCTTTCCAGCCCATATCACGAACTGGAACGCCTGGTAGTAGAGATCGCAGCTGTCGGTGGCCGAGCGCAGCAGTGCCTCGCATTGCTGCGGGCTCACTTCGGCGCCACCGGTGAGCAGGTGCGAGTTGCGGAACAGCACCACGCCTTCATGGTTCCACATGTCGAAATGGCCGATCCACAGCTGCTCGTTGATCAGCGAAATCAGCTGCTTCACTTCGGTGCGGCGGGTGTCCGGCACCTTCAGGTCGAACGCCGCCGCGATGTGCAGCGACTCCAAGTCTTCCATCCAGTTGAAGGACACGTGGTAATCGGCCCAGTTCCCGCGCACCGAAATGGAGATTTCGTCGGCGTCCTGCCGCTCGAAGTTCCAGTCGTTGATCGAAGCGATATGCTCGATAATGTCGACCGGATGCACCGTGCGGTCCGGTTCCAGTTCCAGAAGGTGTGCCATTGGCTGAGCGTCCCATTGGGCGAAACGTTTGAAGGCCGGCCGGTTCCCCGGTCCTACGCGTTACTTGCAAGAACTCGCACGCAGGAAGCCTACGAATCGTCCCTATGGAGGAACGCTACACTGACGCCCCGATTCCGGGGATTGTGCCGCCAGAGCCATCCAAGGCTTTCTTCTGTGGATGATCCGGCTCGAAGGGTTAACAGGGTCTTAACTACCCGAGTCTGTCCCCACCCGATTTGCGCGATTTTGGCACATCGCCAAAGGCCCGACTCGGCATACAATGCGCGGCGCTGCATGACGAAGCTGTCACAGACGATGCTTCAGTGGGCGCCCAAGTTCTCCTCCATCCTCGATCGTCATCCCAGCAAAAGCTGGGACCCATTCATCCGCTCGCGCCAAAGCTGTGAGTTGGGTCCCTGCTTTCACAGGGATGACACCGAGTTGGTGGGTCGATTGGTTCGAAGCCTCAAAACAACCCGATCGCGCTGGCCCAGCCCGTGCGGATCGCCTCGGCCCATTGTGGAAAGCCATTGGCGATCACCTGCTGCGCCGCGGCCTCGAAGTCATAGGGCACGGCGCGAATGCTGGCCGACCATTGCCCGCCATGCCGCTCCAGCACCGCATAGCGTGCATCGGGCGCCCCGTAGTTGAACTGCAGCCCCACCGAGCCCGGGTTGACCACCAGCCGCCCGTCGCGCAGCCGCACAATGCGCGACACATGGGTATGGCCGCAGAGCAGCACCGGGAAATCCAGCCCATCCGCCTTCGCCGTCACGCTCGCTTCGCCCGGCATGGTCACCGTGCGGTCGGTCCACCAGGCGTCGAGCCACGGCTCTTCGTCGCTGGTCGGGGTGCCGTGGCAGAGGAACACTTCGCCCTCGATATCGCGGGTCGCCGGCAGGCTCCTCAGATAGTCGTAATGCACCGGCCGCAGCCGCTCACTGACGAACCTGTCGACCGGTTGTTTCGATGCCGGCAGGCCGTTGGCGATGTAGCGGTCGTGGTTGCCGATGACGGTGGGGTAGTTGCGCTCGATCAAGAGGTCAGCCGTGCCCACCGGATCGAGGGGTCCGGCGAACAGGTCGCCCAGGTTGATCGTGGCATCGACCCCGACCATGGCGATACTGGCCTCGACCGCCTCCAGCGCCAGCCGGTTGCCGTGGACGTCGGAAATAACCGCGATTCTCATGGCTGCACCGTTCCCAGCAAATGCGGCGACCAAAAGTCTTCTGAACGTCCCTACAGCCCCTTGGGGCTGGCCCAACCTGAGGTTAGCGCTTCTGCCCAGGCCGGATAGCCGCGCTCCAGCGCCTGCTTTGCCGCGGCAGCGTGGTCATAGGCAACCGCGCGCAACTCCGTATTCCACCCGGCCCGGCGCTTCTCGATGATGGCGTAGCGCGCATCGGGCGAGCCGATCTCGAACGGCAGCCCGACGCTGCCCGGGTTTACCACCAGCCGCCCATCGGCGAGCCTCAGGCTGCGCGGCACATGCGTATGGCCGCAGAGCAGCACGTCGTGATCGAACCCCACCGCTTCCGCCTCGATATGGTCGCGCGCATGCATGGTCGCGATTGTGCCGACCATGGTGTCCATGAAGGAGGTGTTGTCGTCACGCGGCGTGCCGTGACAGAGGAACACGTCCTCTTCGAGCAGCAGCGTCGCCGGCACCGAGGCCAGCCACTGCTGCTGGCGCGCATCGAGCATGCCGCGCACCAGCGCATCGATGTGCCAGTCCTTGTCGCGCCCATCGGTGATGTAGCGATCGTGGTTGCCGCGCACGGCAGCCAGCCCGAGCTCGATGAAGCGATCGGCCACGCCCAACGGATTGCTTGGCCCGCTCAGGAAATCGCCGAGCGCCACCGTCGCCTCGACCTTCTCGAGGGCAATATCGTCCAGCACGGCATCCAGCGCTTCGAGGTTGCCGTGGACGTCGGAAAGAACCGCGATCCTCACTTGGACTTAAGGCCCTCGACCTGCGCCTTCAGCTCCTTGAGCTCGGCGCTCTGCGCCTGCACCAGCTCGCGCAGCGCGTCGTAATCCTCGCGTTTGACCAGGTCCATGTCGGCGACCAGCCGCTCGAGCTGCGATTTCACCGCCGTCTCGATCTCGCGGCGCACGCCATCGGCGACGCCGGCGGCGTTGTTCATCAGCTTGCCCAGCTCGTCGAATATCTTGCCACCCTGGGTCATCGTCCGTCCTCGCCTTCACAATTGTGCTCGATATCTAGGCTGCCGCCGGTGCCTTGACCAGACCATAGCGGTGGCTAAAAGGTCTCAGCCTCCTCGTCGCAATCTCGCCCACCCCGGCGGGCAATGCGCATGGGAGTGGATTTTCTCGACCCGGAGCGCGTTTCGTGCCCTTCCCCAATATCGATCCCATCGCCTTTGCCATCGGGCCGCTCGTCGTCCGCTGGTATGCGCTGGCCTATCTCATCGGTGTGCTGGGCGGCGCGGCCTACGCCACCACGCTGCTGCGCCGGCATGGGCTGTGGAAGGACAACCGCCCGCCCTTCGAGCCCTCGGCGATCTGGGATTTCGCCTTCTGGGCCGTGGTCGGCATCATCATCGGCGGCCGCATCGGCTATGTGCTGTTCTACAATTTCGGCTACTACGCGGCGAACCCGGGCGAGATCATCGCGCTGTGGGATGGCGGCATGAGCTTCCATGGCGGCCTCGTCGGCATCATGCTGGCCATGGCGCTGTTCGTGCGCTCGAAGGGCGGCAACATCCTTTCCGGCATGGACCTGCTCGGCGCCATCGGCACCATCGGGCTGTTCCTCGGCCGCGTCGCCAACTTCATCAATGCCGAACTCTACGGCGCGCCGACCACCCTGCCCTGGGCCGTGGTCTTCCCCACCGATCCCGAACAGCTGCCGCGCCACCCGAGCCAGCTATACGAAGCGCTGCTGGAGGGCGTGCTGCTGTTCATCGTCATCCGCATTGCCACCAACCAGCTCGGGGCGCTGAAAAAGCCCGGCCTCGTCGCCGGCATTTTCGGCATCGGCTATGCGCTCAGCCGTATCTTCGTCGAGTTCTTCCGCCTGCCCGATGCGCAGCTCGGCTATCTCTATGGTGGCTGGCTCACCATGGGCATGGTGCTGAGCCTCCCCATTCTCGTCGCCGGCATCGGCCTCATCGTTTACGCCATGAGGCCTGCCCGTGGCTGATACCCGCTCCCTCGGCGATATCATCGACATGCAGCTGAGCCAGACCGGCCCGATGTCGCTTGCCACCTATATGAGCCTGGCGCTCACCCACCCGCGTTCCGGTTATTACACCGGCACCGATCCGCTCGGGGCCAAGGGCGATTTCATCACCGCCCCCGAGATCAGCCAGATGTTCGGCGAACTGGTCGGCTTCTTCATCGTCAACCTGTGGCAGCAGCTCGATCAGCCCAAGAGCTTCACCCTGCTCGAGCTCGGCCCCGGCCGCGGCACTCTGATGCAGGATGCGCTGCGCGTCGCCGCCAAGGCCGAGGGTTTTCTCGATGCCTGCCACCTGCAGCTGTTCGAGACCAATCCGGCGCTGCGGGAGCAGCAGGCCGAGCGGCTCGGCAAGTACAATCCCTATTGGGCCAGCGACGTCGACGCGGTTGCCGACGATCCGCTGCTCGTCGTCGCCAACGAGTTCTTCGATGCCCTGCCGATCCGCCAGTTCGTCAAGGCGACCGACGGTTGGCACGAACGCCAGATCGGCCTCCGTGATGGCAAGCGCGCCTTCGGCCTCAACCCGACGCCGATCCCCGCGGCCGCCATGCCGATCGAGCTGGCGAACGCCGAGCCTGGCGAAATCTACGAGGTCAGCCTCGCCTCGGCCGATATCATGGAAAAGCTCGGGCGCCGTATCGCCGCGAACAAGGGGGCCATCCTCGCCATCGACTATGGCTACGCCACCACCCAGACCGGCGAAACCCTGCAGGCGGTGCGCAACCATGCCTTCGCCGACCCGCTCGATGCCCCCGGCGAGATCGATTTGAGCGCGCATGTCGATTTCGGCGGCCTCGGCAAGGTCGCAACCGAACTCGGCCTCACCGTCGAAAAGCTCTCGACGCAGCGCGATTTCCTCGGCGGGCTCGGCATTGTCGAGCGCGCCACGCAGCTGGCCAAGGCCAATCCGGGCCAGATCGACACTATCGCCGCGGCGCTGAAGCGCCTCGTCGACAGCACCGAAATGGGCACCCTGTTCAAGGTGTTCTGCGCCCATTCCGGCAACATCGAGCCGATCGGTTTCCCGAAATGAGCATGCCTTTCGAAGTGAGCCGCGCCCTCGAGCGCCTCCCCGGCATCCGGCACGGCTTTTTCGGCCGGCGCGGCGGCGTCTCGACCGGCGAGTTCTCCTCGCTCAATGTCTCGCTGTCGGCTGGCGACAAGCTGAATCATGTCATCGAGAACCGCGCGCAGATCGCTGGTATCCTTGGCTTTTCGCTCAACCAGCTGGTGACGCTGAAGCAGGTGCACTCGGTCACCGTGCTCGAGGTCACGCGCCAGCCCGACCCCGATGATATCCCCGAGGCCGATGCTTTCGTCACCCGCGTCCACGGCCTGGCGCTGGGCATCCTCACCGCCGACTGCACCCCGATCCTCTTCGCCGACCCCGAGGCCCGGGTCATCGGCGCGGCGCATGCCGGCTGGAAAGGCGCCACCGGCGGCATTGCGGAGGCAACCGTCGCCGCCATGGTCGATCTCGGCGCTCGCCCCGACCGCATCGTCGCCGCCATCGGCCCGACCATTTCCGGCCCGAACTATGAAGTCGGCCCCGACTTCGCCGCCGACCTGATCCGCGAGCACCGCGACGCCGAGAACCGCATCACCAAGCCGAATGGTGGGCGCGAGCATTTCGACTTGCCCGGCTTCGTGTTCGACCACCTGATCGCTGCCGGCGTCGGCCTCGTCGACGACCTGGGCATCTGCACCTATGCCGAGCCCAAGAAGTACTTCTCGCACCGCTATGCCACGCACAAGGCGATCACCACCGGTCGGCAACTGAGCGTGATCGGGTTGGGTGGGTTGTAGTTCCTCGCCCGGAGTTCGCGGCACACTCAGAAAACAGGGTCCCCGCTTTCGCGGGAATGACTCCGTACCTGCCCCCATGATTGCGGTCACCGGATGGATTGCGGTCACACCGCCCAGATTCCTTCACCGATCCGTCACAAGGCGCATTGCGCCCCGCTGCGCCCCAAGCTAAAGACCCGCCCATCAGGAGCCGGCAACTCCCCGGACCGGCCCGATAGCGGAGCGCGCTCGTGAAACTTGTCACCGGCAATTCCAACCGCGCGCTCGCCGAAGCCGTCGCGAGCTACCTCGAAGTCCCGCTGACCGACTGCACGGTCAAGCGCTTCAACGACAAAGAAATCTTCGTCGAAATCCACGAGAACGTCCGCGGCGAGGATGTGTTCATCCTGCAGTCGACCTCCTATCCGGCCAATGACAACCTGATGGAGCTGCTGATCCTGTCCGATGCGCTGCGCCGCTCCTCGGCCCGTCGCATCACCGCGGTGATTCCCTATTTCGGCTATGCCCGGCAGGATCGTAAGTCGGCCTCGCGCACCCCGATTTCAGCCAAGCTCGTCGCCAACCTGATCACCGAGGCCGGCGTCAACCGCGTGGTGACGCTGGATCTCCACGCCGCGCAGATCCAGGGCTTCTTCGATATCCCGACCGACAACCTCTATGGCGCGCCGGTGATGGTTCGCGATATCCAGGAGCACTACTCGCCCAACGGCAACGTCATGATCGTCTCGCCCGACGTCGGCGGTGTGGCCCGCGCCCGCGCCACCGCGCAGCGCATCGGCGCCGACCTCGCCATCGTCGACAAGCGCCGCCCCAAGGCCGGTGTCTCCGAAGTGATGAACATCATCGGCGACGTCTCCGGCCACGCCTGCATCCTGATCGATGACATCGTCGATTCCGGCGGGACGCTGGTCAACGCCGCCGAAGCCCTGCTCAAGGCCGGGGCCACCGAAGTCTCGGCCTACATCACTCACGGCGTGCTCTCCGAGGGCGCAGCCGAGCGCATCGCTGCATCGAAGCTGAAGGAACTGGTGATCACCGACTCGATCATCGCCACCGATGCCGCCAAGGCCGCTAAGAACATCCGCATCATCTCGATCGCCCCGCTGATGGGCGAAGCCATCGCCCGCACCGCCAGCGAACAGAGCGTCTCGAGTTTGCTGGACTGAGGTAGCCTCGTGGGGGCCTGCCGGTCACCCCACTCACCGGCCGTCACCTTACGCACCCATCGCCATCCCGCCCACCGGCGGCGAATCCTCGAGGACACCAAAATCCTCATCCCCCTGTCGAAATCGCCTCCTCTCGCCCGACATTGCCCTGAGGGGCTATCGTGCCCAGGAGAGGAGACACCGATGCGCTTTATGCTGATGCTCTATGCCGACGAGAAAGCCGGAGCCCAGATCCCGCCCGACCAGATGCAGAAGGCGATGGAAGCGCTCTATGCCTACCAGGAGGCGCTGACCAAGGCCGGCGCCTTCGTGATGACCGCCCCCCTCGCCCGCACCCATGACGCCAAGACCCTGGTCATGGAAGGCGGCGACGCCAGCTATCGCGAAGACAACAAGGGCGGTGCTGCCTTCGTCAACGATGCCGGCGAGCTCAAGGTGCATGACGGCCCCTATGCCGAGACCCGCGAGCAGTTCGGCGGCTTCTACATCATCGAAGCGGCCGACATGGACGAGGCGCTTGCCTGGGCGAAAAAGTGCCCCGCGGCGCAGTGGGGACCGGTGGAAGTCCGCGCCCTGATCTCCGGATTCTGAGCGCCACAGATTTTTCTGAAGTTTTTTTGCCCGGGAGTCGAAATGGTCTGAGCACCCCCGTCATTGTCGTATCAGGGCACGGTGTCCTGACGCTGACGCGGCCATCGCCGCCAGCCCAATGACAGGGAAAAGACCGATGCAGATCAAGCTGACCAAGGTGTATGTCGACGAGCACGACAAGGCGCTGAAATTCTATACCGAGGTGCTGGGCCTCCAGAAGAAGGCCGACTTCGGCAATCACGGCTATCGCTGGCTGACCGTCACCTCGCCCGACGATCCGGATGGCGCCGAGCTGCAGCTCGAGCTGAACAGCAACCCGGCCGCCAAGGCTTACCAGCAGGCGATGTTCGCCGAGGGCCAGCCCGCGCTGCTGCTCCACACCAAGGACGTGAAGGCCGACTATGAGCGGATCAAGGCCAAAGGCGGCGCGTTCATCATGCCGCCGACCGACGTCACCGCCTCGATCATCGCCCAGGTGGACGATACCTGCGGCAACATCATTCAGTTCGTGCAGCTGAACTGGTAAGCGCAGAGCAAAAGGAGAACCGAAAATGGCCACCGCAAAAAGCACCGCGAAGCGCACCGACGCTGCCGCAGATAGTTTCACCGCCGAAGAAAAGGCCGCGATGAAGGAGCGCGCCAAGGAGCTGAAGCGCAACGCCAGCGCCGCCGAGGAAGAGCAGGCCGTGCTCGACAAGATCGCCGCCATGCCGGAGGCCGACCGCCGCCTTGCCGAGCGCATCCACACCCTCGTCAAGGCTGCGGCGCCCGAGCTGACCAGCAAGCTCTGGTACGGCATGCCGGCCTATTACAAGGACGGCAAGAGCATCTGCTTTTTCCAGGATGCGGCGAAGTTCAAGGCGCGCTACGCCACCTTCGGCTTCAACGAAGCGGCACGGCTCGACGATGGCAACATGTGGCCGTCGAGCTTCGCCCTGCTCAAGCTCACCCCCGCTGACGAGAAGCGCATCACCGAGCTCGTCAAGCAAGCCACCCGCTGAGGATCGCTCCACCATGCGCTACATGATGCTGATCCATCACGACGAAGTCGCCCTTGCCAATGCGCCGCAGAAGGAGCTCTGGGCCGATTACGCCGCGTTCAACGAGGCACTAGCCAAAGCGGGCGGCGGCATGGCGGCGGGCGAACGCCTGCAGCCGGCCTCGGCGGCGACCACTGTTCGCTTCGGCGACAGTCGAACCGAGGTGCTCGACGGCCCCTACGCCGATACCAGGGAGCAGCTCGCGGGCTACTTCATGATCGAGGTCGATAATCTCGACGAGGCGATCGCCTGGGCCAAGCGCTGCCCGAGCTCGCGCTACGGCTCGATCGAGATCCGTCCCTTGGCCGAGAACTACCCCCGGCCCGACCTCAGCCTCAGGCGCAAAGACTCCTGACATGCGGAGCTACGGCTTATGATGCAAAGCGAAGGCAACGAGGCCGCCCGGGCCGCCGAGCGCGCCTCTGGCGTCGCCGAGCGCGTGGCGCGCGAAAGCTATGGCCGCCTCGTTGCCTTCCTCGCCGCCCGCACCCGCGATGTCGCTGGCGCCGAGGATGCATTGGCCGAAGCCTTTGCGGCGGCTCTCCACAGCTGGCCGAGCGAGGGCGTGCCGCACAATCCCGATGCCTGGCTGCTGACGGTCGCCCGCCGGCGGCAGACCGACGCGCTGCGCCGCCGCACCACTAGGCAGGCGGGCGAGGAGCATCTCAAAATGATCGCCGATGAAATCGAAGCCGCGGCCGACGCCCCCGAGGAAATCCCCGACCGGCGCCTGGCGCTGATGTTCGCCTGCGCCCACCCGGCGATCGAGCGCGGCATGCGCGCGCCGCTGATCCTGCAGACCATTCTCGGGCTCACCGCCATCGATATCGCCGCAGCCTTCCTGATCCCGCCGGCGACCATGGGCCAGCGCCTGGTGCGCGCCAAGGGCCGCATCAAGGATGCCGGCATTCCGTTCGGCATCCCTGACAAGGAGCTGCTGCCCGAGCGGCTCGATGCCGTACTCGAGGCGATCTACGCTGCCTACACCAAGGGCTGGGCCGAGATCGGCGATGCCGCCTCGATCGAACTGGCTGAGGAAGCCATCTGGCTCGGCCGTCTCGTCGTCGGCCTCCTGCCCGATGAGCCAGAGGCCAAGGGCATGCTGGCGCTGATGCTCTATACCGAAGCGCGCCGCGCTGCCCGCCGCTCGGCTGACGGGGCGTATGTGCCGCTCGAACAGCAGGATACAAGCCTCTGGGACGACTCGCAGATCGGCCTCGCCGAGGCGCTGCTGAAAGCCGCCAACGCCGCTGGTCCCTCCGGCCGCTACCAGATCGAGGCGGCGATCCAGTCCGCCCATGTCGCCCGCCGTACGCTCGGCGCCAACACCTGGCCGGCGATCCTCGCCCTCTACGATCACCTCCTGGCGCTCAGCGCCTCGCCGGTCGTCGCGCTGAACCGCGCCATGGCATTGGCCGAACTCGAGGGTCCCGAGGCGGCGCTCGCCGCCATCGCGCCGCTCGGCGACGACCGGCGCATGGCCGACTACCAGCCCTATTGGGCGGCGCGCGGGCACCTGATGGCGCGGGCCGGGTTGAAGGGCGAGGCACACGAAGCCCTCACCCTCGCCAGCGGCCTCGCCACCGACGCGGCGGTGCGGCACTATCTGCGCAGCCAGATCGCGGCGCTGGCGGATGGATGACGCCACCGGGGCCGGCGCGAGCCGCCCCCCACCCTTGATCCCTCCCCGCAAGGGGGAGGGAGACGCAGACTGAGATAGTGGTGTGAGGGTCTCCCTCCCCCTTGCGGGGAGGGGACAGGGGTGGGGGTCCACAGCCGCCGGCGGTTAGCCGAGGCACCATCGACTCCCCTTGCTCGCCGGGGCATCTTCCACTATAGCCCCACGCCATGAAGCGCCCGTCACCCCTGGAGGACGGGTGCGTGAGCTTTGATGTGTCAGAGTTCACACCAACCCATGAATGGATCATTCAATGGCTACTGCTGCTAAAGAGCTCAAGGCTCAGGCGCGGAGCGGGGTGGGCAAGGGGGCCGCTCGTGCACTGCGTCGTGAGGGGCTCATTCCTGCCGTCATCTATGGTGACAAGAAGGCTCCCCTGCCGATCTCGATCTCGTACAACGAGGCGATGAAGTCGATCTACGCCGGTGGTTTCCTCTCCCACATCGTCACTGTTGACGTTGATGGCGAAAAGCACCGCGTCATTCCGCGCGACTACCAGCTCGATCCCGTCAAGGACAAGGCGCTGCACGTCGACTTCCTGCGCGTCGGCAAGGGCACCAAGCTCAATGTCCAGGTGCACGTGAAGTTCATCAACGATGACGCTTCCCCGGGCATCAAGCGCGGCGGTGTGCTGAACATCGTCCACCACACGCTCGACCTGACCGTCGATGCCGACCACATCCCCGAGGAGGTCGTCGTCGATCTCACCGGTCTCGATGTTGGCGACAGCGTCCACATCTCGTCGATCAAGCTGCCGGCCGGCGCGTCCGACCACAGCCACGAAGCTGACCTCACCATCGCCACCATCGTTGCTCCGTCGGGCCTGCGCGCCGAAGAAGCCGAGGAAGGCGCTGCCGAGGCCGCTCCGGCTGCCGACGCCCCCAAGGAATAAGCTGTCTATACGGGAGCGGGCCTCGGGTCCGCTCCCACCCTCCCCTGCCTGGAAGTTAGCCGATGCATCTCATCGTCGGCCTCGGCAATCCCGGGGACAAATACCGCAACAATCGCCACAATATCGGCTTCCTCGCCGTCGACGCCATCGCGCGCCGCCACAACTTTCCCGCGTTCCGCGAGAAGTTCCAGGGGCTGATCGCCGAAGGCAGCATCGACGGCGAAAAGGTGCTGCTGCTGAAGCCGCAGACCTACATGAATTCCTCCGGCGACAGCGTCCAGAAGGTCACGACGTTCTACAAGCTCGGCCCCGCCGACGTTTCCGTCCTCTATGACGAGATCGACCTCGCCCCGGGCAAGACCCGGGTCAAGGTCGGCGGCGGCAATGGCGGGCACAATGGGCTGCGCTCCATCGATCCGCAGATCGGGCTTGGCTATCGCCGCGTCCGCCTCGGCGTCGGCCACCCCGGTCACAAAGACCTGGTGATGCCGCATGTGCTCGGCGATTTTTCGAAGGCCGAACAGCAGGCCTGGCTGATCCCGCTGCTCGATGCTATCGCCGACAATGCGGTGATGATCGTCAAGGGCGACGATAACGGGTTGATGAACAAGCTCGCCATCGCCGTGCAGGGTGACGGCGCCGAGCGCAGCCAGCGCCCGGAAACCGCCGACCCGACCCGCAAGAAGGCCCCAGCGCAAAGTCACATCCGCGCCGCTCGGCCAACTGCGCCGCAGGCCAAACTGCCTGAGACCGGTCCGATGGCGGACATGCTGAAGAAGCTGTTCAAGAAGGACTGAGCGTGGGCCTGTGGCTGCGGTGTGCTCGACGCTCCCTCAACCACCGGCTGTCATCCCAGCGAAAGCTGGGACCCAAGCCTCCCCCTGCGCAGACTGTGAGTTGGGTCCCAGCCTTCGCTGGGATGACAATCGAGCTTGTTGGAGGCGTCGCACCGGCCGCGCGATCCCTCACCAAACCAATTGACTTCCGCGCCCGATCACCCGATGTGAAGCGCAACGATTGGCGCGGCTTTCTTCGCGCCGCCAACGACGATTTCCGGAGACTGTCATGGGTTTCAAGATGGGCATCGTCGGCCTGCCCAACGTGGGCAAGTCGACGCTTTTCAATGCGCTGACCCGCACTGCCAACGCGCAGGCCGCCAACTTCCCGTTCTGCACGATCGAGCCCAATACCGGCGAAGTCGCCGTCCCCGATGCGCGCCTCGATAAGCTCGCCACTATCGGCAAATCGGCACAGATCCTGCCGGCCAAGATGAGCTTCGTCGATATCGCGGGCCTCGTGAAAGGCGCGTCGAAGGGCGAAGGCCTCGGCAACCAGTTCCTTGCCAATATCCGCGAATGCGACGCCATCGCCTATGTGCTGCGCTGCTTCGAAGACGGCAACATCATCCACGTCGCCAACAAGGTCGATCCGCTTGCCGATGCCGAAGTGGTCGAGACCGAGCTGATGCTCGCCGACCTCGAAAGCCTCGAGAAGCGCCGCAACGGCGTCGAGAAGAAGGCCAAGACCGGTGGCGATAAGGAAGCCAAGCTGACCCTCGAGCTGATCGATCGCTCGCTGCTGCTGCTGCGCGATGGCAAGTCGGCGCGCCTGGTGCAGCGCTCGGCCGAGGAAGAAAAGGCCTTTGTCGAGCTGCAGCTCTTGACCTCGAAGCCGGCGCTCTATGTCTGCAACGTCGACGAGGCCTCGGCCGCGTCGGGCAACGCCATGACCAAGCAGGTCGAGGAGTATGCCAAGCAGCACAACGCCGCGGTGATCGTCATCTCCGCCGAGATCGAGAGCCAGTTGGCGCAACTGCCCGACGAGGAGCAGGCCGAGTATCTCGAAAGCCTCGGACTGCATGAGCCGGGCCTCAACCGCCTGATCCGCGAGGCCTACCAGTTGCTGGGCCTGCAGACCTATTTCACCGTCGGCCCCAAGGAGACCCGCGCCTGGACCATCCACAAGGGTGACCGCGCCCCGCAGGCGGCCGGCGTGATCCACACCGATTTCGAGCGCGGCTTCATCCGCGCCCAGACCATCGGCTACGACGATTTCGTCACCCTGGGCGGCGAAGTCCCCGCCAAGGAAGCCGGCAAGGCCCGCGACGAAGGCAAGGAATACGTCGTCAAGGACGGCGACGTGATGTTGTTCAAGTTCAATACCTAAGGGAGCGTTTTCAGGAAAAAACCTGTCCCCGCGAAGGCGGGGATTGCAGACTTTTCCGGTTCGAAAGCGCAACAAACCAAATACGTTTTTGACCTCCTAACTCATAACCCCTGAGCCCCGTCATGCTCGACCAGCTCTTCGGCTCCTGGTGGCCGACGATATCGTCCTACCTCGCCGGACCACCGGCGCTGATCGGGGGCACCGTAACCCCCTTTACCGTCATTCCGACGGTGGGCTTCGCCCTGCTGCTGCTCGGCATCCTCGCCGCCATCCTGTGGCGCGAGAAGCAGGCGCTATGGGTGATCGGTCCGATCGTCGCCGCGGCGCTTACCCCGGTGATCCTCGCCATCGGCAATATCCTCGGCGGCTGGTTCGTGGTGATGTTCGCGCTGGTCATCGGGGCGGTGGGCCTGTTGCTCTGGACCGGTATCATCTCCGGCGACGCCGCCCGCCGCCTGCCGGTCTGGCTGCTCGGCCTGTTCGCGGTGAACTTCGTCGTCTACTGCACCGCTCGCAGCATCGCGATCATCTGGGGATTGGCGTAGTCCGAAGGTGGACCCTCTGCTCCGGAGGGCACCAGCGCTTCCCCAACCTCGATGTCATCCCAGCGAAAGCTGGGACCCCGCGGCGAGGGCTCTTGCCCTCGTCCGCTCACCTCCCGCACCAGCCGATAGATGGGTCCCAGCTTTCGCTGGGATGACCGCCGGTGGGTGGGGCAACATCCAGGTAAGTCTGGAAGGTCCCGCTCCGCATAGCGCAGGACCCACCCACCACCTTGCCTCCCCCCTCCCCGTTGACGTATACGTCAACCGCCATTTCGAGGATCTCGTCGTCGGCGAGACCGTCAACCTCGGCTCGACCCTCGTGACCAAGGAGATGATCCTCTCCTTTGCCCGCGAGTTCGATCCCCTGCCCTTCCACCTCGATGAAACCGCCGCCAAGCGCTCGCTGCTCGGCGGGCTTGCCTCCTCCGGCTGGCAGACCGCGGCGCTGACCTTGCGCCTGCTCGGCGATAGCTTCCTGTCGAAGATCGCTTCGGCCGGTGGGCTCGGCTTTTCCGACTTGAAGTGGAAGAAGCCGGTGATGAAGGGCGACACCATCTGGGCCACCGCCACCATTGCCGAGTTGCGTCGCTCTCGCCACCATCCTCAATGGGGCATTGTCAGCATCGATCTCGACGTGAAGAACCAGAAGGGCCAGCCGGTGATGAGCATGCGGCTCGCCAACCTGGTTGAGAGCCGCGAGCCCGAAGCCGGCATGCAGGCGCAGCCCGAGCAGCCCTATGACGTCGAACAGGGCGGTGCCGCATGACCCGCTGGTTCGAGGACATCGCCATCGACGAGCCGTTCCCGCTCGGCAGCCACACCTTCAGCGAACAAGAGATTCTCGCGTTCGGCCGGGAATACGACCCGCAATATTTCCATCTCGACCCCGCTGCGGCGGCCCAAAGCCACTTCGGCGGCGTTATTGCCTCGGGCTGGCACACCGTGCTGATGGGGCATAGGAAGATGGTCGACGCGCTCGACGCCGAGGAAGTGCGGCTGCGCGACCTCGGCCAGGAGCCAGGCGTTTCCGGCCCCTCCCCCGGCGTCAACAAGATGGAATTCAAGGCGCCGGTGCGGCCCGGCGACACCGTCACCTATACGCTCACCGTCACCGGCAAGCGCCCGTCCAACTCGATTCCCGGCTGGGGCCTGTTGTTCAACAGCCTCGATGCGGTGAACCAGCACGGCGAAAAAGTCTACCATGCCGAACTGGTCGGCTTCTCGAAGCTGCGCGACTATCGGATGCCACCGCACTTACGGGTTCTTGAGGCGTTGACCAAAATCCCCGGATTAGGGAAGTTGCTGACCCAACGGAGTTGAGTCACGCCATGCGCCTTGCCCTTGCTTTCGCTGCCCTGCTGCTGGCAGCCGCGCCCGCCACTGCGCAGTCGCTCACCGGCGTCGGCGTCGAGGGCAACTGGGGCTGCCGCGCCAATGTCGACGGCGCCCGCGCCGGGCTCCTCACCATCTATGCCGGCTCCTACGGCTACGCCTCGGCCAATTTCGGCAGCACCGCATCGGGCAGCGGCACCGTCGAGATGGCCTCCAACGGCGTCACCTTCCTCGATGGCAACCTCGTCGCCGGGGCCGGCATCACCAACGCCATCCTCGGCTTCGACGATGCCGGCCGCGACGTGCTGCAGCTCTACACCGCAGAAAAGAACGTCCTCACCTGCACCCCGCGGGGGTAGGCATTGCGGGCCTAGGGGCGCTGCAACAGGGCAACCGATGTGTCAGTGAACCACCGCAGCTATCCCCAAACTCGATGTCATCCCAGCGAAAGCTGGGACCCATTTCGCCGCCCGCACCAGCCGATAATTGGGTCCCAGCTTTCGCTGGGATGACATCCGGTGGGCGTGGGAAGTCCGTCGACAACCTCGGGATGTGTCGATACTGCGCCACATCCATCTTGACCTCCCCGCCCTCCAGCGCTAAACAACGCGCCTTCCAGAGGAGTATCGCCCGAAAATGATCTGAGCACTGTTGCGGACGCCCGAGCCATTGCTTCCCTCGCCTTGCGAGTGGCAGCTGATGCGCGGATGCCGACCACAGCAATGCTCCAGATGACGGGCTGACTCTGTCCGGCGCCTCGGGCGTCCAATCTCCCCCTGCACTTCATCGCCAACCGCGGCTCGCGCACAGCACTGCTTTGCGTCGCGCCGCTACTTGAGCTCGTTTCTGGCGTTACTGCGCCGCGGCGGGCAAGGAGATTGCTTATGCCCAAATTCATGACCTACCAGCGCCCTACCCCGGTCAACAAGCAAAGCTGGAGCGGCCGCCCTGGCGCCAACCCCTATCAGCCGGTGCGCCGGACGGCCGGGCACCCCGTGCCCGAGCCGCAGAAGCTGGCCCTGCCACCATTGCTAGGTGGGCCTAAATCGCGATGAGCCAAGGCGCCCCGGCAACACCGCCGGGGCGCCCAATCACGGGGAAAACCCGCCCCCGAGCAGGGGGCGGCCAGTAGCGCCAACAAACACTTACCGACCCGAATGCTTTCTATTCAACGATTTAGCGCTTCGTTATGCGCACCGGCGCACAATCATGCGACGACACTATTGCCTACCCGCGCCACGAGGTCCCCCGGTCATGGAGTCGCCTTGGTACAGCCTGATGACCAACGTCTCGGTCGTCGCGTTCGTCGTCACCGTCTGGACCCAGCTGCGCGACGTGTTCGAGCGCTTCGGGCCGCGGGCGGTAGAGACCGGGTTCGGTGCGATGATGGGGCTCGGCGCCATCGCTGCCATGCTGTTCCCTGTGCAGTTCGCGCCTGGCGTCTTCTTCGACCTGCGCACCTGCCTCCTCGCCCTTGCCGCCTTTTTCGGCGGCCCGCTGGCGGCGCTGGCGGCGCTTATCCCGGCCATCACCTATCGCCTCTGGGTCGGTGGCGTCGGGGCGCCCGCTGGCATGGTGTCGATGACCCTGGTCACCCTTGCTGCCTCGTTCGGCCACCTGCTGCTGCGCCGCCGCGGATTGTCGATCGCCCGCTGGCACTCGCCGGCGCTGGCGCTCGCCACCTGCGCCATCGGCCTGTTGACCATCGCCTTCGTTCCGATCGATCCCGGCATGAGCGATTGGGTGCCGCTGCTTGCCGCGCGCACCGCCCTGCTGTTCCTCGCGGTGATGCTCTCGGGCCTCGCGCTCACCCATGACGAGGAGTTGCGCACGGCACGGCGCGAGAACCAGATCTATCGCCAGGTGATCGACGAGCTGCCCGACAGCATCAGTGTGAGGGATACCGAGGGCCGTTTCGTCATCGCCAATCCGGCGACCGCGACGTTACTCGGGGTGAGCTCGTCGAAAGCACTGATCGGACGCCCCGGCGACGAGCTCGGCGTCGCTCGCCCTGCCTCGCCACCCCATACCCGCGAGACGCATTGGAGTTTCCAGCAGCCGGTAGAGCGCCCGGACGGTGGCACCAGCTGGCTGCAGACGCTCGAGGTACAACTCAATGACCCAAGCGGCCGCGCCATGGGGCTCATCACCCACAACCGCGACATTACCGACCAGAAGCACCTGGAGCTGGAGCTCGACGAGCGCCAGCGCGTCCTCGCCTTCGCCATGGCGCAGATGACCGATGGCGTCGCCATGTTCGACCACGCCGGCAAGCTGCTGTTCTGCAACGCCCGTTACCAGAAGCTTTTCCCGCTGACCTCGGACGTCCGCGTCCCTGGCGCCAACATCCGCGACATTCTCGCAGCCGCGGCCGAACGGCGCGAGCAGCAGGTCGGCTCGTCGCCTGCCGATGTCGCCGAGTGGATCGACGAGATCACCGAGTCGCTGCACCACGACGCCGAGGAAGAGGTGCACCTGTACGACGGCACCTGGTTGCGCGTCTCCACTCGCCCCTCGCCCGACGGCGTCTCGATGGTGGTGGTCTCCGACATCACCCGGCTCAAGCGCACCGAGCTCGAACTGCTCGATGTCGCCGAACGTCTGCGCGAGGAAGCGACGACCGACGCGCTGACCGGCCTCGTCAACCGTCGGGCGCTCGACCAGCGGCTCGAGATCGAGATTGCCCGCAGCCTCCGCTCCGACACGGCGCTGAGCGTCATCCTGCTCGATATCGATCACTTCAAGGCCTACAACGACAGCTACGGTCACCTCGCCGGCGACGCCTGCCTGAAGGCGGTGAGCCAGTGCCTGAGCCAGGTGTTCCGCCGCCCGGCCGATCTCATCGCCCGCTATGGCGGCGAGGAGTTCCTCGTAGTGCTGCCCGAGGCGGATGCCGAAGCCGCCTACCGCCTGGCCAACGACTATCGCGAGCTGCTGGCGGCGCTGGCGCTACCGCACCAGGCCAGCGAGTTCGGCCGCGTCACCGTCAGCCTCGGCATCGCAGCCTATGCCCCGGGCCAGACCGACCGCAACGCCGCCGACCTCGTCGGCCGCGCCGACGAGGCGCTCTATGCCGCCAAAAGCGGCGGCCGCGACCAGGTCAGCGGCTGGCGCCGCCGCTTCGACGTGCTGCCCCGCAGTTTGCGCGTCGTGCATTAGCAGATACTGGCAGTCGGGTACCCCGCTTGCGGGGGAGGGTGCGCCGACTGCAGGCCTCAGCGCCTGCTGCCCCTCAATGCCCCTCGAACGGGATCAGCGCCTCGACCTTCACCCCGGCGGCCCGGAGCTTCTCCGCCCCGCCCAGGTCGAACAGGTCGATGACGAAGCCGGAATGCGACACTTCCGCGCCGGTCCGCCGCAGCAGCGATACTGCCGCCACTGCCGTACCGCCGGTGGCGATCAGGTCGTCGACCAGCAGCACCTTGTCGTCTGCCCCGATCACATCGGCATGGATCTCGATCGTGTCGACACCGTATTCGAGCGCGTAATTCTGGCCGATCGTCTCGCCGGGGAGCTTGCCTTTCTTCCGCACCGGGATGAACCCGACGCCGAGCGCAATGGCGACGCCGGCGCCGAAGATGAAGCCCCGTGCCTCGATGCCCGCCACGTGTGTGATCCCCAGGTCACGATGCAATCCGGCCAGCCGGTCGACGCTTTCGCGAAACCCGGCGGGATCCTCGATCAGCGTGGTGATGTCACGGAACAGGATGCCCTTTTTGGGGTAGTCGGGGATCGTGCGGACGAGCGACTTGAGGTCGAGCATGAGTGTGCTTCGGCTGTTGGGAAACGATGAAGGAGATCAGCGCGGGGTTAGCGCTTGGTGCTGTTGACGATCTTGCGCGCCAGCTGGCCAGCTTTGTAGGCGGTGTTGAGCGTCGCGTCCTTGGCGGCGGCCTTGACCTTGGGCGTCAGCAGCAGCGGCGCCGCAGCAATGCCGGCACGCACCATCGGATGGGCGATCATGGTCCGGGCCAGGGCTGCGGCCGTGATGGCGCCGCGAATGATCGACATGTGGGCCTCCGGATGCTTCGCCAGGAACTGCTTCGCCCGAGAATATCGACGATGCCGCCCCGGATCGCAAGGGGCGCAGAAACGACAAAGGGCCCCACAGGGCCCTTTGCGTTGTTCATTGCAGCGTCGGCTTAATGCTCGACGCGCGACCAGAGCTTTTGCTTCACCAGGTACATCAACCCGGCGAACACCAGGAGGAACGCGATCACCTGGAAGCCGGCTTCCTTGCGCGCCACCAGGTGCGGCTCGGCCATCCACATCATGTACGAGGCGACGTCGCGCGAGTACTGGTCGACGGTCAGCGGCACGCTGCCGGTCTCG
Source organism: Devosia sp. Root105 (assembly GCF_001424865.1). Taxonomy (NCBI): domain Bacteria; kingdom Pseudomonadati; phylum Pseudomonadota; class Alphaproteobacteria; order Hyphomicrobiales; family Devosiaceae; genus Devosia; species Devosia sp. Root105. The sequence continues at coordinate 340,611 of NZ_LMCR01000015.1, forward strand.
CCTGCCTCATAGGTGATGAGACCGTCGCTGAGCGGCGGCGCCATGCCGAGCGCGTGGCCCGGGAAGTAGGTGTTATAGTGCTTGCCTTCCGGCACCTCGGCGCCATGCGGCGGCGGGTCGACATAGCCGTTGAGCAGCGCGTGGATATAGTCCGGGCCGCCTTCCGAGTAGGCAGTGAAGTAGTTGAAGATCCACCACGGGAACGGCTGCGTCGTGCCGCGGGCCTTGGCCAGCACCGAGAAGTCCGGCGGCAGCGCGCCACCATTGGCGTCACGGGCTTCCTGCTCGTTGGCAAACGGCGACGGCCAGCGATCGGCTGCGATGCCCGGGCGCTTGCCGCCCTCGGCCTCGGGATCGTTGATCTCGTACTCGGCCGCCAGCGCCTTCACCTGGCCCTCGGTGAACTCGGGACCACCCGGCTCGGAGAGGTTGCGGAACGCGATGAGCCGCGCCGAGTGACAGCTCGAGCAGACTTCCTTGAACACCTGGAAGCCGCGCTGCAGCTGGTTGCGATCATAGGTGCCGAACGGACCCGCGAAGCTCCAGGCTTCCTTCTTGATCTCCGGGGTGCCGTGGTCCTGCGCCACGGCGGGAACCGCCGCGAACAGCATGCTCACCAGCAGGGCGCCGATAATGCTTTTGGTCTTGATCATTGGCGTTGGGCCCCGGGTCAGTGCGACGTCGACGCAGCGGCAGGCTGAGCGGCCGCCGGCGCCTTGTGCTTGGCCAGCACGGACTCAGTGATCGACGTCGGCAGGGGCCGCGGCGTCTCAAAGCGTCCGAGCAGCGGAAGCACGATGATGAAGTAGATGAAGTAGTAGGCCGTGGCGATCTTGGAGAGCAGCACGTAGATGCCCTCGGCCGGCGCCGAACCGAGCCAGGTCAGGAACACGAAGTTCGCCACGAACAGCCAGTAGAACCACTTGAAGATCGGGCGGAAGGTGCCCGAGCGGACCTTGGACGTATCGAGCCACGGCACGAAGAACAGCACCAGGATCGCGCCGGCGAAGAAGATCACGCCGCCCAGCTTCGAATCGATGAACAGGATGTTGAAGTCGATGGCGCGCAGGATCGCGTAGAACGGCAGGAAGTACCATTCGGGCACGATGTGAGCCGGCGTCACCTGGCTGTTCGCCATGATGTAGTTGTCGGGGTGGCCCAGGATATCGGGCGCAAAGAACACGAACCAGGCGAACGGGATGCAGAACACGATGACCGCGAACAGGTCCTTCATCGTGTAATACGGGTGGAACGGCACCGTCTCGCGGCTCGACTTCACTTCCACGCCGATCGGGTTGTTGTTGCCCGGCACGTGCAGCGCCCAGATATGGAGCGCCACCACCGCCGCGATGATGAACGGCAAGAGGTAGTGCAGCGAGAAGAAGCGGTTGAGCGTCGCGTTATCGACGGCGAAACCGCCGCGCAGCAATTCGAGGATCGGGGTGCCGAGCACTGGAATGGCGCCCAGGATATTGGTGATCACGGTGGCGGCCCAGAAGCTCATCTGGCCCCACGGCAGCACGTAGCCCATGAAGGCAGTGGTCACCATCAGCACGAACAGCAGCACGCCCAGGATCCACAGGATCTCGCGCGGCGCCTTGTACGAGCCGAAATACAGCCCGCGGAACATGTGGATATAAACCGCCGCAAAGAACATCGAGGCGCCCGTGGCATGCACGGCCTGGATGATGCGGCCGCCATTCACGTCGCGGCGGATATGCTCCACCGAGTCGAAGGCGAGGCTGACATGCGGGGTGTAGTGCATGGCGAGGATGATGCCCGTCACGATCTGCACGCCGAGCATGAAGGCGAGGATGGCGCCGAAGGTCCACCAGTAGTTGAGGTTCTTCGGCGTGGGGTAGTCCATCAGGTGTTCTTTGGACCACCGGATGATCGGCAGGCGGTCGTCGATCCATTTCTCGACGACGTTACCGGGGACGTAGCTGGATTCGTGAGCCATCTGGTCGAGTCCCCTTAACCGATCTTCACGAGCGTATCGGAAATGAATTCGTAAGGCGGCAGCACCAGATTGGTCGGCGCGGGGCCCTTGCGGATACGACCGGCAGTATCGAACTGCGAGCCGTGGCAGGGGCAGGCCCAGCCGTTGTAATCGCCGGAATCGCCGACCGGGATGCAGCCCAGGTGCGTGCAGTTGGCGATCATGATCAGCCACTGCTCGTGGCCCGGCTTGGTGCGCTGTTCGTCGGTCGCCGGATCCTTGAGGTCCGACATCGGAACGGCCTTGGCCTCGGCGATCTCTTCGGGCGTGCGGTTGCGCACGAACACCGGCAAGCCGCGCCACTTGATGGTGACCGACTGGCCTACTTCGATGCCGGAAAGGTCGAACTCGATGCTGGCCAGCGCCAGCACGGACGCATCGGGGTTCAGCTGGTTGATCAGCGGCCAGGTCACCCCGGCAACGCCCACCGCGCCTACGGCGCCCGCCGCGATATAGAGGAAATCGCGCCGACCCGGTTTAGGGTCGTCCTGATGTGCCAGATTGGATTGCGTCGCCAAGGTAAGCTTCCGTCTGTTGTGTCTTGATCAGCGCCTCGGTGCCCGTTGGCATAGGGCCACATAGCCAGAGCCAACCCCCGCCCTCAACAGCGCGTGATTTGGGCGTTCTTTTGACACTATGAATGGGGCTTGTCCAGCCGGAGTCAGGGTGACTTTCCCCCGATGCGACACTATAGCAACCGCCTAAAACCTAACCTCTACACTCAAGAATTCCAATGATCGATCTGGCCCTCTACCAACCCGATATCGCGCAGAACACCGGCACCCTGCTCCGCCTCGGCGCCTGCCTCGGCGTCATGGTGCACATCATCCATCCGACCGGCTTTCAGTTCTCGCCGCGTTCGATCCGCCGCGGGGCGCTCGACTACCTCGAGCACGCCCAGTTCACCGAGCACGACAGCTACACCCATTTCAATGATTGGCGCCGCTCGGCCGGGCGCCGGCTGGCGCTCCTCACCACCAAGGCAAGCGTCTCGGCCTATGCCGTGGCCTATCAACCCCACGACATCCTGCTGCTCGGCCGTGAGTCGGCCGGGGTGCCGGATGCGGTGGCTGATGACGCTGAGCTGCGCGTCCGCATTCCCATGCGACAAGATATGCGCTCGCTCAACGTGGCCGTGGCCGGCAGCCTCGTGCTAGGTGAGGCGCTGCGACAGACCAACGGTTTTGCAGCTCTCTCATGACATTACCCGCCGACATTGACTCAAAAAAGCAAGTGGCCGCGGCCTGGTTCCGGAGTTTCCGCGATCAGCTCTGCCAGAGCCTCGAGGCCGTCGAAGCCGAGGTGAAGGGGCCGCATGCCGACCGGCCTGCCGGCAAGTTCGAGATCGAACCGTGGAGTCGCGAAGCCGGTGGCGGCGGCGAGATGGGCCTGCTGCACGGCCGGGTGTTCGAGAAGGCCGGCGTCCATATCTCCACCGTCCACGGCCACTTCTCCGAGGAGTTCGCCCGCCAGATGCCGCATACCGAGGCAGGCGCTGAGTTCTGGAGCGCCGGCGTCTCGGTGATCATCCACCCCTGGAACCCGCATGTTCCCGCCGCGCACATGAACACCCGCATGATCGTCACCGGCAAATGGTGGTTCGGCGGCGGTGGCGACCTCACTCCCGTCCTGGATCGCCGGCGCACCCAGGACGACCCTGACAGCATCGATTTCCACCTGGCCTACAAGGCCGCCTGCGAGGCGCATGGCGTCGATTACGCCGCCTACAAGAAATGGTGCGACGAGTATTTCTACCTGCCGCATCGCAAGGAGCCGCGCGGCATCGGCGGCATCTTCTACGACCAGCACAATTCGGGGAACTGGGACGCCGACTTCGCCTTCACCCAGGACGTCGGCCGCGCTTTCGACAGCGTCTACCCCGCCCTGGTTCGCCGCAATTTCGAGACGCCCTGGACCGAGGCCGAGCGCCACGAGCAGTTGATCCGCCGCGGCCGCTATGTCGAGTTCAACCTGCTCTACGACCGCGGCACTACCTTCGGGCTGAAGACCGGCGGCAATGTCACCTCGATTCTCTCCTCCATGCCCCCGGAAGTGCGCTGGCCGTAAAGACACCGACCTCTCCTTGATCCTCCCCCGCGTGGCGGGGGAGGGGGACCGCCGAAGGCGGTGGAGGGGGCGGCAAGACTCTCCGGCTTGGGCTCCCCCCCTCCACCAGCTTCGCTGGTCCCCCCGGGGTGAGGCCTCTGGCCTCGTCCCTCCCCCGCCACGCGGGGGAGGATCATGGAGAGATTTGCGCATGACCCCACCCTTACCAACCTTGCCGAAGCTTAAGCCGCCGGAAACTACCGGCGGTCCCGGGCTGCTCCTAGATGCTAGGGGCCGGTGCAAAATCGCACCCTCGAACGGTTCCAGCCAGCGCAACGGAACCGCGCTTCAGCTTCGCTGCTTGTGGAGTTCAAAAATGAACAACGTTCTCAAGGGCAATATTCTCAAGGGCTTGGGAGCCACGGCTGCCGCCGCGGCAATCCTGATCGCCGCCGCCCCGGCCTTCGCTTCCGCCCCGGCATTCTCCCTCGCCAAGCCCAATAGCGGCATGTCGGTCGATAGCTTCGATCCGCAGGTCCAGGTGTTCAACCGCCAGAACATTGCCGACCTGCTGCACGCCAGGTCCGTATCGGTGGTGAAGTTCGATACCGCCTGGAATGATGGTGGCGATGCCACGAAGGCGTTCGACGCGCTCAACGCCAGCGACCAGTCGATCCACCTGCTGCGTGAGGCGTTGAAGGCCGATCCAGCGGCGATGCAGCTCCTGGCCCGCAACCACATCGCAGTCAACCAGGTCGTCGACATCGCTCCCGCCGGCAATGGCGCGGTGCAGCTCTACGTTTCATGAGGCCACAAGCGGTGCGCGGGCCCTGACCCGCGCACCGCTTCTATCCCTTCGCTGGCCGCGCTACACCTCTGCCACGCGAGAGGAGCGAAGCCGGGCCGATGACGCTGACCGATGTCGAGATCAAGGGTTTTCGCTCGGTCCGCAAGCTGCGCCTGCCGTTGCGCCAGCTCACCGTCCTCACCGGCGGCAACGGCGTCGGTAAGACCAACCTCTACCGCTCGCTCGAGCTGCTGCACGCCGCCGCGAGGGGCACCCTGGCCGACGAAATCGCCCGCGAAGGTGGCCTCGGCTCGATCTTCTGGGCCGGCGGCAGGAACCTCTCCGCCGATGGCAGCTTCGATCCGATGTACCGCACCGACGGGTATCGCGCCCACGAGGGTCGTAACCGCCTGACGCTGGAAGCTCGGCTGGAGCTCGACGAGTTTCTGCCCACCTACCGGATCGAGCTGGGTTTCCCCACCCCCGATTCCGCCGCCTTTCCAACCGAAGCGCAGATCAAGGAGGAAACCGTCGAGCTGCGGCAGGGCAAGCGCCCCGTCGCCCTGCTCGAACGGAAGAACAACGCGGTATTCGCCCGCGCCGCCGGCGGTCAGCGCGAGCTGATCGACGAGCGGGCGCTGGCCAGCGAGACGGCGCTTTCGACCGTGCGCGGCGGCTACCCGGAGATCGCCGTGGTGCGACAGGAGCTGAGCAACTGGCGCTTCTTCCACGGCTTCCGCACCGATCCCGACTCGGCGCTGCGGCGGCCGTCGCGCGCCATCACTTCACCGATGCTGGCGTCCAGCGGCGGAAACCTCGCATCGGTGCTGGCGACCCTCCGCCATGTCAGGGGCGAAACCATTGACCTCGATGCGACGATCGGTGCCGCTTTCCCCGGCGCCGAACTGGTCGTGCCACCGCCCGAAGAGTTCGCGCGCTTCGGCATGATCTTCCCCGAAACGCCCAAGCGCACCTTCTGGGCGCACGAACTCTCGGACGGCACGCTGCAGTTCCTCGCCCTGATGGGCGCCCTGCTCTCTTACCGGCTGCCGCCCTTCATCGCCCTCAACGAGCCCGAAGCGAGCCTCCATCCGAGCCTCTTGCCGGCGCTGGCCCGCACCATCGTCAAGGCCGCCGAGCGCGCGCAGATCTGGGTCGTCACCCATTCGCAGCCGCTCGCCGACGCCATTGCCGAGGAGAGCGGCATCGTGCCGCGCGAAGTGATCCGCACCGAGGATGGCACCGCCATCCGCGGCCTCAGCGCGCTCGGCGTGTTCGATGATGAGTGATCAGCCGCGCGGCCGGGTGACGGCGAAGCCGCGCACCACGTCGCCGAACTGCGCCGGCAGCGAGATCCCAAAACTATCGCCGAGCGTCCGCACCGCCGCATAGTCGACCTTGCTGCTGATGCTCATGTCGACCAGCATGCTGATCGCCTCGTGCGGCGTCCGCGTCTCTTTGTAGGGCCGGGTCTCGATCAGCGCCGCAAAGATATCGCAGACGGTGAGAATACGCGTCAGCGGCCCGATCTCAGCGCCGCGCAATTGGTCCGGATAACCACTGCCGTCGAGCGCTTCGTGATGGTGCCGCACCGCGTCGAGCACCAGCGGCGACACCGTGCCGTGCTTGCTCAGATAGTCGAACCCGGCGCCGGGATGCAGTTTCACCGCCTCGAACTCTTCCGGGGTGAGCTTGCCGGGCTTATCGAGGATGTGGCGCGGGATCACCGCCTTGCCGACATCGTGCAGCAGCGCAGCATTCATCAGCGCCGCCGCCTGCCCACCGCCGAGCTTCGCTCCCTTGGCGAACCCCGCGGCGACGCCGGTGACCAACAGGCAATGCTGGAACGTCCCCTCATGGTGCCGGCGCACCGAGGCGAGCCAGGCATCGGCGCCAACCGCCTTGACGCTGGCCAGGACGCCTGCCGCGGCCTGTGACACGGCTTCCATGGACATCGGCGCGTCGCTGAGTATGCCCTCGAACAGCACCTCGAGCGAGCGTTCGGCGTCGGCGATCGACACGCCACCCGTGTCGGCCCTGAGCGCTGCCTCCGCCGCCGCGGAGCGGCGCGCCCGGCCGGTCACCGAATACTCGCGGCGGAGCTCCGCCAGGGCAAACTTCCGCACCATGTGGCGCGTCGCCCCCAGGGCATTGGCCTGCACCCGCAGCAAGCGCTCGCTGCCGCCCTCATCGATCAGGAACGTCCGCGCTTTGATCGCCGGCACCCGGTCGAGCGCATGCTTGAGCCTGCCCACCGAATCCATGTCGCGCAGGTCCGCATCGACCACCACCTGCTCGGCATCGGCGAGGTCGCGGTGGGTCAGCTCCGAAAGCAGACGCACCGGCGCGCCGAGCTGTCCCGCCATGGCCTTGCCGTGCCCCTCCCAATGCGGATCGCACACGAACACCACCGTGCCCAGGCCCTTCGGCTCTGACGTTGCTGCTGGCTCTGCTATTTGCGGCACTTTGCCCATCGTCGGCGATAATCTTGGCTGGTCGCGATCATCACGCCGTACATTCGTAGATGTTTCGTGAATCTTTGAATGCAATTGACCGCGGATCGCCATGTAAACCGTGGCCCTGCCGCTGCCGCATTCCTGGCGCCTTATGTCCTGCCACCAACGATGGAGCATGATCATGAAATCGTTCGAATGTGGCACCCTGGTTCCCGGCTGCACCTGGCACACCCAGGCCGAGGACACCGCGGAAATCGTCCGCCGCGCCGCCGAGCACCTGCGCAGCGCGCATGGCGAAGAGCTGATCCGCCCCAACATGGTCGACGAGATCAAGGCCCGCGTGCACGAAAAGGGCGAGGCGGTACACTAGGGCGGGTAGTTCCTGAGGGCTGCGCGCTTGGCTACCCCTCACCCCAACCCTCTCCCCAAAGGGGCGAGGGGGCGGTGTGGCACCGCCGGTTCACCTCGCGTCCCCTCGCCCGTTTGGGGAGAGGGCCAGGGTGAGGAGCGCCAAGCACACCGGCCCTGGAGAACGGAAGCCCTACCCCCGCCTCACCATCCCCAGCAGCGCCGCGCGATCGAGCACAAAACCGCTCTCGATCCAGGCCCGTTCGAGCCGCTCGAGCGCTTCGCCGAGCTCCCGCCCAGGTGACATGCCGAGGTTGAGGAGGTCGCTGCCGCGGATCGGGAAGTGCGGCACGTCGAGTCGCTGCAGCTGCTCGAGAACGGCGAGCTTGCCGGCCTCGCCCCAGTTCGACAGCGTCGCCGCGACGTCGATGCCGTCTGCCAGTGCGCCGGGATGCCGGTAGGCCGCCTCGTTCAGCTTGAACTCGGCGATCAGCCGCGCCGCCGAAAGGATCGCCTCGGCGGTGCCGATATCGTCGTTCGACAGCCGCCACATCGCCTGCAACCGCTCCGCGCCGATTTCCGACATCAGGATCGCCAGTCGCGCCGTGTATTCCGGCTTCCGCGCCCGCCGCTCGTAGCCGTAGAGCAGCCTGATCATTGCCTCGGGCAACGGCAGGATTTGCGCTTCGCGCATCGCCTTCAGCGTATTGGCGATGCGCGGCAGCGCCAGCATGCGGCGCATCTCGGCGCCGACCCGCTCTGCCGCCAGCCGTCCCAGCGTCCCCGCCGCCGCGGCACAGGCGGCGAGCCCGTCCGGGTCGAACTGCTCGCCGGCATGGCTCGCCGAAAAGCGGAAGAAGCGATAGACCCGCAGCCGGTCCTCGGCGATCCGCTCGGCCGGCTTGCCGATGAACCGCACCTTGCGGGCAAGGCAGTCCTCCACCCCGTGCAGCGGATCGAACAGCGTACCGTCCATGCCGGCATAAAGGGCATTGAGGGTGAAATCGCGCCTCAGCGCATCCTGCCGCCAATCGGTGCCGAAGCGCACCACGGCGTGCCGTCCGTCGGTCTCGACATCTTCGCGCAACGTCGTCACTTCGGCAGTGAGCCGATCGAGCCGCAGCGTCACCGTGCCGTGCTCGATGCCGGTCGGATAGGCTGAAAGCCGCGCCCGCTCGGCCCTGAGGATCACCTCCTCGGGCCTCAGCTCGGTGGCCATGTCGATGTCGGAGTTGGCGCGCGGCAGCTCCAGCAGCGTATCGCGCACGATGCCGCCCACCACCCGGGTCCGGCCCTCCGCGCCATCGAGCAAAGCCATCATGCGCTGCGTTTCCGGCCGCATCAGCCAGTCGGCGCGCTTGAGGCGTTCGTCGATGTCCCCCAGCTTGTTCAACCGCCCTCCGGGCTCAGGTCCTGCTCTGGGCTCCAATCCCTTTCAGGGCTTAAGGCCAGATCGTGGAAGCGTCGCGTAAGGTTCGCTGTTATGCCCCAGATGACAAGCCCGCTATGCTCGATTTGCCAGGTCGAGTGCTCGCGGCCACCGCGCTTGATGTGGAAGGTCGTGTAGCTGCCCGGCGTCATCAGGTAATCGAGCGGCACCTCGAACACCGAGCGGACTTCGCCCGGATTGGGGATGAAGGGCCGGCTCGGCTCCACCACTGCCACCACCGGAGTGATCAGGTAATTGGTGCCGGTATAGTAGAGCGGCATGAAGCCCAGCACCTTGGCCTCGCCGCGGTCGAGCTGCACCTCTTCCCAGGCCTCGCGCAGCGCCGCATCGGCCGCGTCCTTGTCAGTCGGATCCACCTTGCCACCCGGGAAAGCGATCTGCCCCGAATGCGAGCGGAGCTCGGGCGAGCGCTCGGTATAAAGGATCGACAACCCCTCGGGGCGCCTGACCAGCGCGATCAGCACCGCCGCCGGCACCGGCGGGCGGCCGGGCGGCGTATCAGGCACCCAATCGGGCAGCATGCCGGCCGCCGCGTCGAACGCTTCCGGTTCGCGCAGCAGCCGGCCGGCGATTCTCGTGATCAGCGCGTCGTCAATCAGGGCCGGCACTCCAGAACGTCTCCCCCGGTAACTGGCAGACTTTTCCGCTAAGGTCATGCGACAAATCAACAACCGTGGCGGCGGCCGCCCGCCCGCGGCCTACTTCGACAGGTTGTAGACGTCTGCCGAAACAGCGCCCTCGCTGCAGGCTTCGGGGCCGAGCTTGCCGGCGAGGCGCGGACAGGTCCGAGCCAGATCCGCGAGCGAGATGTTCTCACGAATCCGCACATGCGCCACACAGGCCGCGCCTTCCGGCGTCCACGCCGCCTCGAAGCTGAAGCCGGGCTTCCGCTCCGCCTGCTGGATGCCGGCATCGTCGAACATGTCGATGAGCGTGCCGTCATTGGTGGTCGCCGTACCGTCGCCGCAATAGTCCGCGCGAATCATGTGGATGCAGGCGTTGTAGCGATCCGCGTTAGAGACACCGTCCGGCCCGACCTCCCATGGCCGATAGCCGAAGCGCAGGCACTTGCCCTGTGCGCCCGAGGTGCAGGCGAGCACGAACTCGCCCGGCTCGGCCGGGTGGATGGTGCCATCGTCGGCGGCACGTCCGGCGATGGCGTAGCCCTCGCGCAGCCCGTCGGCAGATGGCAGGCAATAGGGCTTGTCGGTATCGGCATAGCGCAGGTCGTTGAGCTGCAGCCTGCCGGTGGCGTCCCGCGGGTCGGGGCGTACGCCCTTCAGTTTGACCCGGATGGTGGTGTCGCCATCCGAATAGGTCAGCACCATGCCGATCAGTTCCGTCCCCTGCCGCGTCGTTCCATCCGACAGGGTCGCCCGAAAACTGCCCGCCGCGGCCTCGATCGCGGTAACGGTCGGCGCGGGCGGCGTCTGTGCGGTGGCAGGTCCAATGGACAGCAGGGTGCAGAGCAGCGCACAGAGCGATGTCAGGGACATGAAAGGGGGGCTTCGCGTTCGGGGGAGCGATGGTGTTCGCCGGGGACGACCGTTCGTCCCCGGCGTCGTCGATCAGTTGGCCAGTTCGACCGCGATCAGCTTCATCGGCTTGACCAACGCACCCGTGGTGTTGGCGCCGTTGGGGTCGATGCCATTCGGATCGATGCCATTCGGGTCGATGCCGTTCGGGTCAATGCCATTCGGGTCAATGCCATTCGGGTCAATGCCATTCGGGTCGATGCCGTTCGGGTCAATGCCGTTGATGGTGGTGCCATTGTCGGCAATGCCGGCATGAGCCGGAACACTCGCCGAGAACGCGAGCAGCAGGGCAGCGAGAACAAGAGATGCACGGATCATTGCAGTTCTTTCAAATGAGGAAGGCGGGCCGGTTGTCCGGCGTTGCGCCGTTGCGATGCGGCGACCTAGCTCGATTGAAATGAACCGTTGCTGACGGCCTCGTTCAAGCGGCAGCCGACCCCGAAGGGCCAGCCGTTCCCCTTGCTACGAGCGCTTGCCGGCGCCGAACGCCTTGATCGGGCCGGCGAGCCGCACGGCCATCGTCGGGTCGTTGGAGTAGACCAGCACCCGGCTCGGATCGACCGGTCCGGGGAACTCGATGGCGCCCAGTTGCGTCGGCACCCAGCCGAGCGGGCAATAATAGTCGCGGTCGCCGACCAGCAGCACGAAGCTGCCTTTGCCGCGCTCCAGCGCGATGCGGGAGACTTCCTTGGCGAGCAGCTTGCCGGCGCCGCGTTTGCGGAAATCCGGGTGCGTCGCTAGTGGGCCAAGCATGTAGCCGTCAATGCCGCCGACGCTGATCGGGGTCATCCACACCGAACCGCAGGCCTGCCCGTTCACTTCGGCGATGAGGCTGAGCGTCGTGTCGATCGGGAAGCGCTCGCGCACCCGGAACGCCGTCCGGGCAAAGCGGCCCGGGCCGAAGGCAAGCGCCTGCAGATCCTCGACGAACTGATCGTCGGCAGGAGTAGCAAAGCGAATGGTGGGCAGGCCGAGTTGCGGAGGCGCTGCTTCAGCAGCGACGGAGACGGAAGGCGCGATCATGTGACTGGTCCAGGAACAAACAAGACGAGGACAAACGTACCGGCCCACTTAAGCCGGCTGCCGACCGATTACGGTCGTCGGGTCACCTGAAAAGCCTTCTCCATCCTGGACGCCTCCTGACGTCTGAAAAGCGCATTAGCATCGTGTCGGCCAACGCGTCCACGCAAAATTATGGACCTGCAGTCAAATTTCAAGACCGCCTCCGCAGATTCTGCCCGCCCGCGTCACAACGCCTTGCAGGCGCTACCGGTTCACCGGAGCGCTTTCAGGAAAAGTTGCAGACTTTTCCGGTTCGAAAGCGCGACAAACGTCAAGCCATGTAGGGACGGGTTTGTGTCGCTGGTTTGACGCCGAAACGACCATTCGAGGGTCAGTTCGGGGCCCTTCCCTCACCACTTCACCAGCCACGCAAAAGCCCGCCTGAGGAAGGCGTGGCCGTCCCGTCTGACCGGCGTGCCATGCGCCATCAGCACGTTGCTGGCGCGCCAGGCGAGGATGCGGCGGAGCGCTGCCCGCGCGGCGCGCTTGTCGGAAAAGGCGACACGAAATTTCCGCGGCACCGAGGGCTCGTCCGCCAGCATCAGGTCAAGCCGCGCCACCAGGGCGCGCCAGCCCTTGAACCAGCCGGGCGGGAACTGTTGCAGGAGGTCGGTAAAGATCACTGTGCCGCTCGGCCGGTGGAAGGCTACCGCCTCGGTGGTGATCCGGTTACCGCGCACCAGGACGACCTCGATCTCGCCGGTCCAGCCGGGTACCGGCGTATTGCCGAGATCCGCCCCGAACCTGAGGTCGGCTCGCTTCTCGCGGACACCCGGCGCCGCCAGCACCTGGGCGACCGGAAAGGCGCGATGCCAGTCGGCAATGAAGCTGTCATGCAGCGAGTTGGGCGCCACGAGGTAACGGATATTGCCCAGCACCTCCACTTCGCCGCGCAGTTGCGCCGTCAACGCGACCGGCGACCAGATCACCAGGTCGCCGCCGCCGAGCCGGATGATGGTCATGCGGGTGGGATAGTGAAAGCCGGCCGCGGCGGTGACCACCGGCCCATCGACAATCCAGATCTCCGGGCCAAACGCTTCCCACATCTCATAATCCCGCATCTTCACACCCGTATAAAATTACACTACTGTGTACTTATGACAACCCCGAAGCGAACCGACCGCTCCCGTGCCCTGATCCTCGAGGCTGCCGACCAGGCGTTTCGCGCGCTGGGCTTTGCCAACACCTCGATGGAGGAGATCGCGACGCGGGCCGGGCTGACCCGCAAGACGCTCTACAATCTGTTCAGCTCCAAGGATGAGATTGCCCTGCAGCTGATCGCCCGGGTCGAAGCCGGCGACGCCGGCTATCGGGCCCGCATCGCCGCCAACGAGGACGTCCTGCCACTGCTGGCCGCAGTGTTCCTCGACAGCGCCGGCTGGTGCCTTGCCAACCCTTCGCTCGCCCGCCTGGCGCTGAGCCCCGCCGAGCGCCCCTCGGTGGCGCCACCGCCCGATCGTCCCTCGTTCCAGCGCCTCATCCGCGACATCCTGGTCCTTGGCCAGCAGCAGGGCGTCATCCGCCGGGACGAGGGTCCCGACTTCATGGCGCTCGTCCTGCTCGGCATTTACGGGCAGGCCATGCTCACCGCGCTCGCCACCGGCAGGTTCAGCGAGGCGGATATCCGCCGCATCATCCGCCTCGTCGTCGAGGGCATCGGCAGTACCTAGCCTCAGAACTGCCCGCCCAGCCCGGCCCTCAGAGCATGCGACTGGCCGTCGACCGTGAGATCGCCGGTATAGCTCGCGGAAACATCCAGCCCCTCGGCCAGGTCGAGGTCGAACCCCGCCTCGAGCAGTAACGAGTCCGCGGCGGCGGGGGTGGCTGCGATAACGAATGGCGAGCCGCCGTTGAACCCAAGATGCGCGGTGGGCGCCTCACCAAAACCACGACGCCAGCCGATGCCACCGCTGAATGTCGCAAGACCACCCTGGCCCACCACGAATTGATACGCGCCACGCAGACCCAGCGTGGCGAAGGATTGGTTGACCACGTCGGCTTCACCCGACAGGGCTGCGCCGCCGCCATTGCCGGTCTCTTGGAAGGCCTCGGTCGCCTGGACGACATGGCCCAGCCGCGCAAACGGCGTCAGGCTCGCGGCGCCGAGATCGAACTCATGCTCGAGCTCGGCGACCACCTGGCCAGTGGTGGCGCCGTACTCGGCCGTCAGTGTTTCGTTGAGCCCCAGCCCCACTTCGCGGCTGGTCGAGATGGCGTGCTGCGTCACGGTGCCGGCGAGCGAGAACCCGGTGTCGCCCCAGTTCGTCCCGGCATAGAACCCGGCGCCGATGTCGGCGGTCGTCGCCTCGGTAGCGCGATCAGCGATCGAGACGTTGGTCTGTCCCAGCTGCGCCGCGAGGCCGATCTGCCAGTCGCCGACGGCCGCGTCGGCCCCCAGCAGCAGCCCGCCGCTGGCCTGTTCGGCCTCGGCTGCGTTGCCGTCGCTGCCGAGTTTGCCGAAGCCACCATAGAACTCGCCCCACATCGCGTTGCCGCCGCCCGCCTCCGGCAGTGCCGGTAGCGCGGCATAGCCGCTGACGGCGCCGGAACCATCGAGCGTCCGCGCTGCATCCAGCCGCTGCACCAGCGCGTCCGACACCAGCCCGGCATTGCCCATCAGCACGCCCTTCAGCGTCGCATGCCCCTCACCCGAGAGCACATCGAACATCGTCTGCGCTTCGGCTTGGTTGAGGCTGAGAACGGTCCTGTAGGTGGCATTGTTGATATCAAGCGCCTGGACTGCCGCCGCGGCCTGCGACTGGTTCGCCGTTTTCGCGACCTCGGTGAAAGCCAGATCGTTGCGGGTGAACTTGAGCCCAACCAGGTCGGAGCTGCCTACACGGGTGACGGCGATCGACGGCGTAACGAAGGCATAGTCTGAGATGATGTCGCCGAAGCCGTCATAGAAGCCGCCGTCAGCGCTGAGGATGGTGTAACCGCCTCCCCCCAGTGCCAGCGGCCCCACGCCACGCTTGATGGCGATGTCCGCCCCCTCGACATAGGCGATCCCCATCACCTGGATCAGGTCGCTGGAACCGGAGTCGATCTCCACCTCATAGGTCGAGCCCGGGGCCATGTAGAGGTTGCCCTCCACCGCCAGCGTGCCGATCCGATCTTTGCCCGGGGCGATCACCCCGCCTCCGACCACGCTGACATTGCGGACGACGCCTTCGCCGCTCAACCGGCCCTTCGAGGTCATGTCGCCGCCGAGCCAGCCATCGACCATCAGTTCGCCGCCGACGACGCTGATTTCGCCGGTGAAGTCACGGCTGTTGCCGGTCAGCACCGTCTTGCCGGGGCCCAGCAGCTCGATGACTCCGATGCCGGAGATGTCGGTGTCCAGTTCATAGTTCGCGCTGCTGTGGTTGAAGATGAGTCTCGCTTCCCCGTCGGTCAGCGAGATGCTGCCGGCCTTGAGCGTCCCGGCGGCGACGGGCGCGCTGGTCGCGGCCGCGCCGATGTTGAGCTTGCCCGCCGTACCGATATTGATGTTGTCCGCACTGAACCGCCCGCCATTGCTGATGGTGAGGTCCGCCTGTCCCATGCCGCCGAGGTCGAGGCTGCCGGTATTGGTCCAGCTCGAACCCGGGCCGTCGACCACCACCTGGCCGATCGTTCCTGCGCCGCTGGCGACCGAGGCCCACGTGCTGCTGAGGGTACCGCCGCCCCTGATCTCGACGGCGCCGTCGCCGTCAACGGCGACCCGGAGGAACTCGGTTTGCAGCCTCGAGCCGGGGCCATCGATCACGATTTTGCCGT
Organism: Devosia sp. Root105; assembly: GCF_001424865.1. Taxonomy (NCBI): domain Bacteria; kingdom Pseudomonadati; phylum Pseudomonadota; class Alphaproteobacteria; order Hyphomicrobiales; family Devosiaceae; genus Devosia; species Devosia sp. Root105. The sequence continues at coordinate 356,053 of NZ_LMCR01000015.1, forward strand.
CCCCTTCAGCCAGGGAACCCACCTCGGAGCTTGCCGCGCTTAGCGTGCCCCCCTTGCTGACCTCGACCGTGCCCTTGCCGTTGAAGCCTACCTTGAGGTCGTTGGCACTCAGGACCGACCCCGGGCCGGCCACCATGACGAGGCCGATACCGCCCGTGGTGCTGTCATAACCTTGGCCGACATAAGCGGTGCCGCCGATGCTCACCTCGCCGCCATCGCTGATGGCAAGCGTGCCGGAACCAAAGACAGCCAGATAGATATTGTCCACGGTTGTGAGAGTGGACCCGGAGCCGCTCACCTCGACGACGCCGCTACCGAGGCCCGTGCCTATGATCACTTGGCCGCTCAAAGCGTTGGCGCCACCCGTAACCTGGGCGGTGCCACCACCGTGGATATACGAGCTATGAACCGAAGTCGGAACACTGCCGAGATCCCAGTTATCTGGGTCCAGCCAGTCGCCCGAGTCGGGATTGACCCACTGCGCGGCGCTAGGGTCCACGGCCCTCGCCGGCGACGCGCTGAGCGCCGTCGCCGCCAAAAGCAGCGCTGACAGGCTGCACGCGCGCCGCAACGCACGCACCGCCCCTGTGTTCGCCGACCATTGGTTGAACATGACTGCCCCCTGCGCCAGCCCGAAAATAGAGCCGCGCCTCCTCTTCTCATTGCCTCCGAACCGAGTCCTGAAAGCGCAGACGCGGCATTCTGAAATTTTTCTGAAATTCGCGTCTTTTGCTCGGGGCGCTTGCAATAGCAGGACCGGCAAGGCATCGAGTGCGCCGGGAGTTTGGGGCATGGCGACGACCCGGTTTGCCGGATTTGAGCTGGACGAGGAGCGTGCCGAGCTGCGCGGTCCCGATGGCGCACTGGTCCGGCTGCGTCCCAAGACCTTCGAGATGCTTCGCCTGTTCGTCGCCAACGCCGGCCGCGTATTGAGCAAGCAGGAACTGATGGAAGCGGTCTGGCCGAACGTCCATGTCGGCGAGGACGGGCTGTTCCAGTGCATCCGCGAGATTCGCGCCGCACTCGGCGACGAGCAGCGCCAGATCATCAAGCTGGTCTCCGGTCGCGGCTACCTGTTCGTGCCGGCGCTGGAGGAAGGCTCAACGCCGACACCTCAGCCCTTCGCGCGACGCGCCCAGCCGTCAAGCGGCGGCCTTGTGCTGATCACGGCCGTCGCTGCCGTCATCGGCATCGCGGGATTTGCCCTGGCGACCCTGATGGCGCCGCCACCCCCGACCATTGCCGTGGTGCCGATCCTCGATGCCAGCGCCGCCGGCGACGGCGGCGCATTGGCGGCCGGGGTGACCGACGAGTTGGTCGATGGCCTCGCCCGCATCGACAACCTGCAGGTGCTGGCGCCTGGCGCCGGCACCCCCGCCCAGTTCGAGGTGCGCGGCGAACTGCTCAGGACCGCCAGCGCCTGGACGCTGAAGCTCCGTGCCGTTCGCACGGCGACCGGTGTGGTCGAGTCCGTCGCCACCGCGAGCGTCGATACTGCGCTCGAGCCCGAGCTGCAGGAGATCCGCCTCGCCGCCGGCGCTGGCGACCGGCTGGCCCGCTGGCTCAACGAGGTGCTGGAGGGCGGCACTGCCGGCGCAGCCGAGCCGCCGCCAGGCGTCCGAGTTGCCATCGAGCAGGCTTCGGCCTCGATCAACCAGACCTCGCGCGAGCGCTTCGCCGTAGCGCAACTGATGCTGAAGACCGCCCTCGCCACGGCGCCCGACAATGTCGACCTGCAGGTGGCGCTTGCGGGCCTGCAGACCCGGGGCATCCAGATGGTCTGGTACGACGAAGCCGAAGCCGCCGCGGCGCGGGCGAACGGTGAGGCGATGCTCAGGCGCGCCATAGCGCTGCGCCCACGCTCCATCGCCGTGCTTGAAGCGCAGTGCCGGTTCCTCGCGGCCACCAACGAGTTCGTCGAAAGCCTGATTGCCTGCGCCCGCGCCACCAGCTTCGACCCCTGGAATGGCTCGGCTCTCTACCAGACAGGCCTCGCGCAGGTGTTTCTCGGACGCTTCGAGGATGCGCTCATGAGCTTTGAACAAGCTTATCGTTACGACACGCCGACAGTGTCGCGCTGGACCTGGCTGCTGGGCATCGGCTGGGTCAATGTGCTGCTCGGTCGGGACGCCGAAGCGGCACTCTGGCTTAAGCGCTCGATCGCCGTCACGCCCGCCTCCGGCCGCACGCACCTGATGCTCGCCACCGCCTATCAGCGCCTCGGCCGCACCGCCGACGCCAGGGCGGCGTTCGCGGCCGGCATGCTGTTGCGGCCCGGCTCCACCGCCGCCAATGTCGAGCCGCCGGCGCGCAATGTCAGCCCGGCTTTCCTCGAAGCGTCAGCCCGGGTGATGTCCGTGCTGGTGGAGCTCGGACTGCCCGAGCGCTGAGTGTACGTTCTGCTTGCTGCTGCCGAGCTGCTGCTTGCTGCTGCCGAGCTGCTGCTCGGTGCGCCGGATGAACGCGCCGATCAGCGGCGTCGCGACGTCCGCGTGGGTTTCCAGCAGCAAGTGCCCGCCATCGAAAATGTGGGCCTCCATCCGCGGCAGGTCCTGCATCCAGGACAGCGTTTCGGCGATATCGAAGAACGCATCATGCCGCCCCCACAGCATCAGCGCCGGCGGCTGGTAGCTCTTGAGGTACTCGGCGATCTCGTCGAAGCGCTCGGCATAGCGGCCGTAATCTCGCAGCAGCACTCGCTGGGTGTCCATCCGCCCGGGCAGGTTCATCACCCGCCAATCCTCTTCCCATTCGGCTGCCGGGATCTGCGCCGCAACTTCCGGCGGCACGCCCATGACATACTGGTCGCGCATCCCCTTGAGGCTGAGCACCGACATCACCTCGGCGGTATTTTCCGGCGTCGGATGGGCCCAGAACTCCAGCGAGTTCGCCCAGAGCGGGCCGAACCCGGTGCGGTGCGCATTGGCGTTCTGGATAATCAGCCCGCGTACCAGTTCGGGCGCCTGCATCGCCATGTGCAACGTCGCCGCCGCGCCGAAATCATGCACGTAGAGATAGCGCGGCCCGACATCGAGCCGGTCGAGCAGTTCGGCGATCGCATCGCCAAAGCCGCTGAGCGATGGTGACGCCAGCGGCTCGGATTCGCCATAGCCCGGCAGGTCCGGCGCAATCAGGTAGGCCTCACCCGAGAGCTCGGTCATCACTGTTTCGAACATCCGCGCCGCGTTGGGAAAGCCGTGTACCAGCACCACGGCTGGCTTTGACGGCTCGCCGGCGGTGAGGAACGACAGCTCGGTGCCTCCCTTGAGGCGAAGCCGTTGACGAGTTGGGGGTGTCATCTTCAAACTCCTTTCCCGGTTATCCATGATGCCGGGCTAACGCCAGGCAGCGCCGCTTGGCTCCATCAGCGCGAGACAAAGGCAGACGGATGATCCTCAGCAAAGAACGCGATCCGCGGCTCGTCACCATCCGGCGCGGCGGCACGCTGACTGATGCCGGTCACCACTTGCTCGCCCGCTGGGCGGCGGACTGCGCCACCCATGTGCTGCACCACTTCGAAGCCGCCTGCCCCGGCGACGACCGGCCCCGCCGGGCGATCGAGCTGACCCACGCCTGGATCCGCGGCGAAGTGGCGATGAAACAGGCGCACAGCATGGCCTTCGTCGCCAACGCCGCCGGGCGTGAACTCACCGGAGCCGCCAAATTCGCGGCACTGTCGGCCGGCCAGGCCGTCGCCGTGGCGCATGTCGCGGCACATGATCTGGGTGCGGCCGCCTATGCCATCCGCGCCGCTGAGGCCGCAGCACCGGAGGCCGAGCGGGAGCAGGCCCGGCGCGAGGAGTGCGCGTGGCAGCGCGCGCAGCTGCCCGACGCAATCCGCGCGTTGGTGCTCGACGACCAGCAGCAACGCAACGCCATCTGCTGGTCGGTGTTTGATTAGCGGCTGCTCGCTGGCGGACTGCCTGCCTCCACCCCCACCGGCTGTCATCCCAGCGAAAGCTGGGACCCAACTCGCCACAGTGCAAGCGGTTAGATGGGTCCCAGCATTCGCTGGGATGACACCGAGTGGGTGGAGCGAGTGGTGGCTATTGCTCCACCATGGGGTGGCCCCATTGCCTCAGCGTGCCACCAACAGCCTCGCCAACCCTGCCTCGATCAGCGCCGGCACGCTCCTGGGATCATCGAGATAGGCGATTTCCAGCAACCCATCCGACAGCGCCACCAGCAGCGAAGCCGTCACCTCCGGCGCCGGATCACCATCCGCCGCCAGCAGGTCGCGCAGCACGCCGTGATACCAGGCGCGGCGGGCATCGATCGCCCGGCGCACCGGGCTGACCGGGTCGGTGTATTCGGCTGCCGCATTGAGGAATGGGCAGCCGCGAAAATCCCCGGCCATGCCGGCAGTGCTGATGCGCCCGAGGATTGCCGAGAGCATCCGGCGCGGTGGTAGCTTCGGCAGCGCGGCAACGGCGGCGCGGCCGATCCGGTCCTGCTCCTCGAGATAGGCGACCACCAAGTCGTCCTTGGACGGAAAGTGGCTGTAGAACGTCGCCTTGGCCACACCGGCTTCCGCGATGATGCGGTCGATGCCCACCGCATGGATGCCCAGCGCATAAAACAGCCGCGTCGCCGTATCGAGCAGCCGCCGCCGCGCCGGCAGCGGCGCGGACGCGGGGTCAGTGGAGGAATCGCTCTTCGCCATGGCTTGACACTACCAGACAGGTCTGTATGGTTCAACACATAGACAGACCTGTCTGTACGGAGAGCGAAATGCCGTCGACCGAAACCGCCGAAATCATGCGCCGCTTCAATCAGGCGTTCCTCGAGCACCAGCCGAAACTCCTTGAAGACCTCATCGCCCCCGATTGCGTCATGGAGTCGATCCAGCCGGCGCCCAACGGCACGCGTTACGAGGGCTACGACGCCTGCCTCGCCTTCTGGCAGGCCATCGCCACTGACCCGGTGGCCTGGTTCGATGTCGAGGACACCGTCGTCATGGGCGACAACGCCACCATCCGCTGGCGCTTCAACTTCGGCAACGGCGGCTCGGTCCGCGGCGTCAACGTCATGCGGGTGCGCGACGGCCGGATCGTCGAGGCGCTGGGCTACGCGAAATCCCCGGGCCAGGCCGCGCCGCTGCCCGAGGTGGCAGGCTCATGATGTTCTAGCCCCGATCTCTCCACACCGTGCGTGGGGCAACTTTGGGTGCCCCTGCCCCGGCTATTTAGGTTGAGCACAACCCCGCCGCCCCCTACCACAGCCCCGGCAGTTCCTCCGTCCCTGCTGCGATCTCGGCGATGCGCCGGGCTGTGCCGGGGTTCATCCCCTCGGGCAGCGCGTCCATTTCGAACCAGCCGATCTCGGCGATCTCGCTGTTCGGCCGGAACGGCTTCACCTCGCTGAAGCTGCGCCCGACATAGACCGCAACGTGGTCGCGGTTGGTCGCCTCGTGCTTTTGCAGATAGAGCCCGAGCAGCCGCATCGGGCCCTCGACGCGAAGGCCGGTTTCTTCTTCGGCTTCGCGTCGCGCCGCCTCCTCGGCGGTTTCGCCCGGCTCGACCCCGCCGCCCGGAAAATGCCAGCCCGGCATGTAGGTGTGCCTCAGCAGCAGCACCCGGTCGCCATCGAGCAACACCGCCCTGGTGCCCAGCACCATGCGCCGGCGCACCCCGACGATGAACAGGTGCGCCGAGGTTCTGACGCGCTGCCAGCGGCTCATGGTTCTGCTGGTGGTTCGGCTCATGGGGATGCTCCCGCTGACGTTCAATTGGCGCCGGAGCCATTTAGGGCATTTTCTTGCCACGCGCCGCATGGCATTACGCCGGGCAATGATCACGCTCGCCCATCTGTCCGACGTTCACCTGGCCCCGCTGCCGCCCGTCCGGGCGCGCGACCTGATGAACAAGCGGATCACCGGCTTCCTCAACTGGAAGATCAAGCGCGAGCACACCATGGCCGGCGACGGGCTGACCAAGCTGGTGCGCCACATGCGCGAGCAGAACCCGGATTTCACCGTCGTCACCGGCGACCTGGTGAACCTGGCGCTCGATGCCGAGATCAACACCGCCTATAACTGGCTCGAGACCCTCGGCCCGCCCGAGCAGGTCTGCATCTCGCCCGGCAACCACGATGCCTATCTCAAGGGCGCGTTGCAGAAGGCGATGGATCGCTGGGACGGCTACGTCATGGGCGAAACCATCGACGATAACGCCTTCCCGTTCGTGCGTCGCGTCGGCGACGTCGCCGTGGTCTCGTGCAACAGCGCCGTGCCCACCGCCCCCTGGATCGCTGCCGGCCGCTTCGAGGAAGACCAGGCGGCGCGCCTCGCTCGCTGCCTGAAGCTCCTCGGTGACGGCGGCTATTTCCGCGTCGTCCTGATCCACCATCCGCCGAACCAGGAGCAGGCGCATCCGCGCCTCGGGCTCTATGGCGCCAAGTCCTTTCGCCGCGTCATCGCCGAGCACGGCGCCGAGTTGGTGCTGCACGGGCACACCCATCAATCCTCGATCTACGCCATTCCCGGCCCGCACGGCGATGTGCCGGTGGTCGGCGTCGCGGCGGCGGGCGCCGCGCAGGGCGATACCGGCGGGCACGATCCGGCCCGCTACAACCTGTTCTCGATCCAGCGCCTCGGCACCTCCTGGCAGTGCACCTTGCGCGAGTTTGGCTTTCAGCGCCTTTCGACCGATATAGTGCTGAGACTGAGCCTCAGGATCTACTGAACGTGACCGAAGCCTTCACCATCGAGCCGCCCGCCTTCGACGCCGTGACGGGTGTGGCGACGTTCCGCTACACGCTCGGCGAGCTGAGCTTTTCTGAAGTCCTGACTTTCCCCTCCGGCAGCGATAGCAGTGTCGCAGCGACGCCAGCTTTTCTCAAACTGCTGCAACTGACCGCCGTCGTCCTCGGCGTCAGCTACTTCAAGCTGCGCGCCCCCTATCGCATCGTCATCCCGTTCCCGCTGACCGTGCGCGAGCACGATTTCGCCCTCGACGTCTATGAGAACGGCCTCGGCGAGTTCTATGCCCGCAATAACCTGAAGCGCTTCGGCGAGATCGAGATCGACGATCCCGAGGATCACGGCCCTGCCCCCACCGCGCCTGTCTTGCGCGATCGCGCCCTGCTGCCGATCGGCGGCGGCAAGGACTCGCTGGTCAGCGTGCAGCTGTTCGAGGCCGCGGAGCTGGATTTCACCCCCTTCGCCGTCAACCCCAAGGGACCGATCATCGGCAGCGTCGACAAGGTCGGCCGCACCCCGCTCTATGTGGCGCGCAAGCTCGACCCCGAGATGATCCGGCTCGGCAAGGAGCCCGGCTATTACAACGGCCACGTGCCCTCGACCGCCATCAACTCGATGATCGCGGCGCTGACTGCGCTGCTGTTCTCCTACAACCGGATCGTTCTCTCCAACGAGCGCTCGGCCAGCGAGGGCAATGTCGAGTTCGATGGGCGCGAGGCCAACCACCAGCATTCCAAGTCGATCGATTTCGAGAACCTGATCGCCAAAGTGCTCGAGCACGCCACCGGCGGTAGCATCAGCTATTTCTCGCTGTTGCGGCCGTACTCCGAGGCGAAGATCGCCACGCTGTTCGCCCGGGTGAGCCGCTTCGATCACGTGTTTTCGAGCTGCAACGAGAACTTCAAGCTCGCTGGCCACGACGGCCCGCTCTGGTGCGGCAAGTGCCCCAAGTGCCACTTCGTGTTCCTGATCTTCGCCCCAGTCATGGAGAAGCAACGTTTGGTCGGCATCTTCGGCCAGAACCTCCTGAGCCAGCCTTCCCACGAGCGCTCGTTCCGCGAGCTCACTGGCCTCGCGGGCCAGAAGCCGTGGGAATGCGTCGGCGAAATCGAGGAAGCGGCAGCCTGCCTCTGGGCCCTGACCAAGCTGCCGGAATGGGCAGAAGAGCCAATCGTTTCAATGCTGAAGCCGGATCTGTTGACTCAGTATGGCAGCCAGCGCCTCGAAGACGCTCTTGCCGAACTCATGATCGATAGCCCAGAACACCTCATCCCGAAGGCCATCTTCGAGCGAGTCGCCCCGCATGCGCTTTGACGAACCCGTGCTGCTCTACGGCGCCGGCCGCGAGGCCCGCTCCACCCGCGCCTTCATTGAGGCCCGCTCGCCGCACACCAAGGTGTACGTCACCGTCGACAGCGGCCAAGCCGATATCGAGGATGCCACCTTCATCGCGCCCGCCGACCTGACGCAGGCCATCGAAGCGCGGCTGTTTGCGACCATCGTCAAGAGCCCCGGTGTGTCGCGCTACCGCCCGGTGTTCGCCATGGCGCGCGAAGCCGGCATTGCCGTCACCTCCAACCTCAACCTCTGGGGCGAGGCCTATCGCGACGGGCGCAAGGTCATTGCCATTTCCGGCACCAAGGGCAAATCGACCACCGCCACCCTGGTGCACCTGATGCTGGTTGAATCCGGCCTCGATGCCGGGCTCGCCGGCAATGTCGGCCTCGCGCCCCTGGAAATCGCCGACAAGCACCCGATCGTGGTGTTCGAGCTCTCGAGCTACCAGACCGCCGACATGGCGTTCACTCCCGATATCGCGGCGATCACCAACCTCTCGCCCGAACACACCGACTGGCACCGCAGCGTCGAGCGCTATTACCAGGACAAGCTCAACCTGATCGACCGCGACGCGCCTTTCCCGGTAGCGCTGGGCGTCGGCGCACTGGGCAACCCGCTGGTGATGGAAGCGCTGCGCGACCCGAAACGGCTGATCCCGCCGCTGGCGCCGTTCATTCACGACCGCATCGCCGGCGCCGCTGCCCGCTCCCGCCTCAAGGGCGAGCACAACCTGAACAACGCTCTGCTCGCCGCGGCCATCGCCATGAAGGCCGGCGCCGACCTCGAGGGCGTAGTCCGCGGCATCGCCAAATTCACCCCGCTGCCGCACCGGCTCGAAGAGCACCAGGTCGGCGACGTGACCTTCGTCAACGACTCGATCTCGACCACGCCGGAAGCCACCAAGGCGGCGCTCGCCGCCTATGAAGGCAGCCGCATCGCGCTGATCGCCGGCGGTCACGAGCGCCACCAGGATTATTCCGAGCTCTCGCAGCTCCTCGCGCCGCGCGGCGTCACCGTGCTGGTCTGCCTGCCGGTGACCGGCGACCGCCTCGCCACCCTCACCTATGCCGCAGCCCCCGAGATCGAGGTGATCGAAGCCGGGACGCTCGAAGATGCCGTCAAGGCGCTGGCCGGACGGCAGTCGAAGTTCGAGACGGTGATCCTCTCGCCGGGCGCGCCGAGCTATGGCCAGCTCGAAACCGCGGGCAAGGTGTTCAAGAATTTCGAGGAACGCGGCGCCGCTTTCGTCCGGCTCGCCGGCACCTATTTCGGGGCCAAGGCGTGAGGCACGCCACTCACCCCCCACTCGGTGTCATTCCCGCGAAAGCGGGAACCTCTGCTTTCTTGGCGGCGGCACCACCGCAAACGGAGGTTCCCGCCTTCGCGGGGATGACCCTGTGGGTGGCTGCGAACGCAGTCGACGCATGACGATCGCCTATGCTTACCTGGCGGTCGCCATCGTCGCTGAAGTGATTGCCACCACCGCGCTCCGCGCTGCCGACGGCTTCACCCAGCTCTGGCCGTCGCTGATCTCGATCGTCGGCTACGTCGTCGCCTTCTACTTCCTGTCGCTGACGCTACGCAGCATGCCGGTCGGCATCGCCTACGCCATCTGGTCGGGCGTCGGCATCGTGCTGATCTCGCTGGCCGGCTGGCTGATCTACAAACAGCTGCTCGACCTGCCGGCCCTGATCGGCATGGGCCTGATCATGGCCGGGGTGATCGTCATCAACCTGTTCTCGAAGACGGCCGTGCACTGAACGGTTCCCCTGGAAGGAAGGGCGATACGTTGCTGGAAGGCACAGACTTACCGCCCCACCGGTGTCATCCCAGCGAAAGCTGGGATCCAACTATCGGCTGGCACTGGCGGCGAGATGGGTCCCAGCTTTCGCTGGGATGACACCGAGTTGGAGGAGCCTGCAGTGGCTGACACCAACCTGCCGCGCATCCTACACCAGCTTCAAGTCGGCGGGTCCCGCGGGTTCACCACCACGCGCCCGGCAATCTTGCCTTCCAGCAGCTGAGCCGCCAACCCCGGCAGATCCTCGAGCCGCGCTTCGGTCAGCATCGGCTCGAACGCTGCCGGCACGAACAGCGTGGTCAGCCGGTCCCAGGCCGAGCGGCGCGCTTCGAAGGGCTGCATCACCGTGTCGATGCCGCAGAGCGAAATGTTGCGCAGGATGAACGGGATGACGCTGGCGTCCCAGCCGCGGCCGCCGGCATTGCCGATCGCCGCCACCGCCCCGCCATAGCGGATCTTCTTCAGCACTTCGCCGAGCAGCGGGCCGCCGACCGAGTCGATGGCGCCCGACCATTGTTCCTTGTCGAGCACCTTGCCGGTCGGCTTCAGCACCTCGTCGCGCGAGACGATGCGGCTGGCCCCCAGCTTGGTCAGCCGTTCGGCGAGCTCGGCTCGCCCGGTCACCGCGGCAACGTCGTAACCGAGTCGGCTCAGCAGCAGCACGGCGATGCTGCCGACCCCGCCGCCGGCGCCGGTGACCAGCACCTCGCCCTCGCCGGCCCGGATCCCCTCGGCCTGCAGCCGGTTGACCGCCAGCATGGCCGCGAGCCCGGCCGTGCCGATCATCATCGCAGTGCGGGTCGAAAACCGCTTCGGCAGCGGCACCAGCCAATCAGCTTTCACCCGCGCCCGCTGCGCATAGCCACCCCAATGGAGCTCGCCCACCCGCCAACCGGTGAGGATCACCGCCTGGCCGGGGTGGTAGCGGGCATCGCTGCTCTCCACCACGCGCCCGGCAAAATCGATGCCGGCGACATGCGGATAGGTTCTGACCAGCCCGCCCTGCCCCATGAGGCACAGCGCATCCTTGTAGTTCAGCCCGGCCCACTCGATCGCCACCAGCACCTCTCCGGCCGGCAGCTGCTGATCGGTGATCTCCTTGAGACTGCTGCGCAATTCACCGTCAGCCAGCCGCTCGGTGACCAGGGCGCGAAAAGACATGAAAACTCCAGAACCAACTGCCTCTACGATCAGTACGGCCCGTTGAGAGCCGCCTGATCAATGCCCGCCGCGGCCAGTTCGTTGCCGATCTCGGCACGCAATTCGGGATCGCCCAGCCGCTGGCGAAGCACCGGCAGAATACCGAAGCGACGGAAGCGCGTCACCTCAAGCAACTGCGCAATCGACCGGTTGAGTGCATCTTCCGACTTCAGCCGGTATGCCGCCGTCACGGCGATGGCCGAAGCCAGCTCGGCATCGCCGACCGCCAGCGCCTCTGCCTGCAGCAGCGCCTCGGCATTGTTCCCCTCGCGCAGCGCGTTCACCGCAGCGGCCTCGTGGTACCAGTAGGGTGGCGTTACGGCCCGGCGCAGTGCATCGGCGGCCATGGCCTTCCCCTTCTCGGATTTGCCGCGCAGCGACAGCAGCCGCGCGTAGCCTGCATAGGCGTCGAGGTTCGAGGGGTTGAGCTGCAGCGCCGAGGTGAACGCCGCCTCGGCCTCGCCGAACCGGCCGACGGATTCGAGGAAGAAGGCATATTCGCGCCAGATCGGGCTCGAGGTCGGCGCCAACGCCAGCGCCTCGTCGATCTGTCGCTCCGCCTCGGCAATCGGCTCGGGGTCACGCGCTGATGGCGGCTGCATGCGCAGCGTGCGGTCGAGCAGCAGCGTGCCGCTCATGGCGAGGCCTACCGCCGAGCCTGGCTGGCTGCGCAGCAGGCCACTGACGCAGGCACGGGCTCGCTCGCCATCGTCCAGCCTGGCGCTGCCGCGATAGCGGGTGAACAGCAGGCCGCAGAGGTAGTCGGTCTCGTTGCCGGCAAGATCGGTATTGGTGGCCAGCCACTGCATCGCATCGGTGTGCAGCGGCCCGTCGACCGCGCCCAGCTGGTCAGCAAAGCCCTGCGACAGCCGATCGATCGAGGTGGGAAACTCGGCCGTCGCCACCTTCTCGGTCATGCTCCATACCGCCGCATCGGAGCCAACACGCTTGAGGCTGGCGGTGACCTGCATTTCGGTGCCCTCGGTACGCGCGATGCCCGACAACTCGAAAGTTGCTGCTGTCGCCTGCTGCGCCGCCGGCCCGGTGCGCTGCAGGTAGACGGCATCGATGAACGGGAACAGCCCGAGGTCGGTCACCAATTCGACCGCGAGGCCGGCGACGCTGGCAGCAGGCGCCTGGCCCGCCACCGAGGTGAACTCGGTGACCGAAACCACAGGCGGCTGCGGCACTGCGATCCGCACCTGGCGCGGCGCCAGCACCTGCGTCAGCACCAGGGCGATGCCAAGCGCGACGAACACCAGCACCACCAGCAGCACGATGTCGTCGAGCCGCGCCAGCCACGACCTCTCAGCAGCGACCTGAGCAATCGGCCGCGTGAAACCGGTTACAGGTGATTCAGCCGCCGCCGGGGTCGGTTCGCCCGATGGAGTGCGAAATTCCGGGATGTAACGTCCCACCGGCAGGTAAAATATGACGGGTTCGTAGGCCCCCTCGCCGGCATAGTATTCCTCCAGCACCGCACGCAGCCGCCGGGCCTGCACGCGCACGATCGGATCGTTCTGCGGATCGAAGCTCTGCGGCCGCCCGAATACGTCCACCGCGATCGAATAGGCCTTGATGCCAGCCTCGTTTCCATCGAGCCGTGCGCCGACTATGTAGTTGAGAAACTTGGCAAGTTGTGGCGAACGCGCCAGCCCGGGCCACTCCTGGATCCGCGCCAGGGCAGCCTCGACCTCCGCTCGGGGCGGCATTGTCTGCGACAACGGTTCGCCCACGCGAGTACCTCCCCCTGCGTATCTGGGCGATTTACATGTTAATCGCAAGCCTCGTTACGGCGTTGTTACATGCCTTTGCCTATGCGCACGGTCATCAAACCATCATATCCCGGCCTGTCGCTGCATAACGCAGTCGCCGCGAGCATGTCTTGTGGCGGTAAGGGGACGCAACGAAGCTCCCCCGGCGCTCCGGCCCCACCGACGGGTTACCGACTACGTATAGAGTTTTCGGCCATTGCCGCGGCGACGCGGCAAGAAGGAACCATTATGGACGCTATTGGTACCGGCCAGCCCTTTATGGCACTGGTCGACGACGACTCACATTCCGCCCGGCTGATGATCCGGATGCTGCTCGCTCATGGCGCGCCGTCCGTGAGCTGGCTCAACGGCGAAGCCTGGGCGACTGCCGAGATCCACCAGTTGCTCGAGGATGACCTCGCGACCATTCCGGGTCTGGTGATCGTCGATCTCAAAGCCTCGTCCAGTGCCACCCTGGACTTTATCGTGAAGCTCCGCGCCATGCGCGACGGCCATTCGCTGCTGATTGCCGCGATTGCCCCGACGCTCGACCGCGAGCCGCGAGAGGCCCTTATTTCCGCCGGCGCCGACGCTGTGTTCGAGCGGCACGCCGATATCAATTCCTACCGTCGCGAAGCGGCGGCCATCGTCAGTTTCTGGGTGCGCAATCAGCACCTCGATGCGGTTGGCACGTAATCACTGCGTCCACAGGTTACGTGCCGGGCGGGGAGCGCGTTGCATTGAGGCAGGCCACTGCCGATTGCATTCCCAAATGCGCTCTCCGTCTCTTCCTTTTCCATGAGGCTAGTTGGTTCTCATGACTGAGCTACCGCCCGACCGCCGATATCCCTGCGGCGACCCGGGCGGCCCTGGGCCGGAGACCCCAAGCTCCGACCCAAACCGGCGGTCCGTCGCGTTCCCTCACGCGGCGGCCGCCATACGACGACGGAAAGACGGGGCGCGACCTCCTGACGCTGCCCCGCCTTCCCGTTTCTCGGTCTCGCGCCGGTTCCCGGTGTGCTGAGACCATTCGGTGTGTAACCCAGTTGCGGCGGGCCACTGGGGCCAGCAGGCGAAGGCGCGGTTGCGGATACTTCTCCCACCGCAACCGCGCTTCTCCTGTACCTGGCGGCCTTCACCGCCCCCTGCCACCCCGGGGTCGGCCTTCCAAGCCTGCAGCCTTGACCGCCTCGCCCGGATCACCGCACTGTCGCGCCTTCCAGACCGGAGGCCACCCCGATGCTCAGAATGTCGATGTTTGCGGCGGCCGTGCTTGGCCTGCTGAGCACTCCGGTGCTCGCCCAAGAGGCCGTCGACGGTGAGGAAGCCGTCGACAGCTTCGTGCTGCCGGCCTTCAACGGCATCGCCGTGTCACAGGCTCCGGAGGCCGGCCTCGGCGTCTGCTTCGGCCCGTTCGCCGCCGACGCGATGGATTGCGCCGTGGCCCAGTGCGTCCAGCAAAGCGGGCTCAGCCCCGAGGAGTGTTCACCCAACCTCTGGTGCTATCCGCACGGCTGGGTGGCCGATATCTTCATGCAGCACAACGAAGGCCCGCACTGGCACAAGTTCGTCTGCGATCAGAACGATCAGGTGAGCCTCGAAGCCATCGTCAAGACCGAGTGCGCCAAGGATTTCCTCTTGAGCTGCGAAGTGGTCCGTATCTGGGACAACGAAGGTCAGCAGGTCTTCGGCGAAGGCGCCGACCCACAACTGCCGCCGCCGCCCACGGCGATCGAGTAACAGCGCGACAGCTTGGCCGGCGCAAGCCAACCCCCACCCCTGTCCCCTCCCCCTGAAGTAGGGGGAGGGAGACGCTCGCACCTACATTAGTGTTTTGGTCTCCCTCCCCTTTCTTAGGGGGAGGGGACAGGGGTGGGGGTCAGCCCGCACCGGCCTCTGTGCAAGCCCGCTAGTGCTTCGTCTTGCCCTTGTGCTCGGGCAAGCCCCTGCGCTTGGTCTCAGCGAACTCTTCGAGCTGGTTCTCGCTCATCGATTTGTACATCGACTTTGACGCGCCCTTCAGGTCTTTCACCTTGGTGTCGCCGCGCTTGGCGGAGAGCGCCGCGCCGGCGGCTTTCTGCTGGGCTTTCGAGGTTGCGGGCATAATGGAGCCTCCTTGAGTTGGGAAGACTCAACGATCCTTTTGCGGCTCCGTTCCCTCGCCGATCTTGTCGTTCTGGGCACTGACCACCCGGTGCGAGAAGGCGCGCATCGCGGCGAGGACGATCACCGCGAATACCGCCACCACGACCGCGATCACATAGTAGCCGAGCGCCGCGCAAACGCCGACCGCGCCCGCCAGCCACATCCCGGCGCCCGTGGTCAGCCCCTGCACGCTGCCGCGCTGCTGGAAGATCGCACCGGCGCCGAGAAAGGCGATGCCGGCGGTGACCGCTTCAATGGCGCGGATCGGGTCCGAGTTGTTGCTGCCGCCCTCCACCGCCTCCTGGTAGATCTCGAACGCCAGCGTGGTGAACAACGCTGCGGCGAGCGCCACGAGGATATGGGTCCGCAACCCCGCCGTGCCGGCCTGCGAGCCGCGCTCCCAGCCAATCAATCCGCCCAGCACCGAGGCGATCAGCAGCCTGATCAGGATGATGTGGTGCGGGGTGTGAGTCGGCTCGTAGCCGAGACTGGTGACAAAATCCATGTTTGAGGGCCCTGTTGACGCTTCCCCCTCAACGGCTTGCCTCGTCCCCGGTTCCGTCAGCTCCTGTAGCTCTCACCGCCCTCGCGCATCAGCCGGCGCGGGCCACTGCCCTCCTCGGCCAGGTGATCGCCGGAATTCATCAGCGGGCAACTGCTGGTGGACAGGCACCCGCAGCCGATGCAGCCATTTAGCTCGTCACGCATGCGCGTCATCAGCACGATTCTCCTGTCGAGCTTTTCGTGCCAGAGCTCTGACATCAAACGCCAATCTGCCGCCGAAGGGGTGTGGCCCACCGGCACGTGCCCCAGGGCCTCGGCCACTTCGGCGAGCGGGATGCCCAGTTCCGTGCCCATCCGGACGATGGCCAGCCGGCGCAGCACGTCGCGATCGTAGCGTCGCTGGTTGCCGGCGGTGCGGTGGCTGCGGATCAGCCCCTTCTTCTCGTAGAAGTGCAGGGCCGACACGGCAAAACCGCTGCGCTCTGACACCTGCCCCACAGAAAGTTCGCGCGACATCGCGATTTCCTCTTTACCTGAAGTTAGGTTGAGGTTGTAGCAGTGACCTCCCGATGCGGCCAGAGGCTGCACGACAGGAGCGCCTTCAGGAAAGTTGCAGACTTTTCCGGTTCGAAGGCGCGACCAGAACAGACAAGGCAGTGGTGGACGAGATGGCGGCGACGAAGAGCGGTTGGGGCGAGATATTCAGCGGCGGCAACGCCCTGCCCGTGGCGGTGTTTGCCGGCGGCATCGGCATGAACGCCATCGAAGTCTATATCGGCTCGACGCTGATGCCCTCGGTGGTGGCCGAAATCGGCGGGCTCGACCTGTTCGCCTGGGTTACGACGGTGTTCATCGTCGCCTCGATCGTCGCTTCGATCTTTGCGGCGGTGCGGCCGTTCGGGCTCGGCCCGCGGCAGAACTACCTGATCGCCGCCACCATGTTCGCGCTGGGCAGCCTGATCTGCGGATTGGCGCCCTCGATGCCGATCCTGCTGCTCGGCCGCGCCCTGCAGGGCTTTGGCGGCGGGCTGCTTGCCGCGCTGACCTTCATGATGGTCCGTCTGGTGTTCCCCGAGCACCTCTGGGCTCGCGCCTTCGCGCTCGCCTCGGGCATCTGGGGCATCGCCACACTGGTCGGTCCCTCGATCGGCGGCGTCTTCGCCGAGCTCGGCATCTGGCGCTGGGCCTTCTTCATCCTCGTGCCGTTCGCGGCTCTGGTTGGCCTCCTCGCCGTCAAGGTGGTGCCGGCAAAGAGCAGCGAGGCCGGCATGACCAGTCTGCCGATCCGCCAGATCGGCCTGATGATCGTCGCCGTCCTGGCGCTCTCCACCGCCGGCGCGCTGTCGCACGATATCGTCGTCGCCGGCGGCCTGACCGCTCTCGCCATCCTGGCGCTGGTGGTGTTCGGGCTGATCGAGCGCAACGCCAGCCAGAAGCTGTTCCCCACCGGCACCTTCCGCTTCGGCACGCTCCTCGCCTCGCTGTTCGGCACCATGGTGCTGCTGCAGATGGCGATCACCAGCGACATCTTCATCCCGCTGTTCATGCAGACCCTGCACGGCCTCGGCCCGCTCACCGCCGGCTACATGGTGGCGCTGGTCGCCGTCGGCTGGAGCTCGAGCTCGATGCTCACCGCCGGCTGGACCGAAGGCCGCGCCCGCATGATCATCGCGTTCGGCCCGGTGCTGGTGCTGATCTCGGCGATCGGTCTGGCGCTGTTCGTCGGCCACCAGAACCCGAGCTCGAGCCTCGGCTTCATCATCCCGATCGGGCTGTCGCTGCTGATCATGGGCGTCGGCATCGGCACCGCCTGGACGCAGCTGACCCCGCGGGTGATGCAGGCGGCGCCCGATGGCGAGCATGACGTGACTTCGGCGGCGCTGAGCACCATCCAGCTCTTCGCCTCCGGCCTCGGCGCGGCGCTCGGCGGCCTGATCGTCAACCTCGCCGGCCTCGCGGCGGCGAACCCAACCCCGATCGCTGCGGCCAACTGGCTCTATGGCCTCTTCATCATCGTCGCGATCCTGGTGGTGCCGATCGGCTTCAGCATCGCCCGGACCGAGGCCCGCCTCCCCGCCGCGGCACAGCCGGCGGAATAAGGAATTTGCCGCCGGGCTCCGGCCCCGCGGCATCCCGACTGGCCGAGGGCGCGATGCTGCCTGCGCTCCCGGTCGGACTCGCGGTGTCGGCGATCATCGCGCTGGGCGTGATCGACCGGCACCGCGAAAACTATTAAGGGCTTTGCCCTTCGGTTCACGCAGATCGTCCCACCGACTCGATGTCATCCCAGCGAAAGCTGGGACCCAACTCGCAGCCCGCACCAGTGGATAGATGGGTCCCAGCTTTCGCTGGGATGACAGCCGGTGGGGAGGCTAGCCTGTGGGTAACGACCACCGCCAGGGGAACTCATCCGTGAAACGCCCCTAAACCGTCTTCAACCAGCCCCCATCGACGAAATACGTCGACCCGGTCGAGTAACTCGCCTTCTCCGAGCACAGGAACACGAAGAAATTCGCCATCTCCTCCGGGGTGGCGAAGCGCTTCATGCCGCCGGCTTCGTCGGCAACGCTTTGGAGGTGCGCTTCAAAGCCGTTCTCGCCAGCCAGTTGCTTGGCCGTCTTCACCCAGTCGGGCGTCCGCACCAGCCCCGGGTTCACCGTGTTGACGCGGATATTGTCGCCCACCACTTCGTTGGCGAGGGTCTTGGAGAACATCATCAGCGCTGCCTTGGTGGTGTTGTAGATCGGCTCGTACCACAAGGGCTGCACCGCGCAGATCGAGGCATTGTGGAGGATGGCGCCACCGCCCCGTGCCTTCATCTGCGGCACCAGCCCGCGGCCCAGCCGCACCGCGGCCATCACATGCAGATCCCAGTAATATTGCCACTTGGCGTCGTCGGCCTCGGCAATGGTCTCGTTCGAGCCGGTGCCTGCATTGTTGACGAGGATATCGGCGCCGCCGAGCTGGGCTGCCGCCGTCACCACCTTGGCGCAGCCCTCGGCGGTGGCGACATCGGCCGCCACCCCATGCGCCTCGACATGGTACTTCGCCCCGATGCGCGACGCCTCGGCATGCAGCCGCTCCGAGCCGCGCGCCGTGATCAGCACATTTGCGCCCTCAGCCGCAAAGCCCTCGGCCACCGCGAGGCCGATGCCGACACTGCCGCCGGTGATGACGGCGAGTTTGGATTTCAGACCGAGGTCCATGTGTTTCCCCCATTCAAGATAGAAAAGACCCCTCACCCGCCGGTGCGCGGCGACCTCTCCCTCGGGGCGCTGCCGCGTCCCCCAAGGGAGAGGTGAACGTGAGGCACCATCGTGCCGCAACCGCCACCTCTCCCTTTGGGGGAGAGGTCGGAGCGCATCAGTGCTCCGGCTGAGGGGGCCTTTCTCCGAGCCCTAAGCGTCCATCAAAATCTGCAGCTTCACATCCGTCGGCCGCGCTTCCACCGCCCGGTCGAACGCCTTGATCGAATCCTCGAAGCTGAACGTCGCCGAGATCAGTGGCTTCAGATCCACCCGCCCCGAGGCCATCAGCGCGATGGCGCGCTCGTACTGGTGGGCGTAGCGGAACACCGAGGCGATGGTGATTTCCTTCACCGACAGCGAGGCGATGTCGAAATCGATCGGCTCGACCGGCAGCCCGACCACGACGATCGTGCCGCCGGGACGGGCCACGTCGACGATACCCTTCCAGGCGCGCGGGCTGCCGGAACACTCGAACACCACGTCGGCGCCCCAGTTCTCGGTGAGCCGGTTGACCTCGTCGAGCAGGTTCTTGTCCTTGATATTGACCGGGATGATGCCCTGGTACTGTCCGGCAATATCGAGCTTGGGCTGCGCCAGGTCGGTGATGATCACCCGCGAGCAGCCGCCGGCCAGCGCCGCCAGGGCGACCATTGTGCCGATCGGGCCGGCGCCCATGACGATGGCGGTATCGCCCGGAGTGATCTTCGCCTTGGTCGCCGCCTGCATGCCGACGGCGAACGGCTCGACCATCGCGCCCTCGGCGAAGCTGACATTGTCGGGCAGCTTGAAGGTATAGTTGGCCGGATGCACCACGAACGGCGTCAGCACGCCATGGATCGGCGGCGTCGCCCAGAAGGTCACCGCCGGATCGATATTGTACATCCCCAGCCGCGACGCCTTGGAATTCGGGTCGGGGACCCCCGGCTCCATGCAGACCCGATCGCCCACCTTGAGGTTGCTGACCCCTGCCCCGACTTCGACCACCGTGCCGGCCGCTTCGTGCCCCAGCACCATCGGCGCGTTGACCACGAACGGCCCGATCCGGCCATGGGTGTAGTAGTGCACGTCGGAGCCGCAGACGCCCACGGTGTGGAGCTTGATTTTGACTTCGCCGGGGCCGACCTCGGTGGGGAGCTCGATGTCGCGGAGTTTCAGTTCGTGCTGCTTTTCGAGCACGAGTGCACGCATTTTCGTCATTGGACCTGTGAGGCTTCCTCGCCGACTTTGTAGTGGTGCGTCGGGCCGGTGGCGCCTTCGACCGGGGGCTTCATCGCCCCGGTCATGATCGCCACCGCGTCCGACATCGAAAATTGCTTGGGGTTGATGATCGCGATGCGCTTGCCGAGCCGGTGGATGTGGATGCGGTCAGCGACCTCGAACACGTGCGGCATGTTGTGCGAGATGAGGACGATCGGCAAGCCGCGCTTTTTGACGTCGAGCATCAATTCGAGCACGCGCCGGCTCTCCTTGACCCCGAGCGCCGCGGTCGGCTCGTCCATGATCACCACGCGCGAGCCGAACGCCGCGGCGCGCGCCACTGCCACGCCCTGGCGCTGGCCGCCCGAGAGTGTCTCGACCGACTGGTTGATGTTCTGGATGGTGAGCAGACCCAACTCGCTCAGCTTGTCGCGGGCGATTTTCGCCATCCTGGTGCGGTCGAGCCGCCGGAACAGCGATCCGGTCCAGCCGGGTTTCCTCAGCTCGCGGCCAAGGAACATGTTGTCGGCGATCGACAGCGCCGGGCTGAGCGCCAGGTTCTGGTAGACGGTCTCGATGCCCGAGTTGCGGGCGTCCATCGGCGATTTGAAATGCACCGGCTGGCCATCGAGCAGGATCTCGCCGCTATCGGGGATCACGGCGCCGCACAGCGCCTTGATCAGTGTCGATTTGCCGGCGCCGTTATCGCCGATCACCGCCAGGATCTCGTTGCGGCGGAGGTCGAAATCGGCGTTGTCGAGCGCCACCACCCGGCCATAGCGCTTGTTGAGACCTCTGCCCTCGAGCACGATATCCCCGGCATTGCCGGTCGGCAGGCTCATACTGGTCAATTCGCTCATGCCGAGATCTTCCTGATCCACTGGTCGATGGTGACGGCGACGATGATCAAGACGCCAACCGCGAAATCCTGCCACAGCAAGGCAAGGCCGGAGAGCGCCAGGCCGTTGCGGAACACCCCCACGATCAGCGCGCCGAACAGCGTGCCGACAATCGAGCCGCGCCCACCGAACAGGCTCGTGCCGCCGATCACCACGGCGGTGATCGAGTCCAGATTGGCGGTCTGCCCGGCCTGCGGGCTGACGCCGCCGATGCGGCCGATCAGCACCCAGGCCGCGATGGCGCAGATGAGACCCGCCAGCGCATAGACGGCCAGCAGCACGCGATTGGTGTTGATACCGGAGAGGCGCGCCGCGTCGGGGTCGTCGCCGGTGGCATAGACATGCCGGCCGAAGGCGGTGCGCCCCAGGATATAGCTGAGCACGATGGCGAGGACGATCATCAGTACCGAGCCATAGGTGACCACCCAGCCGCGCAGCCATGGCAGGTCGAGCCCGAAGAACAGCCCGATATCGTAGAGCTTGAATAGTTTCCCCAGCCAGAGCAGGAACGGCGCTGCCGCTTCCATGTCCTGCGAGCGGATAGTCTCGCTGTTCGAATAGAAGGTGTTGAGCGCCCCGAAAATGCTCCAGGTGCCGAGCGTCACGATGAACGGTGGCAGCCTCAGCATCGTGACCAGCAGCCCGTTCAGGTAGCCGCAGGCGAGGCCGGCGAGGAGGCCGAGCGGAAAGGCGATCCAGACCGGCACGCCGAAATAGACAGCCGTGCGGCCCATCACCACCGAGCAGAGGATCATGATCAGGCCGACGCTGAGGTCGATGCCCGCCGTGAGGATCACCAGCGTCTGCGCCATGCCCAGAATGGCGACAATGGTCACCTGCTGCAGCACCACCGAAAGGTTGAGCGGCGAGAGGAACTTGCCGGGGGCGGCGATGGCGAAGATCACGCTGCTGACCAGCAGCACGATCAGTGGGATCAAGGTGGGGTATTCGTGCAGTATCCCCTGGATGGTCCGGATGATGCCCTTGCGGTCTTCCTCGAAGGCCGCAACTTCGGTTGCTCCCCCCTTCAGACCAGTTTCAGCCGTTGCCGAGCCGGCGGCGTCGTCGCTCATCGTGTCCCCTCTCCCCTAAGGACAAGTTGTCGGAACCGTCGGTTCCCGCGCCGGCGACAAACGCCGGTGCGGGAACCCGTTGCTTCAAACCAGGCCGATCAGCCCCAGCAAAGCTCGGCGCCCTTGGTGGTGTCGATCGACTCGACGCCTGCCACCGGCTTGTCGGTCACCAGTGTCGCGCCGGTGTCGAGGAAGCCCATATTCGGGTCGATCGCCGGAATGGTGCCGCTGACGATCGCGTCGAGAGCCATCGAGGCCATCTTCAACGGATATTGCTGGCTGGTGGCGCCGATCACGCCCGACTTGACGTTGGCGACGCCCGGGCACCCGCCGTCGACCGAGACGATCAGCACTGAGCCGTCATCCTTGCCAACTGCCTTGAGCGCTTCGTAAGCGCCCGCTGCCGCCGGTTCGTTGATGGTGTAGACGACGTTGACGTTCGGGCACTTCTGCAGCGCGTTCTCCATCGCGGTACGACCCTTTTCCTGGTCGCCCTGGCTGATTTCGTGCGTGCAAATGCGCGCGTCGTCCTCGTCGCCGTACTTGTTGGGGTCCTTCACGTCGATGCCGAAGCCGGCCATGAAGCCCTGGTCGCGCAGGTAGTCGACAGTCGGCTGGTTGGTGGCGAGGTCGAGCGCCACGATCACTGCATCCTTGGCCTTGTCGCCCAGCGTTCCGGCGGCCCATTGGCCGATCAGCATGCCGGCCTTACGGTTGTCGGTGGCGAACGTCGCGTCGGCGGCGTCCATCGGATCGAGCGGAGTATCGAGCACGATCACCTTGAGACCGGCGTCACGCGCCTTCTGGATGGTCGGCACGATGGCCTTCGAATCCGAAGGCACGATGGCGAAGCCCTTGGAGCCTGCCGAGATCTGGTTCTCGATGCAGGCGACCTGCCCGTCATTGTCGCCGTCGAACTTGCCCGCGCAGGCGATAAGCTTCACTCCAAGCTCCTTGGCCTTGGCCTCGGCGCCTTCACGCATCTTGACGAAGAACGGGTTGGTCTCGGTCTTGGTGATCAGGCCAACGGTAACGTCCTGAGCCAGCGCGGCGCCGCTCATCAGGCCGCCGGCGACGACAGCGCTGGCAAGCGCCAGCTTCAGATAGCTAAGTCCCATGTAGTCCTCCCAAGAGTTCGATAATTGTCATTCCGGTCCACCGGCGTTTCGCCGCTCCTCAGGACCGTTGGAACAGGGTCGTCGAGCCGCCTCCGCGAGACGCTCCTCCCCGAACCGGAGGCGATATTCAGCGCAACCTTTGCGGCCTGTCAATAAATTAATCCACTTGATTTATTAATTGACAGAGGGGGCATGAGGGATAATCCTTTCGTTCGGGAGGGGGTGAGAACCCCATGTAATCGATTGCCGTTTCGGCTCCGGCGTGGCTTTTGTGCCCACGACGGAGAACGGACGAATTGTCAACAAATGCAGTTGCGAGGTCGGGAGTCGTGGTCACCGGGCCGACAAGCAGGGAAGCCGCCCGCAAGCCGGGCGCCGCCAGTCGCGGCACCAATCAGACCGGCGTACGGCTCTACAACGAGCGCCTGGTGCTGTCGCTGATCCGTCGCCACGGCGACCTGCCCAAGGCCGACATCGCGCGCATGACCGGGCTCTCGCCGCAGACCATCTCGATCATCACCAATGCGCTCGAAGCCGACGGGCTGCTGCTGCGTGGCAAGCCGCTGCGCGGCAAGGTGGGCCAGCCGCTGGTGCCCTATTCGCTGAACCCCGAGGGGGCGCTGAGTTTCGGGTTGAAGATCGGCCGGCGCAGCGTCGATCTCTACCTGATCAACTTCACCGGCCAGATCCTCAAGCTCCTGCACAAGACCTACCCCTACCCTACCCCCGACAGCGTTCGCGAGTTCGCCCGCGCCGGCATCGACGAACTGCTCAGCGGGCTGCCGGCTGCGCTGACCGCCCGCATCGCCGGCCTCGGCATCGCCGCCCCCTACGAGATGTGGACCTGGCACGAGGAGATCGGCGCGCCCAAGCCCGAGATCGATGCCTGGCGACAGGTCGATGTGCGCGCCATGATGGCCGAGATCTGTCCCTGGCCGGTGTATTTCGCCAACGACATCACCGCTGCCTGCGCCGCCGAACTGATGTTCGGCAGCGGCGCCGACCACATCGACTACCTCTATGTCTTCATCGGCTCGTTCATCGGTGGCGGCCTGGTGCTGAACGGGCATCTGTTCCCCGGGCGCACCCAGAATGCCGGAGCGCTCGGCTCGATGCCGGCGCCCGACCCGGGGCACGTCGTGCCGCCGGGACGCACCCCACAGCTGATGAACGTCGCCTCGATCTACGTGCTGGAGCGCGAGCTGCTGGCCATCGGCCGCAACCCCGAGATCCTCTGGCAATCGCCCGATGATTGGGGCGACGATCTGGGCGAGGCGCTGGACCGCTGGATCGACGAGGTGGCCGAAAGCCTTGCCTATTCGATCGTCGCCGCCATCGCGGTGATCGACGTCGAAACCGTGCTGATCGATGGCGCCTTCCCCACTCATGTGCGCAGCCGCATCATCGCCCGCACCGAGGCGGCTGTGGGCCGGATCAACCGGCAGGGCCTGTCGCCGTTCCGCCTGCTGCCGGGCAGCATCGGCAATGCGGCGCGCGCCATGGGCGGCGCCTCGCTGCCGTTACTCGCCAACTTCACCCAGGATCGTGAAGTGCTGTTCAAGGACAATGCTTGAAATAGCGAAGCCGGCGGTGACTTGATCCGATCAAATCTCGCCGCGACGTCAAACGGGTAACGAGTTCGAAAAGCTTGCCGGGCACAGTGACATAGTCCCTGCCCCGCAAGACCCGATGCTCAATACTCGTCGCGCCAAGTTCAGACGCACATTCTCGATGCTGGTGCTGGCCGCGTTCGTCGTGGTTTTCGCCATTGCCGCGACGCTGCTGGGCGGCTTCCTCTTGTGGTCGGCCGCCGAGATCGACGACAACGCCGTCAGCCGCCAGGCGCAGCGCGTCATCCACGCAGTCCAGGCGCAGCGCACCTTCACGCCCCGCGAACAGCAGAGCGTTGCGATCTGGGACGACGCGGTGCTCGCCGCGCGCGACCACGACGAAAACTGGCTTGAGAGCAATATCGGCAAGTGGATGTTCGAGTATTTCGGCCACGACGAGAGCTATGTGCTCGCCCCGGACGACGCTCCGATCTATGCCGCGATCGATGGGCGGACCCGTGGCACCGCCAGCTTCGACAGCCGGCGCGCCGCGTTGCAGCCGCTGGTCGACGACCTGCGAAAACTCACTGCCGCCGGCTACCTGGATGTGCCGCCGCATGTCGCCGACTACGTACTGGTCGATGGCCGCCCGGCCATCGCCAGCGTCATGCCGCTGGTCTCCGATTCCGGCAACCTGGCGCAGTCGGCCGGTCGCGAGGCGGTTCTCATCACCATCGTCAGGCTCGACATCGATTTCGAGCTCAGGATGATCGACCGCTACATGACCGAGGTGGGCCGCTTCACCACCGTCACCTCTGCGGCCGCCGATATCGAGGCCTTCCCGGTCACCAATCGTGCCGGCCGGATCGTCGCCTTCTTCGAATGGCTGCCCTATCGGCCGGGCCAGGAGCTGCTGCAGCGCACCGCGCCGGTGCTGATCCTGGCCTTCGTCTTCGTCTCGCTCCTGGTCTCGCTGCTGCTCTATCGGCTGCGGCGGGCGCTCAGGGCCCTCGAGTTCAAGCGCATCGACGCCGAACGGCAGGCCACCGAGGACGCACTGACCGGGCTGCCCAACCGGTTGAGCTTCGACCGCCAGTTCAACGGCCGGCTCGACGCCATCAAGCTGCGCGATCCGCCGACGGCGCTGCTGATGCTCGACCTCGACCGCTTCAAGCAGGTCAACGATACGCTGGGGCATCATGCCGGCGACGAGCTGATCCGCGCCGTGGCCGACCGCCTGCGTGCCGTACTCGGCCCCACCGACGTGCTGGCGCGGCTGGGCGGCGACGAGTTCGCCATTCTCCACACCTGCTATGCCGGCACGGTCGAGGTCGCGGCGCTGGCGCAGCGCATCGTCGACACCATCGCCAAACCGTTCCGGGTGCAGGGCAGCGACGCCTTTGTCGGGGTTTCGATCGGCATCGTGGTGGCCACATCAGGCCAGCGCGACAGCCACGAGCTGAGCCGTAAAGCCGACATTGCGCTCTACGAAGCCAAATCCGCCGGGCGCAACCGTGCCGCCTTCTACGAGGAGGCGATGGACGAGCAGGTGCAGAACCGGCACGTCATCGAAGCCGAATTGCGCGAGGCGCTGAGCAACCCCGGTCAGCTCTGGGTGGCGTTCCAGCCGCTCTGCGGCGATGCCGAGGAGATCGTCGGCGCCGAGGCCTTGCTGCGCTGGACCCATCCGCAGATCGGCATGATCCCACCGTCGCGCTTCATCGCCATTGCCGAGAGCACCGGGCTGATCGAGCAGTTGGGCGAGTTCGTGCTGCGCCGCGCCGCCGAGTTCGGCGCGCGCTGGCCCGGCCGCACCATTGCGGTCAATATCTCGCCGGCGCAGCTGCGTAACCCGACCTTTGCCGAGCGCGTCTTCACGCTGCTGGCCGAAACCGGCATGCGGCCGGCCGATCTCGAGATCGAGATCACCGAGGGCATCCTGCTCGACGACGAGTCGACTGCCGCCAACACCATCCGCAGCTTCCGCACCGCGGGGATCCGCATCGCGCTCGACGATTTCGGCACCGGCTATTCCTCGCTCAGCTATTTGAAGCGCTATCCGGTCGATCGCATCAAGATCGACCGCTCCTTCATCGCCCAGTTGTCGACCGCCAATGCGTCGGACGCCATCGTCCAGGCCATGGTGACGCTGGCCCATGCGCTGGATATCGAGGTCACCGCCGAGGGCGTCGAGACCGAGGAGCAGTTCCGGGCGCTCATCCGCATGGGCTGCAACACCTTCCAGGGCTACCTGTTCTCGCAGCCGCTGGCGCTGGACGACATCAACGCCCGCTTCGCCGAGCCGTTGCCAAGGGTGGCTTGAGCGGGCAGCGGGCTGGGGACCACGGGCAGCGCCACACCGCCCCCTCGCCCCTCCTAGGGGAGAGGGGACCCAAGAACTCCAGCTCCGATGAAACCCTACCCCGCCGCCTCCAGCACTGCCGCCAGCCGCACCTCACGCTGCCGGACGCCGTTGGCGCCGTCGCCGCCGGCGGCCCACAGCGCTGCCAGCCGCCCCTTGTCGAACAGCGCGTAAAGGCACGGCGCCACATAGCTCGCCCGGCTGATCGCCGGCGTGTTCTGCAGGAACGCCGCGACTTGCCTCGTCACCTCGGCCATCTGGCGCTTTCGCGCCGTCACCGATTCCCCCGGCTCCAGCTTGGCCAGGGCTTCCGCCGCCATGGCGCTGGCATGGAGGGTGCGAAAATCCTTGGCCGTCACCGTCACGCCCGCCACCTCGCGCAGGTAGCGGTTGAGGTCGTCGGTGCGCAGCGCCTTCGGCTTGCCGTCCTCGTCGCGATACATCAGCAGCCGGCGCCCGGGGATCGACTTCACCTTGTCGATCGCCGCCGCGAGCCGTGCATCGGCGAAACTGTAGCTCGCCCGCTTGCCGCTCTTGGCAGGAAACCTCACCTGCACCTCGTCGCCCGCGACAACCACGTCGCGGCTGTAGAGCGTGCCGGCGCCGCGCGTGCCGTGCGCATCGAGATAGCGTTCGCGCCCGACCCGCATCGCCGTGCGGTCGATCAGCGCCACGCCGAGCCCCAGGGCCAGTTGCTTGCTGCCCGCCTCGGCCTCGAGGTCGTCGCGCACCCGTCGCCGGATGCGCGGCAAGGCCGCAGTGAGCAGGCCCAGCTGCTGCTGCTTGTGCCGGACGCGGCGTGCCTCCCAATCCGGGTGATAGATGTACTGCAGCCGCCCCGCGGCATCGGTGCCGAACGCCTGGATATGGGCCCGCGGGTTGGCGGCGATCCGCACTTCCGTCCAGGCCGGTGGAATACCCAGACCACGGACGCGTTCGCGAATATCGGCGTCGCGGATCAACTCACCGGTCTCGTCGATATAGCCGAAGCTGCGGCCATGCCGCCGGCGGCGGATCGTCAGCTCGTCGCGGCTGACCCGCTTCAGTCGCACCACGGTCCGCTTACACGCCCGTCGTGGTGTTGGGCGGCGGGGCCATGACGTAGAACACCAGGTAGATCAGGCCGAAGGCGAGGACAATGCCGAGGATCGACCAGATCAGCACGCGGAAATTCATCAGCCGCCCGCTGCCCTGGCGAACTTCATTCGTGGATTTATGTGCATCATAGGTTCGCATCGCGCTACTCGCTTGCAGATGAATGTGAAAATCAACGCGTCGCGAGCACAGCCGTTCCGTCCCCACTTGACCGTGACGGGCTGAGCGCAGACGTTGGGACATGCAGATCACGGCCGCGTCATGACCATTTCCCCCGAACTTCTCACCCGCATGATCAAGGCGGGAGCCGGCGAGATTCCGGCCGATGTGGTGATCAAGAACGTCCGGCTCCTCGACGTGATCTCCGGTTCGGTCACCCACACCGACATCGCCATCGTCGCCGACCGCATCGTCGGCACTTACGGCTATTACAACGGCAAGACGCTGATCGAGGGCGAGAACCGCTTCGCGGTGCCCGGCTTCATCGATACGCACCTGCACATCGAATCCTCGCTGGTGACGCCGTTCGAGTTCGATCGCTGCGTCTTGCCGCATGGCGTCACCACGGTGATCTGCGATCCGCACGAGATCGCCAACGTGCTCGGCGCCGATGGCATCCGCTATTTCCTCGAGTGCGCCGAGC
The DNA here is from genome assembly GCF_001424865.1 of Devosia sp. Root105. Taxonomy (NCBI): domain Bacteria; kingdom Pseudomonadati; phylum Pseudomonadota; class Alphaproteobacteria; order Hyphomicrobiales; family Devosiaceae; genus Devosia; species Devosia sp. Root105. The sequence continues at coordinate 384,680 of NZ_LMCR01000015.1, forward strand.
GCACCGTGATGGATATCCGGGTCAACCTCAGCTCCTGCGTGCCGGCAACGCCGCACGAAACCTCAGGGGCGCGGCTCGAAATCGCCGACCTCGAGAAGTTCCGCCACCACCGCCAGGTCATCGGCCTCGCCGAGATGATGAACTATCCGGGAGTCCTCGCGGCCGATCCGGGGATCATCGCCAAGCTCGTGGCGTTCCAGGGTGAGCATATCGATGGCCACGCCCCGCTGGTCACCGACCTCGCGCTCAACGGCTACCTCGCCGCCGGCATCCGCACCGACCACGAGTCGACCACCGCCGTGGAGGCGCGCGAGAAGCTCAGCAAAGGCATGGCGATCCTGATCCGCGAGGGCTCGGTCTCGAAGGACCTCGAAGCCCTGGCCGAAATCCTCGATGCCAATACCTCGGCCTATGTCGCGCTCTGCACCGATGATCGCAACCCGCTCGATACGCTCGAAGAAGGCCATCTCGATTCCTCGATCCGCCGGCTGATCGGCCGCGGCCGACCGCTGCATCACGTCTATCGCGCTGCCTCGCATTCGGCCGCCCGCATCTTCGGACTGAAAGACCGCGGCCTCGTCGCCCCCGGCTATCGCGCCGATATCGCGCTGCTCGACGATCTCGAGGGCTGCCGGGTCGCCGAGGTGATCACCGCCGGGCGGCTGGTGCGCCCCGCGCTGTTCGAGGCTCGCCAGCCGGTGCCGCCGGTCGGCCTCGCCTCGATGAAGGCGCAGCGGGTCGGCCCCTCGACCTTCATCGTGCCGCCCAATCCGCGGCAGAACGAAACCCCGGTTATCGCGGTGCGGCCGGGGCTGATCCTCACCTATCGCGAGACGGCGACGCTGGAAGTCTCCGACAAGGGCACCCTGCCCGACATCGAGAACGACGTGATCAAAATCGGCGTGATCGAACGGCACGGCATCAACGGCAACGTGGCGCTGAGCTTCACCAAGGGGTTCGGGCTGAAGCGCGGCGCCATTGCCTCGTCGGTCGGCCACGACAGCCACAACATCACCGTGGTCGGCGCCGATGACGAAGACATGGCCGTGGCGGTGAACCGGCTGATCGAGCTGGGCGGCGGTTTCGCCGTCGCCGATGGCGGCCGCGTCACCGCCGAGCTGGCGCTGCCGATTGCCGGGCTGATGAGTCTGCTCAACTTCGAGACGGTGGCCGATAAGCTGCATCACCTGCGCCAGGCCGCCTACGACCTCGGCTGCACCCTGCCCGAGCCGTTCCTGCAGGTGGCCTTCCTCGCCCTGCCGGTGATCCCGCATCTGAAGATGACCGACCGGGGGCTGTTCGACGTGGACAAGTTCGACTTCGTCAAATGAGCTTTGCCAGCCGGTTTCTTGCCGACCTCTATAAGCTGCCCAGGCGCAAATGCGGCATCGTCCGCACCCGCAACATCCGGGTGCCGATGTATGACGGCGTGGCGCTGGCGACCGAGCATTTCGCGCCCAAGCTGCCCGGCAAGCACCCCACCATCCTGATGCGCGAGCCCTATGGGCTCTCCGGCTTTGCCACCATCGGCGAAGTCTATGCCGAGCGCGGCTTCCATGTCGTGCTGCAGGCCTGCCGCGGCACCGACAAGTCGGAAGGCCAGTTCGACCCGTTCGGGCACGAGCGCGACGACGGGCTCGCCACCATCGACTGGATCAAGGCGCAGCCCTGGTTCGATGGCCGCCTCGGCACCTCTGGCCCGAGCTATCTCGGCTATGCGCAATGGGCGATCTGCGACGCGCTGCCCAAGCAATCCGCCATGGCGATCAAGGTCACCAGCGCCGAATTCCGCTCCATCGTCTTTCCCGGCGGCGGGTTGGCGGTCGGGCTGTGGCTGAGCTGGATCCAGACGGTCGAGGGCCTCCGCGGCAACCCCATGCGCACCGCGCAGCGCATGTTCACCGGCGGCATCGAACGCACCACGCTCCGCGCCACCATGAAGCTGCCGTTGCGCGATGCCGATAAGCGCGTCACCGGCCGCGAGGTGCCGTTCTGGCGCCGCTGGATGGACGAGGCGATCGGCAACGACGCCTTCTGGCAGCCGCTCGACCACACCCACCGCATCGGCGCCCGCACCCCGCCGGTGAGCTTTACCTCGGGCTGGTACGATTTCATGCTCGACCAACTGCTGCGCGATTACGCCACGCTCGTCGATGCCGGCCACACCCCGCAGCTGACGGTTGGCCCCTGGTTCCACGTCAGCCCGGACCTGCAGATGGAGAGCGTCAAGCAGACGCTCGAGTGGATGAACGCCAAGCTGCTCGGCGACGCCACGAGCCTCCGCGCCAAGCCGGTGCGGCTCTACATTTCCGGGCTCGGCGAATGGCGCGAGTTCGACAGCTACCCGCCGGTGCAGGCGGACAACCAGATCTGGCACATCCACCCCGAAAAAGTGCTGTCGCAGCGCCCGGTCCGCGCCTCGGCGCCCGATACCTACACCTATGATCCCGCCCATCCGACCCCGTCGGTCGGCGGCGCCATGTTCGCCTTCAACGGCGCCGGGCCGGTCGACAACGCGCCGCTCGAAAAGCGCGACGACGTGCTGGTCTATACCTCCGAGCCGCTGTTCAACCCGATCACCATCCTCGGCCAGGTGCGGATCGCGCTCCATGCGCGCTCGACCCTCCCCAACACCGATTTCTTCGTGCGGCTCTGCGATGTCGACGAAAAGGGCCTGTCGACCAATATCTGCGACGGCATCATCCGCAAGACCTCGGCCGATCCGGCGGTCGCCGACGATATCTGGAAGCTGAACTTCCGCATGCACGCCGCCGCCCACCGCTTCAACCGCAACCACCGGCTGCGCGTCATCGTCGCCAGCGGCGCCCACCCCCGCTACGCCCGCAACACCGGCACCGACGAGGCGCTCGGCGAAGCCTCCCACCTCGCCTCAGCGGATATCGAGATATTTCACGACCCGGCGCACCCGAGCGCCATTCATCTGCCGGTGGTGGAGTTGGATCGGGTTTAGGTCGCTAAGGCCCGCAGTCAGACCCCTCGCCCCTGAGGGGAGAGGGTAGTGGAGCTAGGACCGAAGGTCCGTAGCGGAACTTGGGTGAGGGGTTCAGCTTTTCAGAGAGCGCTTGTTGAGCCGCTTCACCCCTCAACCGGCGCTTCGCGCCACCTTCTCCCCTGAGGGGAGAAGGGAAGTGGGTTCAACCACCAAACTCCCCACACCCACCGGCTGTCATCCCAGCGAAAGCTGGGACCCAACTCGCCGCAGCGCAAGTGGATGAATGGGTCCCAGCTTTCGCTGGGATGACACCGAGTGTGATGAAACGGCGGTGGGCCATCAGCCTCTTCTCAGAGGTAGAGGTAGCCGAAACTACACCCCCGCCTTAACCCGCTCCCGCGCTGCATGGAGGATCGGCTCGGTATACCCCGACGGCTGCACCGCGCCCTCGAGCGCCAGGTCGAGCGCCGCCTGATAGGCTATCGACGTGCCAAAATGCCCAGCCATCGGCTGGTACAGCGGGTCGCCGGCGTTCTGGCCATCGACCACCGCTGCCATCTTCTCGAAGGAGGCGCGCACCTCGGCTTCGCTGACCAGCCCGTGCTTCAGCCAGTTGGCCACGGCCTGCGAGGAGATGCGGCAGGTGGCGCGATCCTCCATCAGCCCGACATTGTTGATATCGGGCACCTTGGAGCAGCCGACGCCCTGGTCGACCCAGCGCACCACATAGCCCAGAATGCCCTGCGCATTATTGCCGAGCTCGCGCAGCACCGCTGCCTTGTCGAGCGTCGAGGCATCCAGCACCGGCATCGAGAACAACTCGCCAAGGCCGGGTGTCGCCTGGTTGTGCCGGCGCTTCTGCGCCTCGAACACATCGATCTGGTGGTAGTGCAGCGCATGCAGCGTCGCCGCGGTCGGCGACGGCACCCAGGCGGTGTTGGCGCCGGCATTGGGGTGCGCGGCCTTACTCGCCAGCATCGCCGCCATGTCGTCGGGCCGCGCCCACATGCCCTTGCCGATCTGCGCCTTGCCGGAGAAGCCGGCGGCAAGCCCGATCAGCACGTTGCGATCCTCATAGGACTGGATCCACTTCTCGGCCTTGACGTCGTCCTTGCGGAGAACGGGGCCAGCCAGCATCGAGGTGTGGATCTCATCGCCGGTGCGATCGAGGAAGCCGGTATTGATGAAGAACACCCGCTTGCGGGCGGCATGGATGGCGGCCTTGAGGTTAGCCGAGGTGCGGCGCTCCTCGTCCATGATGCCGATCTTGATGGTCTCGGGCTTCAGCCCCAACACCTTCTCGACCGCACCGAATATCTCGCAGGCGAAGGCGACCTCGTCCGGCCCGTGCATCTTGGGCTTCACCACATAGATGGCGCCGGTGGTTGAGTTGACCTTGTCACTGAGCGCGCAGAGCGCGGTGATCGCCGCATCCATCAGCCCTTCGCCGATCGGCTGTCCCTGAGGGTCGAGCACGGCTTTGGTGGTCATCAGGTGCCCGACATTGCGCACCAGCAGCAGCGCCCTGCCCTTCAGCGTGAGCGGCTGGCCGCTGACATCCTTGTACTGCCGGTCGGCATTGAGCTTGCGGGTGAGCGGTTTGCCGCCCTTTTCGAAGGTCTCGCTCAGCGTACCGTTCATCAGCCCGAGCCAGTTGCGATAGACCCCGACCTTGTCCTCGGCATCCACCGCCGCCACCGAATCCTCGCAGTCCTGGATGGTGGTCAGCGCAGACTCGACGATCAGGTCGCTCAGGCCCGCCTTGTGCGTCGCCCCGATCGGGCTCTTGGGATCGATAATCAGGATGACGTGCAGGCCATGGTGGCGCAGCACCAGCTCGCCGCGCTCCTGCGTCCCGCCATAGCCGACGAATTGCGCGGGGTCTTTGAGGTTCACACGGCCGGCCGCGGTATCGACGACGAACACGCGACGCTCGCCGTCCTTGACCACATGATAGCCGGTGACGTCGCTATGGCTGGCCGAAGCCAGCGGGAATGAGGCATCGAGGAACTCGGCCGCCCGCGCCACCACCGCTGCAGCACGCGCCGGGTTCAGCCCCTTACCGGGCGCCAGCTCGCCCTCGCGCGAGATCGCATCGGTGCCGTAGAGCGCGTCATAGAGGCTGCCCCAGCGGGCATTGGCGGCGTTCAGCGCATAGCGCGCGTTCGACACCGGCACCACCAGTTGCGGGCCGCAGATCGAGGAAATCTCCGGGTCGAGCCCGCTGGTCTCGATGGTGAAATCGGCCGGTTCGGCAACGAGGTAGCCGATCTGCTTGAGGAACGCCTGGTATTTCGCCGGGTCAGCGCCGACCGGCCCGTTGGCCTTGTGCCAGTCATCAACCTCGGTCTGGATCCGGTCGCGGATCGCCAAGAGCTCGCGGTTGCGCGGCGCGAAATCCCGCACCAACCCGGCGAGCCCAGCCCAGAACTGCTCGGCCGATACGGCGGTGCCGGGAATGGCTTCCTGCTCGACGAAATCCACCAGCAGCCGATCGACCTTCAGGCCGGATTTCTCGATGTAGTCAGCCATGTCAGTTCCTTCGTTCATTCCCCGCGCAGGCGGGAACCAGTGGGATATACCGCCGCGCCAGCGCGCGTCGACCCCCACCCCTCCCCGCAAGGGGGGAGGGAGACCAAAACACTGACGCCGGTGTGAGCGTCTCCCTCCCCATTCTTAGGGGGAGGGGACAGGGGTGGGGGTCGGCTCGCATCCGGGTAACCGTCATGCCCACCGCAGCACCCCAGCGCAATCCCCCAAACAGCGCAATCGGCGTCACCTTCGGATCAAGCGGCGAGTGCCGATTTCATCGGCTTGCCCATCACGTAGGTTTCGACCACCGCCCGGTCGTCGCCGCAGGTCTGCAGGAGGAACAACTCTTGCTCGAGCGAGCCGCAGGTCTCCATGCGGAGCGCCATCTGCGGCGTGGCGCTGGAGTTGAGCACCACGATATCGGCTTCCTTGCCCGGCTCGAGCGAGCCGACGCGGCCCTCGAGGCTCATCGCCCGGGCATTGCCCAGCGTCATGTGGAAGAACGAGCGGAACGGGGTCAGCCGCTGGCCGCGCAGCTGCATCACTTTATAGCCTTCGTCCATGGTGCGGAGCATCGAATAGGAGCTGCCACCGCCGACATCGGTGGCGGTGGCGATGCGCACGCCGCGCTCATGCTGGCGCTCATAGTCGAACAGGCCCGAACCGATAAACAGGTTCGAGGTCGGGCAGAACACCGCCACCGAACGGGTCTCGGAAATCACCTCGGTTTCGCGATGGCTCAGGTGAATGCAGTGGCCGAGCAGGGTTTTCGGCCCGAGCAGGTGGAACTTCTCGTAGATCCCGACATAGTCACCATAGTTCGGGAACAGCTCGTTGGCATAGGCGATCTCGGCGAGGTTCTCCGAGACATGCGTCTGGATGTGGAGGTCGGGAAACTCCCGCGCCAGCGCCTCGGCCATCGCCATCTGCTCATGCGTCGAGGTGATGGCGAAGCGCGGCGTGATGGCATAGTGCGCCCTGCCCCGCCCATGCCACTTGGCGATCCCGGCCTTGGTGTCGTCGTAGCCGGATTGCGGCGTATCGAGCAGCCCGGGCGGCGCGTTGCGGTCCATCATCACCTTGCCGCCCACCATCAGCATGTTGCGCTTTTCGGCCTCGCCGAAAAACGCATCAACCGATTGCGGATGCACCGAGCAATAAACCGCCGCCGTGGTGGTGCCGTGCCGGACCAGTTCGTCGAAGAAGCGCGAGGCGATGCGGGTCGCATGCGCATCGTCGCCGAACCGCTGCTCCTCGACGAAGGTGTAGGTGTTGAGCCACTCGAGCAGCGCCGCCGCATAGGCGCCGATCACCTGCATCTGCGGGAAATGGATATGCGGGTCGATGAACCCGGGCAGGATCAGGTTCGGGCGGTGATCGATGATCTGGGCGGCGTCGTGGTGCGACGCGGCGCGCTCGTTCCACTCCCCGACCATCAGGATCTTGCCGTCGCCGATCACCACCGCGCCGTCTTCGAGGTAGCGATAGGAGCTGTGGTCGTCGCGGCCCTGCGGCTCCGCAACGAAGCTCAGTACGCGCCCACGGAGGATAGTGATCTTCACTGCCCGTCCCCGCGGAACCACGCCACCAGCAGCGCCCGCTCGTCGTCGGTCATGTCGGTGACATTGCCCGGCGGCATGGCGTGAGAATAGCCGGCCTGGATCGCCACCTGTTCGGCGTGGTTGGCGATGGCAATGTCATTGTCGAGAATGACGTTCTTGGGCGCCTCGGCAATGCCCTCCCAGACCGGCTCAGCGGTGTGGCACATGCTGCAGCGGCCCTGCACCACCTCGGACGCCGCCTTGAAATGCGGCGACTGCATCAAGAGCGTTGCCTGCGGCGACGCCACGGTCTCGGCCCCGGACGGCAGCTTCGGCCCGCTCGACAGCCAGGCGCAGAGCAGGAAAATCACGATCACCAGCGGCCACACCCAGGTCGGGTTGCCCTTGCGGCCATGTCTTGTGTTGAAGAAGTGCCGGATCAGCACGCCCTCGAGGAAGATCAGCGAAGCGATCAGCCAGTTCCACGGCGTGGCGAAGGCCAGCGGGTAATGGCTCGACAGCATGAAGAAGATCACCGGCAGGGTGAGGTAATTGTTGTGCAGCGAGCGCTGCTTGGCGATCTTGCCGTATTTGGCGTCCGGCACCCGGCCGGCCTTGAGATCCGCCACGACGATCTTCTGGTTGGGGATGATGATCATCGCGACATTGGCCGCCATGATGGTCGCGGTGAAGGCGCCCATATGCAGCATGGCGGCGCGGCCGGTGAACACCTGCGTATAGGCCCAGCTCATCGCCGTGAGGATGGCGAACAGCACCACCATCAGCCCGCCGGTCGAGTTGCCGATCGGCGATTTGCAGAGCGTGTCGTAGAGCACCCAACCGAGAACGATCGAGCCGAGCGAAATCAGGATCGCCTGCCAGGCCTGCAGATCCAGCACATGCCGGTCGACGAGGAACAGGTCGGCGCCGAAATAGTAGACGACCACCAGCAGCATGAACCCGGAAATCCAGGTGAAATAGCTCTCCCACTTGAACCAGGTCAGGTGCTCGGGGAGGAAATCCGGCGCCACCAGGTACTTCTGGATGTGGTAGAAGCCGCCGCCATGCACCTGCCACTCCTCGCCATGCGCCAAGGGCGGCAGGCTCGGTGTCTTGCGCAACCCCAGGTCCAGCGCGATGAAGTAGAAGCTGGAGCCGATCCAGGCGATGGCGGTGATCACATGCGTCCAGCGCACCGCGAAACTCAGCCACTCCCAGAAGATTGCGTAGTCGGTCATCGCTTTGGTCGTCCTTAACTTAACTTCGCTCGACACGCGACTGGCGTCGCGGGAAAGCTCGTCCGTCCTTCCGGTCACGCCACTCGCTTGGCGCCCCTCACCCTGGCCCTCTCCCCTCGGGGGCGCTTTCGCGCTCCCCCAGGAGGGGCGAGGAGACGCACTTTTGCACCGGCAGTGCCACAACGCCCCCTCGCCCCTCCTAGGGGGCGCAATAGGCGCCCCCGGGGGGGAGAGGGACGGGTGAGGGGCGCCAAGCACACCAGCCGTCAAAAGAGGCGGACTCGCGCCCGCCTCCTGTCAGCTCACGACAATATCAGGCGGCGCTTTCGACGCCCTTGACGAACCAGTCGATGACGGCGAGTTCGGCCATGGTCATGACCTTGCCTTCCTCGACCTTGAGGTTGCCGTCCTGGTCGTAGATCGGGCCGGTGAAGATGTCGAAAGTGCCGTCCTTGTAGCCGGCCTGCACGCCATCGGCGAGCGCCACGACGTCGGCGGGAACCGCCTTGTTGTAGGGCGAGATCACCACGGTGCCTTCTTTCATGCCGTCCCACGTGTCGGCCGATGCCCAGGTGCCGTCGACGATCGCCTGCACGCGCTCGACATAATACGGCCCCCAGATGTCCTCGATCGCCGTGAGGTGGGCGTTCGGCGCGAACGACGACATGTCGGCGCCCTGGCCGAAACCGTAGAGGCCCTTCTGCTCGAGAATCTGCAGCGCCGCCGGGCTGTCGGTGTGGGTGGTGACGATATCGCAGCCGAGGTTGATCAGCGTCTCGGTGGCCGCGGCCTCCTTCGGCGGATCGAACCAGCTGTCGATGAACACCAGCTTCAGCTTGGCATCGGGGTTCTGCTTCTGCGCCGAGAGCAGGAACGAGTTCACGCCCAGCACCACTTCCGGCACTTTGTACGAGCCGAGATAGCCGAGCGTGCCCGACTTGCTCATCTTGCCCGAGATGGTGCCGAGCACGGCCCGGCCTTCGTGGAACTTGGAGTTGTAGGTCGCGACATTGTCGGCGCGCTTGAAGCCCGTGCAGTGCTCGAACTTCACATCCGGGAACTCGGCCGCCACCGTGATGGTCTGGTCCATATAGCCGTACGAGGTGGTGAAGATCAGCTTGCAGCCCTGCTGGGCCAGGTCGCGGATCAGCGGAATGGCCGAAGCGTCCTCGGCGACGTTCTCGACATAGATCGTCTCGACCTTGTCACCGAGCGCCGCGTCGACCGCCTCGCGGCCCTTGTTATGGGCCCAGGTCCAGCCATAGTCGCCGATCGGCCCGAGGAAGATGAAGCCGATCTTGATCTTTTCCTGCGCGAAGGCAGCGCTGCCGGCGAGCGGCACGGCCGCGGCGGCGGCACCTGCTGCGGCAATGAAGTGGCGGCGATTGAGATTTGCCATGGACGTCTCCTGTTACGTTGTTGGCGTTTCTACGTTGCGGGAAGAAAGGGCTTGCCGAGGCAAGCAGGCGCGTTGAGGCCGACCCGATCCCGCATGGAGATCAGCGTCAGCACCACAACGGTCATCAGGTAGGGCATGGCCGCCCAGAATTGCGACGGGATGTACTGGGCGAACGACAGGAACGACAGCCCGCCGGCCTTGGCGTTGAGCTCCATCCACATCAGCACGCCGAAAAAGATCGCGCCGACCAGCAGCCGTCCGGCCCGCCAGCCGGCGAACACCACCAGCGCCAGCGCGATCCAGCCCCGCCCGGCGGTCATCCGCTCAGCCCACATCGGGGTGATCACCATGGAGAAATAGGCCCCGCCGATCCCTGCCATGGCCCCACCGAAGGCCACGGCGGCGTAGCGCACCCCGATCACCGAATAGCCGATCGAATGGGCGCTGAGGTCGTTCTCGCCGACGGCCCTGAGGATCAGCCCGGCGCGGGTCGACTTGAGGAACCAGCCGACCGCGAACACCATGATCAGCGCGAAATACACCACCGGCGAATAGCCGAAGAGCACCTTGAGGAGCGGGTCGCGCGCCAGCTCGGGCGGAAACACCGAGCCGAACTGCGGCACGATCCGGCCGACGAAGCTGAGCCCGATCAACGAGCTGAGCCCGGTGCCGAAAATGGTCAGCGCCAGCCCGGTCGCCACCTGGTTCGAATTGAGCGTCAGGACGAAAAACCCGAACAGCGACGCGGCGAGCGCGCCGGCAACGGCGGCGCCGATCACCCCCAGCCACGGGTTACCGGTGAGGACGGTAGCGGCAAAGCCGGCAATGGCGCCGACCAGCATCATGCCTTCGACGCCGAGGTTTAGCACGCCGGACTTCTCGACCACCAGCTCGCCAAGCCCGGCCAACAGGATCGGGGTGGAGATGCCGACGATGGTGATGATGGCGGCGATGAGGAAATCCATGGCCTACTCCCCCGGTGCCGGCTGCACGACGGCCTTGGCCGACCGGATGAAGCGCACGCGATAGCGCACGAAAATGTCGCTCGCGAGGATGAAGAACAGCATCATCGCCTGGAAGATGCCGGCGGTGGCGTTAGGGATATGCACCGTGGTCTGCGCCACCTGCCCGCCCACATAGGTGACGGCGAGCACGATGCCGGCGATCAGGCAGCCGATGGGATGCAGCCGGCCGAGGAACGACACGATAATCGCCGTGAAGCCGTAGCCGGAGGGAAAGCCGAGATTGATCGCCTTCAGCGACCCGGCGAACTCCAGTGCGCCGGCGAGCCCGGCCATGCCGCCGCCGATCAGCATGGCGAGCCAGACCGTCTGGTTGCCGTCGAACCCGCCATGGCGCGCCGCGTTGGGCGCCGAGCCGACGACACGGATCTGGTAGCCGAACACCGAGCGCGACATCAGCAGCCAGAACACGAAGGGCAGCACGACGGCGATGGCGACACCGAGGTGAACCGTGGTTCCGGAGAAGAGGATCGGTAGCGTCTGGTCCGGCTGCAGCGGCGCCGTGGCCGGAAAATTGCGGCCGTTCGGGTCCTTCCAGGGGCCGCCGACCAGGTAGCTCAACACCTGCAGCGCAACATAGGTGAGCATCAGGCTCGAGAGAATTTCGTTGACCCCGAAGCGCGTCCTCAGCGCCGCCGGAACCGCGGCCCAGGCGCTGCCGCCGACCATGCCGGCAAGGATCATGGTGACGATGATGATCGGCCCGCCGGCCGTGCCGGCGGCGATGCCGACGCCGGCGGCGCAAAGCGCGCCGATGATGTACTGGCCCTCGGCGCCGATGTTCCAGACATTGGCGCGATTGCCGATGGACAGGCCAAGCGCGATGATGATCAGCGGCGCGGCCTTCACCGCCACGTCCTGCCATTTGTAGGAGGCGAGCAGCGGCGTCAGGAAGATATCGATCACCGCCCGCTGCCCGTCGATACCGAGCAGGTCGAACACCACGACGCCGACCAACATGGTGAGCAGCACCGAGGCGATGGGCGTCACCACCTGCATCAGTTTGCTCGGCTCCTGGCGCTTTTCTAGCTTAATGCGCATCGGCCAGCTCCAGTTCAACAGTCGGGGTGGTCGGCGCCTCGCCGTGGATGCCGCCCATCAGCAGGCCGATCTCCTCGATATCGGCGCCGGCGACCTCTATCGGTCGCGACAGCCGCCCCTCGTTGATCACCGCCAGCGTGTCGCACAGCGACAGCAGCTCATCGAGATCCTGGCTGATCACCACCACCGCCGAACCCGCAGCCGCGAGATCGACGATCGCCTGATGGATCGCCGCCGCCGCCCCGGCGTCGACGCCCCAGGTCGGCTGGCTGACCACCAGCACGGCGGGCTTCTGCAAGATTTCCCGACCCATGATGTATTTCTGCAGGTTCCCGCCTGAGAGCGAACCCGCCATGGCGCCCGGCCCCAGCGCCTTGACGGCAAAGGCGGCGATCACCTCGCCGGCATAGGTCTTGGCCGCACCGGCCTTGATCAGTCCGGCACTGACCATGCCGAGGCGGTCGCGGGCGGTCAGGATGGTATTGTCGGCGAGGCTGAATTCCGGCACTGCGGCATGCCCGTTGCGCTCTTCCGGCACGCTGGCCAGCCCCTTGAGCCGCCGAGATTTCGCCTGCAGCTGGCCGACCGGCGCGCCGTCGATGCTGATCGATTCCGCGTCGCCCGACAGCACTTCGCCCGACAGCGCCAGCAGCAGGGCATTCTGGCCGTTCCCGGCGACGCCTGCCACGCCGAAGATTTCGCCGCCGCGGACCGTGAAGTTGATGTCCTTGAGCGCAATACCGAACGGCCCGGCGCCGGGGATCGACAGCCGGCTGACCACCAGCTTCTCCGGCCCCAGCGATCGGCCGGCCGGCTTGGTGATTTCCTTGAGCCCAGCCCCGATCATCTTTTCGGCCATCGAGCGCGAGGTCTCGACCTTGGGATCGCAGGTATCGACCAGCTTGCCGCCACGCAGGATCGTCGCTGTATCGCACAGCGCTTTGATTTCGTGCAGCTTGTGCGAGATGTAGAGGATCGAGCACCCCTCCGACGCCAGTTGCCGCAGCACCACGAACAGTTGCTCCACCTCCTGCGGGGTGAGCACCGAAGTCGGCTCGTCCATGATCAGCAGCTTGGGGTTGAGCAGCAGCGCCCGCACGATCTCGATGCGCTGGCGTTCGCCCACCGACAGGGTGGAGACGGTGCGGTGCGGATCGAGCTTCAGCCCGTACTGCTCCATCACTTCGCGGATCCTCGCCTCGAGGTCGCGGGCGTGGATCTTGCTATCCATTCCCAGCGCAATGTTCTCGAGCACCGTCATCGCCTCGAACAGCGAGAAATGCTGGAACACCATGCCGATACCGAGCTTGCGGGCCGCCTTGGGGTTGCCGACGGTAAGCGCTTGGCCGTTCCAGCGGATTTCGCCGGCATCGGGCTGCATGATGCCGTAAATCATCTTGACCAGCGTCGACTTGCCGGCGCCGTTTTCACCGAGCAACGCGTGGATTTCGCCGGGCAGCACAGCAAACGAAACGCTGTCATTGGCGAGGACGCCGGGAAAGCGCTTGGTGATACCGGTCAATTGCAGACGCGGCGCGATGCTACTGTCCAACAGCGGCTCCCGACTTCGTTACGGTGGCCGGCCGCGCCTTCAGATCTTCGACTTCCCGCCGGCCAATGTGGACCAGAATCTCGGCTGCCGCCAGCGCCGCGATAACCTCGGGCCGCTTGTCCCCAATCCCCTCTGGGAACGCCTGGCCGCCGATCGGCAGCACCAGCCGGTCGAGCGGCGCCGCCGGATAGCCCTCGCCCAGGTACCAGGAGCGGAACCGCGCCCGCTTCGTCTTCGAGCCGACCATGCCGACATAGGGGGCATCAGCCCGCTGCAGCGCCTCGGCGGCGATGAGGAAATCGAGCGCATGGTCATGCGTCAGGATGACGAAGCCACTGCCCGCGGGGGCCGAGCGCACCACCGCCTCGGGCATCGCCACGGCGTGGGTCTCGACATTGTCGGGCAGGTTGGTGAGCTCGTCCGGCCTGGTATCGACCACATGCACCTTGAGCGGCAGCGCCGACAGCGCCCGGGCCAGGGCATGCCCGACATGGCCGGAGCCGAACAGATAGACATGCGGCCGCGCCGCCGCCTCGGCCTCGAGCTTTTCGACCAGACGTCGCGTCTCAGCCGGCGTCACCCGTTTCAACGCCACATCCACCCGACCACCGCAGCACTGGCCGATCTCGGGCCCGAGCGGAATATCGAGACTGTCCTCATGCTCACCGGCCCGCAGCACCTGCCGCGCCCGGTCAATCACCATATACTCGAGCGCCCCACCCCCAATGGTGCCAACCTGCTCGTCCTCGGAGATCAGCATGAACGTCCCGGCCTCACGGGGAGACGAACCGCGGACGGCGGTGAGCTCGGCGACGATGGTCGCGGGATTGGCGGCGAGGAAGGATCTGAGGGTGGCTGGGGAGAGAGTCATCGTGGGGCCTCCCCCTCCCCAGCCCTCTCCTCGAGAGGGAGGGTGTCGGCTGGTGGTTGGGGTGAGATCGAGCCGCAAACTCGATGCGGCACCTCCCCCTCGACGGGGGAGGTTGGGAGGGGGTGCGTGGCGAGCACCGGGCTCACGTACTGGCCCTCGCCCGCCGCATCCGCTCAACCCCCATCAGCACGCGCTCGGGCGTTGCCGGCATATCAAGCTGCGGGGCGACCTTGTAATCGGCCACCGACGCCACTGCCATCGACAGCGCCTCGACCACCGAATAGCCGAGCACCAGCGGCGGCTCGCCGACGGCCTTGCTTCGTCCGATCGCCGGCTCCTTGTTGATGCTCCATTCGGCCAGCCGCACGTTGAAGATGCGCGGCACGTCTGAAGCGAGCGGGATCTTGTAGGTCGAGGGCGCGTGAGTGCGCAGTTGCCCCTTGCCGTCCCACCACAGTTCCTCGGTGGTGAGCCAGCCCATCCCCTGGATGAAGCCGCCTTCCACCTGGCCGATATCGATTGCCGGGTTGAGCGAGCGGCCGACATCCTCGAGCACGTCCGAGCGATCCACCTGATACTCGCCGGTCAGCGTGTCGATGGTCACTTCCGACGCCGCCGCGCCATAGGCGAAATAGTAGAACGGGTGGCCGCGCCCGGTAGTGCGATCCCAGTGAATCTTCGGCGTCTTGTAGAACCCGGCGGCCGACAGCTGCACCCGGTTCATCCAACAGGACGTCGCCAACTCATCGAACGGCACGAACTGCTGGCCGGCCCGGATACCGCCGAACTCCCACTGCACGTCCTTGGGCTCGACCTCGTAGATGAAGGCCGCATGCGCCGCCATCCGGGCCTTGATCTGGTTGGCCGCATCGAGCGCCGCCATACCGTTGAGATCGGTGCCGGAGGAGGCCGCTGTCGCCGAGGTGTTGGGCACCTTGCCGGTATTGCTGGCGGTGATCTGCACCCGCTCGACCGGCACGCCGAACGCGTCGGCCACCACCTGCATCACCTTGATATGGAGCCCCTGCCCCATCTCGGTGCCGCCATGGCTCAGGTGGATCGAGCCATCGCGATAGACATGCACCAGCGCCCCGGCCTGGTTGTGCCAGGTGGCGGTGAACGAGATGCCGAATTTCACCGGCACCATGGCGATACCCTTCTTCAAGACCTTGCTGGTCTTGTTGAATTCGAGAATGGCAGCACGCCGCGCCTGATAGTCCGAGCTCTGTTCGAGATCCTCGATCACCCGGTGGATGATATTGTCTTCCACCACCTGGTGATACGGCGTCACGTTGTTGCTGTCGGTGCCGTAAAAATTGGCCTTGCGGATCTCCAGGGGGTCCTTGCCCAGCGCATAGGCGATGTCTTCGATCCAGCGCTCGGCTGCGATGATCCCCTGCGGGCCACCAAAGCCGCGGAAGGCGGTATTCGACACCGTGTTGGTGAACAGCGGCAGCGAGTTCACCTTCACCGTCGGGTACCAATAGGCGTTGTCGCAATGGAACAACGCCCGGTCGGTCACCGGGCCGGAGAGGTCGGCCGAATAGCCCGAGCGTGCCGCATAGGTGGCGGTCACCGCCTGGATCTTGCCGTCGCTATTGTAGCCGACATCGTAGTCGACGACGAAATCGTGGCGCTTGCCAGTGATCTGGAAATCGTCGTCGCGGTCCGGGCGGATCTTCACCGCCTTGTTGAGCTTCTTGGCCGCGACTGCGGCCACCACGGCGAACAGGTTCCCCTGGGTTTCCTTGCCGCCGAAGCCGCCGCCCATGCGGCGCATGTTCACCGTCACCGCGGCATGCGGCACGCCGAGCACCTGCGCCACCATCACCTGGATTTCGGTCGGGTGCTGGCTCGAGACCTGCAGCGTGATCTCGTCGTCTTCGCCGGGGATGGCAAGCGCCGCCTGGCTTTCGAGGTAGAAATGCTCCTGCCCGCCGATCCGCACCCGGCCCCTGGCCCGATGCTGTGAAGCCGCGAAGCCGGCTTCGACATCGCCGCGTTCGAGCTTCAAGGGCTCGGTGACGAGCTTGCCGCCCGCCGCCACCGCCGCATCCACATCGGTGACATGCGGCAGCTCGCGATACTCGATCTTGGCGAGCTTGGCCGCCCGCCGCGCCGCCTCGCGCGTTTCGCCGATCACCGCGAACAGTGGCTGGCCCCAGGTGACCACCCGGGTGGTGGCGAACACCGGCTCGTCATGCTTATGCACCGAGCTGACGTCGTTCTCGGCCGGAATATCCTCGCCGGTGAGGACGCCCACCACGCCGGGGGCAGCGCGTACCGCATCGAGGTTCATCGAGGCGATATCGGCATGCGCCTTGGTGGAAAGCCCGAGATAGGCGTGCAGCGTGCCCTCCGGCTCGACCAGATCGTCGATATAGTCAGCGCGGCCGGCCACCTGCTTGATGGCAGAGTCATGCTTGACCGAGAGATGCAGCGGCGAGGTGGTGATGGGGGATTGCTTGTTCATGCCACCTCCCTCGTCAGCCGCTCGCCCTCGCCGGTGGTCTCGAGGAAGAAGCGGCGGAGCAGGTTCTGCGCCGCCAGCAGGCGATATTCCGCCGAGGCGCGCATATCGGTGAGGGGCTGGTAGTCCTCGGCAAAAGCCGGGATTGCCGCCTCGACTGTCGCCACAGTCCACGCCTTGCCCACGAGCGCCGCTTCCACCGCCTTGGCCCGCTTCGGCGTTGCCGCCATGCCGCCATAGGCGATGGTGATGGCGGCGACCTTGCCGCCCTCGAGCTTCAGTCGATAGGCGCCACAGAGAGCCGAGATGTCCTCGTCCTTGCGCTTGGTGATCTTGTAGCAGGCGAACTGCTCGCCCTCGGGAAGCGACGGGATGGTGACGGCCTCGACGAACTCGCCGGGCTGCCGGTCCTGCTTGCCGTAGGCGATGAAGAAATCCTCGAGCTTCACCTCCCGGCGGGTCTCGCCTTTCCTCAGCGTGATCGAGGCGCCGAGCGCGATCAACGGCGGCGGCGTGTCGCCGATCGGCGAGCCATTGGCGATATTGGCGCCGATGGTGCCCATATTGCGCACCTGCTGGCCGCCGATGCGCATCCAGAGTTCGGTAAGCTGCGGGAAACTCCCCGTCACCGCGGCGGTGGCGGCGGAATAGGTCACCCCTGCCCCGAGTTTCAGCGCGCTTTCGCTTGCCTCGATGCCGTGCAGCTCAGCGATATCGCCGATGAAGATCATCGGCCCGATATCGCGCATGAACTTGGTCACCCAGAGCCCGACATCGGTAGCGCCCGACACCAGCGTCCCCTGAGGGTTGGCAGCATAGACCTCGGCGAGATCGTCGGCCGAAGCCGGCACGATCAGCCGGCCCCTGCCTTCGCCGATTTCCACGCGCCGCCCATCGCGCAGCGCCTCGAGCCGCGCCTTGATCGCCTGCCGCTCGATCACCAGCGGATCGGCCACCACCGTGCCATAGGCCGAGATCGACTGGCCGGCCTTGATGATCGGGGAGTAGCCGGTGCAGCGGCAGAGGTTCCCCTGCAGCGCCACCTCGATATCGCTCACCGAGGGGTCGGCGTTCTGCATCCACATGCCGTAGAGGGACATCACGATGCCCGGGGTGCAGAAGCCGCACTGGCTGCCGTGGTGCTCGACCATCGCCTGCTGCACCGGGTGCAGCGGCCCATTGGCGGCCGAGAGGTGCTCGACCGTCACCACATGCGTTGCATCAAGCGATCCGACGAAGCAGATGCAGGCATTGACGGATTCGTAAACCAGCTCGCCCGAAGTCACTCGACCGACCAGCACCGTGCAGGCGCCGCAATCGCCCTCGGCGCAGCCTTCCTTCGAGCCGGTCATACGCCGGTCGAGGCGAAGGAAATCGAGCAGCGTACGGGTCGCCGAAATCTCGTCCAGCACGACGTCCTGGTCGTTGAGGATGAAGCGCAGCTGGCTCCGGATTTCGGTCATCAGCTTCCCCGGTAAGTCGAATATCCGTACGGCGAGACGAGCAGCGGCACGTGGTAATGCGCCGCCTCGCTTATCGTGAACCGCACCGGCACCGTGTCGAGGAACGGGTTCTCGAGGTTGACGCCGATCCGCTCGAAATACTGCCCCACATGGAAGATCAGCTCATAGCTGCCCAGGTGGAAGCGGTCGCCTTCCAGCAGCGGTTGGTCCACCCGCCCATCGGCATTGGTGTGTCCGGACCATATATGGTGCGTATGGTCGCCATGGACCATAAGCAAGTCGAGCCGCATGCCGGCTGCTGGCTTGCCATGCGTCGTATCGAGTACGTGCGTCGTCAGGCGTGCTGAACCCGCCATAGTCTAGTCCCTTCACCCTGCGCGCCGGATCGCCCCCGCGGCTCCCGCTTGCCGTTGAGGCATAACCCTTGGATTGCCCGACTATTGAGCATATTCGCCTCCGTTCCAAGGGGGTGCCCGGCAGTTTTTTACCAACTGGTCCACTTTTGCCGCCCTTGCATCGCGGCATGGCGCTCGTGATAAATCGGGAACCAACCAAGAGGTGCCCATGATGCGTTATCCCCGGAACCTGCAGGGCTACGGCCCGAATCCGCCGGATGCGCAATGGCCCGGCGGCGCGCATATCGCGGTGCAGTTCGTCCTCAACTACGAGGAAGGCGGCGAGAACAACATCCTGCATGGCGATGCGGCGTCCGAGGCCTTCCTCGTCGATGTGATCGGCGCCGTGCCGTGGCCGGGCAAGCGCCACTGGAATGTCGAGTCGATGTATGAGTACGGCGCCCGCGCCGGCTTCTGGCGCCTGCATCGGCTGTTCACCGGCCTGAACCTGCCGGTCACCGTCTATGGAGTCGCCACCGCGCTGCAGCGCTCGCCCGAGCAGGTCAAGGCCATGCTCGACGCCGACTGGGAGATCGCCAGCCACGGGCTCAAGTGGATCGACTACAAGGATTACGACATCGAGCACGAGCGCGAGGATCTGCACGCCGCGATCAGGATGCACACCGAGGTCACTGGCGCCCGCCCCACCGGCTGGTATTGCGGCCGCACCTCAGTGAACACCGTCGATCTCGCCAGCGAGGAAGGCGGCTTCACCTATGTCTCCGACACCTATGACGACGACCTGCCCTATTACCGCGAGCATTTCGGCAGCCCGCAGCTGATCATCCCCTATTCGCTCGCCACCAACGACATGCGCTTCACCACCGCGTCGGGCTTCGCCAATGGCGAGGAATATTTCCAGCTGCTGAAAGACACGTTCGACGTGCTCTACGCCGAGGGCGAAGCCGGCGCACCCAAGATGATGTCGCTGGGGCTGCATTGCCGGCTGGTCGGCATGCCCGGGCGCTTTGCCGGGCTCAAGCGTTTCGTCGAGTACATTATGGAGAAGGACAAGGTCTGGATCGCCAAGCGGATCGATATCGCCGAGCACTGGCTGCAGACCCACCCCTACGTGAAGCCGGAGATCGTTCCGTCGGAGCTGGCGCTCGACGATTTCACCCAGCTGTTCGGCAATGTGTTCGAGCACTCCGAATGGGTGGCCGAGCGCGCCCACAAGCGCGAAATGGGCCCGGCCCACGATACGGCCACCGGCCTTCATGCCCTGATGAGCCAGGTGTTCCGTGCCGCGACGAGCGCCGAGCGGCTGGCCGTCCTCATCGCCCACCCCGACCTCGCCGGCAAGCTCGCGGCGGCCAAGCGCCTCACCTCGGAATCCGAGTCCGAGCAGGCCTCGGCCGGGCTCGATGCGCTCACCGATGCCGAGCGGACGAGCTTCGGCAAGATGAACGCCGCCTATGTCGAGAAGTTCGGCTTCCCCTTCATCATCGCGGTGCGCGACAACACCAAGGCCCAGATCATGGCAGCGTTCGAAAAGCGCCTCGCCAACGATCGGGACACCGAGTTCGCCACCGCCTGCCGGCAGGTGGAGCGGATCGCAGAACTGCGCATTGGGCAGATTCTGGGCTGAGACGGACCGCCTGTCCGGTGCGGGCTGACCCCCACCCCTGTCCCCTCCCCGCAAGGGGGAGGGAGACCCTCACACTGGCATCGTAGTCTGCGTCTCCCTCCCCCTTGCGGGGAGGGATCAAGGGTGGGGGTCAGCCCGCACCGGCCTATCGTCATGCTCACGCACACCCCGCTTGACATCCCCCACGACATCAATCATAACCATCTCGTTATATAGCGAACAGGTTATGAAATGCAGCCCAACCAGCACCAGCTCGATCTCACCTTTGCCGCCCTCGCCGATCCGACCCGGCGGGCGATCCTGGCGCGGCTGGCCGAGGGCGATGCGTCGGTGAACGAGCTGGCGGCGCCGTTCGAGATGAGCCAGCCGGCCATTTCCAAGCACATCAAGGTGCTGGAGAATGCTGGCCTCGTCTCACGCGGCAAGGATGCGCAGCGGCGCCCGGTGAAGATCGAGGCGCTGCCGCTGGCCGATGCGGTCGGCTGGCTCGAGAACTATCGTAAGTTCTGGGAGCAGAGCTACCAGCGGCTCGACACCCTGCTCGACGAGTTGCAGCGCTTCGCCCCCCAAGGAAACAAGAAAAACTGACCGACAAGAAGAACTGAACCACAAGAAGACCAGAGGAGACGCCCCATGCAGCCGCCTTTGACCATCACCCTGCCCTCCGATCGCGAGATCGTCGTCACCCGCACCTTCAAGGCGTCAGCCGACCTGGTGTTCGACTGCTGGACCATCCCGGCGCTGATCCGTCGCTGGCTCGGGCCGGCCGACTGGGTGTTCGTCACCTGCGAGTTCGATGCGCGCGTCGGCGGCAAGTGGCGCTTCGTCACCACGGGACCCGGCGGCTTCGAGATGGGTTCGTCCGGCGAGGTGCTCGAAATCACCCGCCCCGACTGGATCAAGACCAACGAGATCTACGACATGGATTGGACCGGCGGGCAGACCATCGTCACCAACCGCATCACTGAAGCCAATGGCATCACCACCTCGGTGGTGACCATCCTCTACGCCAATAAGGAAGCCCGCGACGGCGCCCGGGCCACCCCGATGGCCGAGGGCATGGAGATGGGCTTCAAGCGCCTGGAAGAATTGCTGGCTGATATGCCGGCTTACTAACCCCAAGGGGCATACCTGCCCCTGAAGCTTCGACTGCCACTGCGACCACCCCGCCGGTGAAGCGTTCCGCTTCACGGACAGGGAGAACTCAACCCAACCAAGGAGACCTCAAATGCCCAAGATCATGCCCTGCCTGTGGATCGACGACCGCATCGAAGAGATGGTCAAGTTCTACATCGAGACCTTCAAGGACGGCGAAATCCGCAAGGTCGACCACTATCCGGACGGCCGCATCATCACCATCACCTTCCGCCTCAAGGACCAGGAGTTCATGGCGCTGAACGGCGGCCCGATCTTCAAGTTCACCGAGGCGATCTCCTTCACCATCGATTGCGACGGCCAGCGGGAGGTCGACCACTACTGGGACACCTTCACCGCCGATGGCGGCGAGGAGAGCCAGTGCGGCTGGGTGAAGGACAAATTCGGCCTCAGCTGGCAGATCGTCCCCAAGCAGCTCGGCGAAGCCCTGGCCGGCAGTGACCGTGCCGGCGCCGGCCGGGCCATGCAGGCCATGCTGCAGATGAAGAAGATCATCGTGGCCGACATCCAGAAGGCCTACGCCGGCAGCTAAGCCGGCGCCCTCCCGAAACCCCACATCGCAAGGCCTTCCCCCGTGCGCCTCCCGGCGCGCGGCCGGGAGCGGCTTGCCGCAAACCTGGAGACCCGCAATGCGCCGCCGAACCTTCCTCCTCACCGTCAGCTCGCTGGTGCTGGCCTCGGCCATCCCCGCCCTCGGCCAGCAGGCGACGTTCGATCCTGCCGCCCTCGCCACGCTCAAGGGCAAGATCGAAGCCTCGATCAAGAAGGGCGACATGTCCGGCGCCGTCTGGCTGCTCGCCAAGGGCGACGAGGTGATCGTCGATACCGCAGGGAATACCGCCTATGAGGGCGGCGTGCCGATGCGCCGTGACACGATTTTCCGCATCGCCTCGGTCGGCAAGGCCGTCGGCACGGCGGCGGTGATGATGCTGGTCGAGGACAAGAAGCTCCGCCTCGACGAACCGGTCGATCGGCTGCTGCCCGAACTCGCCAACCGCCAGGTGCTGAAGGACCTCAAAGGCCCGATCACCGATACGGTGCCGGCAAGCCGCCCCATCCTAGTGCGCGACCTGATGAATTTCACGCTCGGCTTCGGCGTGCTGTTCGACCCGACTTTGCCGATCCAGCAGGCGATCGATGCGCGCCAGCTGACCAATGGCCCCCCGGTGCCGGCGACGCCATGGACGCCGGATGAGTGGATGGCCAAGTTCGCCGAGCTGCCGCTGATGCACCAGCCGGGCGAGACCTGGATGTACAATACCGGTTCGCTCCTGCTCGGCGTGCTGATCGCCCGCGCCTCCGGCATGCCACTCGAAGACTTCCTCGCGAGCCGCATCTTCACCCCGCTCGGGATGGTCGATACCGGCTTCTTCGTGCCGGCAGAAAAGCTCGACCGCTTCCAGCCCGCCTATTCGGTGAACTTCGCCACCAACGAGCAGTTTCTGGAGGATCCGGTCGGGGGCATCTGGAGCAAGCCGCCGAGCTTCCCCTCGGCCGCCGGCGGGCTCGTCTCGACGCTCGATGACTACCTCGCCTTCGCCCGCATGCTGCTGAACCGGGGCGAGTACCAGGGCACCCGCCTCCTCAGCGAAGCCTCGGTGGCCGAGATGACCCGCAACCAGCTGACGCCGGAGCAGCAGGATGGCGCCGGCTTCATGCCCGGCTTCTTCGACAAGCTCGGCTGGGGCTATGGCGTGCTGACCTACGACACGCCCGACGATATCTCGCCCACCCCAGGCCGCTACGGCTGGGATGGCGGCTATGGCACAAGCTGGGCCAACGACCCAGCGACCGGGCTGATCGGCCTGATGTTCACCCAGTCGGTGCAATATTACATCGCCTCCAACCAGTTCCGCGACTTCTGGCGCGGCGCGTTCACCGCCATCGGCGCCGAAACCAAGGGAGTGTCCGACGTGCCCGAGCTCATCACCCACGACGTCGTCGTCACCCGCAGTTTCAACGCCTCGCCCGAACGCGCCTGGCGCGCTTGGACCGAAGATGCCGAGGTGATGAAGTGGTGGGGCCCGCGCCCCTGGACCAGCCCGGAAGCCCGCATGGATGTCCGCGAAGGCGGTTATTCGGTGGTGCTGATGCGCTCGCCGGAGGGGCACGACCTGTGGATGCGCTGGGAGTACACCAAGGTCATCCCCAACGAGCGGCTCGAATACGTCCAGAACCTCTCCGACAAGGACGGCAACCCGATCGACCCGACCAGCGTCGGCATGCCCGCGGAATTCCCGCGCGACGTCGCGACCGTGGTGACGCTGACCCCGAAGGGCGATGTCACCGAGGTCACCATCACCGAGCACACCACCACGTCAAAGCAGATGATGGATTACTCGCAGCTCGGTCTCGAGCAGGTTATGGATCAGATGGGCCAGACCTTCTGAGGGGGAGAGATGGAACTCACTGCCAAAGCGATCCTCGCCCGACTGCAGGAGCTGCGGTCGGACGAGGAGCGCAAGAAATACCATCGCTACTTCGACTTCGATGACGACGCGGCCGACACTTTCATTGGCGTGCGCATGGGCGAGGTATTCGCCCTCGCCAAACAGTGTCTACTGACCCCGCCTGCCGAGATCGAAAACCTGATGGAGTCCGACATCCATGAGGCGCGCGCTGCCGCCATGAGCATCATGGCCAAGCAATACCAGGCGAAAAAGACCACACTGGAGCGCAAAGAGGAGCTGTTCGAGCTCTACCTGCGCCGCCACGACCGCATCAACAACTGGGACCTCGTCGATCTCGCCGCCTACTACGTGATCGGCCCGCATCTCGTCGATCGCCCGCGCGATATCCTCTACCGGCTGGCGAAATCGGAGAACCCATGGGAGCGGCGCACCGCCACCCTCGCCACCTTCTCGTTCATCCGCCGCGGCCAGCTCGACGACGCCTTCGCCATTGCCGAACTGCTGCTCGATGACCCCGAGGATCTGGTGCAGAAGGCCGCAGGCTGGATGCTGCGCACTGCCGACGGTAACCGCCCGGCGCTCAACGCCTTCCTCGACAGGCACGCAGCCCGGATGCCGCGCGTCATGCTGCGCAACGCGCTCGAACATTATGCGCCGGACGAGCGGGCCCGCTACCTCGCCATGGGCAAGGCCAGATGACCCGCGAACCGCTGCACATCACCCTCGAGGGTGAGCGCGCCATCCGCATGGTCCGCCGATTCAAGGCGCCGCGCGAGCTGGTGTTCGCGGCGCTCACCACCCCTGCCCTGCTGCGACGCTGGTATGCCGAGCTGGTCAGCTGCGAACTCGACCTCCGCGTCGGCGGAGACTGGCGCATCGTCACCCGCCGCCCCGACGGGCGCGAGATCGGCCAGCACGGTACGTTCCGCGACCTCGAGGCGCCCAGCCGCATCGTGCAGACCGAACACTGGGAAGATTGGGACCCGGGTGAGGTGCTGGTCACCACTGCGCTGACCGAAGACGCCGGGGCAACCACCCTCGACGTGCTCTCGGAATTCCCCAGTGGCGACGTGCGCGAGCTGCTGGTGAAGGCCGGGATGAACGACGAGTCGGTGGCCCATTACGACCGGCTGGAGGATTTATTGGCTGGGTTCGGCTGAGGGTTGGAACGTTTGGGCGAAGCGCTCGCCACCCACTCGATGTCGCTCCCCTCCCCCGTGAGGGGAGGGGTGGGGCGTGGGGGTGGTTCTGTGATCACCGATGGACCCCCACCCCCAACCCCTCCCCTCAAGGACGGGTGGCGCCGTTCTCAGTCGCCGCCACCACCACCATCGCCGCCACCGCCATCCCCGTCGGAATCGCCAAACGAGAACGCACCACTGCCGCTGCTGTCAGTGCCACCTCGACGGGCGCGCGTCACCATGCTGCCGACCAGCCAGCCGAGGCCGATCAGCGCGATGACCGCGAGGACGGGCCAGAACGTCGCAAGAAATCCATAGACCGGCTCGCGGAACGACTGTTGGAAGTCGCGGAGCCAATCCATCGCTCAGTGCCCCGGGTAACTTCCGTCGCGCTGCTTGTGGTGCGGCTCGCCATCTTCCCAGTCGATATCGGTATTCACCTGGGGCTCGGCATGGCCGAGCAGGCGGTCGAGCCACTGGCGCAACGCCCGTCCGGCCTGTTCCAGCTGGATCGGGTCGATCAGGGGGCGCGGGTTATGGTGCGATTGCGTTGCCATGGCCCGAATCTGCGCCCGATTCCTAAACTTTTTCTGACACTCGGCGCTGGCCTTGGACGACCGCCGGCCGTTTTTGCTTAACCGCTCACCAGGCGTCGGGCTCGCGCACCATGTGAACGATCCCGGCCGGATTGAAGAACCAGCCACCGCGAAACCCTTCGCCCAAGGGCTCGATGGCATCGTTGCGGGTCGCCCCCGCGGCGCTCAGCCGCGCTGCGGCGGGAGCAAATTCGGGCGTGAACAGTTCAAGCCAGACTTCGCTCTGCGAAAACCCCGGCGCCTCGTCGATCCACAGCCGGTTCGGCCCGAACAGGAAGCCGACCTCCTGCCGCTCCGGCACCCGCTCGAGCTTCAGCACGTCGCGATAGAACGCCACCGTTTCCGCATAGAGATGGGTCGGTACCTTCATGGCGATGTTGATGCCGCCGCGGATTTCGCTGGTCATTTGTAAAAGCCGTCACGCAGGTTGAAGCCGTGCTCGAGATAGACCTTCATGGCGCACAGCATGCCGGTCCAGCCTTCGGTATTACCGACACAGGCATCGAGCCCCTGCTGCGTTGCCGTCCAGCCCGCCTCGGTGATGGTCACGAGGGTCCGGCCGTCCTCGAGGGCCTCAAAGCTCATGGTGACGGTGGTATCGCCGCTCGGGTCGGCGCCCGTCCCTTCCACGGCGCCCCACTTGAGCACGATCCGCTTGTCGTCGACCACTTCGACCACCTGCACAGGGAAGGCACCGGGGAAATCGGCAAAGTCCCAGGTCACGGTGGCGCCTGTGGTGAGCCGGCCCTTGGCGCCGCCGGTGGTGAAAAAGCCGGAGAGTTTTGCCGGATCGGCCACCGCCTCGAACACCTCGTGCACGGGCTTGGCGATCCGCCCCGACACCTTCAGCTTCACATCCATCTCGTTTCTCCTGTGCGTTTATCGCTTGTCTTTCCGGCCATTATGTTATAAAAATATAACATGTCAAGCGACGACGGAAATGACAGGATTTTCAAGGCCCTGGGGAACCGGGTGCGTCGCAACATGCTCGACCGGCTGAAGGATAATCCGCAGACCACCGGGGCGCTCTGCGACGCCTTCCCCGAGCTCGACCGCTGCACGGTGATGCAGCACCTCAAGGTGCTGGAGGAGGCCGACCTGGTGGTCGCCCATCGCGACGGCCGCGAACGCTGGAACCACCTCAACGCCATCCCCATTCAGCAGCTGCACGAGCGCTGGATCGGCGGCTACGCCGCCTACGCGGCGCAGGGTTTGCTGAAGCTGAAGCAGGGGTTGGAGGGCTGACCCCGGTGCGGGCATCGAAGCCAGCGACCGCGCAGTGATCCTCCCCCGCGTGGCGGGAGAGGATCACTGCGAGGCCTGCGCGTGCCGCCCTACCCCCCACCCTGCCCGTTTGGCAGGAACTGCAGCTGATTTGGCGGCCATTGTCGTCTGCCGGCCGCTAGCCTCCTCGAGTCCAACTGGAGGGCAAGATGCGCAAGCGGACGATCTTCGCAGGCATTGGCGTGCTGCTGCTGGCGGTGCTGATCGCTACCCCGATCCTCCTCTCCCCCGGCGCGCCCACCGCGGCCCCAGCGCCAGCCGAGCCGATAGCAGCGGACGAGCAGGCCGCCACCATCGCGGCGATGCGCCCGACCCGCCCCACCGACCGGCCGGTGATCGCCATCATCGCCTGGAACCAGGCGACCGAGCTCTCCGACTTCTTTTCGGCCTATGGCGTGCTGAAGCGGGCTGACGTCGCCGAGGTCACCGTGGTGGCCGAGCGCGCCGAGCCGGTGCAGCTCTACCCCGGCCCGAAGATCACCCCGGAAGCGACCATCGCCGATTTCGATGCCCAACACCCCGAAGGCGCCGACTACGTCGTCGTTCCCGCCATGGACCCCGGCACCGACCAGGTCATCGCCGACTGGCTGGTCGCCCAGCATAAGAAGGGCGCCAAAATCATCTCGATCTGCAACGGCTCGCGCATGATCGGCTTTGCCGGCCTGCTCGATGGCCGCCGCGCCACCGGGCACTGGAGCGCCGTCGCCGAACTGCGCCAGAAGCATCCGACCATGACTTTCGTCCCCGATCGTCGCTATGTGGTCGACGATGGCGTCGCCACCTCCACCGGTATCACCGCCAACATCCCGATCATGCTGGCTTTGGTCGAAGCCATCGGCGGGCGAGCCGTCGCCGAGCGCACTGCCGCAGAACTTGGCGTCGCCAGCTGGGATGCCCGGCATCGCTCGGCCGGGTTCGAACTCACTCTCGAGCACAAGAAGACCTTCATTCGCAACGCCCTGACCTTCTGGCGGCGCGAAACCGTCGGTATTCCGCTCGAGCAGGGCGTCGACGAGGTAGCGCTGGGGTTACTCGTCGACGCCTATGCCCGCACCAACCTCGCGAGCGTCGTGACTCTCGGCGCCGGTGGCGCGCCGGTTCGGAGCCGCCACGGCCTGCTGATCCTCCCCGACCAGCCCAGCGAAAGCGCCCGCGTCGACCGCATCCTGCCCCCGCCGCCCACCGAAGCGCCGGCCCAGACGCTCGAGAACGAGCTGCCGATGGTGGCGGCGCGCTACGACCTGCCGACGGCGAAGATCGTCGCACTGGTGATGGAGTATCCCTGGGCTGGCGGCGGGCGGTAGGGGGTCCTGCGCAACTCTCCCCACCCACCGGGTGAGGTGAGCCTGTGGTCGGCAGCGGACCGTCTGCCCTCTCACCCGCGTTTCCAACCATCCCTGTCGCGCACTAGGATGAACCCATGCCGCTACCCGTCCCCCTGCCCCCGAACCACAGCACCATCAGCCGTATCGCCATCGTCGGTTACGACGGCTTCCAGTTGCTCGATGTCACGGGCCCCGCCGAAGTGTTCGCCAAGGCCAACGACTTCATGCCCGATCTCGCCGCCAACCCGCTGCACTATGAGATCATCGTGGCGAGCCCGGCCGGCGGCACCATCACCTCGAGCTCCGGCCTGTCGCTCGCCGGCACTCTGCCGCTCGAGGCGCTCGGGCCCGATATCGATACGCTGCTGATTTCCGGCGGCCCCGAAGGCCCGGTGCGCCGCGCTGCGGAAGGCACCGCCCTGCTCCCCTGGCTCGCCGCCCATGCCCCCGGCATCCGGCGCGTCGCCAGCATCTGCACCGGCGCGTTCCTGCTCGGCGCCTCCGGCCTGCTCGACGGGCGGCGCGCCACCACGCACTGGTCCTCTACCCGCCTGCTCGAAACCCTGCTGCCGCGCACCGAGGTGGTGCCCGATGCGATCTTCGTCGGCGATGGCCACATCTTCACCTCGGCCGGCGTCACCGCCGGCATCGACCTGGCGCTCGCCTTCGTCGAGTACGATTGCGGGCCGCAGGTGGCGCTGCGGACGGCGCGCGAGCTGGTGCTCTACCTGCGCCGCGTCGGTGGCCAATCGCAGTTTTCCAGCAGCCTCGCGGCGCAGACCAGCGCCGGCGACGGGCTGCAATCGCTGGTCACCTGGATCGCCGGCAACCCCGAGGCCGATCTCAGCGTCGCCGTGCTGGCCGATCGCGCCATCATGAGCGAGCGCACCTTTGCCCGCACCTTCCGCCTCGAAACCGGCATGACCCCGGCCCGCTATGTCGAGCTGGTCCGCCTCGATCGCGCCAAGCAGCTCTTGGAATCGACGCGCTGGCCGCTGGCCCGCATCGCCGAGCGGGCTGGGCTGGGCAGCGCCGCCACCCTGTCGCGCGCCTTCCGCAAGCACCTCGGCACCACGCCCGAAGGCTATCGCGAGCGCTTCCGCATCGAGGGCAGCCGGCGCTGACACCCACTGTGCCTGCATCGGCTTTCGCGCTAAGAGCACTCACCACTCACGTTCACTGAAGTCCGATGGCCCCCACCACCTATGCCGGCCCGATTGCCGGCCTGCCCGACCAGACCGCCCTCCACACCGGCCGCGCCGTGTTCACCGAGGCCTATGCGGTGATTCCGCGTGGCGTCATGCGGGACATCGTGACCAGCTACCTGCCGCACTGGACGGACAGCCGGGCCTGGGTCATCGCCCGGCCGATGACCGGTTTCTCGGAGACCTTCTCGCAGTACATCGTCGAGGTGTTTCCCGGCGGCGGTAGCGACAAGCCGGAGCCCGATGCCGGCGCCGAGGGTGTGCTGTTCGTCGTCGAGGGACAGGCGACGCTCACCCTTGATGGCAAGACCCACCTGCTGAAGACCGGTGGCTACGCCTTCCTGCCGCCCGGCACGCGCTGGGCGCTCAACAACAAGTCCACCGCCCCCGTGCGCTTTCACTGGGTGCGCAAGCGCTACGAGGCGGTCGAGGGCATCGACCTGCCGGCTGCGTTCGTTGCCAATGAGCAGGACGAGCCGATCATCTGGATGCCCGGCACCGATAGCCGCTGGGGCACCACCCGCTTCGTCGACCCCACCGATATCAGTCACGACATGCACGTCAACATCGTGACGCTCGAGCCCGGCGCGGTGATCCCGTTCGAGGAAACCCATGTCATGGAGCACGGCCTCTACGTGCTCGAGGGCAAGGCAGTGTACCGGCTCAACCGCGACTGGGTCGAAGTCGAAGCCGGCGATTTCATGTGGCTGCGCGCGTTCTGCCCGCAAGCCTGCTACGCCGGCCCGAACCGCTTCCGCTATCTGCTCTACAAGGACGTCAACCGGCACGCCAAGCTGGTACTATGAGCTCGCTGACGCCGCCCTGCTGAGGCTCGCGAGAAGCGCGTCGAGTTCATCCAGAGTCGCGTCGACCAGGTCGTCGGGCGGCAGCCGGCTCGCCTCGACCACCAGATAGTCCCGATTGGCCGCAATCTCACCCCGCAGCTCGGCGAGGCGTGTCTCGGCGAGCTCGTATGCGTCGGAACCCCTGGGGTGCAGCGCGAGCTGTTCGGCCAGGTAGGTGGCGCGCAGTTGCCACCCCTCGATATAGCGTCGGCATGGTTGGATGATCCCCGCCGATTGGGTTTCGATGAGCGCATCGGACGCGCCGGCGGATACAAGATGAATCTGATTATGCATTCTCAAACCCGAAGCGCTTTCAGGAAAAGTTGTGAGACTTTTCCGTCCGAAAGCGCGACCAACATCATTACGTGAGCGTGTCGGCGTGCCGCCGACACGATCTAAGTACCGAGCGCCACAACGTTTTCCTTGCCGCTTGGTTCAGCCCGCGGCGCAGAAAATTGCTTGCGGCTGATGGCGGCGGCGGCCATCGTCACCGGCATCCTCGCGACAGGGAGAACGCGATTCAGATGACACGATTGAGAATGCTGGCCGTACTGGCCGTGCTGGCCTCGCCGGCGCTGGCCGAAGACCTGACGCCGCAGAGCTACCAGAACCTGCTCACCCCATTGGTGCAGGGCGGCAGCGACGTGCTGGGCGCGCCGCTCGCCTATCCCGAGGGGACGCCGAACGTCACCTCGGCGATCGTCACCGTGCCGCCGGGTGGTGAAACCGGCTGGCACGAGCACGAAGTGCCGCTCTTTGCCTATATCCTCGAGGGCGAGCTGACCGTCGATTACGGCACGAAGGGCAAGAAGGTCTACCGCACCGGCGAAGCCGTGCTCGAAGCGGTCCACTGGCCGCACAACGGCGTCAATACCGGCACCGTGCCGATGAAGCTGGTGGCGGTCTATATGGGCGGCGGCACGGCTGCCAACACCATCAAGGTCGACGCTTCGGCCAGCAAATAATCCAGCAACAGTCCTCCCCTAGCGTTTGCTCGCGAAGCAATTCGCCTCAGGGAGATCGCCATGGCCGACCGGTTGCCAACAGTGCCTCCAGCCCGACGCCCCGGCGTCGGCACTGGCCCCGCAATGGCAGCGCTCGTGACCCTCACGGCCTGCAGTGCACAGGGCGCAGGTCCACGGGTCGACCTCGCACAGCTGACGACCCCGGTGGCGGCGGTCGTCAGCCCCCTGCTGCAGGCTCCAGCAGCGCCCTGATGTGCGACGGCACCACATCCGCCCCGTAGATCTGCTGCAGGCGCTGGGCCAACGCGCGCAACACGTTGCCCTGATGGCGCAGATCCTCGTACTGCCGGACCGAGGTCATGAAGATATACTCGAGCGTCCGGGTCGCCCCCTCCGGCCCGAGGCTGCTGATGAAGGCCTGGCCCGGGGGGGACAACGGCTCATCTGCCGGAACGCAGAACGGCGCCACCGTGATCAGCGTTTGCGGCGAAGCCTCGTGCAACTGCTGCAGCGTGGCGCGGAGGCCTTTGCGATCCTCGGCCGCAAGCTTGCCGCCGCACAGCACCACGAGGGTATAGATCCAGAACTCGGTGCCATATTCGGCCATTTCGGCGGCACGTTCGAGCAGGTCGATCCCCTCCGCCAGCCGGCCGCGCATCAGCCGCGCCTGCCCCAGAATGGCGAACGAAGCGGCAAACGCCGTGCTGGCTTCGAACGCCTCCTCGGCCAGCCGCTCTCCCATCGCCGTGTGCCCGCGCGCGAGGAACAACAGGAGCTTGGCCACCGACAGTTTCAGCATCGGGTTGTCGGCAACACCCGGCAGTGCACCAAGCGCGGCCGCCTCGATCTCGTCCTCGACGGCGATCCGCTCGGCTTCCGGTCGGCCCTGCCCATTGCTCCCCATGATCACCTGCACATAGAGGCTGAGCCCCCACATCAGCCGCGCCACCGGATCGTCCGGGTTGGCCGCCAGCGCGGCGCGCACCTGGTCGACATTTTCGATCCAGCTGCGGGTATCGGCGGTGATCAGCCGCCCGGCATCGTGCATCGCCACATAAAGCGGCGGTGTCGCCGAGGCCGGTGCATCCATCATCCCCAGGGCGTGCCGGTGCCAGATCAGCGAGCGATATTGCTGCACCACGTCGGCCACCAGTCCTGCCACCTCACCCGCCTCGGCAACTGCCAGCCGGGACATCCCGACCACGTCGCCACCCGGCATCTGCCGTAGCACCAGCGCGCATTGCAGGGCCTCGGCTTGTGGGAAAAAGCTGATCTCGAGGTTGAAGCGCGTCCTCGTCGCACTGCGCGCCGAGAACGTCTCTTCGAGCCGAACCGCCTGGCCGGGCGAGGTGGCCGCGTCGAGCTGTTGCACCAGTTCGCCGAGCAGGGCGCCGGCAACCTCGGAGAACCGGCCCGACCGCGCCTTGCCATGCACCGGCCCGACCACGACCAGCGCATCGGCCGGCTGGGCAGGCTCCGCCACCCACACATAGCCTTCGCCGTAGCGTGTGGCGATGAAGCGCGGCGAACGGGCTGGATCACCCAGCTTGGCGCGCAGCCGGTTGATCAGGAAATCGACGTTCCGGTCGGAAGCATCCGAGCCGACACCCGAGATGGCATCGAGCAGCGCGTTCCGCGTCAGCAGCCGCTGCGGGTGCGCCATGAACGTCGAGAGCACCGTTCGTTCCGCCCGGGTGAAGGTGACCTCCCTGCCCCCCAGGTCTCGTGCCGAAAGCAAGTCCTCGTGGAAGACGAAACTGTTGAACTGATACTCTGCCATTATCGCTTTCAGTATTGCCGCACCGGGAACATGGCGCACTCACCCGAGAAACACCAGCCGGCAGTGAGGCTTCCCCGGTGCGTCACATCGGCTAAGGTCCAGGGCAGCAAACGGGAGTCGAAATGACAGCCAGCCGGACTATCCTCATCGAGCCGCTGACGCGCGAGGCCTATGCCCCCTTCGGGCAGGTGATCGAAACCGAAGGTGCGCACCACTATCCCATCAATGGCGGCATGACCGAGCGCTACCATGATCTGGCGCGGGTTGAGCTCGGCGGCGTGCATGCCCGCCCGCTGGTCTCTATCGCTCGCGGCCAGCCCTATGAGCTGCCGCTGACGCTGAACATGGTGGAGCGCCACCCGCTCGGCAGCCAGGCCTTCTACCCGCTGTCGCAGCGCCCGTTCCTCTCCATCGTCGCGCCGGATGAAGGCGGTATCCCCGGCACCCCACGCGCCTTCCTCGCGGCGGCCGGCCAAGGCATCAATATGGCGATGAACACTTGGCATGCCGTGCTCACGCCGCTGCGCGAGACCGCCGATTTCCTGATCATCGACCGCGGCGGCGATGGCAACAATCTGGAGGAATACTTCTTTGCCGAGCCGTATTTGGTGGTGGCGACCGGTTCAATTCTTTACTGACTTGGCGCTCGGGCGTCGCAACCGCGTTGCAATTGCTGCATAATCTGCCGACGCGGGCTGAGGGTGGAGGCGTGACATGCGTATCGTTGTAGCGATGGTGGCACTGCTGCTGGTATTGGCGAGCCCGGCGCTCGCCTCCAAGGTGACGCTGAAGGGCGATGTAACCTATCGCGAACGCATCGCACTGCCGCCCGGCGGCACACTGTCGGTGTCGCTGATCGACCTCGCGACGCCCGACCAGCCACGCGTTTCCGCCAAGGCGCCGATCTCCAGCCCCGGCCAGGTGCCGCTGACCTTCACCCTCAACTTCGATGACGCCGTCATCGTCGCCGGCCACAGCTACGCGCTGGTTGCCGAGATCGCCGGGCCGGACGCCGTGTGGTTCCGCAATGCCGAGCCCTACGCGCTCGACCCGCTGGCCCCGGCCACCCCGATCCTCATCATCGTCAACATCGTGCCCCAGGAGGAACCGGTCCCGACGCCCGAGCCGGTCGTCGCCCCGGCGCCCTCGCCGATCCTCGATATTACCTGGCAGGCCGAAACCATCGGCGGCGCGCCGGCAGCGCGTGGCATCGTCTCCTCGCTCTCCATCGCCTCCGACATGCGCGCCGGCGGCCGCGGCGGCTGCAACTCGTGGTTCGCCCAGGCCGAGGTCAATGCTGAACGGCTGATCTTCAGCGCCGTCGCCGCAACCCGCATGGCCTGTGTTTCCGACGAGGCCACCAAGCAGGAAGACAGCTTCTTCGCCGCCCTCGCCGCCACCCGCTTCTGGCGGCTCGACAAGGATCACCTGATCCTGCTGGACGCTGGCGGGGTCGAGCTGGCGAACCTCGGCAAGTCGCGGTTCTAAAGCCGTTTGTATGTGTCACCGGCTGCGCCACCCCGTCCCCTCGCCCCTCTGGGGAGAGGGTGGGGTGAGGGGCGCCAAGCGCGCGGGACGGACGTCTATCTTCCGTGGGAGCTGCCTATCCGGTGTGCTTGGCGCCCCTCACCCTGACCCCTCTCCCCAGAGGGGCGAGGGGGCGCGAGAGGCGCGGCCCGTGGCATAAGCGTTGACGCCGCACACCGGTCGCCGCACTTTGGGTGCACCCAACCGGAGCCCCCGATGCATACGCCCGACCTCATCTCCCGCCTGCTCGATGTCATCGAGCTCGACCTGCTGCCGCTGACCAAGCGCGGTGTCGGTGGCGGCAACAAGCTGTTCGGGGCAGCGATCCTCAGGAAGTCCGACCTGTCGCTGGTCGTCGGCGAGACCAATAACGAGACCGAGAACCCGCTCTGGCATGGCGAAATGCACGCCATCAAGCGGTTCTACGAACTCCCGGCCGCCGAGCGCCCGGCGCCCAAGGATTGCTTGTTCCTAGCCACGCACGAGCCCTGCTCGCTCTGCCTCTCCGGCATCACCTGGTCGGGCTTCGACAATTTCTATTACCTGTTC
Organism: Devosia sp. Root105; assembly: GCF_001424865.1. Classification (NCBI taxonomy): domain Bacteria; kingdom Pseudomonadati; phylum Pseudomonadota; class Alphaproteobacteria; order Hyphomicrobiales; family Devosiaceae; genus Devosia; species Devosia sp. Root105. The sequence goes on from NZ_LMCR01000015.1 coordinate 419,568, forward strand.
AGCTACGAAGACACCCGCGACAGTTTCGGCATCCCGCACGACATCCGCATCCTCCGCGAAGTCTATGCCGTGCCCGACCCGGACCGCGATTTCGTCCCCGAGGATCGGCCGCTCTACAACCGCAGGAACGCGTTCTTTGAGAGCCACGATATCCAGCAGATGATGGCCGGCATCGACCGCTCGTCGCGCGAGCTGCTGGTCGCCCGGGTCGACGAGCTCAACGCCGCCTATAACGACCTCTCGGCCGCCTACCAGAAAGACAAGGGCAAGAAGGGCATCCCGCTGAGCTGAGGCAGCTCTGGGCCAAAGCTCATCTGCTTATGCACAAAGCCCGCCTCCCCCGGATGTCATCCCAGCGAAAGCTGGGACCCAACTATCAACGGGCGCGGGCGGCGAGATGGGTCCCTGCTCTCGCAGGGATGACACCGAGCGGGGTGACAGATCGTGCGCCGGAAGCCAGTGATCCGTCTCAGAGCCGCGGTGCCAGCTGCTCGATGTAGAACGAGACGATGTCGCCGGTCCGCTCAAGCGGGTTGAAGCCCTCGCCGGCGCCCGACAGCATGGTCGAGAGCGTGCTTTCGGAGTCGGCGCCCGGCTCCGCACTCACCATATCGGAAATCACCCCGCACTGGATCGTCCGGATCCGCCGCCCTTCGGCATTGGTGCGCGAGGCGGCGAACAGGTGGCTCGAATCGAGGTTGACGATGTCGCAGCCCCGAGCCCGAAACCCCTCGAGCATGGCATCGTCCTCGCGATAGATGGCATCGCCGGTCGCCGCGCGCACTGCGGTGATGGCATCCGGCCACTGCTCGAGGATCAGCGCCTTGAGCCCGGCATCGGCGGCAACCACCGGATCGCTGGTGTAGTGCCGCGTCGTGCCGTCGGCCGCGAAGGCATCCTCGACCAGGTAGAAGTCGCCCATCCTGAGATTTTTGGTGCCGAGCCCGCCGGCAAGGCCATAGGCGAGGATCGCCTCGATCCCGTAATAGGCCAGCTCTTCGACTGTCGAGGCCGAGACCGGGCCGCCATAGACATGCGCCAGCGACAGGTAGCGTTGGCCACCGTGGCGGAGGATGCGGACGCTGTCCGGGCTGACATGGATGAAATGCTGGTCGCTAACCCGCTCCGGGCTGTAGCCCTCGAGCCGCGACGGTGGCGGGCAATAGCCGATGAGCGCCACCCGGATGCCGCCGAACACATCGCGACCGAAGCGCTGTCCGACCAGGCTCCGCGGCGTCAGATGCGGCGCCTTCGTTTCAACCATGACGCTCTCCTACCGACCAGCGGCGGGAAGGTGTCATCTCGGGGTTAAATGGTAAAGCGCGCTCTAGACGAGCACGACACTCGCGGCAGCGAAGGCCAGCACGGCGAGCGCTGTGGCGAAGAGGACGAGCAGCAGGATCTGGGTGCCGCTGTTCATGCCGGCCGGCCGGTGGCCGTGCTGGTGGTCGTGGTCCACTTTTCGCCTCAGCCGAGATCGGCGAGCTGGGTGGCCGGCGCGGTTTCAACCGGCAGCGCGGAGGCAGCGATGGTGAGCGTCGCCATCGACATCACGAACAGAGCAACGAGAGTGAGCTTCAGCATTTGTGCCCCCTGGGCGGTCGGACCCTTGGGCCCGGTGGTTCATCTTGAGGGCAATAATGCGGCGCGGCGGTTGAACGTTCCCGGAATCCGGCGTTTATCTGCCGTTCAGGAATGTCCGGTTCCGCCACATTTCGAAGACTTAATGCAGTTCTCCAACTTGTAACGCAGGGATCGCCCGACCCCTTCCTACATCGGGCTCGTACCGAAAGCGGAGACGACCCCATGCCCAGCCCGTTAACTCGCCGCGACGCCCTGCGCCTCGTCGCCGTCACCGCCGCCGGCGGCGCGCTGATGACTCAGAAGGCCTTTGCCCAGGAAGCGAGCGCCGAAACCACCGGCCTGATGCCCGGCGCCGATGTCTGCGTGCTCACCCCTGAAGTGACCGAGGGCCCCTATTATTTCGATCCCAAGCTCGAGCGCGCCGATATCACCGAGGGCACGCAAACTGGCGTCGCGACCACCGTGCGGCTGCAGATCGTCGATGGCAGCTGCAAGCCGATCGAGGGGGCGCGCGTCGATATCTGGCACTGCAATGCCGAGGGGCTCTATTCGGGCTATGCCAACCAGACCGGCGGTATCGACACCACGGGCCAGACGTTCCTGCGCGGGACCCAATTCGCCGGCGCCACCGGCATCGTCGAATTCCAGACCATCTATCCGGGCTGGTATGCCGGCCGCACCACCCACATCCACTTCAAGGTGTTCCTCGACGAGAAAACCGTCCTGACCGGCCAGCTGTTCTTCCCCGATGCGCTGAGCCAGTTCATCTACCAGAATGTCGAGCCCTACACCGCGCATGGCCACGACCGCGACGTGCTCAACGCCAACGACAATATCGCGAGCCAAGCCACCCGCGCTTCGTTCGCCTATGTGAAGGAACTCGAGGAGCGCTACCTCGTCGCCATGATCGTCGGCGTCGACCCCGCCGCCGAATCCGCCACCGGCTTCGGTGGCGCTGCCGGTGGTGGCGAACCACCCAGCGGCCCGCCGCCGGACGGCGCCCCGGCCGATGGCGCCATGAGCGCCCCCGCGACCGAAACCAGCGTCAGCCTGGTGCCGGGGATTTCAGGCATCCGCTAAGCAAAAGGGCGGCCCGCCGGACCGCCCTCTGTTTACTCCCGCTCATCTCTCAGTCGTCATCTCCCCCTTGGCGGGGGAGAATGCGAAAACTTGGGCTTAGCGCAGCTAAGTCCTTAGTTTTCGCCAGAGAGGGGGTGCGGAGCCACCGTGCCTCCCAGATCCCCTCTCTTGCGATTTCTAGGACTTAGCAAACGCTAAGCCCAAGAAATCGCTTTCTCTCCCGCAGGGGGAGAGATGAGGAGAGATCGGAGCCCTTACCCAGCCGCGCTTTCCGTGCGGCGCTGCCGGCCGGCGTCCTTCTGCTTCTTGTTCCAGCGCTGCTTGGGCGCGGGCGTGCCCTGCCCTGTCGGCTTTTCCCACCAGCCGGGCGTGGTCGGAGCCGCGCCGCCGTTCTGCGAGATGTTGCTGCCCTTGGCCGCACCGCCACGCACCTGCTGTGCGTTGCCGCGCTGCGGCTGGCCATTGCTCGCGGGAGCAGCATGGCCTTCGCCATGGCCGCGCTTGCGGCCGTCGACGATCGCCGCTTTCTTGGCACCCGAGAAGTGCCGGCCGGCATTGGCGTGCTTGCGCTGGCCATCCGGACGCGGGGTCTGCGGGCGCGGCGGCTGGCGCTGGGCGCGAACCTGCGCTGCGTCGATCACTTCGCCGCCATTGCCCTTAAGCTCGCCGGTCACCGGCAGGGTCTTGCGGATCAACCGCTCGACATCGCGGAGCTTGCCGCGCTCGGTGCCATCGCACAGCGTAATCGCAAAGCCCGAAGCGCCGTTACGCGCCGTGCGGCCGATGCGGTGCACGTAGTTCTCCGGATCGTCCGGCAGCTCGAAGTTGATTACGTGCGTGATGTTCTGCACGTCGATGCCGCGCGCCGCGATATCGGTGGCAACGAGGATGCGCACCGAACCATTGGCAAAGCCCTTGAGCGCCGCCTGGCGGGCATTGTTCGATTTGTTGCCGTGGATCGCCGCCGCTTCATGGCCATCGATGGCGAGGTTCTTGGCCACGCGGTCGGCGCCATGCTTGGTGCGCGAGAAGATGATGACGCGGCTGAGGCTCTCGTCCTCGAGCAGCTTGTTGAGCACGCCGCGCTTTTCCTTCGAACCGGCGAGGATCACCCGCTGGTCGATGGTGCCGACGGTCTGCGCCGCCGGGTTCGCTTCGACGCGCACCGGATCGTTCAAGAGGCCCTTGGCGAGCTCGGCAATCTCGGGCGCCATGGTGGCCGAGAACATCGCGGTCTGGCGACGCGGGCCGATGGCCCGGGCGATCTCATTGACGGCGTTGATGAAGCCCATGTCGAGCATGCGGTCGGCTTCGTCGAGCACCAGCCACCGGGTCTCGGTGAGCTTGAGCTTGCGGTCGTCGACCAGGTCCTTGAGGCGACCCGGGGTGGCGATCACCACGTCGACGCCGCGGGCGATCTTCTGGATCTGCCCGGCGCGCGAGGCGCCGCCGAGCACCAGGACGGTCGAGAGCTTGGCGCCCGCCAGCTTATGCAGCACTTCGTCGATCTGCACCGCCAGTTCGCGGGTCGGCGCAAGGATCAGCGCGCGGGTGGTCATCGGGTTGGCACGGCCGCCGAGCTCGGCGAGGCCGGCAAGGATCGGCAGGCCGAACGCCGCGGTCTTGCCCGAGCCGGTCTGGGCGATGCCCATGATGTCACGGCGCTCGAGCTGCGGCGGAATGGCTTTCGCCTGGATCGGGGTCGGGGTGGTGAACCCGGCTGCCGTAAGCGCGCTGACGAGCTGCGCTGAAAGGCCGAGTTCGGAAAATGAAGTGGTCAATGGTCAAACTTTCATTGGCGCGCTCCGGGCCAATCGGTGCGCGTGGGTCGCCGGAGGCCATTACGGGCTCGGCGTGATCAATAGATGCAATGGCGACGGGATTGCCGCACGGTTGCGCTGTCTCCCGGTGTTCCCGCTACTCTTGCGGGGGACATTTCCGGGGCACTTCGCCGCTCACCGTTTTTGGCCAGTAAGAAGAGAAGTCCATCGCCGTCATCGCGCGTGTTTCCCGATAAACGGGACAGGTGCGCGGGGCGAATGCTGGCCATATGGGCGATATGTGCCGGATTAGCAAGGGATTTCGCCGAAATGAGCTGCAGGGGAGCTATGCGGCGAGGCTGACTGAAGCAGACGGCCCCCTCCCGGCCTCCCCCATGATGGGGGAGGTGAAGAGTCGTGTGCGTGGCGGGATCGTGCCTCAAACTGGATGCGGCACCTCCCCCTTGTGGGGGAGGATGGGAGGGGGCCGTCTCTATCAGTCAGCGCCAAATCCCCATCCCGGCCCCATATGACGTCACAACCGCACATGATGACGTCACATCCGCATTGACATGACGTCACTATGATGTCATCTGTTGCGCCATGGACCTGACACCACACATCGACGGCTTTCGAAAAGACCTGCTTGCGGCTGCCGACGTGGCGGCCCCAGAGGTGCGCGAGGCGACAGAGCGCCTGCTGTTCGCTTTGAGCCCCACTGTGCGGCTGGCGCTGATGGATGCCATCAGCCAGGCAGCCGCAGAGATTACCGCCAAGCTGCCGAGCGGCAGTGTCGAGGTCAGGCTCAACGGCCGCGAGCTGGATTTCGTCCTGCAGCTGCCGCTTGCCGATGACCCCGGCTTCAGCCCACCGCTCGATGAGGCCGATGACGATGGCAACCTCGCCCGTATCTCCCTGCGCATGCCGGAGACGATGAAGGCGAAGGCCGAGGAAATGGCCGCGCGCTCGGGACAATCGCTCAACAACTGGCTGGTCGGCACCGTGCGCGCGGCCACCCGCGGCGATGGTCCGCCGAGCGGCAGCGCCGACCCAGCCGGAGAAACCTCCGGCAAGCGAGGCCGCCGCATGACCGGCTGGATCTAACCAAACTCCCCGATCCGCCTGTCCACAACAGAAGTCCACAACAGGAGAGACGAATGACCATGCATCGCTTCGAGACTCGTCTGCCGGTGCGGCTTGTCACCGAGATCGCCAAGGGGTCGGTCAAGCTCGTGGCCACCGAAACGACCGAGACCATCGTCGAGATCTTCGGCCACGCCGCCGACCAGGTTCGTGTCAGCCAGGATGGCGACCAGATCACCGTGATCGGCCCAAAACAGCACGACGGATTCTTCGGTGGCGATACGCGCCTGGACGTCGCTATCACCTTGCCAGCCGATAGCCAGGTCGCCGTCCGTACCGGCAGCGCCGATATCACAGTCGTTGGCAGCGTCGGGGTAGCGCATCTGAAGAGCGGCTCTGGCGACCTGGTTGTCGACACCGCCACCAAACCAATGGTGCTGGACACCGGCTCAGGCAACATCCGTGTCGAGAACGCGCGGGACGACGTGAAGGCAAGCAGCGGTTCCGGCGATGTGTCGGTGACGCAGTCGGGTGCGGTGGTTGAGGTTTCGACCGGTTCGGGCGATGTGCAACTGGGTACCACGCGTGGCGCGACCTCGGTAAAGACGGGGTCGGGAGATATCAGGGTGGGCGATGCCGGAACCGACGTTACGCTGCGGACAGGTTCGGGCGACCTCACGGTAGGCACGGCGCGCCGTGGCCGTGTGACGGTCGAGGGCGCCTCCGGCGACGCACATGTGGGAGTGCCTGCCGGTATTGCGGTCTGGACCGACATCTCGACCGTCACCGGCCAGATCCGCTCGAGCCTGCATGGCGCCGGCCAACCCAAAGATGGCGCCGACTACCTGGAGATTCGCGCCAGGATCGTCACCGGCGATGTCGTCCTGACCGAGGTCTAGAGCGCTTCCCTGACATTTCGGCGTGCATTGGACGCCGAAACGTTGCGGCCTTCGAACCGGCGCTCAAATCCCCCCATACCAATCGTACCCGTGGTCTTCCCAATAGCCGCCCTGCCCCAGGCCGAACTTGGCAAAGCTATCAACCAGCTCGATGGTGTGGACATATTTGGGCTGCTTGTAGCCGAGCGCCCGCTCGATCCGGATGCGGACCGGCGCGCCATTGGCGACTGGCAGCGCGCCGCCGTTGAGGCCGAACGCCGCGATGGTCTGCGGGTGGAAGGCGTCGATCAGGTCGGAGCTGGTGTAATAGGCCTCGGGCGCCGAAAGCCCGCCGCCCATCTGGTCGTAGCAATGGTAGACGACGAACTTCGCCGTCGGCTGCACCTTGGCCTCGTCGAGCAGCCGGCTCAGCGGCACGCCGGTCCATTTGGCGATGCAGCTCCAGCCCTCGACGCAGTCGTGCCGGGTGATTTGAGTGCGCGCCGGCATATTCTGCAACTCGCTGAGCGAATATTCCTTCGGCGTTTCCACCAGCCCGATGATCCTGAGCTTGTAGGCGGCAAAGCCGCTCGCCTCGAGATCGCGATAGAGCTCGATATTGCGCGGATCGGTCGAACCGTTCGGGCGCTGCCCCTGGCGGATCTCGCTCTCGGAGAATTCCTTGGCCAGCGCCTGCTCGCCGACCAGCGCCCGCTGCGCGCTGTAGGTCAGCTCATTGGCCCGCTCGAGGAAGTTGCGCACCGGGTCGTTGCGCGCCCCGAGGAAATCGAACTGGTCGCAGCCGGCCAGCACCAGCGAGCCGGCGGAAGCCGCGCCGAGCCCGAGCAGCCGGCGGCGGTTGAGGATCAATCGGCTCATTTCGACTTCTCCTTCTTGGGCGCGTCGGGCTCGGTGCCGGGGCTGGTGCGATAGTACCCCGTGATCATCGAGCGCAGCTCGTTGATCGGCCCCGCCAGCACCACCATGGCGATGTGCACCACGAAGAACAGCACCAGCAGCACCATGACGATGAAGTGGATGGTGCGCGCCGTCTGCCGCCCGCCGAACACTTCGACCAGCCATGGCCAGCCGGCATTCATCGTCGGCGACATGGCGAGCCCGGTGAGGATGATCAGCGGGAACAGGATGAAGAACACCCCGAAATAGGCGACCTTCTGCAGCGGCGAATAGGTTCGGCGATGATGGAAGCGGAACCGGATATGCTCCCAGATATCCCTTGGCAGCTCACGGAAATCGCGCGGCTTGAGGATCACGTCGCGCCACAAATGGCCGTTGAAGAGGCTGGAGACCAGCCAGATGGCCAGCGCGCCGACGAGGATCCAGGCAAAGAAGAAATGCACCACCCGGCCGGTCGCGAGATCGCGGAACGACGGGATAGTGGCCCAGCCGGGGAAACCGACGAAGTTGGAGTTCCCCCTGAGCTCGCTCATCCCGAGGACTCCAGTGGTATCGAACTTCTGCCCGAACACCGTGGTGAAGCCGCGCGGCCCGGCGTCGGTATTCTCCGCGCCGATCCTCAGGATCTCATTGTTGAACTCGAAGCCCGACTGGGCGCCGATATAGAGCGCCGGATGGGCGTTCCAGATCTGCAGGCCAGAGAGCAACAGGAAGAACATGGCGATCGCCCACACCCAGTGGGTGACGCGCGTCAGGATCGCCTGCCGATAGATCAGCGGCCCCTTCGGCTTCGCCTCTCGTTCGACCTCAACTCTGTCGATTGCCTGATCGGTCACTTATTCCCCCGAAGGTTCCCGGCGTCGCTCCCCGCCTGCCCTTAGGAACGGCAGTTCGGGGAGCGATTGCAGCTTATCACGGATAGTTTATTGCGCCGGAGCCATGGCGCCATCGGCCATGGGCGTGGCAGACATGGCGTCGCCGCTCATGGCATCGCCAGCCATCGGCGCCGTGTGGCAGGCCTTGCTCGCCTCGTCCTTCTTCATCGCATCGGCTTCCATGCCGGCCTTCTCGAGGCAGGCCTTCAGCATCGCCTCGGGAGTCATTGCCATGGGATCGGCAGCCATGGCGTCGCCGGGCGCGGCAGACATGGCGTCGCCGGGCGCGGCAGACATGGCGTCGCCCGCCATCGGTTCGGCGGCCATCGGCGTGGCCATAGCATCCTCGGCGGCGGCATGGCCCGCAAAACCCAGTGCGGCCAGAAGGGCAAGGGTGGAAAGAGCGGCTTTCATCTGTGAGTCTCCCGTTGGCCGCTCATGCGGCGGTTACGGGATGGAGTTCGCCGCCGGCAGACACGCGGTTACCCCCGTCACGCGTTCGTGACAGCGCGACAGAGTTCGCGGCGCGGTGTAACCTTTCCGGCACCTCGGCCGAATTCAGGATTCAATGAGCGTCACCTCGGACATGGAAGCGCGGCTTCGCGCGCTGATGCTGAAGGCGCTCGACGGCGATGCGAGCGCCTATCGCATGCTGCTCGAGGAATTGCGCCGCACCCTGCGGCCGTATTTCGCGCGCCGCCTAACCCCCGCGCTCGCCGCCAACAGCGACGACCTGGTGCAGGAAACCCTGATGGCCATCCACACGCGACGGCTGACCTATGACCGTAACCAGCCGCTGACCGCCTGGGTGCACGCCATCGCGCGCTACAAGCTGATCGACCATTTCCGCCGCAGCAAGGTGCGCGCCACCGTGCCGCTGGAAGACGATGCGGCTTTGTTCGCCCGCGACGAAACCGGCGACGCCAGCGCCCGCATGGATGTCGATACGGTGCTCTCGAGCCTGCCCGCCCGCCGCGCCGACCTGATCCGCCAGGTGCGGCTGGAGGGTGCCTCGATCGCCGAAGCCGCGGCGCGCAGCGGCATGTCGGAATCGGCAGTGAAGGTCTCGATCCACCGCGGGCTCAAATCGCTCGCCGACCGCTTTGGAGGGCGCTCCGATGAGTGACGAGCTGCTCGACCGGCTGACTGCCGACCTGAAGCCGACCCCTCGTCGCGCCCTGCAGGCCCGCCTGTTCGGCTGGGCCGGCCTCGGCATCGTGCTGTCGGCACTCATCATGCTCGCCTGGCTGGGCCCCAGGTCGGACATGATGGAAGCGCCCGGCAGCATGATGTTCTGGACCAAGTTCGCCTATACGGCGGGCTTTGCCATTATCGGCGGCATCGCCGCACTCAATCTGGCGCGACCGGGCGGCACACTGCGCCGGCAGGTGATCGGCCTCGCCATCCTGGTGCTGCTCGTCGGCGCCGGCGGCCTGTTGCAACTGGTGCTAATGGGGCCCGACCAGATGGGCCGCCTGGTGATGGGCAGCACTGCCCTCCGCTGCCCGTTCTACATCGTCGCGCTCGCCGCCCCGATCTATGCGGCCGTCATCCTCGCCATGCGCCGCGCCGCGCCAACCAACCCGACCCTCGCCGGCTTCGCCGCCGGGCTATTCGCCGGCGGCGCCGGCGTCTGGGTCTACGCGTTCCACTGCACCGAAAGCGGCATGCCCTTCATCGCCATCTGGTACACCGCAGGTGTGCTCGCCACGGCGATCCTCGGGGCGCTGATCGGCCGGTTTGCGCTGCGGTGGTAGGCAGGTTGGTGCAATCCCTGCAGTCGGCGTCCCTCTCCCGCTTGCGGGGGAGGGCGGCAAACTGCCGGCTTCGGTGCTATCCCCTAAGCCTCGTCGCGCGCTGCCCAGTTGATACCCCGGCGAAGAATCGTCGCCATCTGCGGGTTCTCGAATTCCTTGGCCTGGTGGCCGAGCGTCGAGTGGAACACCTTGCCGGCGCCGTAGAGCCGCTTCCACACCACTGGCATTACCACGCCCTTGGTCCAGGCCGCGTGCTGGCCGGAAAAGGTCGTGGTCGCCAGCACTTCGACCGAGGGGTCCATGTGCATGTAATACTGCTCGGAGGTGTAGGGGAACGAGGCGGGGATCCCCTGCATGATCGGGTCCTCGGGCTTCGTTACATCGACCGTGTAATCGATGATATTGCCCGGGTGGGCCACCCACTGCCCGCCGACCACGAACTGGTAATCGACCGCGTCGCGGAACGCATCGCTCATCCCGCCATGATGCCCGGCGAGGCCAACGCCGCCTTCGATGGCTTTGACCAGATTCGCCAGCGGTTCCTTCTCGATCTTGCTCATCGTGTAGATCGGAATGATCAGGCTGAGCTCGTGGATTGCCGGATCGGCGAACACCTGGAGGTCGGTTTCGACCCGCACCGAATAGCCGTCTTCATGCAGCCAGCGCCGGTAGATTGCCGCGCATTCCTCGGGGTCGTGCCCGTTCCACCCACCCCAGACGATCAAGGCACTGCGCATAGTCGACTCCTAAAAAACGTGATCGGGAAAAGCTGCTGACTTCTCCGGTCCGATCACGCGGTAACCGGCGATCGAAAGCGGGCGGAGAGTAACCGAACCGGCCGCTCATGGAAGCCCAAAAGCGTCGCTCCACGCCCTTCCGCTCCCGTCCGTTCTATAGTTAACTTGCGCTTCCACTGGGGTTGCGGATGACGGCCAGCGGCATGCCTGATGCTTGTTACACCGGCGTTGCAATGCAGTGCGAGAAGAGTCCGGACCAACCGGATTCCACGCAAAGGAACAGGGATATGAAGAAGCTGTTGTTCGGCGCCGCGGCGCTGGCGCTATCGGCCGGATTCACCGGCGCGGCGCAGGCCGAGTTCTCGCTCAAAATCCTCCACATCAATGATTTCCACTCGCGCTTCGAATCCATCACCGGCACCGACTCGACCTGTAACGCTGAGGGCGAAACCAAGGGCGAGTGCTTCGGCGGCATTGCGCGCCTGAAGACCGCCATCGACGCTGAGCGCGCCAAGGCCACGGCGGCAGGCGAGAACAGCGTGCTGTTCTCGGCCGGCGACGAGTTCCAGGGCTCGCTGTTCTACACCCAGTACAAGTCCGAGATCGTCGCCGACTTCATGAACGACATGGGCTTCGACGTGGTCGCCACCGGCAACCACGAGTTCGACGATGGCCCGGCCGAGTTCGCCAAGTTCATCGCTTCGGCTAAGTTCCCCATCATCGGCGGCAACTTCGATACCACCAAGGACGCCGACCTCAAGGGCCTGCCCAAGGGCGTGATCGTCCTCAATATCGGCGGTGAGAAGGTTGGCGTTATCGGCGCCACCACCGAAGATACCCCCGATATCGCCTCGCCCGGCCCGAACGTCGCGTTCGAGAGCGTCACCGAATATGTGAAGGGCGCCGTCGGCGCGCTGGAAGCGGCCGGGATCAACAAGATCATCGTCGTCAGCCATATCGGCTACAATGTCGACCAGGACCTGGCCAAGGCCGTCTCCGGCATCGACGTGATCGTCGGCGGCCACACCCACACCTTCCTCGGCACCGGCGAAGGCGAAGCCGGCCCCTACCCCACCGTGGTGAAAAACCCCGACGGCGTCGACGTGCCGATCGTCCAGGCCGGCCAGTACGGCAAGGTGCTGGGTGACCTGAAAGTCACCTGGGACGATGCCGGCAAGGTCATCTCCGCCACTGGCGCGCCGATCCTGCTCGATGCTTCGGTGACCCCCGACCAGGGCTTCCTCGATCGCGTCGCCGAACTCGGCAAGCCGCTCGAGGCGCTGAAGGCCGAAGTCATCGGCAACGCCACCGAGCTTATCCAGGGCGACCGCAATGTCTGCCGCGTCATGGAATGCTCGATGGGCAACCTCGTCGCCGATGCCCAGCTCGACCGCGTCGCTGACCAGGGCGTCAGCATTTCGATCGCCAACTCGGGTGGCCTGCGTGCGTCGATCGATGCCGGCGAGATCACCATGGGTGAAGTGCTGACGGTGCTGCCGTTCTCCAACACCCTCGCCACCTTCCAGCTCACCGGCGCCGACCTCGTCGCCTCGCTGGAAAACGGCGTGAGCCAGATCGAGGAAGTCGCCGGCCGCTTCCCGCAAGTCGCCGGCCTCAAATACACCTTCGACAAGTCCAAGCCCGCCGGCTCGCGCATTTCCGACGTGCTGGTCAAGGATGGTGATAACTGGGTGCCGATCGACCCGGCAAAGACCTATGGCCTCGTCACCAACAACTATGTGCGCGGTGGCGGCGACGGCTACGAGCTGTTCGGCACCAAGGCGGTGAATGCCTACGACTTCGGCCCACCGCTCGAGAAGGTGGTGGCCGACTACATCGCCAAGCTCGGCGGCGACTACACCCCCTACACCGACGGCCGCATCACCGACGCTTCTCCTGCTGAGGCTCCGGCGGCTGAACCTGCGCCGGCCGAGGCTCCGGCGGCTCCGGCGCCTGAAACACCGGCGGCGGCTCCCGCTGAAGCTCCGGCTGCGGCACCTGCCACAACCGAGGCTCCGGCGGCGGCACCTGCCGAGACTCCGGCAATGGAAGCCCCAGCGATGGAGGCTCCCGCCATGGCGCCAGCTACGGAAACACCGAAGCCGTAAGCACCAGAACGTGCAGTCGGCGCTCCCTCTCCCGCGCGCGGGAGAGGGGGGACCAGCCGATAGGCTGGTGGGGGGTGTGCCGCACGCACCGGCGGACACCCTCCCCTTGACGGGCTTCGAGCCGGCCGTAGGCAAAATCGCTCCAGTGGAGCGATTTTAGGGGAGAAGGCCATGAGAGCTACGCTCGAATGGCCGGGATGGGGTGGGGTGTGCCACACGCTAGATAATGGCTGGAGGCGCGCTAAGCCGCACGCATCGTACCCTCCGCACACCCCCTCCGAGCTCCGCTAGGTCGCTCTCGCTCCCAAGCTTCGCTTGCCTCCCCCGTCAAGGGGGAGGTGGGCATCGAGTATTGGGGTGGTCCAGCGGGCCTTGCAAGCGCAGGCCAATCGCATCTGCGCGAACGCTCAGCGCTGGAACAACACCACCTTGTCGTCGCCGTAGATCGTGCGCGCGAATTCCTTAAAACCCAGGCGCCCGGCGACCCGCATCGAGGCGAGGTTGTCGACATTGATCAGGCAGGTCATGCGGCGGCTGGGGAAGGTCGTCTCGGCCCAGCCGATCGCCGCCTGCATCGCCTCGGTGGCATAGCCCCAGCCCTGCGCCGAAGGCATCAGCGCCCAGCCGGCTTCGAGCGTCCCCTCGAGGGGCGGCTCGATGATGCGACGTGCTTCGTGAAAGCCCGCCTCGCCGACCAGGTGGCCGGATTCCTTCTCGAATGTCGCGAAAAAGCCGAAACCGAGATGCTGCCAGCCCCCTGCCCGGGTCAGGAAGCGCTGCCAGCTCTGCTCGCGGGAAAACACCCGGCCGCCGATAAAATGCACCACGTCGGGGTCGGCCCACATGGCGGCGAAGGCGTCGAAATCCTGGGGCGTATAGGCGCGAAGGATCAGCCGCTCGGTTTCGATGGTTGGAATGTCCATGGCGTCAGCGCGGGTTGGCCAGCTGCCGCCAGATCAGCAGCACGATGATCGAGCCGACAATGGCGCCGAAAAAGCCGGCCGGCTCGCCCGACTGGTACCAGCCGATCGCGTGCCCCAGCCAGGTCGCCAGCAACGCCCCGACAATGCCCAGCACCGTGGTCAGGATGAAGCCGCGCGGCTTGGGATCCCCCGGGGTGATCAGCTTGGCGATGACCCCGGTAATGAACCCAATGATGATGGCGCCCAAAATGCCCATAAGCCCCTCCGATTCCTCGCGAACATAAATGGACCCGAGGCGGTTGGGTTGCAATGGGCGGGGGGCGGACACGATAGGCCGGTGGCTGTGGACCCCCACCCCTGTCCCCTCCCCTACACTCGGTCGTCATCCCGGCGAACGCCGGGACCCAGTGCGCCGACACTTCCGTTCGCACCGGACACCCCGAACCATCTCAGATGGACCGGCGACGATCCGCGCCCAGACCGGCCCTCAGAGCAGTGGGTCCCGGCGTTCGCCGGGATGACGGCCGGTGGGTGAGAGGGGCGGAGAGACCCACCGGCCTACGGCCCGCACGCCCGCCAGGCCTCGTCGCGCTGCTCGCCAAAGAACCGCAGCACCTCCAGCAGCATGCCGATCGGCCGCTCGCCCCAGGAGTAATCCGGCACCGGCCTGCCCCGCAGCTGGTGCAGCGCAATCTGCAAGTGCCGCCACACGATCCGCGGCCGCAATCCCTCGTCGATCCGCCCGCTCTCTCCATAGCCCTCGAGCATTGCCGGCACCGCCCGCAGCGGCACGCCGGCGAAATCGCGCGCCACGTCGCCCCATTCGCAACCGCCCCAATCCAGCACCGCCACATAGTCGAGGCTCTCGGCCCCGACCATCAGGTTGCTCGCCTGGCTATCGCCATGCAGGAACCGCGCCTCACCCGGCGCCTCCGCATAGGGCGCCAGCCGGTCGAGCCAGCGCGTCAGCCAGTCCGCCTCCGCCGCCCCGAAATAGCCGGCCCGCGCAATCTCGGCGGGCAGCGGCCGTGGGTCGGTCTTGTCGTCCCAGGTGAGCAGCTCTGTCGCCGCTGACCGCTCCACCCCGGCATGGAGGCGCGCCAGATCGCGCCCCAGCTCACGCCATGTGGCCGCAGCAAGCGCCGGGTCGGCCACGATACGCTCCAGCACCCTGCCCTCCACCCGCTCATAAATGCCGTAGGCCACCGGCAGGATGCTCCGCGTCGCGTCCGATACCAGCAAAGCCGGCGTCCGCACTCCGGCCGCCCGCGCCAGGGGCACCGCGATCGCTTCGTTCAGCGCCGTGCCTTCGAACCGCTGGTGCAGCCGCGGCACACGCAGCACGTACCGCTCGCCCAGCGCATAGATGGCGTTGAAGATCCCGACCTGCGCCATCGGTGCGACCGAGCCGGCAGCAATGCCGTGCTGCGCCGCAATGGGCGTACAGCATCTCGTCGGAGACGACAGGAAACTCCGGCAGCGCCATGCTCTCTCCCCCGAGATCGCCCCGCCTGACGTTACATGCCGCCCCACAAAAGCAAAGGGAGCCACGCACTAGGCGCAGCTCCCCGTAACGTCCAAAGGCGTCGATCAGTGCGTCGGCAGTTCCTTGCGCTGCTGCTCCGACACCGTCGCGAGGTCCAGCACCTTCTGCAGCTCGGCGGCGTGGCGGAAGCTCGGCTCCTGCATCTTGCCGGTCTTCACCGCTTCGGCGAAGCGCTGGTAGTTGGTCGGCACCGGCGGCACGTCCATTTCTTCCCAGGTGCCGCTCTCGACATTGTCGCCGAGGCAGACGCGCAGGCGCGAGCCATCGTGGCGGTGCTGCACTTCCACGCCGCCCTTCTCGCCGTAAACGCGCAGGCGCAGCTCGTTCATGTGGCCGGTGGCCCAGCGGCTGGCATGGATCACGCCGAGCGCGCCATTGTCGAAATCCACCGCCATGGTGAAGCTGTCATTGGCGTCGAGTTCGTACTCGCCGATCTTGTTGCCCTCGGCCTTGTCGAAGGTCTTGAGCCGCGCGAACACATGCTCGATCTCGAGGCCAGAGCCATACGAGGCGAAATCGAGGATGTGGACGCCGATGTCGCCGAGCACGCCGTTCGAACCGTGCTTCTTGGACAGGCGCCACAGCCACTGGCTTTCGGTGCGCCAGTCGCCCCAGGCCTTCGATACCAGCCAGCTCTGCAGGTAGCTCGACTCCACATGTTTGACCGCGCCGATGGCGCCCGAGAGCACGATCTCGCGCGCCTTCTGCAGCTGCGCCACGTTCCGGTAAGTCAGGTTGACCATGTTGATCAGCCCGGATGCCTCGGCCACGTCGACCATTTCGAACGCCTTGGTGGCGTCGGTCGCCAGCGGCTTTTCGCAGAACACGTGCTTGCCGGCCTTCAGCGCCGCGATCGAGGTGGCGTGGTGGATCGAATCCGGCGTGACGTTGGCCACCGCGTCGAACTCACCCCAGGCGATCGCCGCGTCGAGCGAGGCAAAGCCGTTCGGGATGTTGTGCGTGGTGTTGAACTTCTCGAGCCGGTTCGGATCGACGTCGACGCCGCCGACCAGGGTCACCCCCTCGATGGCGGCAAAGTGCTTGGCGTGCTGGGCGGCCATGCCGCCGGTGCCGAGGATGAGCATGCGCATAGTGTATTCCTTCGAGATGGGGCGGTTCGCCCGTATGCGTTACGGTCGGGTCAGACCCGATATTCTTTCCGGTCGAGGTCGGCGACGAGCGCCAGGTCGAGGATCTTCTGCAGCTCGGCGGCGTGGCGGAAATCCGGGTCGGCCTGGACGCCGGTTTGCACGGCTTCGACAAAGCGCTGGTAATTGGTCTTCACCGGTTCGGCCTTCACCTCGCGCCAGGTCGAAGTGGCGACATCTTCGCCGGCACAGACCCGCAGCAGCGAGCCCCAGTGGCCATGGCTCAGTTCCAGCCCGCCCTTGTTGCCATAGACGCGCAGCCGCTGGTCGTTCGAGTGGCCCGAGGCCCAGCGCGACGAGTGGATGGTGCCGATGGCGCCATTGGCGAACTCGGCCGAAATGATGAAGCTGTCATTGGCATCGAGCACATATTCGCCGATCCGGTCGCCCGGCACCTTCTGGAAGGTCTGCAGCCGGCTGTTCATCGCGACGATCGGCTGGCCAATGGCGAAGGTGGTGAAATCGAGGATGTGGATGCCGATATCGCCGACCGTGCCGTTCGAGCCGTGGCCTTTCGACAGCCGCCACAGCCAGGTGCCGGCTAGGTTGGCGGCATCGTTGAAATCGCGCAGCGCCAGCCAGTGCTGCAGGTAGCTCGCCTCGATATGCTTCACCTCGCCGATGGCGCCCGAGGCGATGATCTCGCGCGCTTTGTGGAGTTCCGCGACGTTGCGGTAGGTGAGGTTCACCATGTTGATCAGGCCGGACTTTTCCGCCGCCTCGACCATTTCCATCGCCAGCCCATAGTTCGGCGCCAGCGGCTTCTCGCAGAACACGTGCTTGCCGGCGGCCAGCACTTTCAGGGTCGTTCCGTGGTGGATCGAATCCGGGGTGATGTTGTCGACGGCGTCGAAATCGCCCCAGGCCAGCGCATCGTCGAGCGAGGAAAACCGGTTGGCGATGCCGTAGGTGTCGCAGAACGTCGCGAGGTTCTCCGGGATGGTGTCGACGGCGCCGACCATCTGAACGCCTTCGATGGTCTGGAAGGCTTTGGCGTGGCTGTTGGCCATCCGGCCGGTACCGAGAATAAGAAGGCGCATCGCTCTGTCGGGGTTGGAGGTCGAGACGGGATCAGGGCCGCCCGAAGGCGGCCCTGCAGAGATCAGCGTAGCCTCACTTGGGGTGATGCGTCAGCTTGGCGCCGCGCTCGACGATGTGCTCGATCGCCTTATCCACCGGCGTATTCGGCGCCTTCAAGAGGTGCGCGTGGTTATCCGGGTTGTAGGCCCAGTTCACCGCGTTGCGCAGCACCTTGCCGACATTGGCGTCGTGATAGGTCGGGTAGGTTTCGTGGCCCGGGCGGAAGTAGAAGATATTGCCGGCGCCGCGACGATAGGTGAGGCCCGAGCGGAACACCTCGCCGCCCTGGAACCATGAGACGAACACCGTCTCGAGCGGCTCCGGCACCGAGAAGGGCTCGCCGTACATCTCTTCGTTCTCGAGCTCGAAATACGGGCCAAGGCCCTTGGCGATCGGGTGCCCCGGGTTCACTACCCAGATGCGCTCGCGCTCACCGGCCTCGCGCCAGTGCAGGTTCGCCGGCGTGCCCATCAGGCGCTTGAACACCTTCGAATGGTGGCCGGAATGCAGCACGATCAGCCCCATGCCTTCCCAGACGCGCTGCACCACACGCTCGACGATCTCGTCCTTCACTTCCCCATGCGCGGCATGGCCCCACCACACCAGCACGTCGGTATTGGCGAGCTTTTCAACGGTCATGCCGTGCTCGGCATCCTGCAGGGTCACGGTCGTCGGGACGAGGTTCTTGTCCTCGCCGATCAGCGCCGCGATCTGGCCGTGCATACCCTTGGGGTAGTTCTCGGCCACGGCCTTGTTCTTCTGCTCGTGGACATTCTCACCCCAGACGGTGACGCGGATCGGCATGGCGGGTCTCCTTGGTAATCGTGGAAAGGGCCGGATGATGGCTCCGGCCCAAGGCATCCAAACTGGCTCTCAAAGCGGTTTGATCGTCGGCGGGATTCACTGCATTGCGGCCCTGCAATTGGCAAGCAAGTGCGGCGAAAATCGAGGCAGGCGCAGCGAAAATGCGTGCGCCTGCGGTAATTTTGTCAGTTCTTGACCGGCTTTCCCGCTTTGTCGAAACGGTAGACCTTGCCGGGGATCGGCGCGATCGAGATGTCGGCATCCGGCTGGTGCATGTGGGTGCCTTCCTGCCGCACGATGATCGGATCGCCGCCCACGCCGATATCGACATAGACATAGCTGTCCGAGCCAAGGCTCTCGGAGTGCACGACCTTGCCCTTCCAGGCGCCGTCGCGATCGGCGATCTCGATATGCTCGGAGCGCACGCCAATGGTGTTGGCGCCGAACTTCGAAGCAATCTCGCCATTGAGGAAGTTCATCTTGGGCGAACCGATAAAGCCGGCGACGAACAGCGATTGCGGGTTCTCGTAGAGCTCGAGGGGCGTGCCCACCTGCTCCACCAGGCCATCGCGCAGCACGCAGATGCGGTCGGCAAGCGTCATCGCTTCCACCTGGTCGTGCGTCACGTAGACCATGGTCGAGCTGTTCATCGCGTGGTGCAGCTTGGCGATTTCCAGCCGGGTGGCGACGCGCAAAGCCGCGTCGAGGTTGCTCAGCGGCTCGTCGAACAGGAACACTTTGGGGTCGCGCACGATGGCGCGGCCGATGGCGACGCGCTGGCGCTGCCCGCCTGAGAGCTGCTTGGGCAGGCGGCTCAGGTACGGGGTGATCTGCAGCAGCTCGGCCGCCTTCTCCACCCGCTCCTTGATCGTTTCCTTGCTCGACTTGGCCAGCTCCAGGCCGAACGCCATGTTCTCGTACACCGTCATGTGCGGGTAGAGCGCGTAGGACTGGAACACCATGGCGATGCCACGCTTCGAAGGCGCCAGCGCGTTGACCAGCGTGCCGTCGAAGGTCATCTCGCCCGAGGTGATATCCTCGAGCCCGGCCATCAGGCGCAGCAAGGTGGACTTGCCGCAGCCGGACGGTCCGACGAAGACCATGAACTCGCCCGAGAAAATCTCGAGATCGACGCCCTTGATCACATCGACGAGGCCAAAGGACTTCTTGATGTTCTTGAGTTCGATATGCGCCATGGAATTAGCCCTTTACGCCGCCGGCGGTCAGGCCGGAAATGATCTTGCGCTGGAAGATGAGGACGAGGACGACCAGCGGTACGGTGACGATCACCGATGCCGCCATGATGTTGCCCCACGGGATTTCGTACTGGCTGCCGCCCGACAGCAGCGCGATGGCCACCGGCACGGTACGGGTCGCGTTCGACGAGGTGAAGGTCAAGGCGAACAGGAACTCGTTCCAGGCCGCGATGAAGGCGAGCAGGCCCGTCGTCACCAGCGCCGGCCACAGCAGCGGCAGGAAGACGCGCCAGATGATGATCCACGGCGTCGCCCCATCGACGATGGCCGCCTCTTCGATCTCGATCGGCAGGTCGCGCATGAAGGTGGTGAGCACCCACACGGTGAACGGCAGCGTGAAGATGGTGTAGGAAAAGATCAGCGCCCACGGCGTGTTGTAGATGCCGAGGAAGCGGATCACTTCGAACAGGCCCGCCAGCACCGCGATCTGCGGGAACATCGAGACCGCGAGGATGGTCATCAGCAACAGCCCCCTGCCCCGGAACCGCACGCGGCTCAAGGCGAAGGACGCTGTGATGGCGAGGAACAGAGCCGCCAGCACCGTCACCGCGGCCACGAACACCGAGTTCAAGAGGTTCCGCGGGAAGCTGCCGGTGGTCAGCACCGACATGTAGTTGTCGAGCGAGAACGAGGTCGGCCAGTAGGTGACCCGGAACAGGTCGGTGCCTGATTTGAAGCTGGTGAGGATCGCGTAGTAGAACGGGAAGATCGACACCACGACGATGAAGATCACCAGCGCGTAGAACGCCACCCGCTTGGTGATGTGCCAGAGGTCCAGAGTCATCAGCGGTCTCCCCCGTCGAACCGGACCTTGCCCAGCCAGATATAGAGCCCCGTCATCACGGCGATCATCAGGAACAGGAAGGTTGATTGCGCCGAGCCGTAGGCGAACTTGTCGAAATCGAAGAGGTTCTCGCGTGAGATCACCGACATGGTCTTGGTCGCCGCGCTGTTGGGCGTCAGCACATAGATCAGGTCGAAGATGCGCATCGCATCGAGCAGGCGGAAGATCACTGCCACCATCAGCGCCGGCCGCACCAGCGGCAGCGTCACCTTGAAGAACACCTTCACCGGATGCACGCCGTCGATCTCGGCCGCCTCATAGATGTCCTTGGGGATCATCTGCAGGCCGGCGAGGATCAGCAGCGCCATGAACGGCGTGGTCTTCCAGATATCGACGATCAGCACGGCGGTCATCGCCGTATCGGCACTGGCGGTCCAGGCGATCTTGTGGCTGATCAGCCCCAGCTTCATGAACAGGTCGTTGATGATGCCGAACTGGTCGTTCAGCATCCACGACCACATCTTGGCCGAAACGATTGTCGGGATGGCCCACGGGATCAGGATGGCGGCGCGGACGATGCCGCGGCCTTTGAATTCCGCGTTGAGCACCAGCGCCACGACCATGCCGAGCACGGTCTCGAGCGTCACTGAAATGACGGCGAAGCGCAGCGTGTTGCCCACGGCGTTCCACCAGGCCGGATCGACCAGGAGGCCCGAGAACACGGTGCGGCCGCTCTTCAGCGTGGTCCAGCTCAGGTAGTTCTTGAAGCCGACGAAATCGGCCTCATAAAGGTTGGTCAGCGAGGCATTGGTCAAGGAGAAGTAGATCGTTCGAAGCAGCGGCCACCCGGCCACCACGGCGAGCGCCGCGAGCATTGGGAGCAGGAACCACATCGCCGCGCCGACGCGCGACTTGAGCAGTTCGGACTCGATCTTGGGCTGGGTTCGGACGGCTTGCCCTGCCGTGGCTTCAACAGTCATCTGGCGCGCTTCCCCTGCTGCAGAAGAGAACTAGGCGGCGCGGACAACCCCAGGGGTCGCCCGCGCCGAACGTCAGCTGAAGCTTACCAGGCGTCGCCCTTGAGCTCGGTCAGCTTGGCTTCGAGCAGCTCGAGGTTCTCGGCACCGGTACCGTTGCCCGACAGCGTGTCGTGCACGGCCGACCAGAACAGCGAGGAGACCTCGTTGTACTTCACCTTGGTCGGAGCCGAAGGACGCGGCACGGCGTTCTGGAACACTTCCTTCCAGTTCGGGATGATCGGCTGGGCAGCCGCGACATCGGCGTCGTCATAGAGCGAAACGATCGTCGGCAGGTTGGACTGCTTGATCGCGCGTTCCTTCTGCACTTCGGTCGACGACAGGAACAGGGCGAGCTTGATCGCCTCGTCCGGAGCCTTGGAGTACTTCGACACGGCAACGTTCCAGCCACCGAGCGTCGCAGCCGAACGAGCGCCCTCGCCGTCGCCCATCGGCAGCGGCACCACGTCGAACTTGCCCTTCACGGCGGAGTCGTCGCCATTGCCGAGCTGGTAGGCATAGGGCCAGTTGCGCATGAACACGGCGTTGCCGAGCTGCCACACGCCGCGGCTCTCTTCTTCCTGGTAGGCGAGGACGCCCGCCGGCGAGATCGTGCCGACCCAGCCCTTGACCATGTCGATGGCCGCAGCGGCCTTCTCGTTGTTGATCGAGATGGTGCCATCGGGCTCGACGATCTGGCCGCCGCCGTTCGACATCACCCACTCGAGCGCATTACAGGTCAGGCCTTCATAGGCGTTGCCCTGGAACACGAAGCCCTGCATGTCGGGGTTGCCGGCAGCGCGCTCCTTGTCCTGAATCTCCTGCGCGGTGGCGGTCAGCTCGGCCCAGGTCTTGGGCGGCGTCTTGCCGTACTTCTCGAGCAGGTCCTTGCGGTAGTAGAGCGCCGGAGCGTCAGTAAAGGCCGGCAGCGCGACGAGCTTGCCGTTCACCGTCTGCGACTCGATGATCGAGGGGAAGTGGTTCGCCGCCACGTCCTTGGCCGCATCGGTCAGGTCGAGGAACTGGTCCGCCAGCTGCGGCGCCCAGATCACGTCGGTCTGGTACACGTCGATGTCGGAGTTGCCGGCGGCGAGCCACAGCTTGTACTGGCCGAACTGGTCGGTGGTCGAGGACGGCATCGGGACCACGGTCACCTTGTTGCCGGTCTCGGCCTCGAAGCGATCGAGCTGCGAGCGCAGGAACTCGAGACCATTGCCGGTGTCGCCCGAAACGATCGAGAGATCGGCGGCCTGCGCGGCCATGACGCCGAGCGTGGCGCTGGCGAGCAGGGCGGCGATCAGGGACTTCATTCTCATTATTCTTCCTCCCAAAGGACAGACATGACCGGGAGGCAGCCAAACGCGATCGACGCCTCGCGGCGCAGATCGGCAGTCAGTTCCTCCCACCAAAACGCCAGGACCGAGGGCGATCCGCCCCGCAAAAGTCATCCAAAGCGCTTTGGATCGAAACTAGCCAGAGCCATGAAATACTGTCAAGCGAGATTCGCCATCCATTCCTTAACGCCACAATTGGCGCGCCGAATCATCGTGCAATATCAATGCGTTGAGTGAGGCGACCTGTTAACGTCCGCAAACCACTGCATTTCGGCCTGAGGTACGAACGTCAGAAATGTTAGTGCTGCCCCGCCGCTTCCGTGCCCCTTGCGTTTGCTTTCCAAATCGCTTTGAATGCGGCACTTGGTGAGGAGGGCGTCCGGCTGTAAGCTCCGCTTCGGGGCTTGGTTCGCGAGTGGAACACCACCGCGCGCCGTTGACGGGCGCAGACGAATTTGGTGATGAAACTCAAAGACTTGGCCGCGGAGCTGGGGTTGTCGCAGACGACGGTCAGTCGTGCCTTGAACGGCTTTCCGGAGGTCAACGAGGCGACCCGCGAGCGCGTCAGCGAGGCGGCGCGCCGGCTCGGCTATCGGGCCAATGTCAGCGCCCGCCGCCTCGCCACTGGCCGCTCCGGCGCCATCGGCGTCACCCTGCCCTTGCAGCGCTCGCTGCATTTCGGCCCGCACACCTCGGAATTTCTCTCCGGCATCAGCGAGCGCATGGCGCAGCACGATATCGATATCGTGGTGACGCCGATCGACGCCGACGACGAAATACCGGTGTTCCGCCGTCTCGTCGCCAGCAAGCGCGTCGACGCCCTGGTGCTTTCGGCTCCGACACCGAACGACGAACGCATCGCCGCGCTCACCGAACTCGGCATGCCGTTCCTGATGCACGGGCGCGCCGACAACGTGAAGATCCCGCATGCCTGGCTCGATATCGACAACGAGGGCGCCTTCCGCCGCGCCACCAGCCATCTGCTCGACCTCGGGCACACCCGCATCGCCATGATCAACGGGCCGGAGGACCAGACCTTCGCCATTCATCGCGACCGCGGCTTCCGCAGCGCCATGCTGGCGCGCGGGCTGACCCCCGATCCGCAGCTGATCGGCGGCGGCCGCTTCACCGACGAGAACGGCTTCCGCCTGGCGCAGGCCTTCCTGGAGCGGCGCCCGCGCCCCACGGCCTTCCTCGCCGGCTCGATGATGACGGCGCTGGGGGTGTTCCGCGCCATCAGGCTGGCTGGGCTGGAGCTGGGCAAGGACGTCTCGATGATCGCCCACGACGACGTCTTCCCCTATCTCAACGCCGACAACATGGTCCCCTCCATGTCGACCACCCGCTCCTCGATCCGCGCCGCCGGCGCCCGCATCGCCGAGCTCCTGCTGCAGATGCAGGACGGCAAACCCCCAGGCTCGATCCATGAGTTGTGGCCGGTTGAGCTGGTGCTGCGGGAATCGACGGGGCCTGCGCCGAAGTAGGTGTTCGGGCTCGCGCAGAACGTGCAGTCGGGTCCCTCTCCCGCCTGCGGGGGAGGGTGCGCCGACTGCGTCGTTTGTGGCCCCCTTGACCCCGACGGCATCAGCCCCATCCCCGGATTATCCACCTGCCACACCACCACCGTCGCGCTGTCGGTGCCGCCCAGCCGGTGCACCTCCGCCAGCATCGAGGAGATCGCGCCCGACACCCCCGCCGGCGACAGCAGCTCGCGGCTGACCCGCGCCGGATCCTCGAATGGCCGATCGCCGACCTCGAGCAGGCCGTCCGTCACCAGCGCGATGGTGTTGATCCCCTGCCGCAACTGCCGGATGCCGGTGGAAAAGCACGGCGCCTCGAGCGTCAGGCTGCTGCGCTCGCCGATCCACTCGAAATAGTTGCGCACCGTAAGGGTGAACTGGCCCAGCCGCTGCAGCTCGGGATGCAGCAGGTAAAGCTGGTTGTCGCCGATCGACAGCCACATCAGGTAGCCGCCTTGCTGATAGCAGACGAGGCAAGCCGTCTCGCCGCGCACCCGCGCCATCTGCGTCGCCCCGCCGAGCAGCAGGCGCGTCACCGCGGCCTGCACCGCAATATGCGACGCCTCCGGCTGCTCGATCAGCGCCAGCAGCTCCGGCCTCCCCGCCTCAAACAGCTCGAGCACCGCGTCGGCGCTTTCCGAGCCGGCATGCGCATCGAGGATCACGGCGAAGACCCAATCCTCGCCGGCCCACACCAAAGCCGCGTCCTCGTTCTTCTTTGCGCCGAACGCGGCGTTACCGCCGCAAATCCCGATGGCGACCCGACCCGCCGTGTGGATGCGCGGCCCGTCGAGGCACGGGTCGACACTGCCGCTCCAGACGAACTCCTGCATCGACGCCTCCTGCCCCTCAGCCCGCCATAGGTAATACCCTATCGCCCGCAGTTCGCGTCCAGCTTCGGCGCCAGCCATTCCAGCGCCGGGATGATCTGCTGCTGCCAGGTGTCCCAGTAATGCCGGCCATGGGTCACCCGCAGCGTCGTATCGATGCCGAGCTGCGTCAGCCCGTTGTGATACTCGGCCGAAGCGAGGATCAGGTCGGGGAAATCGGCATCGCCGATCGCGAAGTAGAAGGCCGGCTTGTCGGCGGCGCGCCTGAGTTTCGGCATCAATGTGAAGGGGTTGGCGGCGTTGAAGCGGGCGCGGTCGAACGGCGCGCCGAAGACGTTCTGGTAGAGCCCGGGGATCCAGCCGCTGCGCTGGTCGTTCTGTTCCACCGGCTTGTGCAGCGCCCCGGCAAAGCTCATCACCGCGCCATAGACATCCGAGTGGTTGATCGCCTGCAGCACGGCGCCGACCCCGCCCATCGACACCCCACCGATCGCCCGTCCGGCGCGGCACCTGGCCGTTGGGTACTTCGCATCGATCGCCTTGACGAGGTCGGTGGCGAAGGCCGTGTCGATCAGCCCGAACCCTCCGGCATCGGGGTTGTCGACATACCAGCTGTCCCCTGCCCCCGGCGCCACCACCATCAGCGGCGGAATGCGGCCATCGGCCAGTGCCCGGTCGAGGATCGGGCCGAGATTACCCCAGGTGAACCAGTCGCCATCCGCCCCGGTCAGCCCGTGCAGCAGATAGACCACCGGCCACCGCTCTCCCTCGGCCGGCGCCGGAAACGGCGTGTAGACCGCATAAGGGATCGGCCGGCCAAGCGTCGGGCTTTCCGCCTGCAACCCGAACTCGACAATCCCCGCCCCTAACGCCATCGAATTGGCAAGCACCATCGCGGCCGCGCCCAGCGCAGCCAGAAGCTTCAATCTCAATCTATCCCCCTCGGATCGCCGGTTACGGCGAGTTTAATGTGTAAAGTAGAATTGGGAAAACGTTTTCCTGGCTGGTCAGCTTATTGGGGTTGGGAGGCTTCGGCAACTGGGTGGAACGCGGTGCTGGTTGCGTGGCACAGTCGGTGCAACGAGCGTCCCCTCGCCCCTTTGGGGAGAGGGTTAGGGTGAGGGGCGCCAAGCACACCGGACGCGCCTGCAATTGATGGAAGTCTGGGCGCGGCCAAGCGCGCTTGGCGCCCCTCACCCCCGCCCTCTCCCCAGAGGGGCGAGGGGGCGGTGTGGCACGGCCGGCGCACCTCATCCCCCGCCAGGATCAACCCTCGCCCCCTACCCCCGCGCCTCCCCCAACAAACCATCCAGCAGCCACTGCCCCGCCGGCCCTGGCGGATTACTCCGCGACCACAGCGCATCGACCGGCAGCAGCCGGGGCCAGCCGCGGGGTGTCAGCTCGGTGAGCGTGTCGCCGGCATACTGGCGCACCAGCCAGTCGGGCAGTTCGGCCCAGCCAAAACCTTGTTGCGTCAGCTCCAGCAGCATCAGGTAGCTCGGCGCCGACCAGGCGAGCCCGAGCGGCCGGGTGCCGCCGCCGACATAGCTGTTGAGGTAAATCTGCCGCGTCGCCGCCAGCTGCTCGGCGCTCGGGCTGCCGGCCGTCGCCAGCGGGTGCTCACGCGCCACGAACACCCCCATGCGGGTCGGCTCGGCCAGCCGCGCCGAGGCGATACCGCTGGGATAGGACGGCGCTGCGGCGGTGACCGCCAGATGCGCCCGGCCCGATTGCAGCAGGTCGATGACATCGGGCCCCTCGGCGATCAGGCATTCGAGCTCGATATCGCGATAACGTCGCTCGAACTCCTGCATCAGCTCGAGATGGTCGCTCTGCCCATAAGTGTCGGAGAGGACAATGGTCAGCCGCGGCTCGACCTTGTCGGAGAGCCGCAAGCTCAAAGCCTCGAGCCGGTCACCGGCAGCCAGAATCTCCTGCACATGCGCCAGCACCCGCCGTCCCGCCGCCGTCAGCACCGGCAGGCGGTTCGAGCGGTCGAACAGCGTCAGGTCGAGATCGGCCTCGAGGTTGGCGATCGCCGCGCTGATGGTCGACTGGCTCTTGTGCAGCTGCCGGGCAGCGGCCGAGAACGAGCCGAGCGCCGCCGCCGCGGCGAAGGCCTCCATGGCTTCGGGGGAATATTGCATCTATCGATATTCTCGATGGTATCTATCTTGGTATACCTGAAAAATCGATGCTAGGTCCAGCTCACATCAAGGAGCGCTTTCCAGCTCGAAAGCGCGACCAACCAAGACGTTGAAGTGTGAGAACACCATGCAACTCCAGAACCGGTCCTTCCTCGAACGCATCGGCCACGCGGTCGGCTTCGAGGTCATCGCGCTGCTCGTCTGCGCGCCGATTGCCGCCTGGCTGCTCGACCGGCCGCTCAGCCATGTCGGGCTCCTGGCCATCCTGCTCTCGACCACCGCCATGGGCTGGAACGTCGTCTACAACCTGGTCTTCGACCGGCTGTGGCCGGTGGCGCGCGTGCCGCGCACCCTTGCCGTCCGGGCGCTGCACGCGCTCGGCTTCGAAGGCGGCCTGGTGCTGGTCGGCGTGCCGCTCGCGGCGTGGCTGCTGAACATTTCGCTGGTCCAGGCCTTCATGCTCGATATCGGCTTCTTTCTGTTCTTCCTGCCCTACGCGTTTGCGTACAACTGGACATATGACGGGCTGCGGCAGCTGTGGGTGGGGCGGAAGGTGGCGGGGGTTTAGGAAGGGCTCGGAGCCCGCGCCGATCTCTTCGAAAGAGAATGGGGGCACTCCCTCTCCTCCTCATCCGGCTGTCATCCCAGCGAAAGCTGGGACCCAACTATCAGCCGGCGCGGGCGGTGAGATGGGTCCCAGCTTTCGCTGGGATGACATCGAGTTTGGGGAGCGTGTCGAGCCCTCCAGCACCGACATCCCCACCCTCAAACCGCCTTCAGCAACCTCAAATGATTGTCAAAGTTCAGCTCGAACGTCGTGAGCGGCGCCGGCGAGCCGGCGAGGCCGCCCAGCGCCCCTTCTCCGCTCGAAGCCACGAGCCCGACACTGTCCGGCGCGATGCCGCAGCCGTTTTCGAGCCCGAGGCTGGCGACCACCGTTGCCGTATCGGGGTCGATGGCGAGGATGGTGTTGCCTTCGGGCGAGGAGACGCCGATCAGCCCACCATCGGCAGAGGCGGCGACCGAGCCGATATAGTTGCGCAATTCCCCGAGCGTCGCGTCGGGCAGCTCGATCAGCCGGATCTCGCCGTCGCGCGTGGCATAGCCGACCAGTTGCGGCCGATCGGCCGAAGGCCCGCGGAACTGGCAACCGAACCAGACCCGGCCCTTATGGTCGAACGCCATGTGGCGGATCGACAGCTGGTGCAGCCCGCCATCAAGCCGCAATTGCCCGATCAGCTTGCCCGAGCGCCGGTCGACGAAGGCGATCGAGGGATCCATGCTGTCGAGGTTGAGCTCGGTCCGCCCGTAATCGGGGTGCGTCTCGATCCCGCCATTGGCGACGACGAAGGTCTCGCCATCCGGCATCAGCAGCATCTCGTGCGGGCCGGTGCCAAAAGTGTCGAACTCGCCGATCCGCTTATAGCCGCCGGCGACGTCATAAATGCCGATCACCCCGCGCGCATTGTCGAAGTCATTCTCGGTGGCATAGAGCAGCTTGCCATCGGGCGAGAACGCGCCGTGGCCGAAAAAATGCCGGCCCTCGATGCTGGTCAGCGTCTGCGGCTTGGTCCCGCCCTTGGGGTCGAAGATCACCGCGAAGGTGCCGGGCTGGCGGGCGAACACCACCCCCTGCCCGGTGGTCGGCGAAAAGGTGATGTCGTGTCCACGCTCCGGCAGCTCGACGGTCGAGATCACCGACCCCGCCTCGTTCACCAGCGCCGCGCCGAA
Organism: Devosia sp. Root105; assembly: GCF_001424865.1. Lineage (NCBI taxonomy): Bacteria > Pseudomonadati > Pseudomonadota > Alphaproteobacteria > Hyphomicrobiales > Devosiaceae > Devosia > Devosia sp. Root105. The sequence goes on from NZ_LMCR01000015.1 coordinate 448,467, forward strand.
GCCGCCTTCGCGCTTCTGGATCGACGAGGCGAAGATCAGTTCGGCCCGCTCCAGCGCTTCGGCACGCGGCGGCAACAGCGCGGCGGCAAAGCCAATGCCCGCTGCCTTAAGGAATGCCCGCCGCTGCCACATCATCAGTCTCCGTCGAGTGACGAGAAGCCGACCGACAGGCCGAGCGCTGCCGCGAGGTTCTCGCCGAGGATGGTGTCGAGCGACTGCGTCACGATCACCAGGTAGTCGAGCGCCTTCTTCTGCCTGGGGTCGGCCAGCGCCTGCTCGACGGGATCGGTCACCACCTTGCCGGCACGCTCGGCATTGCCGAACTCGAAACTGGCGCTGTTCGACACCCAGAGGTTCTCCGCCGTCGTCGCCTCGGCGATACGCGATTTCTCGAGCAAAGCGCGCAAGCCCTCGAAATTGGCGTTGATCGAGGGCACCGTCATGCCCGAGCGCCAGAACAGCGCCGATTTCGGCTTCGGCGCCGCGCCGTCGCGCCCTAGGAACGGCAGCAACCGCTGGTCGCGGATCGCCTCGGTGCCGTGCGCCAGGAGCCCGGTCAGCGCCTCGGCCACCTCGTGGAAACTGCGATAATCCGGGTCACTCTCGGAGGGCTCGAGCAGCCGCTTCGAAATGCCCGCGGGGTCGTTCCACTCAGCCGACAAGGCGGCCGCAGTCTCGGCCTGCAGCATCGTGACGGCGTGAGCATAGCGGCAGCGGAAATCGCCTTCGGCGCTGCTCAACTGTTCGGCGCCGGTGCCGAACAGCAGGAACTCGAGCGCCCCCAGCCCCTGCATGGCGACGCTCTTGCTGCCAAGCTTTGCCGGATCCGTCGCATCGGGGTCGGCGTTGGCCAGCACACCCTGCACCTGCTTCAGCGCGATGCCCTTGCGATCGGGCCAGAACAGGATCTTGTCGTAGCGGTTCTCCACCATCAGCGGCCCGAGCCGATAGAGCTCGACCCGCGACCAGGCGATAACGGCGGCCTTGAACTGGGTGCGGGCAATGTCGAGGCTCGCTTCGGATGGCCCGCCGCAGAGGCCTGCAACATCGCGTTCGAGCGTCGCCGCCGCCTCGGCATACTGCGCAAAGCCCGGCCGGATCACCTCGGTGATCGCCAGCGACACCACCTGCTCCGCGGTGAGCTTCTGTTCCTCCGCTACTGCCGGTGCGACCGTGAGCGCGATGAGGACAGCAAGCAACAGGCGCATCACAGCGACTCCAGGAAGGCGATCAGATCATCGCGCTCGGATTTCGGCATGTTTGCGAACGCATCGCGCGATTTCTGCGCCTCGCCGCCATGCCAGAGGATGGCCTCGGTGAGATTGCGCGCCCGCCCGTCATGCAGGAACTCCGTATGGCCGGAGACGGTCTCGGTGAGCCCGATCCCCCATAGCGGTGGGGTCTTCCACTCATAGCCGTCGGCATCGCCCTCGGGGCGGTTGTCGGCAAGGCCCTCGCCCATGTCGTGTAGCAGCAGGTCGGTATAGGGCCAGATCAGCTGGAACTTGTGCGCGTCGATCGGCGCCTGGCGCGAGGTCACATACTTTGGCGTGTGGCAGGCGGTGCAATTGGCGGCATAGAACGCCTGCTTGCCGCGCAACACGTCGGCGTCGCCGACGTTTCGGCGTTGGGGCACGCCGAGGTTCTGCGAGTAGAAGGTGACGAGGTCGAGCACCGGATCGGGCGCCTCGGACGGGCCGAGCCGCTGCTGTTCGCCGGTCGGCGCCGCGAGACACTCGGCCTCTGCTGTGCTGCAATCGCCATGCGGCTTCATCACCAGCGGTGTCGAAATGCCGATATCGCCGGCAAAGGCATCGGCCGATTGCGCCCGGACGCTGGCGGCGCCGGCCTTCCAGCCGAAGCGGCCAAGCGCGCGCTGCCCGCTCACTGCGTCGAGCACCATGTTGGGCCGGCCCGAAATGCCGTCGCCATCGCGATCGTCGGGGTCGACCTTCTTAAGGATATCCTCCTGCGGCACCTGCTCGAGCAGCCCCAGCCCGATCATCTGCGGCGCGACGCGCGGGCTCAGCAGCACATCCTCGGCCATCGCGCCATAGGCGAGGTCGGCGACCGAATAGCTCGGCCGCCGCAGCGTCACGATCGTGCCGTCGCCCAGCTTCACCGGATCGTCGGTATAGCTGATCACCATCTTACCTTCGGGCTTGATCCCCTGGATGGCAAAATCCTGCAACTGGCCGCCATAGGTCGGCTCCTCGATCACCTTGGCGCCATCAGCCAGCGCCGCGTGGTCAGCCGCATCGCGCGGTGGGATCGACAAGCGCAGGAACATCGATACGGCATCGTCGCCATTGCCCGAGGGCGTATGGCCACGCCCGTCCTTCAAATGGCAGTTCTGGCAGCCGCGCGCATTGAACAGCGGCCCCAGCCCATCCGACGCCTCGGTCGAGGCCGGCGCCGACACCCAGAGTTTTCTGAACAGCGCGTTGCCGAGCTTGAACTCGGCTTCCTGCTCGAAGCTGATATTGGCCGACGAGAACGAGAAGATGTCCTGGTTGACGCGCTTCTTCACCGTGCCGGCCCCGCCGGGCAGCTGCTCGAAATTCTCGGGCTTGGTGAAATCCGTAGCGGGGGCAGTGACCGCCTGGACCCGTTGCAGATCCCTCGGCGTCAAATCGGAACGGGTCCCGCCGTCGCTGGCGACGGCGAGACCCGCGATAAGGGTTATGACCAGGAAAACGGTCAAGCGCTTGTGCATGTCTCGCACTCTTGGCTTCCCGGCCATGGACCGGGATGAAACGCAGCATCGCGGATTCTGGCAACCCGCGACGCCGACAAAGCTTTGGAAAACCCAGGCCTACTAAGACGCGCCTACTGGAACACGGCGTCCGGGTTGGTCAGGCTGTCGGACTGCTCGATGGTCACCGTGTCGCCCAGCTCCAGCAGCGCCACGGCGCGCTCGATACCACGGGTCTGGGCGATCAGGCCATCGATCGCCGCCTGCACCACCGCGTTGCCTTCGGTATTCCCCTCAGCGATCATCTGGTCGTAGGCCTCAACGCTCTGCGCGCGCTCCGCCATCGCATGCATGGCGGTGAGCGTGGTGTCGAGCAGCGCCTTGATCTCGGTGTCGAGCGCCGGATCCTTGGCCGCGATCAGCTCTGAGATCGAGGGGCCCGAAACCTCGGTGCCGTCTTCGCGCGTATAGGTGCCGAGATAGACGTTCTGGATGCCGACCGCGTCATAGAGGTGCGAGATGTAGGTGTTGTCCGAGAAGCAGTCGTGCTCCTCTTCCGGATCGTGCAGCAGGAGGCCGAGCTTCATGCGCTCGCCTGCCAGCTCGCCGAACGACAGCGACCCCATGCCGGTGAGAATGGTGGCGAGCCCCTGCCCGCTGAGCGCGGTGCGCGCCGCGCCGCCTTCCTGCCAGTTGGCGACCATTTCCTCGAGATCGGTGACGAGGAGGTCGGTCGCCGCATCGAGATACTGGCCGCGCCGCTTGGCATTAGTCTCGGTCGAATAGTCGGTGAACGGCCGCTCACCGGCGCCGGCTTTCGTGCCGTGGAGATCCTGGCCCCAGAGCAGGAACTCGATGGCGTGGTAGCCGGTCGCGACGTTGGCTTCGATACCGCCGGCTTCCTGCAGCGTATCCTGCAAAAACGCCGGGGTGATCTCCGCCGCATCGACTTCGGTGCCGTCGATGGTGATCTTCGAGTTGGCAATGATGTTGGCGGTGTAGAGCCCGTTCTCGTCGCTCTCGGTGCCATAGGAGGCATCGACATAGTCGATCAGGCCTTCATCCAGCGGCCAGGCATTCACCTTGCCTTCCCACTCATCGACAACCGGGTTGCCGAAGCGGAACGCCTCGGTCTGCTGGTACGACGGACGCGACGCCCGCCAGGCTTCGCGCGCCGCGGTCAGCGTCTCTTCGCTCGGGTTGGCGATCAGCGTGTCGGTGGCGGCGTCGAGCGCCTTGGCGGTCGCGAGCGCATCCTCGTAACCGGCAAGCGCGATATCGGCGTAGGTCTTGAGGATGGCATCGGCGCTGGGTTCAGCGGCATTGGCAAGGCCGGCGCCCATTGCCGCCACGCCGATCGAGAGGGCAAGCGTGCTGATCTTCATTACTGAAATCTCCTGGAGCAGGCCTGCGCGGGCCCGTTGGTAGCGCCGACTATCAAAGTGGATAGTCGGCTTCAAGAAATATCGACCCAGCTTGGAACGGCTCTAATCTGGCTTTCCTGCCCCCATCTCGACTCGCCCAAGCAAAACGGGCACTGTCACAATTGTCACAATTGACTTCGGAGGGGGTCCGAACGCTGTCTCGCCTGCGCCGCCGGACTTTGTCGGGGCAATGGATCGCCTCGCCTGCCACCGCGCACCTTGGGGGTGTCACGTGGCTGTCACACGGCCAAAATAGGTGAAGCGCGGCTTTAGGGGCTCCTCCCGAGTCAGGACAAGAAGCCAAAATTCCAGGGAGACTTGAGAATGATCGTCAAGAATGCGCTCGTCGCTTCGGTATCGGTCGCGGCACTCGCCGCTTCGACCTTCACCGTTTCGGCGCAGACCGACCTCGCCGCGCTGTACGAAGCCGCGAAAACTGAGGGACAACTGACCACTATCGCCCTGCCGCACGACTGGTGCGGCTATGGCGCCGTGATCGAGGCCTTCAAGGCCAAGTATCCGGGCATCACCATCAACGAGCTGAACCCCGATGCCGGCTCGGCCGATGAAATCGAAGCTATCAAGGCCAACAAGGGAAATACCGGCCCGCAGGCCCCTGATGTGATCGACGTCGGTCTCAGCTTTGGCCCCTCGGCCAAGGCCGAAGGCCTGATCCAGCCGTACAAGGTCTCGACCTGGGATTCGATCCCGGATTCGGCCAAGGACGCTGAAGGCTACTGGTACGGCGATTACTACGGCGTGCTGTCGTTCCTCGTGAACACCGACCTCGTCTCGAAGGTCCCGACCTCGTGGGCCGACCTCAAGGGCGCCGACTATGCCAACGCCGTGGCGCTGGCCGGTGATCCGCGCGCTGCCAACCAGGCCATCCAGGGCGTCTATGGCGCTGGCCTCTCGACCGGTGCTGCCGATGCCAAGGCTGCGGCCGACGCTGGTCTCGCCTACTTCGCCGAGCTCAACAAATCCGGCAACTTCGTGCCGGTGATCGGCAAGGCCGCTTCCACCGCCCAGGGCACCACCCCGATCGTCGTGGCGTGGGACTACAATGCTCTGGCCTGGCGCGATGGCTTTGCCGGCAACCCCAAGGCCGAAGTCGTCGTGCCGTCCGACAGCGTCGTCGCCGGCGTCTACATCCAGGCGATCTCGGCTTTCGCACCGCATCCGAACGCGGCCAAGCTCTGGATGGAATACCTCTACTCCGACGAAGGTCAGCTCGGCTGGCTGGCTGGCTATTGCCACCCGATCCGCTTCAACGACCTCGCCGCCAAGGGCTCGATCCCGCAGGAGCTGCTCGACAAGCTGCCGCCGGCCGAAGCCTATGCCAAGGCCGTGTTCCCGACCCTCGACGAACAGGCTGCCGCCAAGGAAGTGATCACCGGCCAGTGGGACGCCGTCGTCGGCGCCAACGTCCAGTAATATGACCAATGTCAGCTCTGCGGCTGACACCTCGGCCGGCCCGGTTTCCACCGGGCCGGCCGTGCGCGTCGGTGGTAACCCGTTCCGGTTCTTTTTGAGGCTCCGCCTCGGCGACATCATCGCCATCGCGCCGTTCATCGTCTTCGCTCTGCTGTTCCTGTTGATCCCGACGCTCGGCCTCGTGGTCGGCGCCTTCCAGGACCCGCAAGGCAATTTCACCCTGCAGAACGTCATGGATCTGGCGACGCCGCAGATCGCTGCCTCGTTCTGGATTTCGATCCGGGTTTCGGTGACTTCGGCCGTGCTCGGCGCCGCCATCGGGCTCGCCATTGCGCTGGCCATCATCCGGGGCAAGCTCCCCTCCGGCATCCGCTCGGCGGTGATGACCTTTTCCGGCGTCGCCTCGCAGTTCGCCGGCATCCCGCTGTCCTTCGCCTTCCTCGCGACGCTCGGCCGGCTCGGGCTGGTCACCGTGCTGCTGAAGTTCACCGGGCTCGACCTCTACAAATCCGGCTTCAACCTTTTGAGTTTCTGGGGCCTCACCATCACCTATCTCTACTTCCAGATCCCGCTGATGATCCTGATCATCGCGCCGGCGATCGATGGGCTGAAGAAGGAATGGGGCGAGGCCGCCGCGACGCTGGGCGCCACCAATGGCCAGTTCTGGCGCTATATCGGGCTGCCGGTGCTGTGGCCAAACCTGCTCGGCACCTTGTCGCTGCTGTTCGCCAACGCGTTCGGCGCCATTGCCACCGCCTACGCGCTCACCGGTTCGTCGCTCAACATCGTGCCGATCCTGCTCTATGCGCAGATCCGCGGCGACGTGCTGCACAACCCCGGCCTCGGCGCCGCGCTGGCGCTCGGCATGATCGTCATCACCGCGCTCGCCAACATCGTCTACCTGGTGATCCGCACCCGCGCCGAGAGGTGGCTCAAATGAAGCCCGCCAAGCTCTGGAGCTGGCTCATCTTCGCCTTCGGCGCGGCCTATTTCATCGTGCCGCTGCTCGCCACCTTCGAGTTCTCCCTGCGCATCCGCCGCGAGGGCTACACCTTCGATGCCTATACCTCGGTGTTCTCCGATGGGCGCTTCCAGGCCTCGTTCAGCTACTCGCTGATCGTCGGCGTCTGCGCCATTCTCGCCGGCCTGCTGATCGTCGTGCCCGCCGCCTATTACGTGCGGCTGCGCGCCCCGCATCTCAGGCCGATCATCGAGTTCATCACCCTGTTGCCGCTGGTGATCCCGGCCATCATTTTGGTGTTCGGCTATATCCGCATGTACAACACCTCGTCGCCGCTGCCGCTGCTCGGCACCAATCTCGGCACCGATATCCTGTTGACGCTGGCCTATGTGGCGCTGGCCCTGCCCTACATGTATCGGGCGGTCGATACGGGGCTCCGCACCATCGATGTGCAGACCCTCACCGAAGCCGCCAATATCCTCGGCGCCAACCAGGCGACCATCATCGCCAAGGTGATCTTTCCCAACATCATCGTCGCGGTGCTGTCGGGCGCTTTCCTGACCCTCGCCATTGTCATCGGCGAGTTCACCATCGCGAGCCTCCTCAACCGGCAGGTGTTCGGTGTCTACATGCAGAATGTCGGCGCCAACCGGGCGTTCGAGCCTGCCGCGCTCGCCGTCATTTCATTCGTCATCACCTGGGGCGCCATGGGCATGATCCAGCTGCTGGCGCGTTTCGCCCCCAAAACCGCCCGTAGGGACTAGACCATGGCCGAAGAATTTCTGCGCATCGACAAGCTGGTCAAGGCCTTCGGCGGCAACCAGGTCGTCAAGGGCGTCGACCTCTCGTTCAACAAGGGCGAGTTCGTCAGCCTGCTCGGCCCGTCGGGCTGCGGCAAGACCACCATCTTGCGGATGATTGCCGGCTTCGAGCGTCCGGATTCGGGCCGCATTCTGGTCGAGGGCAAGGACATTTCCGGCCTCGCGCCCAACCAGCGCAAGATCGGCATGGTGTTCCAGGCCTATGCGCTGTTCCCCAACATGAACGTCGCCGACAATATCGGCTTCGGGCTGAAAATCGCCGGCATGCCAAAGCCGCAGCGCGAAGCCCGGACCGAGGAGATGCTGCAGCTGATCGGCCTTTCCGGCTACGGCAAGCGCTATCCGTTCGAACTGTCGGGCGGCCAGCAGCAGCGCGTGGCGCTGGCGCGCGCGCTCGCCCCCAGCCCCCGCATGCTGCTGCTCGACGAGCCGCTCTCCGCGCTCGATGCCAAGATCCGCGTCTCGCTGCGCGAGCAGATCCGCCAGATCCAGCGCGAACTGGGGATCACCACGGTGTTCGTGACGCACGACCAGGAAGAGGCGCTGTCGATCTCCGACCGGATCGTCGTGCTCAACACCGGTAATGTCGAGCAGTTCGGCCAGCCGTTCGAGATCTACAACCGGCCGCAGACCAGGTTCGTCGCGACCTTCGTCGGCACGCTCAATACCCTTAATGCCACCGTCGCCGACGCCGGCGCCAAGACCGTGACACTGGGCGGCACCACCGTCACCATCCCGGCTTTGCCCGCTTCTGCACGCAACGGTGAAGCCGTAGCCCTGACTATGCGGCCCGAAGCGGTGTCGCTCGCCAACGGCGCGACGCGCGATATCGTGCTCGATGGCAAGGTCGCTGAAGTCAGCTTCCTCGGCTCGGTGATCCGCCTGAAGGTCGACCTCGGCGACAACGCGGTGAACCTCGACACCTTCAACGACCAACGCACCCCACCCCCGGCGCACGGAGCGCCAGTGCGCATCGGCATCGCCTCGAGCGACGTGCTCGTGCTGGAGCGGTAGGGGGCACCGCCCCTGCTGCCAGCCAACCACCGCACCTCCCCCAAACTCGATGTCATCCCAGCGAAAGCTGGGACCCAACCCGCAGGTCTGCACCAGCGGAGAAATGGGTCCCAGCTTTCGCTGGGATGACAGCCGGTGGGTGGGAGAGAACCTGCCACAAATGCGGCCGCGTCAGCGGCATGCGCAAAATCCTTCTCCCCCCTCCCCCCAACCAGCAACACTTTGACCCGCAAGCCGATTCACCCGCGCGCCATCCTGCACTAAGGTGCCCCGCAAATCGCGGAGCACCCATGACCACCCCACTCGTCACCACCGACTGGCTTGCCGACCACATCGATGACGCCAATGTCGTCCTCGTCGATGCCAGCTGGTACATGCCGGCCGCCAACCGCAGCGGGCGCGCCGAATACCTCAAGAGCCACCTGCCCGGCGCGGTGTTCTTCGGCATCGACGATATCGCCGACAAGACCACCACCCTGCCCCACATGCTGCCGACCCCGGCGGCCTTTGCCGAGGCGGTGGGCAAACTCGGCATCGCCGACACCGACACCATCGTCGTCTACGACGAAGCCGGCGTCTTCGCCGCGCCGCGCGTCTGGTGGAGCTTCCGCGCCATGGGCGCCAGGGACGTGCGCGTACTCGATGGCGGCGGCCCGAAATGGCGCGCCGAGGGCCGACCGACCGCCTCGGGCGAGGAGCAGCCGGCACCCCGAACTTTCGTGCCGCACTACCAGCCGGCGCTGGTGCAGAATTTCGACGCCGTGCTCGGGCTGACCAGCTCGAAGGCCAGGACCATCGTCGACGCCCGCCCCGGCGACCGCTTCCGCGGCGAAGCTCCCGAACCCCGCCCGGGGCTGGCGTCGGGGCACATCCCAGGCAGCTTGAGCGTGCCGGCGAGCGAGGTGACCGCGAACGGGCAGCTGAAGTCAGCGGCGGAGTTGCAGGCGCTGTTTGCGAAAGCCGGTGTCGATGTGACCAAACCCATCGTCACCAGTTGCGGCTCGGGGGTGACGGCGTCGACGGTGGCGCTGGCACTGGCCATTGCCGGGGCCAGGGATGTGGCGGTCTATGATGGGTCGTGGACTGAGTGGGGCGGCAAGGCCGATGCGCCGGTGGAGCGGGGCTGAGGCGGGCTGACTGCAGGCGGACGGCCCCCTCCCGGCCTCCCCCATAAAGGGGGAGGTGAAGAGTCGAGGCTCTGTCTGCGATCGTGCCAAACACACCGAAAGGGCACCTCCCCCTTTGGGGAGGCCGGGAGGGGGCCGTCTCTATCAGTCGGGTCAGCCAACGCAAGCGGCCCCACCCCACCCTTGATCCCTCCCCATCAAGGGGAGGGAGACCCGACTGCAAGGCTTCGGTTCTTTCGTCTCCCTCCCCCTTGTGGGGAGGGTAGCGCAGCTAGGCGGAGCCGTAGCGAAGCTGGGTGGGGGTGGGCCCCACGCTCCAGCCCCTACCCCCGCGAAACCCGCCAGCTCCTGACCTCGAACGGCCGCAGCCCCGCACCCTCGCCGCGCGCCATCGGCTCCTCGAGAATGTTGAGGCTCTCCCCCAGCTTCCAGCCCTCCGGCACCTGCACGGCGAAATCGCCGCGCCTACCTGACGGCTCGTACACCCGCAGCACCAGCCCGTTGCCGTCCTCGGCCGGCTTCAGCCCCGACAGCGCTGCCGGAATGCCGTCGATCCCGATCGGCTCATAATGCACCGCGGCGACGCCGCTGGCGACGGCCGCCAGCATCGGCTGGTTGAGGTCCTCGGCTTCCTCGCGCACCCGGCCCTCGTGCCATTCGCCGGCATGCGGATAGAGCGCATAGGTGAAGCGCTGCCCGCCTTCATCGGCCAGTGGGTCCGGATAGACCGGCGAGCGCACGAGGCTGAGGCCCAGCACATTGCCCTTGGCGCTGTGCCCATACTTGGCGTCGTTGAGCAGCGCCACGCCGAAACCCGGCTCGCTCATATCGAGGAAGCGATGGCCCGGCACTTCGAACTGCGCCTGGTCCCAGCTGGTATTGTTGTGCGTGGTGCGCTGCACCACCCCGTTGGCGTGCTCGAACGTCGCGTGCGCGGCGCGCACCGCCACCGGCGTCTGCGTCCTGAGCAGGCAATGCCGATCGTGCCAGTCGATCTCGGTCGCGATATCGAGACGCACCCCGTTGGCGTCGAGGCTGTAGGTCTGCGTCACCGTCGAGGCGCGGAAGCGACGGACGATGCGGATCGCGGCGCGCGCCGGGGTATCCTCGACCACTTTGATGCTTTCAGGGCGGTTCAGCTCGATGCCCTTCTTGGCGTAGTCCTCCTCGATATCCCAGGCATCCCAGTCGCGCGGCTTATCGGCCGGATAGACCCAGAGCTGGTTGCCGCGGCCCGCGAGCGCCTCGCGCCCGGTCGCTTTGTGGATGAGGCTGGTGACGGTGCCGTCGAGCCCGATCGTGGCGCGAAGATGCGTGTTCTCGAGGTGGCTCTCGCTCACCGACAGGCCCGCCAGCGGCTCGAGCGTCGCGCGGGTGAACACCTTGATGCCGAGCGGCGCCATCACGTCGGAACTCGAGAAATGCGTGCCGTCCGACAGCGTCACCCGCACTGGCCGGCGGCTGAGCGAGGGGTTCACCACGATCACCGCGTCATGCACATCGCCGTTCGGGATGCGGTTGACGATCACCGACATCGCCATCTGCTGGCGCGCCAGTGCGCGGCCGACCGCGTCGTTCAGCTCGCGCTCGGCATCCTCGTAGACCTCGGCGATCGACGAGCCGGGCAGGATGTCGTGGAACTCGTTCTTCAGCACCACGCGCCAGATATGCTCGAGGCTCTCCGGCTGCTCGCCACCGAGCAGCGCCGCCAGCGAGGCCAGCGTTTCGGCGGTGATCAGCGCCCGCTCAGCCTGCCGGTGCGCCTTCTTGGTGGCGCTCTGCGTGGTGAGCGTCGCGCGGTGCAGTTCCAGATAGATGTCGCCCTGCCACACTGGCAGCTCGGTCTGCTTGCCGGTCTCGTGCGCCGCAGCGAAGAAATCCTCGACCCGGCTCCAGCGCGCCTTGGGCAGCACCGGGAAATCCCGCAGCTGCATTTCGCGCTCGACATATTCCGGCGTCACCCCGCCACCGCCATCGCCATAGCCCACGGCGAGCAGCGAGGTCGAATGCTGCGGCTTCTGCATGAAGTTACGCCAGGTCTTCAGGATGCTGAGCGGGTTCACCGCGCCATTATAGCCGTGCCAGGGGTTGTTGAAGGTGTGGGTCAACACCCGCGAGCCATCGATCCCCTCCCACCAGAACAGGTCGGCCGGGATGGTGTTGGTGTCGTTCCAGTTCACCTTGATGGTGAAGAACGAGTCGATACCGCCTTGTTTCAACAGCTGCGGCAGCCCACCCGAAAAGCCGAAGCAATCGGGCAGCCAGCACACCCGGTGCTTGACCCCGAACTTCTGCTGGAAATAGCGCTGCCCGTAGAGGATCTGCCGCGTCAGGCTCTCGCCGGTGGGCATATTGGTGTCGGGCTCGACCCACATGCCGCCGACCGTCTCCCAGCCGCCGGCCGCCACCTTCGCCTTGATCTTCTGGAACAGCGCCGGATCGTCTTCCTCGATCTGCGCGTAGTAATGCGCCGTCGACTGGTTGAAGCGGAAACCCGACTGCGCCAGGTACTCGTTGCTCCCCTCCATCAGCGTCACCGCCGTCGAGAAGGTGCGGCGCATCTTGCGGCGGGTCTCGGCATAGGGCCAGAGCCAGGCGAGATCGATATGGGCGTGCCCGGTGAGCGCGATCTCGCCCTGTTGCGGGAAGCGCTGCTTGAGTTCGCGCAGCCGCTCGATCAGCTTCAGGTCCGCCTTGATGACGCTCTGGCGCTGCGCTTCGCTGAGCGGCGCCGGGTTGTCCTTGAGCGGCGGCAATTGCCAGATCTTCTGCTGGCCGCGCTGCGGCGCAAAGCGCGCGACATAATCCTCCGTCCCCGACGGCCATTCGAGCGCGTAAAAGGCCTCCTCCGCCGCAGCGACGAGGTGCGGCACCACCTCGTGCTCGCCGAGCTCCGTCGCCGCTTCGTGCACTTGGCTCAAGCGCAGGCGGAACGCGTCGACCGCGCCGTCGAGCCAGTAGAGTCTGGCGTCGTTCAGATGCGGCTTGCGCACCGGTTCGCCGAACGGCAGCCGCGCCACCGCTTCCGCCTCGATGCGGAAATCATGCGCCCGTACCGGGAATTCCTTGTGATACGGGTCGTTGCCGAAACCGACATTGTCGTCGCCATAGATCAGCGTCGCCAGCGCCTCGCCACCCAGGTCGAGGAACAGCCGCGTCTCGGCAATCGGCCAGCTCGAGGGCACCGAAACGCCGGCGGCAAAGCTCTGCACGCCGTCACGGCTCGGCCATGGCGCCCCGACCTCGATCGGCTTGCCGTTCAGCGTCCAGCCGCCCACCGGCAGTGTCTCGCGCTCCCGCCACCAGGTGAGCTCATCCAGCCGCACCCTGATCCGGTCCAGCCGCTGCTCGATGGAAAGAGCCATGCGAAATATCCTCGTTGCAACGTTACAATGCGCGGCGGACAAAACCATAACTGGCCGCGGCTCGCTAGGGCGGGACGGAGGAAAAGTTGCCGGTTGTGGCGAGATGTCTGGGTTGTCGCCTCCCTCCCCCTTGAGGGGAGGGATTGAGGGAGGGGGTGGTGCAGTCACCACCGTGCCCGCCTCACCACCCCCACCCCCAGCCCCTCCCCTCAAGGGGGAGGGGAGCATACGACAGCGCAGCAAAAAGCCCGGGTCCCACCATCGTGAAACCCGGGCTCATTCGTCCGTCGGCTGCGACCGCTTACGCCTTGTTCTTGTTGTACAAGTCGAAGAACACCGCGGCCAGCAGCACCACGCCCTTGATCATCTGCTGCAGGTCGATGTTGATGCCCATGATCGACATGCCGTTGTTCAGGACACCCATGATGAAGGCGCCGATCACCGCGCCGGCGACCTGGCCGACGCCGCCCAGCGCCGAGGCGCCGCCGATGAACACCGCGGCGATCACGTCGAGCTCGAGCCCCTGCCCCGCCTTCGGCGTCGCCGAGTTGAGGCGGGCGGCGTAGATCATGCCGGCGAGCGCCGCGAGCGCCCCCATGATGGCGAAGATGTAGAAGGTCAGCCGCTCGGTCTTGATGCCCGACAGCGCCGCCGCCTTGGGGTTGCCGCCGATGGCATAGATACGCCGGCCGAAGGTCAGACGCTTGGTGAGGAAGACGAAGCCGGCAATCAGGATGCCCATCACCACCAGGACGTTCGGCAGGCCTTTGTAGGACGCCAGCATATAGGTGAAGAACAGCACCAGCGCCGCGATCACGATGTTCTTTGCGGCAAACAGCGCGAACGGCTCGCTCTCATAGCCGCGCGCCGTACGGCGGGCGCGGGTGCGGATCGACAGCAGGATCATGCCGACCACGGCGACGATGCCGATGGCGAGCGTTGCCCCGTGCAGCACCAAGGGCTGCACGCCCTGGCTGGCCGGCACGAGGGTGATCGCCCCGATGAAGTCGGGGATGAACCCCGCCGACAGCAGCTGGAACTCGGCCGGGAACGGGCCGACCGACTGGCCGGCGAGAATGGACAGCGACAGGCCCTTGAAGATCAGCATGCCGGCGAGCGTCACGATGAAGCTCGGGATGCGGTAATAGGCGATCAGGTAGCCTTGCGCCGCGCCGATCGCCGCCCCGACCACGAGGCAGATGAGGCCTGCAACGATCGGGTTGGCGAGGAAAGCCAGCTCCGGCGGGAACTTCCAGCCGACCATCAGCATGGCCGCCAGCGCGCCGATAAAGCCCGACACCGAGCCGACGCTGAGGTCGATATGGCCGGCGACGATCACCAGCAGCATGCCCAGCGCCATCACGATGATGTAGCTGTTCTGCAGGACGATATTGGTGAGGTTCAGCGGCTTGAACAGCACGCCGCCGGTCGTCCACTGGAAAAACAGCATGATCAGGATCAGCACCAGCAGCAGGCCGTATTCGCGGAGGTTCGCCTGCAGCGCGCCCCAGATCGAAAGCGGCGCAGCGGCTTCTGCCGGGGTTGCAGCCTGCGGTGCGGTTTCGGTCGTCATGATGCAACTTTCCCTTCGGCGCGCACGATGGCGCGCATGATCTTTTCCTGGCTCGCCTCGACGGTCGGCATTTCGCCGACCAGCCGGCCCTCGTTCATCACGTAGACGCGGTCGGTGATGCCGAGCAGTTCCGGCATCTCCGAGGAGATGACGAGGATGGCTTTGCCCTGCGCGGCGAGCTGGTTGATGATGCTGTAGATTTCGTACTTGGCGCCGACATCGATGCCGCGGGTCGGCTCATCGAGGATCAGCACTTCGGGGTTGGCGAACAGCCACTTGGACAGCACCACTTTCTGCTGGTTGCCGCCCGACAGGTTCCCCACCGTCTGGTAGACGCTCGAGGACCGGATATTGGTCTTCTTGCGATAGTCGTTCGCCACGTCGAGCTCGGCGAGGTCGTCGATGACGCCCCAGCGCGACACGCCCCACAGGTTGGCGAGCGTGGTGTTGTGCTTGATGTGGTCGATGAGGTTGAGCCCGAAGGTCTTCCGATCCTCGGTGGCGTAGGCGATGCCGTGCGACACGGCCTTTTCGACCGTCGAGGTATCGACCTTCTTGCCGTGCAGCAGCACCTCGCCGCTGACCTTCACGCCGTAGGATTTGCCGAACAGGCTCATGGCGAATTCGGTGCGGCCCGAGCCCATCAACCCGGCGATCCCCACCACTTCGCCCTTCCGGACGTTGAGGTCGATGCCCTTGATCACCTGCCGGTCGCGGTGCTGCGGGTGGTAGACCGACCAGTTCTTCACCTCGAACACCACCTCGCCGATTTGAGGCGCGCGGGCCGGGTAGCGATCCTCGAGCGGGCGGCCGACCATCGAGGTGATGATCCGGTCCTCGGTGATATCGGCCTTGTCGAGCGTCTCGATGGTGCGGCCATCGCGGATCACCGTGATCCGGTCGGCAATCTTCGAAACCTCGTTGAGCTTGTGCGAGATCAGGATGCAGGAAATGCCCTGCGCCTTGAAGCCGAGCAGCAGGTCGAGCAGCGCCGCGCTGTCCTTTTCCGAAAGGCTGGCGGTCGGCTCGTCGAGGATGAGCAGCTTCACTTCTTTCGAAAGCGCCTTGGCGATCTCGACCAGCTGCTGCTTGCCGGTGCCGATATTGGTGACCAGCGTATCGGGGTCTTCGTTGAGCCCGACCTTGCGCAGCACGGCGCGGGCGCCCTCGCGCGTCTCGTCCCAATCGACGATGCCGGCTTTGGCGCGCTCGTTGCCGAGATAGATGTTCTCGGCAATCGACAAGAGCGGCACCAGCGCCAGCTCCTGGTGGATGATGACGATGCCCTTGTGCTCGCTGTCGCGGATCGAGCGGAAGGCGCATTCCTCGCCATTATAGATGATCTGGCCCTCATAGGAGCCATGCGGGTAGACGCCGGAAAGCACCTTCATCAGTGTCGATTTGCCGGCACCGTTCTCGCCGACGATGGCGTGAATTTCGCCGGCCTTGACGTCCAGGTTGACGTTCTGCAGCGCCTTCACACCAGGAAAGGTCTTGGTGATGTCACGCATCTGCAGGATCGTGTCACGCATCGGCAAGATCGTGTCGCGCATCTCCGGGATCGTGTCGGTCATGGGCGGCCTTCTGGTTGGTCCCGGTCGCCAGATGGCGCCGCGGGGCCGGATTTACTTGTGGGGCGAAGTTTACTTGAGGGGATAGAATGCCGAAAGGGCCCCGCTGCTCAGCGAGGCCCTTCCGAAGGCTTCGACCTTACTGGAGGTCGGATTCCTTGATGTAGCCCGAGTCGACGACCAGAGCCTTGTAGTTGGTGGCATCGACGTCATGCGGGACGAGCAGGATCGACGGCACGACCTTGACGCCATTGTCATAGGTCTTGGTGTCGAGTCCTTCAGGCGTACCGCCGCCGACGACAGTGTCGACGAGCGCGGCAGTGGTCGCGGCCAGTTCGCGGGTATCCTTGAACACGGTCGAGTACTGCTCGCCGGCAATGATCGCCTTCACCGACGGGACTTCGGCGTCCTGCCCGGTGATGATCGGCCACGGCTGGTCGGCCGAACCGTAACCAACGCCGCGCAGCGACGAGATAATGCCGCGGCTCAGCCCGTCATAGGGAGCCAGGACGCCATCGACGCGGCTGCCGTCCGAGTAGTTGGCCGAAAGGATGTTGTCCATGCGGGCCTGCGCCACGGCGCCGTCCCAGCGGAGCGTGCCGACCTTGTCCATGCCGGTCTGGCCGGACTTGATCACCACGTCGCCCGAGTCGATCAGCGGCTGGATGACGCTCATCGCGCCGTCGTAGAAGAAGAAGGCGTTGTTGTCGTCGGGCGAGCCGCCGAACAGTTCGACGTTCCACGGCTTGGTGCTCGGGAAACGTTCCTTCAGGCCCTTGACCAGCGAGTTGGCCTGCAGCACGCCAACCTGGAAGTTGTCGAAGGTGGTGTAGTAGTCGACATTGGCGCTTTCGCGGATCAGGCGGTCATAGGCGATGACCTTGATGCCCGAGTCGGCAGCCTGCTGCAGCACGGCACTGAGCGTCGTGCCGTCGATCGACGCGATCACCAGGGCCTTCACGCCCTTGGTCACCATGTTCTCGATCTGAGCGAGCTGGTTCGGGATATCGTCCTCGGCATATTGCAGGTCGACGCTGTAGCCCTTGGCCTCGAGGGCGGCCTTCAGCGAGTCACCGTCCGAAATCCAACGGAGCGACGACTTGGTCGGCATCGCAATGCCGATGGCGCCCTTGTCCTGGGCAAACGCCTGGCCGGAGAGCGCGATGGCGCCAACGGTGACGGCGGTCATAAGAAGCTTCAAGGCTTTCACTGGTTTCCTCCCGGGTAAACCTTGGTGACGGAACCGCGATCGGGACGTGCCGCCCGCGGGGAGGACAGGTGAAGGGAACCAACCATCGCAGCTCATTGCTGCGCGGGTCTTCGTTGCCGTGCCGGGCACCCGGTGGCGACGCCTCCCAAACGCCCCGTAGCCGGGGCATTTCGCGCGTCCTCCAACGCGCCGGCGGAACCTAGAGTAATCAGATATCGCTGTAAAGATGTCCGCCGAACGGCTGCCGAAGGCGTGTTCGCCGAGCTTTCATCCTTGCTCAAATTGCTATGTCTGCATTACAATTCGGCGTTGAGGAGAGCACCGGACAGACGACAAAGTTCGCGTCGGTGCCGTATAACATATCAGATAGGTGTGAGGGGAATGGCCCGTAGCGACGTGAACGCCGGCCCGGAGGATTACCCACTGACGGCGGCCGAGAGGGTGGCTAACGAGCTGACCGAGATCATTCTCGGCGAGCTCTCCCCGGGCGCCAGCATTCCGAGCGAAGCCGATATTGCCAGCCGCTTCGAGGTCAGCCGCCTGACGGTGCGCGAAGCGGTGAAAATGCTGGTCGGGCGCGGCCTCCTGCATATCGGCCGCGGCCGCCGCGCCGTGGTGCGCGAGCCCGACAGTTCGGTGTTCGCGGCACTGCTGGTTTCGATCGTCCGCAACGATCCCAAGGGGCTGTTCGACCTGATCGAACTGCGCATGGCGATGGAATCGCTGTCATCGGGCCTCGCTGCGAAGCGCGCCAGCCGCGCCGGCATCCAGGCTATCGACAGCGCCATGCGCGACATGCGCGCCTCGGCGGCCGAGGCAGCCGACGGCGAGAACCCCGAGGCCGAAGCACGCTTCCACGAAAGCGACCTGCAGTTCCACGAGGCCATTGCCATGGCGAGCGGCAACCGGGTCATCGCCTTCATCTTCGAAGCCATGGCCAAGCCCCTGCGCGAAAGCTTCGTGATGAGCCGGCGCGGCCAGACCCTGCGCGGCGCCGGCCGCGTCGAAACCGTCGAAGCCCACCAGGCCATCCTCGACGCCATCCGCGCCGGCGACCAACGCGCCGCCGTCGACGCCATGCGCGCGCACCTCAAAAGCACGGAACTGGATATCCGCTCGCACCTCGCCAGCGGGGTGGCGGCGGCTTAGTGCAGCGCGCTTGGCGCCCCTCACCCCGCGGTGAGGCCTCCGGCCTCATCCGCCGCCCTCTCCCCCCGGGAGGGCGCTATTGCGCCCCCTTGGAGAGGCGAGGGGACGCACTTTGCACGCCGGCGCCCCTATCGCCCCCTCGCCCCTTTGGGGAGAGGGCCGGGGTGAGGGGCGCCAAGCACACCGGCTGACGATACGCCAAGCCTACCCGTGATTGATCATCACATGCCGGACCGCCGTATAGTCCTCGAGCGCATAGACGGACATGTCCTTGCCATAGCCCGACTGCTTCAGCCCGCCATGCGGCATCTCGTTGACCAGCATGAAGTGCGTGTTGATCCAGGTGCACCCATATTGCAGCCGCGCCGCCGTCTGCATCGCCTTCGACACATCCTTGGTCCACACCGATGAGGCGAGGCCATAGTCGCTGTCATTGGCCCAGGCGATGGCATCCTCGGGGTCGGTGAAGCGGGTGACCGACACCACCGGCCCGAACACTTCGCGCCGCACGATCTCATCAGCCTGCAGCGCCCCGGCGATCACCGTCGGCTCGTAGAAGAAGCCCCGGTCGCCCGACACATGGCCACCTGCAGTGATCTTGATATGCGGCAGTTCCGACGCCCGCTCGACGAAGCTCGCCACCCGGTCGCGCTGGCGCTTCGAGATCAGCGGCCCGATCTCGTTGAGCGTATCGTCGGCCTGGTTGTACTTGATCGAGTTGACCGCCGAGCTCAAGTCGGCCACCAGCCTGTCGTGGATTTTCGGGCCGGCATAGATCCGGCAGGCCGCCGTGCAATCCTGCCCGGCATTATAGTAGCCGAAGGCCTTGAGCCCGCTCACCACCGCCTCGAGGTCGGCATCGTCATAGACGATCACCGGCGCCTTGCCGCCGAGTTCGAGATGCGTGCGCTTCACCGATTTGGCCGCCGCCTGCAGCACCTTCTTGCCGGTGGCGACGTCGCCGGTGATCGAGATCA
Source organism: Devosia sp. Root105 (assembly GCF_001424865.1). Lineage (NCBI taxonomy): Bacteria > Pseudomonadati > Pseudomonadota > Alphaproteobacteria > Hyphomicrobiales > Devosiaceae > Devosia > Devosia sp. Root105. The sequence continues at coordinate 467,788 of NZ_LMCR01000015.1, forward strand.
TGTTGATCTTGGGGTGGTTGATCAGCGCGTTGCCGACGCTGTCGCCGCGCCCCAGGATAACGTTGACCACGCCCTCGGGCAGCACCTCAGCGAAGACTTTCGCGAGCTTCAGCGCCGTCAGCGGCGTCTGCTCTGATGGCTTGTAGACCACCGTATTGCCGCCGGCGATGGCCGGCGCCAGCTTCCACGCCATCATCATCAGCGGGTAATTCCACGGCGCGATCGAGCCGACGATGCCGATCGGGTCGCGCCGCACCATCGAGGTGTGGCCCGGCAGGTATTCCCCCGCGATCGAGCCCTGCATATTGCGCACCGCCCCGGCAAAGAAGCGCCAGCAATCGACGATCGCCGGGATCTCGTCGTTCTTGACCGCATTGATCGGCTTGCCGCAGTTCAGCGCCTCGAGCGCCGCAAAGCCATCGGCATCGTCCTCGATCGCCTGCGCGATCTTGAGCAGATAGTTCGAGCGCTGCCCCGGCGTGGTCCGCGACCAGCTGGCGAAGGCCTTCTCCGCGGCGAGCACGGCCGCATCGATCTGGCTCAGCGACGCCTCGGGGATACCCCGGATCAGCTCCCCGGTTCTGGGATTGAGCACCTGCTCCTCGGTTTCCGTCCCCGCCTCGAAGCGCGAGCCGATCAGCATTTCGGTGTGCATTTTCTCTCTCCCATAACTCGACTTTCAGTGCACGTGGCCACCCCCCTCCCAGCCTCCCCCACAAGGGGGGAGGTGTGGGTCGGTGAGGGTGGCAAGAGACCTGCCAAAGCCCCGATCGGCACCTCCCCCCTTGTGGGGGAGGTTGGGAGGGGGGTGGCCAGGTGAACTGCAGCCAGCATCACTTCCCCATCCCCGCCACCGTCTGATCCCCGCCGCGGCTGAAATAGAACGCCAGCAGGATCGGCAGCAGCGTCACGATCACCACCACCATGGCGACCACATTGGTCACCGGGCGCTGCCGCGGCCGCACCAGTTCCTCGAGCATCCAGATCGGCAGCGTCTGCTGCTGGCCGGCGGTAAAGGTGGTGACGATCACTTCGTCGAAGCTGAGCGCAAAGGCCAGCATGCCGCCGGCGAGCAGTGCCGTGCCGATATTGGGCAGGATGACGTGGCGGAAAGTCTGGAACTTGTCGGCGCCGAGGTCCATCGCCGCCTCGATCATCGAGCCCGAGGTGCGCCGGAAGCGCGCCACCGCATTATTGTAGACGACGACGATGCAGAAGGTCGCGTGCCCCAGCACAATCGTCCAGAACGAGAACGGGATCTCCATCAGGCTGAACGCTGAACGGAGCGATATGCCGGTGATGATGCCGGGCAACGCAATCGGCAGGATCACCAGCAGCGAAATCGTCTCGCGCCCGAAGAACCGGGTGCCTGAAACGGCCGCGGCGCAGAGCGTTCCCAACACCAGCGCGATGGCGGTCGAAATGGCCGCCACCTGCACCGACAGGGTCAGCGCCTGCCACACGTCGGGCCGGTTCCAGGTCACGGCAAACCACTTCAGCGTCAGCCCCGGCGGCGGCCACTGATAGGTCCGCTCCTCCGAGGAGAAGGCATAAAGAAAGATCAGCGCGATCGGCGCCAGCATGAAGAACAGCCCGGCGCCGGCAGCGAGCTTCAGCCCCCAGGGGGCGCGGGGGGTGTCAGAGCGCATCATGGCCTCCGACATCGAGCGTGGGGCTCACCCCCTCCCAACCTCCCCCGTCTAGGGGGAGGTGCCGGCCGGTGCGTGTGGCAAAATAGGAAGGCAAGCCTCGATGGGCACCCTCCCCCTTCGGGGCGCTACCGCGTCCCCCGGGAGGGTTGGGGAGGGGGGCGGGGAGCCCGGATGCCTGAGGCTCAAAGCGCATCGAACGCCCCCATGCGCTTGGCCATCCACAGGTAGAGCCCCATGATGACGATCGGCACCACGGTGAAGGCGGCGGCCAGCGGGATGTTCCCGGCCGTGCCCTGGTGCGCGTAGACCGCCTGGCCGATGAAGAAGGCCGAGGTGCCGATGATCTGCGGGATGATGTAATCGCCCAGCGTCAGCGAGAAGGTGAAGATCGAGCCGGCGACGATCCCCGGCAACGCCAAGGGGAAGATCACCTTCCAGAACGTCTGCATCGGCGTCGCACCCAGATCGGACGACGCATCGAGAAGATTGGTCGGCACCCGCTCGATCGCCGCCTGGATCGGCAGGATCATGTAGGGCATCCAGACATAGAGGAAGACGAGGAACGTGCCGGTGTAGCTGATCGACAGCGAGTTGCCGCCGATCACCGGCAGCGAAAGCCAGGCGTCGAGCAGCCAGGTCAGCTGCAGCTGCTCGAACACCCAGTTGAGGATGCCCTCCTTGGCGAGGATCAGCTTCCAGGCATAGACCTTGACCAGATAGCTGGCCCACAGCGGCAGCATGATGCCCAGATAGAACAGCGCCTTCCATTTCCCCCGCGCATAGCGCGCCGCCATATAGGCGATGGGAAAGGCGATCAGCGCCGAGGCCAGCGTCACCGCTGCCGCCATGCTCACCGTGCGAAGGATCACGTCGAGGTTCTGCGGCCTCAGCAGCTCAGCGTAGGTCTTGAGCGTGAACTCGTAGTTGATCAGCCCGGAGAACTCATCGATCGAGAAAAAGCTCTGCAGCAGGAGCGCGAACAGCGAGCCGACATAGACGATGCCGAGCCAGAGCAGCGCCGGCAGCAGCAGCAGGAAGACGAACAGCTTCGGCTGCCGCCAGAAGCGGTCGCTGAGCGCCCCGAGCCAACCGCGCTGGTTCGGGAGGATGGCGCTGGAACTGCTCGCGGCGATCGCGCTCAACCGGCATCCTCCATCATGTGCAGCGCCTCGCGGGCAAAGCCGATGGTCACCCGGTCGCCCTCGGCGGGCACGTCAGTGCCGGAGGGAACCACCGCATGGAGGAGCGTGCCCCCCAATTCGATGCCGAGCCGGGTCGTGGCGCCGAGATAGGAGCGCGACACCACCGTTCCGGTGAGCGCCGAATGGCCACCCTCGCTGCGGAGCAGGTGGATCGCCTCGGGCCGCAGCGAGGCCCAGCGCCGCTCGCCGGCAATGGTCTCGACGAACTCCGGCGCCAGCACGTTGGACGAACCGACGAAATCGGCGACGAAGCGCGAATTGGGCTTGGTGTAGATCTCTTCGGGCGTCCCCACCTGCACCAGCTTGCCAAAATCGAACACCGCCACCCGGTCGGCCATCGACAGCGCTTCGCCCTGGTCGTGGGTGACGAAGATGAAGGTGATGCCGAGCGTCTTCTGCAGCGCCTTCAGCTCTTCCTGCATCTGCTCGCGCAGTTTGAGATCAAGCGCCCCGAGCGGCTCGTCGAGCAGCAGCACCTTGGGCCGGTTGACGATGGCGCGGGCCAGCGCCACTCGTTGTCGTTGACCGCCCGAGAGCTGGCCGGGCCGCCGGTCGCCATAGCCGCCGAGTTTCACCAGCTCCAGCGCCGCCTCGGCCTCGCGAGCCCGCGTCGCCTTGTCGACCCTCTTCAGCATCAGCGAGAATTCAACATTCTCGCGCACGTTCATGTGCGGGAACAGCGCGTAATCCTGGAACACCGTGTTGACGTTGCGCCGATAGGGCGGCACGCCCTCCACCGCGTCGCCGAAAATCCGGATCTGCCCCAGCGTCGGCTGCTCGAAGCCGGCGATCAACCGCAAGCAGGTGGTCTTGCCCGAGCCCGAGGGGCCGAGCATGGCGAAGAACTCCCCTTCCCCGACCTCGAGATCGACCTCGTCGAGAGCTCTTACCGCGCCGAAATGGCGGGAAACGGTTTGCAGGGACACGGCCGAGGTCATGCGTCAGGGAGCCTTTGCGTCAACCGGGGAGCTTCACCGTCTCAGATAACGGCGAAAGATCCGCGGGGATCAACCGGAGGATTTGCAAAGGCAAATCCCCGGGATGTCGGGAGAATTTTGCCGCGAGCGGCAAAATTCCCCTAGGGCCGGCGATTTGCCGTCGGCAAATCGCCGGGATCGGAGGATTTGCCTCACGGCAAATCCCCTTGGTGTCACCCCCGCAACGGCGGAAACCCACTCGCTGTGGACGCGAGGTTGCGCTGGGCTCCGCCGTCGCGGGAGTGACCGTCGCGGGATGAGGGAACAGCGCAGCGCGCTTTTCCCCCGGGCCGACTAGAGCCCCCTAGCGGCCGCCGATAACCCCGACGTAGTCGCTGACCCAGCGGTAATACGGCACGCACTCACCCGCCTCGCACTTAGCGGTCGGGGTCCGCCAGAAGCGGATCTTGTCGAAGTTCTCGTAGCCGTTGGTGGCGCAGCCCTCATCGGTGAGGAGCTCATTGCCCTTGCAGGCGGCCGGCACCGACGGCACCGTGCCGAACCAGGCCGACACATCGCCCTGCACCTTGGGCGAGAGCGAATGCTCCATCCACATATAGGCGCAGTTGGGATGCGCGCTCTCGGCGTGCAGCATCGTCGTATCGGCCCAGCCGGTGATGCCTTCTTCCGGGAAGGTCGACGCTACCTTGGCGCCTTCGGCCTTCAGCACGTTGACCATGAACGGCCAGGACGAGGAGGCAACGACGCCTTCGTTCTTGAAGTCGTCCATCTGGATGAACGCATCGTGCCAGTAGCGGCCGACCAAGGTGCGCTGCACCCGCAGCAGGTCGAGCGCCGCCTTGTACTGATCCTCGTTCAGCGCATAGGGGTCGGTGATCCCCAGTTCCGGCTTGTGCTTCATCAGGTAAAGCGCCGCGTCGGCCACGTAGATCGGGCCGTCATAGGCCTGAACGCGCCCCTTGTTCGACTTGCCGTCGGGCAGCGTCGTCTCTTCGAACACCACGTTCCAGCTGGTCGGCGGCTTATCGCCAAACACTTCGGTATTATACATCAGCACGTTGGCGCCCCAGACATAGGGTGTGCCGTAGTGCACGCCATCGACGGTATGCCAGGCGGCGCTTTCGATGCGCGGATCGATCGTCGACCATGACGGGATCAGCGCGGTGTTGATCGGCTGTACGCGCTTGCCGGCAATCAGGCGCAGCGAGGCATCGCCCGAGGCAGTGACGAGGTCGAAGCCGCCTTCGTTCATCAGCGCGACCATTTCGTCCGAGGTGTTGGCGGTTTTCACGGTCACCTTGCAGCCGCTATCGGCTTCGAACTTGGTGACCCAGTCATAATTCGGGTCGGTCTCACCGCGCTCGATGTAACCGGCCCAGGCGACGATCGAAACTTCGCCCTCCCCCGCGCCGAGCGACTGCAGCATCTCCTGCGCAGCCACCTGACCGGTGAAGGTCGCAACCATGGTCAAGGCCGTACACGTCTTGAGGATGGATTTCATCGATTTCTCCCTGCTCGGGCAGCGCTCCCAAATGCGCATCATGCCCTTGATTGGGAGCTTATCGAGCGCTTTGCTATTCGCAAATGTATTCGTCCGGGGGGAGCTTTCGGAATTTCCGATAGCTCTTCTGCTCCCCTCCCCTCAAGGGGCCTCAAGGGGGAGGGAAGCACCGACTGAGGGGCTCAGTGCCCCCCTCAGCGCTCCTGCGCCGCCCTGCCCCGCGACGGGTGCTGCTGCTGCGCTAACCCGATGAAATCGCGGGCCGCCTGGGTCAGCTGGCTGCCGCGCCGCCAGACCATCCCCACCTGTACCACCGGCAGCGCCCCCGAGATATCGCGACTCTCGATCCGGTCGCCTTCCAGCGACCACGGTCGATAGACCAGGTCCGGCAACAGCGCGATGCCGGCGCCGGTGGCGACGAGGCTGCGCACTGCCTCGACCGAGCGGGTGCGGAAGGCCACATTGGGCCGGGCGCTGAAGGCGGCGAGGAGCTTTCCGGTATTCTCCTCCGTCTCGTCCACCGTCAGCATGATCAGGGGCTCCGGCACGATATCGGAAACCGAAATGATGTCGGCCCCGGCCAGCCGGTGCCCAAGGGGCAGCCACAGCCGATAGGGCGAGGTCTCGAAGATCTCGGCCTGCAGCGCCACGCGATCCCTCAAATTGGAGATCACCATCACCGCCACGTCGAGCTCGCCGCCGATCAGCAGGTGTTCGAGATAGTCGCCATTATCCTCGATCGCCGTGACATTGACGTTGGGATAGGCGCGCCGGTAGCGCGCGAGGAGATCCGACAGCACATAGCCGGCCACCAGTGACGTCACCCCCAGCTGCAGGTTGCCGCCGGCCGGCGCCTCTGCTTCGCCAAAACTGCGCCGCGCATCCGAGACGCTGGCGAGGATACGGGCCGCGTGGCGGTAGAACTGGTGCCCCTTATGGGTAATGGTCAGCCCGCGCCGATGCCGCTCGAACAGCGTCACCCCGAGATCGGATTCCAGCTCCTTGATCGCATCGGTCACCGCCGACTGGCTGATCGACAGCGATTGCGCCGCCCCCGACACTGTCCCCTCCTCGGCGACCGAGATGAAATACTGCAGCTGCCTCAGGGTGAAAGCCATGCCGCACTAAAGCATTGCGTCCGCTGGCGCTCAATCGCTATGGGTGGGCAAAACTCGAGCTTCGGAGGCAAATCATGGGCAGCCGCGCCAACACCCTCGCCGCCATCGAACGCCGCGTCCGCCGCATCGGCCGGCCGTTCGGCGTGAGCCTGCTGGTGGCAGAAAAGCGCAACCCCAAGATCGAGGCGCATGGCGGCTACATGCTGCGCGACGACGACACCTTCGAGATCGTCTTCGGCAATGCCGGCTACGATTTCTCCGCCAGCCTCGAGGAAATCGAGGAGTTCCTCTTGGAATCGCGCACCGCCATGCGCGAGGAGATCAAGAGCAAGAAGAAGCGCTGACTTCTGCCTCACGGTCGCTCGTCGCTGCGCTCCAAGCGACGAGCGACTGCCTAACCCCGCAACACCCCCCGCACCCACTCCCGCACCCCGCGCACCCAACCCGCCGCCGCCTGCCAGGCCGCGGTCGATTTCGCCCAATCGATCGCTCGGTCGCGCAGCGCAAACATCCAGCCCAGCAGCCGTGCGAACCACTCGATCCGCATCAGCTGCTGATACACCGCATGAAAGATCCGCTCGACCACCAGCAGCGACAGCGCATGAGCCAGCAATAGCCCGATAGTGCCGGTGATGACGTGGCCGGTACCGGCCCACCAGATGGCGACCACCTTCATCGGTTCGATCACCACGAACGGCACGCCCAGCGCCACCAGCGCCGCATAGGGCGGCAGCCGGCCGAGCCAGTCGCCAAGCCGCTGGAACAGACGAAGCGCGCTAAGCCACGCGATCAGCGGCCGGAACAGCGGGAACAGCAGCTCGTCGAGCAGCGTGTAGATCACCACCGCGACCGTCACCACCGCCCGTCCGATCGCCCGGATCACGCGCGTTGCTCCGTCATGTTTTCGTCCGCCTCTCAGGAAGGCTAGCCGCGCCGCGCTTCTATGCTATCGTCGCGTCGGGAAGTTTCTGTGCCTCAGTAGCGAGCGTCCGACCGTATGTCGATCAAAGCCGCGATCTATCACCTGACGCACTACAAATACGACCGTCCGGTCGTCCTCCAGCCCCAGATCATCCGGCTCCAGCCCGCCCCGCAATCAAAAACCAAGGTGCTGAGCCATTCGTTGCGGGTGTCGCCGGCGAACCACTTCGTCAACCTGCAGCAGGACCCCTACGGCAACTACCTTTCCCGCCACGTCTTCCCCGAGCCGGTCACCGAGCTGAAGATCGAGGTCGACCTCGTCGCCGACATGACGGTCTACAACCCGTTCGATTTCTTCGTCGAGGAGCGGGCCGAGACCTGGCCGTTCGAATATCCTGAAGAGCTGCGCGACGATCTCTCCATCTACATGAAGCCGCAGCCGGCGGGGCCGCTGCTCACCGAGTTCCTGCGCGGTGTCGACCGCACGCCGATGAACACGGTCAATTTCATCACCGCGCTCAATGCCCGGGTGCAGCGCGAGATCGGCTACATCGTCCGGCTCGAAACCGGCGTGCTCGAGCCCGAGGAAACGCTGACCCGCGCCCAGGGTTCGTGCCGCGATTCGAGCTGGCTGCTGGTGCAGGCGCTGCGCCATCTCGGCCTCGCCGCCCGCTTCGTCTCCGGCTACCTGATCCAGCTGAAGCCTGATCTCGTCTCGCTCGACGGGCCGGCCGGCACCGACCACGATTTCACCGACCTCCATGCCTGGTGCGAAGTCTACCTCCCCGGCGCCGGCTGGGTCGGGCTCGACCCCACCTCCGGGCTCCTGGCCGGCGAGAGCCACGTGCCGCTCGCCGCCACCCCGCATTATCGCAATGCCGCGCCGATCTCCGGCTTCACCAGCTTCGCCAATGTCGAATTCGCCTTCGATATGAAGGTGAGCCGCGTCGCCGAGCACCCGCGCATCACCATGCCGTTCTCCGACCAGAGCTGGGACCGGCTCAATGCGCTGGGCCGAACGGTCGACGCCGAGCTCATCAAACACGATGTCCGCCTCACCATGGGGGGCGAGCCGACGTTCGTGTCGATCGACGATTTCGAGGCCGGCGAGTGGAATGCCGACGCGGTCGGCCCGACCAAGCGGGCCAAGGCCGATGCGCTGATCCGGCGGCTGCGTGAACGCTTCGCGCCCGGCGGTCTGCTGCATTACGGCCAGGGCAAGTGGTACCCGGGCGAAACACTGCCGCGCTGGACCTTCTCGCTCTACTGGCGCCGCGACAACCAGCCGGTGTGGCGCGACGAGACACTGTTCGCCCATGAGGGTGTGCCCACCGAAGCCAAGCCCGGCGACGACCAGCGCCTGCTCGCCGAAATCGCCGCCAATCTCGGTGTCGGCACCGAAACCATCGACGCCGCCTATGAGGATCCGGGCGATTGGCTGGTGAAGGAAGCTCGCCTGCCGCCCAATGTCGACCCGGCCAATTCCGAACTGGCCGACCCCGAGGCGCGGGCCCGCATGGCGCGGGTGTTCGACAATGGATTGAACAACCCCACCGGCTATGTGCTGCCAGTGCAGCGCTGGAACGCCCTGCCCGATCGCAACAACCGCTGGATTACCGAGAAATGGCGGACGCGTCGTGGAAAACTGTTCCTCGCCGCCGGCGACTCGCCGGTCGGCTACCGCCTGCCGCTGAGTTCGCTGAAGCATGTGGCGCCCACCGCCTATCCGCATGTGGTGCCGCGTGATCCGCTGATCGCGGTGCTCGAGCTGCCCGACGTCGAGGAGCTGCTACAGCAGCCTGTAGAGGTCCGCATCGGCCACCACGCCCAGCCTTCGACCTTCACTGCCGACCCGACGATCTCCCAGGAGATCACCGAGCAGGTGCTGGACGAGATCGACTCGACCGTGCGCACCGCCATCACCGTGGAGCTGCGCGAAGGCCGGCTCTGCGTCTTCCTGCCGCCGGTTTCGACAGTCGAGGATTATCTCGAGCTGATCGCCGCCTCCGAGGAAGCGGCGAAAACCCTCGGCCTCCCCATCCATGTCGAGGGTTATGCGCCGCCTTACGACCCCCGCCTCAACGTCATCCGCGTCGCGCCCGACCCCGGCGTCATCGAAGTGAACATCCACCCGGCTTCGAGCTGGGAGGAGTGCGTCGCCACCACCACCGCCGTCTACGAAGAAGCGCGGCAGGCCCGGCTCGGCGCCGACAAGTTCATGATCGACGGCAAGCATACCGGCACCGGCGGCGGCAACCACGTGGTGGTCGGCGGTTCGACCCCGGGGGATTCGCCGTTCCTCCGCCGCCCCGATCTCCTCAAGAGCCTGATCCTCCACTGGCAGCAGCATCCGGCGCTGAGCTACCTGTTCTCCGGGCTGTTCATCGGCCCCACCTCGCAGGCGCCGCGCCTCGACGAGGCCCGGCACGACAGCCTCTATGAGCTCGAAATCGCCATGAAGCAGGTACCGGCGCCGGACGACGGCCCGGCGCCGCGCCCCTGGCTGGTCGACCGGCTGTTCCGCAACCTGCTCGTCGATGTCACCGGCAACACGCACCGCTCGGAAATCTGCATCGACAAGCTCTATTCGCCCGATGGCCCGACCGGCCGGCTCGGGCTGGTCGAGTTCCGCGGCTTCGAGATGCCGCCCAATGCCAGGATGAACCTCGCGCAGCAATTGCTGGTCCGCGCCCTGATCGCCCGCTTCTGGAAGGCGCCCAAGCAGGGTAAGTTCACCCGCTGGGGCACGACGCTGCATGATCGCTTCATGCTGCCGCACTTCGTCTGGGCCGATTTCCTCGATGTGCTCGGCGACCTCAGGGACAACGGCTTCGACCTCGACCCCGAATGGTTCGCGGCGCAGCTCGAATTCCGCTTCCCGTTCTGCGGCGAGGTGGAGGTTGAGGGCATGAAGCTCACCCTCAACCAGGCGCTCGAGCCCTGGCATGTGATGGGCGAGCAAGGCGCCATCGGCGGCACCGTACGCTTCGTTGATTCATCGGTTGAACGCCTTCAAGTAAAGCTCGAAGGCCTCAACCCCGGCCGCTATCAGGTCACGGCTAATGGCCGCGCCGTGCCGCTGACCCCAACCGGCGATGCCGGCGTCGCCGTGGCCGGCGTCCGCTACAAGGCCTGGCACCCCGCCTCGGGCATGCACCCGGTGCTGCCGGTCAACGCGCCGCTGCATTTCGATATCTACGACACCTGGTCAGCCCGCTCGATCGGCGGCTGCACCTACCATACGGCCCACCCGGGCGGCCGCAATTACGAGACGTTCCCGGTCAACGGCAACGAAGCGGAGGCACGGCGCCTCGCTCGGTTCGTACCGAGCGGCCATACACCGGGGGCGTTCGTGCCGCCGACCGAGGAACGCTCGGCGGAATTCCCGCTGACGCTGGATTTGCGGGTGCCGGTGTAGGCGCTGACTGAGAGAGACGGCCCCCTCCCATCCTCCCCCATGAAGGGGGAGGTGCCTCGCCGGTTCACATGGCACGATCGAGCGACAGCCTCGACTCTTCACCTCCCCCTTCATGGGGGAGGCCGGGAGGGGGCCGTCTGCTTCAGTCAGCACACTCTCCCCCAATCTTACCCATTCCCGCCAATTCCCCCTTGCCATTCCACCCGCATCCGCTAGCGCTATTTCCCCATGGATAAGCGGAATCAACGGCAGGTCAGGAAGCGCGGGGCGCCGAGCCTTGTTGCCGACTACAAGCTGTTGCCGGGTGTTCCGGACGAAATGATCGACGCCGCGGGGCAGATCCGCCCGAGCTGGGCGCCGCTGATTTCGGCGCTCGAAGAGCTCGGGCATGAGGAACTCGGCGGGCGCTTCGAGCGCGCCGACCAGTATCTGCGCGATGCCGGCGTCTACTATCGCAAATATGATGGCGCCGAGGGCAAGGAGCGCGCCTGGCCGCTGGCGCATGTGCCGCTGATCCTCGATGAGAGCGAGTGGCTCACCATCACGCACGGCCTGACGCAGCGCGCCGAGCTGCTCGAAACCATCGTTGCCGACATCTACGGCACCAACACGTTGGTGCAACGTGGCCTGCTGCCGCCCGAACTGATCGCTCGCAACGACGAGTTCTTGCGGCCGATGGTCGGGGTGCGGCCGGCCAGCGGCCATTTCCTGCATTTCTGCGCCTTTGAGCTCGGCCGCGGCCCGGATGGCGGCTGGTGGGTGCTGGGCGATCGCACCCAGGCGCCGTCAGGCGCCGGCTTTGCCGTCGAGAACCGCGTCGCCACCACCCGCGCCCTCTCCGATATCTATGGCGAGATGCATGTGCATCGGCTCGCCGGGTTCTTTCGCGGCTTCCGCGATGCGCTGACCGGCATCGCCACCGATGGCAGGGTCGGCATCCTGACGCCGGGCCAGCACAACGAGACCTATTTCGAGCACGCCTATATCGCCCGCTATCTCGGCTTCACCCTGCTCGAGGGCGAGGACCTGGTGGTCGACAACGGCCAGGTGATGGTGCGCACCGTCTCCGGCCTGCAGCCGATCAGCGTCCTGTGGCGGCGCATGGATGCGAGCTTCGTCGATCCGCTGGAGTTGCGCTACGACAGCCATATCGGCACGCCCGGCCTCACTGAAGCGCTGCGCCAGGGCACCATCTCGATGGTCAACGCGCTGGGCACCGGCATCCTCGAGACCCGCGCCTTTTCGGCCTTCATGCCCAACCTCTGCCGGGCGCTGACCGGGCGCGAGCTCGAGCTGCCCTCGATCGCCACCTGGTGGTGCGGCGGTGCGGCCGAACGGCAGCACGTCATCGACAATTTCGACACCATGATGGTCGGCTCGGCCTTTGCCACCGGCCTCGCCATCGAGGATCAGCGCGGCACCGTGGTCGGCGGCGCGTTGCCCGAGGCCGAGCGGCAGGCGCTGCGCGCCCGGCTCGAGGCCGAAGGCGGCCGCTTTGTCGGCCAGGAGCAGGTGCAGCTCTCCACTGCCCCGGTCTATGTCGGCGGCAAGCTTGAGCCGCGGCCGATGACGCTGCGCGTCTATGCTGCCCGCACCCGCGATGGCTGGACGGTGATGCCCGGCGGCTTCGCCCGGGTCGGCTCGACCCAGGATTCAACCGCCATCGCCATGCAGCGCGGCGGCCAGGCGGCCGACGTCTGGGTGGTCAGCAAGCAACCCGTCGAGCGCGTCACGCTGCTGCCGACCGAAGGCGAAAAGCTGGTCCGCATGTCCTCGGGGAGCCTGCCGAGCCGGGCTGCCGACAACCTGATCTGGCTCGGCCGCTATGCCGAACGCTGCGAGGCCATGGTGCGGATACTTCGCGCCTACAACGCACGGCTGGCCGAGATCTCCAACACCGACCAGGCGATCCTCAAAGATACCCGGGCCTATCTCGATGGCATCGGCGTCGATGCCGAGGTGCCGCTGCCACCGGGCCTGCTCGCCGCCATCGACAGCGCCGTGCACAGCGCCAGCCAGATCCGCGACCGCTTCTCGCCCGATGGTTGGCTGGCTCTGACCGATTTACGCAAGACCGCCAGAAGCTTCTCGCAGCGCGTGCTGCCCGGCGACGATGCGACCCGCGCCATGACGGTGCTGCTGCGCAAGCTCGCCGGCTTTTCCGGCCTCGTGCATGAAAACATGTACCGCTTTGCCGGCTGGCGCTTCCTCGAGATCGGCCGCCGGCTCGAGCGCGGCATCCAGATCGCCCACAGCGTCGCCTGGTGTACGCGCAAGGGCGCGCCCGAGGGGGCGCTCGACTTGCTGCTCGAAGTCGGCGACAGTGTCATGACGCATCGCCGCCGCTATGCGGTGAGCGCCGGGGTCAACTCCTATGTCGATCTCCTGGTGCTCGATCCGCTCAACCCGCGCTCGGTGCGCTTCCAGATCGCCGAACTCTACCAGCAGCTCGAGCAACTGCCCGGCGGCCTCGAGGATGGGCATTTGTCGATGGCGGCGAAGGCAGCATTGACGCTCGATACCGAGCTCCGCGTCACCGAGCCCGAGGACATGACGACGTCGAAAATCAACCGGCTGGGCATCGAGATCGGCAATCTCGCCGGGCTCATTGCCGACGCCTATTTCGTCTGAGGAGGCGGGCCGTGCTCTACGACGTCCGGCTCGAACTGCACTACGACTACAAGGCCTCGGTGCATGGCGACCGCCACCTGGTCCGCGTCGCCCCGATCTCCATACCCAATGCGCAGCGGGTCATCGCCTCATCGCTGTCGTTCGAACCCAGGCCCGAGCAGGAAACCACCTTCGCCGACTATTTCGGCAACCTCGTCACCACCATCGCCTATGCCGGCCGGCACGATCATCTCGATGTGCGGCTGAGCGCCAGGGTGCAGGTCGAGGATCTGGCGCGCCCGGTCGATCTCTCCCCTACCCTCGGCGGATTGAAGCAGGAACTGGCGACGCTCTGGTCGGTGGCGCCGGATTCGCCGCAGCATTTTCTTTCCGCCTCGCCGCGTATCCCGCTCGCCCTTGAGATCACCGATTATGCCCGAAGTTCGGCTGCCGGCGACCAATCGGTCTACGCCACGGCCATGGATCTTTGCCTGCGCATCCATCGTGACTTCAGCTACGACAAGGACGCCACCAAGGTCGATACCGGCCCGGTCGAGGCGTTTGCGCTGAAGCGCGGCGTCTGCCAGGATTTCGCCCATGTGATGATCGCGGGGCTGCGTGGCCTCGGCATCCCCGCCGGCTATGTCTCGGGGTTCCTGCGCACCATTCCGCCCAAGGGCAAGCCGCGTCTCGAGGGCGCCGACGCCATGCATGCCTGGGTACGCGTCTGGTGCGGCCAGCATTCGGGCTGGCTCGAGTTCGACCCCACCAACGCCATGCTGGCCGGCCCCGACCACATCACCATCGGCCACGGCCGCGACTATTCCGACATCTCCCCGATCGTCGGCGTGCTGCGCACCAGCGGCGGCCATACGGCCAAGCAATCCGTGGACGTGGTGCGGGTGGAGTAGCGCTTTAGGCAGCCTCGAAAGCGCTGAAATTCAAAGCCTTGCGCCAGAGCGTTTCACAAACGCGATGTCATCCCAGCGAAAGCTGGGACCCAACTCACAGTCCGCATAAGCGGCGGAATGGGTCCCAGCTTTCGCTGGGATGACATCCGGTGGCTGGGTCCAGGATCAAGCGCACGACTAGCCCCCAATCACACTTTTCACCCCGCCCCGGAACCAATTCTGGGGGCCCTCGTTATTTGGCTGACGCGCCAACGAGGCGGCGTGTCTACCGGCCCTCCCTCCGGTAGCACCATGAAAAAGGAACGAGAGCGATGACCCGACTTGAGATCGCCAACCTCGAACATGCCGCCCGCACGGCCGTCGTTTGGATCCCCGAAGGATATGATGGGCGTACGCACTACGGAGCAGTCCTCGCAGCGATCGTCCCTGCTGCAGGTATTCTCGCCGTAGCCGCCACCCTCCTCCTGTCAGTCCTCTAGGAGACCCAGCCTATGACCTTGAGCACGATCATCATCATTCTGCTGATCCTGCTGTTGATCGGCGCCATACCGGCCTGGCCCTACTCCCGCTCCTGGGGAGCTTACCCCTCCGGTATTCTTGGCGTCGTGCTCGTCATCGTCATCATCCTCGTGTTGATGCGCGTATTCTGACGAGCTTCGCGAGCCAAGGTCGCCCCCCTTGCGGCTCGCCATCGCACCCCAGTTCGCCCCCGGACTGGGGTGCACTCTTTTGTGGGCACCAATCGCCCGATAGCCCCAGAAATCAAGGGGTTCGGAACTCAAGCGCCAACCGCGCGTTGAACCCCCATCACATGAGGAGCGACCATCATGGCATCCACCACCGACATGGCCCCCAATCGTACCGCCGCAGCCGCCAAGGCACCGGCGCGCCGCGCCGCCAATGGCCCGCGCCGCGCTGCGGCGCGCCAGAGCCAGAGCCGCGAGGACGATCTCTCGGCCCAGGTGCAGCAGTTGCAATCCGACCTCAAGTCGATTGCCGCAACGCTGGCCAGCCTCGCCGAGGACAAGGTTCACGACGCGCAGAAACTTGCCAAGCGCGAGGTGAAAAACCTGGCCAACTCTGGCCAGAGCGCTATCGAGGACGTGCAGGACGAGTTCGGCCAGCTCGAAAAGCAGATCAAGGACACCATCCGCGAAAAGCCGCTGACCGCTGTCGCCGGCGCAATTGCGCTGGGCTTCGTTCTCGCCGTCGTTTCGAGGTAGCCCCTATGCACCTCCTCGCTTTGGCGGCGTCGGTCCTCGGGATCGAGGTCGACGAGTTGCTCGAGCATTTCAAGAACAACGCCATGGCCTGGTCGGCCGTGGCGCTCTTTGCCTTGATCGCGCTGGTCTTCGGGCTGGTGGCGCTCAATGCCTGGTTCACCCTGATGTGGGGCCCCATCGTCGCGCCGCTGCTGATCGCCGCCGGCGCATCGGTTATCGCGCTCGGGCTCTATGCGGCCATCGTCATCACCGACAGCGTCGCCAAAAAGCACGCCGCGCAACGGCGCAATGCTGCCGAAAAGACCGCTCTGGTCACCACCGCGGCGCTCACCGCCCTGCCGCTGGTGCTGAAATCCGACCTGATGAAGAAGGTCGGCATCCCCATCGGCGGCGCACTCGCCGCGGCCTATCTGCTGAGCAAGTCCGGCAGTTCGCACGGCCATAGTAATGGCCATGATCCGGACTGATCACATCGCCACATTTGTCGGGAACCCCGTCTGACGGGCCGCGTTATCTGATGCACCTGTAGTTTCTGCAGGTGGGCCAAAGAAGATTTCCAGGAGTGTGAGCTATGACCCACATCAAACGGAAGATCGTGACCATTCTGACCGACGACCACATCGCGGATGCTGAGAAGATCACCATCCTGCGTCAGCTCGAAGCGGACTCGCTCTCCAAGGAGCGCAGCGCCACAGAGGGCATGACCCCGGTCGACGGCGACGACGGCGAAGACCTGAAAACCATCGAGAACGCCCTGCGCAAGCTCGGCCAGGAACCGGTGGAAGCAGGGGCGGCTAGCCTCTGACTGCAACAGTTTGAGTAGATTGCTCACCCCGCCCGGGTTTCCGCGGCGGGGTGATTGCGTTTTGACACTGTGGGTGCAGCGCGCGTCCCCTCTCCCCTCTGGGGAGAGGGTCAGGGTGAGGGGTAGCCAAGCACACCGGGTGAGCGGCTGCGATGTGGAGGCTTGTTTCAGGGCGCCTGGCACCCCTCACCCCGCAACGAGGCCGTCGGCCTCACTGCCGCCCTCTCCCCCCGGGGGCGCCTCTCGCGCCCCCAGGAGGGGCGAGGGGGCGATGTGGCACCGCCGGTGAGCTAAACCGCCTCGATCTGCGGATCCTCCCGCTCCCCCGCTACCTCCACCACCGGCAGCACCACCTTCAGCCCGCCGGCATGGATCCGCAAATCCACCTGCCGTTCGAGCGGGATCAGCTCGCCATCGATCACCGCCAGCGCCGAGGCCTTGCGGTGGGGGAAGCGGAGGCTCACCTGCGCCACCTCGCGCTCCGAGACCAGCGGATGCGCCTTCCAGTTGCCGAAGGCCAGCGACAAAGCCAGCCGCGCCAGCTCGGCCGGCGGCATGGGCTTGACCACATAGACCCCGAGCACGCCGCGATCGACCGCCTCGGCATAGGGCACATGGCCCTCCCCCAGCACATTGTTGGAGACGGCGATCGCCGTCGCCTTACGCCGGTCCGTGCCCTGCCGGGTGCTGATCTCGGCCTCGAACACCAGTGGGCGCGACAGCGCCAGCCCGATCGCGCGAAGGCTCGCCAGCATCTTGCCCCAGCGGCTGTGATAGGTGAGCTCGTTGCGGATCCGGACCAGCCGCGAGTGGAGCCCGACCGAGAACTGGTGGACGAACGGCCGGCCATTGGCGGTGGCGATATCGACCGCCGCAACCTGCCCCCGAGCGATGGCCCCGAGCGCCGCTTCGAGCTGCAGCGGCACGCCGAGCGAGCGGGCAAACAGGTTCATCGTGCCTGCCGGCAGCACCGCCAGCGCCATCTCGTGGGCAAAACAGATGCCCGCGGCCGCCGAAATGGTGCCGTCGCCGCCGCCCGCCAGCACCACCTCGGAGGTGGGGTCGGCCGCGGCGCGCTCGAGTTCCGCGCTCAGCTGGTCGCCATCGACCACCCGGCATTCGATCGATTGGCTGTGCTCGGCAAAGATCCGCTCCGCAGTGGCGGCGAACGCCACCATGTCCATGGTGCGGAAGGTGCCGCCGTCTTTGTTGAACACCCCGACGAAATGCATGCAGCCCCCCTGGGATTAACCCGTGACGAGCGGAACGGCGCGACGGGGCAGCGGGTTCCGCCGCTGGTGCACCGTACTCTCCGTGATCTCCCCAGCGTGGCGGGGGAGGATCCTCGCACCGCCAGTACCCTACCCCGCCGACCTGTCCAGCCGCGGCAGCTTCACCGTGATCGCCGTGCCGCCACCCTCGCGCGCCCGGTATTCTGGCTCTGTCCCGCCGAACTGCCGCGCCAGCTGCTTGACGATCAGCGCGCCCAGCCCGTCCTGCCCGCTATTGGCGCCGATGCCGCGCCCGTCATCTTCGACGGTGAGCGCGGTGACCCCATCCTGGCCGCGTTCGAAGCGAATATGCACCGTGCCCGCCTGGCCCTCGGCGAAGGCATGCTTCAGCGCATTGGTGACCAGCTCGCTGACCACGATGCCCAGCGTCGTCGCATCGCGCGCCGGGATGATCATTGCTTCAAGGTGCTTTTCGAACGTTACGGCCTTGTCCGGCGGCATGGCAGCTGCGAGGTCGTCGATCACATCGGCGAGGAACTCAGCCGCATCGGTGGTCTCGAGGTCGGGCCCGAGCCGCAGTCGCCGGTGTCCCGAGGCGATCGCCTGTACCCTGAGCTGCGCCGCCTCCAGCGCATTGCGCACCTCGTCCGACGAGGTCCGTGCCAGTTGCAGGCCGAGCAGCGACGATACCGTCGCCAACGAGTTGCCGATCCGGTGGTTGGTATCCTGCAGCAGCGTCTCGAGCCGGGCCCGTTCGCGCTCAGCATGGCCGCGCGCCTCCTCGACCTCGGCCGTCCGCTCCCGCACATGCGCCTCGAGCTCCTCGTTCGCGGTCCTCAGCCGGTTCTGCTGCTGCGCCAGCGCCGCGACCTTGCGCTGCGTGCGCGACAGCAGTGAATAGGTGAGGATGGCCGCGGCCGCGAGGGCGGCGAGAATGGTGGCAATCAGCAACTGCCGGTAAAGTTCCATCCGGCCGTTGCGCTCGATCAGCTTGTCGTCTTCCTCGCCGATCACCTGCCGCACCACGCTGCGGATCCGCTCCATCAGCTCGAGCCCGGTATCGGAGCGGAGCAATGCCAGCGCCTCGGCACTCTGGCCCGACGACATCAGTTCGATGGTGCGGGCCATCTCGGCGCGCTTGGCATCGAGATCGGGCACCAGGGCTTCGATGCGCTGGAGCTGTGTCGGGTTGTCGCCGATCAGCGCCAACAAGTTCTGGTAGGTCTGGCTCAGGTTGCCGACGGCGGTATTGTAGGGGTTGAGATAGGCCTCGTCCCGGGTGATCAGGTAGCCGCGCTGCCCGGTTTCGGCATCGACCACCGACAGCATCAGTTCGCGCGCCTGCCGCCGGATCTCGTAGGTCTTGGCGATATCGGCAAGCTGGCTATCGACCGTGCGCACCATGTAGAGCGACGCTGCCACCGCCACCAGCACCAGCGTCAGCGACGCCATGATGGCGACCCGCCGCACGAGGCCGCGCCGCGGCGGGGCGGTGTCGACGGACTGGCTGCTGACATCAAGCATCAAGACGCCGCCCTCATCCGGGGATGGTGCTGGACAGTCCGGCTTTGCCCCCCGGACCAGATGAGATGTCGCACGCCTAGCCCCGGGCGGTGGCAACAATTGGGCCCCGTCATATCAGCGGCCGCTTCCGGTCGGTGAGGCCGCCCCAGCCGGCGATATCGGCCAAGGCCTCGGGGTCGAGCACCTCGCAAGCCCGGTCATGCCAGCGGATCAGCTGGCGCTCGGCGAGTTTGCGCAGCGTCTTGTTGGTGTGGACGATCGACAGCCCCAACGTGTCGGCCACGTGCTGCTGGGTGATCGGGATCAAGTGTTTCGAGGCCTTGCCCTGCCCTACCTGCTCAGAACGCTGGTAGAGGAAGGCGATCAGGTAGGCGGCCCGCTCCATGGCGCTGCGACGCCCGACGCTCAACAGGTTCTCATCGAGCATCCGCTCCTCGCGCGAGGCGAGCCAGGTGATGTCGAAGGCGAGGCCGGGATGGTTCTCGAACAGCGTCGGCAGGGTATCGCGCTGGAACACGCACAGCACCACCGGCGATAGTGACTCGACCGAGTGCTCCATCTCGCCAATCACCGAGCCCTGCAGCCCGACAAGGTCGCCGGGCAACAGGTAGTTGAGGATCTGCCGGCGCCCGTCCTCCAGCGTCTTGAAACGGAAGGCCCAGCCCGACAGCAGCGTGAACAGCTGCGCGCTATGCGCGCCCTCGGACAGGATGGCGGAAGCGGGTTCGCTCACCAGTTCGCCGCGCTTGAAGCTCGAAACGAACTTCAGCTCCTCCGGCGTGAAGTCGCGAAAGTGCTCGTTCTCCCGAAGGGGGCATGCTTCACAGGGGATACGGCGGGCATGGGCAACTGTGGCCAGGGCGGTGCTCACGGCTGAATGGTTCCGGCAGCATGCCGCAACGCCGTGGGAACGCAACTGCCGAAACCGGCCAAACTTCCCCGGCGCATGTCTTTGTTAAATGACCGCGGCGAGCCGGCCATGATCGATGTCGGCCACCACTGCGTCATGGAACCACCAATGCACGGATTGCATGCCCTCGTCGTTGAGGAGGAGTATCTCGTCGCCGCCGATATCGAACAGACGCTGCACGCCGCCGGCGCCGCCCACGTCACCATCACGAGCGACGCAGACGCCGCGCGCGCTCTCGACCTCTCCGGCTTTACCCTGGCGGTAATCGAGGCGCGGTTCGGCCACGCCGACGCCGTGGCGCTCTGCGCCGCACTGCGCGCCGCGCGCGTTCCGGTGGTGGTGACCTCAGCTGACCAGGCTGTCCAGGCAATGTTCACCGGCGCGACCCCGCTCGCCAAACCGTTCGACACCGCCGCCTTGCTGGCGGCCTGCGCGGCCGCCAGGCAGCGCCACGCGCTCTAGGTGAACCGGGGAATGGTGGTGACCTGCGCCGACACCGCGTCCGGCCCGTAATCGCCTTCGCCAGTCACCTGGAGCAGTTCCTGCAGCTTGGTGCGGGCCCGGCTGACCCGGCTCTTCATCGTGCCGATGGCGCATTTGCAGATCTCGGCCGCCTCTTCGTAAGAGAAGCCGGACGCACCGATCAGGATGATCGCCTCACGCTGGTCGTCGGGCAGCTGGTCGAGCGCCCGGCGGAAATCGCCCAGGTCCATGATGCCATATTGCGAGGGATGCACCGCCATGCGCTCGGTGAAGGCGCCGTCGCTGTCCTGCACCTCGCGGCCACGCTTGCGCATCTGGCTGTAGAACTCGTTGCGAAGGATGGTGAACAGCCACGCCTTCATATTGGTGCCCATTTCGAAGCTGTCCTGCTTCGCCCAGGCCTTCATCACCGTGTCCTGCACCAGGTCATCGGCCTTGTCGTGCCGCCCGGAGAGCGACACCGCAAAGGCGCGCAAACTGGGGAGTGTAGACAGCAGCTCTCGCTTGAAGCTCGGCTTCTCGGCTTCCATGGCGCTATTTACCCTTCGCGGGCTTGGACTGCTTTTCCACCGCGTCGAGCTGCTCGAGCAGGTCGATCAGCTTGGATGGGATTTCTTCGCCCTGTACCGCTCCATAGAGCGCTCGAAGCTTGTTACCGATGTCGGAATTTGGCCCCAGTCCATCGTCGCGGCGCCGCCGTAGCATGCTCAAATCATTCATTGTTGTTTTGTCTCGCATAAACCCTTCGCCCCACAGCAGGATCTGACGCCCCATACTCCAGCCGCGGCAAACTAAATGCGCGGTGGCAAAAAAAGTTCCGAACATGCTGGAACCAAGTTTTCCGCATCCCCGTTCTTCAGCATGGTAAGCTCTAATAGCGTCACGGGAGTAGATTATCGATGTCCCTTTCCACGCGGATCGCACCGCATCTACCGTATTTGCGCCGGTTCTCGCGCGCCGTCACCGGCTCGCAGACTTCTGGCGATGCCTATGTCGCCGCAACCCTCGAGGCTTTGATCGCCGATCTCAGCATCTTCCCCGAATCCACCAACGACCGGATTGCGCTCTACCGGCTCTATTCGGCGCTGTTCTCCAGCTCGGCCATTCGCGTGCCGGAGCCGAGCTCGAGTTTCCCCTGGGAAACGCGGGCCGCGGCCAACCTCGCGAACCTTGCTCCCCGTCCGCGGCAGGCCTTCCTTCTGGTAGCCGTCGAGGGCTTCAGCCACGATGAGGCCGCCGAAATCCTCGATGTCTCCTCAGCCGAGTTCGCAGATCTCCTCGCGCAGGCCTCGGCCGATATCTCGCGCCAGGTGGCGACTGATATCATGATCATCGAAGATGAACCCCTGATCGCCATGGACATCGAGCAGATGGTCGAAGGCCTCGGCCACCGCGTGGTCGGCATCGCCCGCACCCACAAGGAAGCAGTGGCGCTCTATCACAAGACCCAGCCGCGCATGATCCTCGCCGATATTCAGCTCGCCGACGGCTCCTCGGGTATCGATGCGGTCAACGATATCCTGCACGCCCATCCGATCCCGGTGATCTTCATCACTGCGTTCCCGGAGCGGCTGCTGACCGGCGAGCGGCCGGAACCGACCTTCCTCGTCACCAAGCCGTTCAATCCCGATATGGTGCGGGCGCTGATCAGCCAGGCGCTGTTCTTCGACGAAGGGTCGCGCGCCGCGGCCTGACGGAACTCCGGACGCCCCTCCGGATTTGGGCCGGGCTCTGCCCGGCTCTTTTTTGTTCGCAAAAAGCTCCTTTTGTCCGCCAAGAGCAGGCGTTGCGCAGGGTGGTCCCACCACCCCGGTGTCATCCCAGCGAAAGCTGGGACCCAACTCGCCTCTACACAAATGGATGCTTGGGTCCCAGCTTTCGCTGGGATGACACCCAGTATGTGGTGCCTTCCGTGGGCTTGCAGCAAAGTATGCGTTGTTCCCGGACACCCGGGAACCCATCCCACGCCCGGTCGTTACTCCTCCGAGAGATCAATGGAGTAACAAGAATGTTGCAATACGCACTGCTCTTCCTGGTCATCGCGCTGGTCGCCGGCGTCCTTGGCTTCGGCGGTATTGCCGGCGCCGCATCGGGCATCGCGCAGATCCTGTTCTTCCTGTTCCTCGCCTTCCTGGTGATCTCCCTGATCATCGGCCTGTTCCGGCGCGCGTCGTAGCGGCCCTACGCTCCGCGCGAGCAACTCGGACCGTCCCTAGCCGGGTCCGCGGTCTGAGGTGGCAGCGGCTCCGTCCGAGTGGGCGGGGCCGCTAGCTTTTGCGCGCACCGTCAGACAATTTCCCAGACAATTTTCCCATGCTCTGTCGAATCCCGCCCGCCTGGTTCGATTAGAGGTGAACGTCCGCGCCGCCTGAGGAGAGAGCCATGACCCAGTACCTCGTCGCCATCCACCATTCCGATGATTTCGAACCGAACTCCGAGAGCGACGAAACGCGTCGCGACATCGCCGACCTCAACGTCGACATGCAGGCGGCCGGCATCGTGAGGTTCGTCGGCGGTCTCGGTCGCACCAGGGATGCCAAGGCCGTGCGCCGCAAGCCGGATGGCGGCCTGCTGGTCACCGACGGTCCCTATGTCGAGACCAAGGAACACATCGGCGGCTTCTGGGTGCTGGAGCTGCCCGACATGGACGCCGCGCTGGATTGGGGCAAGCGGGCAGCGGTTGCGTGCCGGGCGCCGGTCGAGGTGCGGGCATTCGGCACGCTTGAGGAGAGGGATAAGGGGCGCTAGCTCCCCTCCCCCCGCGGCGCTACGCGTCCGCTAGGAGGAGAGGGGTTGGGGGTGGGGGTGGTGAGGGACGCTCGGTGCTGACCGCACCACCCCCTCCCTCCTTCCCTCCCCTCAATCAAAAAGCCCCGCCGAAGCGGGGCTCAGTTTTCATAGCTGTCCGAACCGCTTAGTGCAGGCGGTCGAACCAGTCGTCGACTTCGCGCTCGGCCTCTTCCTGGGCCTTGCCATAGCGTTCCTGGATCTTGCCGCTGAGCTGTTTGCGGTTGCCCTTGATGATGTCGAGGTCATTGTCGGTCAGCTTGCCCCACTGGGTCTGGACCTTGCCCTTGAACTGCTCCCAGTTGCCTTCCATCTGGTTCCAATTCATTTGCAATCTCCTTCTCGTCTGCTGAGGAAAACGAGCCGCCGTAACCGGTGGCTGCTACAGGACTAACGCCTCCTACCCGCGTGGGTTCCGCCAGCCGGTCAAGTTTCACCGAGGTTCGGGGAACCTCGACGAGGGGTTCCGCAAAACTCTTGCCACGAGGCGCGGCATTGGGTTTGTTGCGGCGGATGCAGAACCCCCTCTCTCCGCCCGTCGTCGAAATCTCCGATCTCCATAAGTCCTACGGTCCGCTCGAGGTGCTGAAGGGTGTTTCGCTCACCGCCCGCCAGGGCGAGGTGGTGGCGCTGATCGGCTCGTCCGGCTCGGGCAAATCCACCCTGCTCCGCTGCATCAACATGCTCGAAGTGCCCGAGAGCGGTACGGTGAAGGTCGGCGGTGAGGAGATCGCGCTCACCGGCACGCCGCCGCATCGGAAACCCGCCGACGAGCAGCAGATCCGCCGCATCCGCTCCGAGCTCGGCATGGTGTTCCAGTCGTTCAACCTGTGGAGCCACATGACCATTCTGGGCAATGTCATGGAGGCGCCGCTCAAGGTGCAGAAGCGCGACAGGGCCGAAGTCCAGGCCGAGGCGCTGGAAATGCTGGCCAAGGTCGGTATCCGCGAGAAAGCCGGCAGCTACCCCAGCCAGCTCTCCGGCGGCCAGCAGCAGCGCGCCGCCATCGCCCGGGCGCTGTGCATCAACCCCAAGGTCATGCTGTTCGACGAGCCGACCTCGGCGCTCGACCCCGAGCTCGAAGTGGAAGTGCTGCGGGTGATCAAGGTGCTGGCCGACGAAGGCCGCACCATGATCCTCGTCACCCACGACATGCAGTTCGCCAAGACCATCGCCGACCGCGTCGTCTTCCTGCACCAAGGCAAGATCGAGGAAGAAGGCACCGCGGCCGAGGTGTTCGGCAACACCCGCTCGCCCCGCCTCAAGCAGTTCCTCAGCGCCGCCGGCCACGGGTGACTGAGACTTTTCGCCGGCCTCTCCATGATCCTCCTCCGCGCGGCGGGGGAGGATCACTGAGAGTGCGGCGCGCACCCCCGATTGCAACAATTCGCAAACGATTGACCGAACGGTAAAAAGCGCTAGCGTTGCGCTTCATGTGCCGCCCGTCGGGCGGCACAACCCAATCAGCCGGTGGTGGGACCGGCCAGAACGCCGGCCAAGACCGGCGGTGTGACAGGAGAGACTATGAACAAGCTCGTTCTGGCGGCAGCGGCGGCAGCCCTCGCCATGTTCGCGACCGGCGCCAATGCACAGGCCATCCGCATTGCCACCGAAGGCGCCTATGCGCCGTGGAACTTCCTCGACGAAGCCGGCAAGCCCGCCGGCTTCGAAATCGATCTCGGTAACGAGATCTGCAAGCGCGCCGCGCTCGAATGCGCCTTCCAGGTCAACGAGTGGGATTCGATCATCCCCAACCTCGTCGCCGGCAACTACGACCTGATCATGGCCGGCATGTCGATCACCGATGAGCGCAAGCAGTCTATCGACTTCACCGCCAACTACTTCCCGCCCGATCCGTCGCACTACATGGTGCGCACCGGCACCAAGCTCGATTTCGACGCGCTCAGCGGCAAGAATATCGGCGTGCAGGGCGGCACCATCCAGGCCGGCTACGCCGAGACCACCTTTGGCAGCACCAACACCATCAAGTCGTTCGAGACCGCCGACCAGGCGCTGGCCGACCTCAATGCCGGCAATGTCGACGTGGTGCTCGCCGACAGCTCCTATATCTCCGAGATCGTCGCCGGTTCGGGTGGCGCCATCGAGGTGGTGGGTCCCGAAGTGATGCTGGGTGGCGGCGTCGGCGCCGGCGTGCGCAAAGCCGATACCGAGCTGCGCGACAAGGTCACCGGCGTCATCGATGCAATGAAGCAGGACGGCTCGCTCGACGCGCTGATCATCAAGTGGTTCCCGGACAAGGCGCCGGGCCCGATCTTCGCCGGCGGCTGAACCCTCACATAACGGCGGGGGCGGGTTTTCCCGCCCCTGTTGCTTTACAGGACCCCTATGGTCGATCTTCTGCCGCAATGGCTCCGGGACGTCCTCGGCCAGGACGTGCTGTTCTGGCTGGGCTACTTCACCAACGGCAAGCATCTGAGCTGGTATGCGAGCGTGCAGTATACGCTGGCCGCCGGCGCCATCGGCGCGGCCGTGGCGCTGGGGCTCGGCGTGCTCTCGGCCGCCGGCCGCAACTCGCGCTTCGCCGGCTTCCGCCTGCTCGGCAAGGCCTATACCAACTCGCTGCCCGGCATCCCGGACGTGCTGTTCTTCCTGTTCTTCCCGCTGGCTTTCGAGCAGGCGGTGGAATGGATCCGCGCCCAGGCGGTGTGCACGCCGGCTGAGCTGGCGCTGGGCCGCTGGCCGCTCTGCCCGGACGCCAACCTGATCTTCGGCAGCTTCGAGTACCTGATCCTCGCCGGCGTCTCGCTCGGCATCGTTTATGGCGCCTTTGCCGGCAACGTCATCTCGGGCGCCATGAACTCGGTGCCACGTGGCCAGCTCGAGGCGGCTCGCGCCTATGGCATGAGCCCGCTGCAGGTGCTGCTGCGGGTCCATATCCGGCAGATGTGGGCCTATGCCCTGCCCGGCCTCTCCAACATCTGGATGCTGCTGATCAAGGCGACCTCGCTGCTGTCGCTGCTGCAGATCTCCGACATCGTGCTGTGGGCCGATCGGTTGGGATCGCCGAACTTCACCCGCTCGGCCGGGCTCGTCCACCCCGACTGGCGCTGGGGCTATTACCTCGTGCTGCTGATCTTCTACATCCTCCTGACCTTTCTCTCGGAAAAGCTGTTCACCGCGCTGCAGCGCTGGGCCGGACGCGGCATGGCCACGGCGGGGGCAAGCTGATGGAGCTCATCACCGCTATCGCCAACGATCTGGTGATCCTCGCCAAGCCGGCGCTGTTCAACATCTATTTCGCCGCGGCCTCGATCCCCATCGGCTTCGTGCTGGCGATCTTCGTAGCGCTCGGCAAGGGCTCGTCCAGCGGGCTGGTCTCGAGCCTCAGCCGCGGTTTCATCTACGCCTTCCGCGGCTCGCCCTTCTTCATCCAGCTGTTCATGTTCTACTCGCTGGCGCTGGCCTTCAACCTCAGCCTGTGGAAGCCGCTCGGCATCGACTGGATCGTGCTCAACCCGCTGATCCTCGGGCCGGCCGTGCTGGTGCTCAACACCACCGCCTACACCGCCAACATCCTCCACGGCGCCATGCAGAACGTGCCCAAGGGCGAGATCGAAGCGGCCCGCGCCTTCGGCATGAACCGCCTGCAGCTGTTCCGCGCCGTCACCTGGCCCAATGTCATCCGCATCGCCTGGCCGGCCTACACCAACGAAGTGGTGGTGCTATTCCACACCACCGCCCTGGTCTACTTCACCCTGCCGGTGATCAACGACCAGAAGGACCTGATGAACAAGGCCGGCGAGCTGTTCGAAAAGGACTACAACGCCTTCCTCCACTTCCCGGTGGCGGGGCTCTATTTCCTCGGCGTCTCGATGATCATTTTCTTCGTTTTCGGGCGCGTCTATCGCCATCTCATGCGACACCTGCCGCAAGCGCCGGCGATCCGATTCTCGCCGCGCTGGATCCGGGGGTAGTCATGGCATTCGAGAGAAAGGTCGTACCGCTCAGGGGCGATACGCCCGGCGCGGTGACCGAGTTCACCTATTACGTCATCGGCCCCAGGGATGCGCCCGAGAAGGTCCACCTGCAGGCGGCTTTGCACGCCGACGAACACCCCGGCACCATGGTGCTGCATCACCTGTTGCCGATGCTGCGCCAGGCCGACGACCAGGGGCTGCTGCGCGCCCGCTTCACCGTGATGCCGCTGGTCAACCCGCTCGGCATGGCGAGTTTCTCGCTGCGCCGCCATATCGGCCGCTACGACGCCAATACCGGCATCAACTTCAACCGCCGCTGGCCCGACCTGTTCGCCGCGATCCGTTCGCAGCTGAACGGCCGGCTGTCCGACGACGAGCGCTTCAACGTCAACCTGATCCGCAAGGCCGTCGCCAACTGGATCGACGCGCAGCAGCCGCGCAGCGCCAACGAGCAGTTGCGCCTGCTGGTGTTGAAGGAGGCCCACGATGCCGAGTTCGTCTTCGATCTCCACTGCGACGACGACTCGCTGGTCCACATCTTCACCTCGCCCGAGCTGATGCCCGAACTGCAGGATCTTGCCGACTGGATTGGCGCCGCGGCGACGCTGACCGCCGCCGACAGCGGCGGCGGCTCGTTCGACGAGGTGCTGCCGCAGCTCTACCGCAAGGTGGCTTTGGCCAATCCGGGCAAGCCCGTGCCGATGGCGAGCGCCACCGCGACGCTCGAATATCGCGGCCAGGCCGACGTATCAGATCACTTCGGCGCCGACGACGCGCGTCGGCTGTGGGGTTTTCTGTGCGAGCGCAACCTGATCGACGCCGATCCGGGCGCGCGCCCTGCCCCGCTTTCGGAAGCGACGCCCTTCGATGCTACCGAGATCGTCAGGGCCGACCGCCCCGGCCTCGTAGCCTATCGCGTCGAGCTCGGCGAACGGGTCACGAAGGGCCAGCCGGTAGCCGACCTGATCGCGCTCGACGGGCCGGAAGCCTTCATGGCCCGCACCCCGATCCTCGCCACGACCGATGGCCTGGTGCTGTCACGCGCCATGGCCAAATATGCGCCGCGCGGCGCCGGCATCATGAAGATCGTCGGCAAGACACCGCTCAGCGGCCGCAAGGGCGCCTACCTGCTCGAGGACTAAATGATCGACCTGAGGCGTAATAACGGCGCGCTGACCCTTTATGCCACCCACCAGCAACCGCCGCGGGCCATGTGGCTCGCGGGGTCCGTTGTGGTGTCAGCGCTGCTCTATTTCATGCTCGAGCAGCAGATCCCCGATCCGACCTTTCGCCTGGTCTCGGCCGCCATCTGCATCGCCGCCCCCGTCATTGCCGCAGCGGTGCTGTACCTCAGGCCCCACACCACCAGCATCGTCACCGCCTTCGACCCCAAGACCCGCCGCATCCGCTCCGAGCAGAAACACGACCGCGGCAAGGATGTCGTGCTCGAGCTGGGCTTCGAGGAGGTCGCGGCGCTCAAGGTGGCCGAAGACCACGCCGAGCGGCCGCGTCACGACGTGCTGTCGTTGACGCTGACAGATGGGCGGAAGATTCAGCTGGCGCTGAAATCGCGGCAATACTCCGAGGGTGGCGAAGGCCAGGACCTCCGCAAGGTGGCGGCGTTCATTCGCGACGAGACGGGATTGCCTGAGGGGTAAGCCCCGCGGCCCG
Source organism: Devosia sp. Root105 (assembly GCF_001424865.1). Lineage (NCBI taxonomy): Bacteria > Pseudomonadati > Pseudomonadota > Alphaproteobacteria > Hyphomicrobiales > Devosiaceae > Devosia > Devosia sp. Root105. The sequence goes on from NZ_LMCR01000015.1 coordinate 496,632, forward strand.
CAGTCTGCGCCCCCTCGCCCCTCTGGGGAGAGGGCTGGGGTGAGGGGCGCCAAGCGCACAAGACCAAGCATGGTCCGTCACCCAGCGGTGGCTCTTTCGGTGTGCTTGGCGCCCCTCACCCTGACCCTCTCCCCAGGGGGGAGAGGGGACGCACTCTGCACGGGCCGTACCCTACCCCGCCCAGGGCTGCCGGCTGCTCCGCACCGTTTCGCCGCTCCTCGCTGCCTCATGCATCAGCAGCGACAGATACTGGTCCTGCGCGCCCTCGGCATAGGGGTACGGCCCCTCACCCCGTCCGCGCGCCAACGCCCCCATCCGTTCCATCGCCACGGCGATGGCGATCTCGTCGTCCATCAGCCGGGCATTGGGGTACGGCATGGTCCACACCACCTCGTCGCCGCACAGCATCGCTTCGAGCGCGTAACCGAACAGGTTCCCGTAGCGGCCGGATTCACTGCGGGTGAAGATTTTGGTCAGCGGCTGGCCATAGACCGGCATCACCCGCGCCTCGAGGTCGGCGATCTCGCCACGGTCGCCGCGGATGACGACGCGATGCGAATGCACGGGCGAGCGGTACTGCACGTCGGTGAAATCGAACAGCCCCAGCCTGTCGCCAAAATCGAACTCGCCCAACGTCTGCTTCGTGGTGACGAAGCGTTCGCTGTCGGGCCAGCTGAAGCGGTTCGGCCCTTCGAGCGCCCGCGCCTCGAACAGCTTGCCCCGGATAACCGCCTCCTCGAAACCGATGCCGAGGAACTGCCGCATCAGGCTGACGCCATGATAGCCATGCGCCGCCGAAACGCGGGCGAGGCTGACCCGGCCGAGCCCGCCATTGGCGATCACCTGCAGCCGCGCCGCGTGCAGCGGCTGGAACAGGTATTGCTCGGCGATATGCAGCCGAAAGCCCTGCTCCACCAGCCGCCAGATCGCGATCATGGTCTCGAGGTCGAGCGCCGCCGGCGTTTCGCACAGCACCGCGAGGCCAAGCCGGTGCAGCTCGGTGAGGATGGCGAGATGCGCCTCCGCCTTGACTGACAGCACCACGAAGTCCGGGCCCGCCGCCGCCAGCTCCGCATAGCTCGCGAAGGCCGGCGCGCCCCATTGCGCCCCGAATGCCGCCGCCTTGGCGGGGTCGCGCTGCACCACGCCGACCAGTTGGAACCGCTCCGGCAGTTCGCGGGCGATGCGCGTGAAGAATTCGGCGCGCCAGCCGCCGCCGACGAGACCGAAGCGGATCGGCGCCATCAGAGGCCGAGCCCGAACTCGCGATGTGCCAGCGCCGTCATCACGCCGCGCAGCTCCGCGAGGCCCTTCAGCCGGCCGATGGTCGGGTAGCCCGGCTGGGCCCGGCGGCCGAGATCATCGAGAATGTCCTGCCCGTGGTCGGGGCGCATCGGAATCTGCGCGTCCTCGCGGCCCTCGCGCTTGCGCCGTGCTTCCTCGGTGAGGATCGCGGCGATCAGCGGCACCATGTCGGTACTCCCGGCCAGGTGCTCGTCCTCGTAGAACGACCCCGAAATGGCGTCGCTCTCGCGGCGCACGTTCCTGAGATGCAGGAAATGCACCTTCGGCCCGAACTCCTGCATCATCGCCGGCAGGTCGTTGTCGGGGCGCGCCCCGAGCGACCCCGAGCAGAAGGTCATGCCATTGGCCGGGCTGTCGACCGCATCGAGAATGTGCCGGTAGTCGGCGGCCGTCGACATGATGCGCGGCAGGCCGAGCAGCGGGAACGGCGGATCGTCCGGGTGGCAGCAGAGCCGCACCCCGACCTCCTCGGCCACCGGCACGACTTCCGAAAGGAAATCGACGAAGTGCCGGCGGAGCTGATCGGGCGAGATCCCCTGATATTCGGCCAGGTGCGCCCTGACATCATCGAGCGTCATGCTTTCGGTCGAACCGGGCAGGCCCATCGTCACGTTGCGCGACAGCTGCTGCTGCGCCGCGTCATCCATCCCGGCAAACCGGCGCGCTGCCTCGGCGACCACCTCGGGCAGAAAGCTCTCGGTCGCCCCGGCTCGCTTGAGGATGTGGATTTCGAACACCGCGAAATCGTTGATGTCGAAGCGCATGCAGGTGCCGCCATGCGCCACCTGGTAGCGCAGGTCCGTGCGGGTCCAGTCGAGCACCGGCATGAAATTGTAGCAGACGGTCCTGAGGCCCGCCGCCGCGACGTGGCGGAGGCTCTGCTGGTAGTTGGCGATATGCTCGCGCCAGGCGCCCTTCTGCTTCTTGATGTCCTCGGACACCGGCAGGCTTTCGATCACGTCCCAGGCGATGCCGGAGGGCGTGCCGTCCTTGCGCTGCCTGATCTGCTGCTGGCGCTTGCCGATTTCCTCGGCGCTCCACACCACCCCGTTGGGCACGTGGTGCAGCGCCGTCACCACCCCCTCAGCGCCGGCCTGCACGATGTCGTCGATGCTTGCCAGGTCCGCCGGACCGAACCAGCGCCACGTCTGCCTCATTTGGCTTCTCCAACAGCGCCAGGAGGGGGAAAGTTCTGCGACTTTTCCGCCTCGAAAGCGCGATTACTTACCGGCTTCGAACATTTCGCCGTTCAATGAAACGGCGAAATGCTCTAGCGCTTCCAACCGCGCCAACCGGTGCTAGTATGGCAGCGTTGGGGGAGTCAACATGACCATTGAACTGGAGCTGGTAAACCAGCCCGTCATCGCCGGAACGCGGCAGCTTTCGATGAGCCAGCGGGTCTACGATACGGTCCGAAATGCCATCGTGCAGCTGCAGCTCAGGCCCGGGCACCTGCTCTCGGAGGCCGAGCTCGCCCGCTATATGGGCGTGTCGCGCCAACCGGTGCGTGAGGCCTTCATCAAGCTGGCGGAAGCCGGCCTCGTCGAGGTGCGGCCGCAGCGCGGCACTTTCGTTAAGCTGATCTCGATCCGCGAGGTGCAGAACTCCCGCTTCATCCGCGAAGCTATCGAGCTGGCGGTAATCCGCAAGGCCGCCGAACGGATCAAGCCGTCGGGCATCGCCGAACTGCGCGAGCTGGTGGCCGAGCAGCGGGTGGCGCTCGCCGGCAAGCTGATCGATTTCATGCGGCTCGACGACGATTTCCACTGCGCCATCGCCGCGCATGGCGGGGTCGAGCACGCCTGGCGCCACATCGTCAGCCTCAAAGCGCAGCTCGACCGCGTCCGCTTCCTCGGCTTCCCCCAGGCCACCCCGCGCCCGCAGGTGATCGCCCAGCACACCGCCGTGGTCGACGCGCTCGAGCGCAACGACGTAGACGGCGCCGTGAGCATGATGCGCCTGCATCTCAACGAACTGGCGCCATCGCTGCCCAAGCTGGCGGAAGAACACGCGGATCTGTTTGCGGACGAGTGAGGGCTTGGACGGTGTGTTAGAGGACCGTGGAGGGCACTAACGTGCCCCCTCATCCGGTGTCATCCCAGCGAAAGCTGGGACCCAACTCACCGCCCGCACCAGCTGATAGATGGTTCCCAGCTTTCGCTGGGATGACACCGAGTTGGTGGAGCGTTCGCTGATCACCCAGACCGCTGCTCTCGCTCCCCTCCCCCTCAATCCATCGCCGCTTCCAGCAACTGCCGATAATCCTCGGCCGTCGCCAGGCGCGGGTTGGTCGCGTGGCTGTGGTCGGCCAGCGCCCGCTCGATCACCCAGTCGAAGTGATCCTCGCGCACCCCGAGCCCGCGCAGCCCCTCGGGGATGCCGAGACGGCGGTTGAGCGTATCGAGTTCGCGCGCCAGGTCGGCGGCCGGCGGGAAGCCCATCGCGGCCTTCAGCCGCCCCAGCTTCTCGCCGATCTCCGGGCCGTTGAAGCGCAGCACCGGCGGCATCAGGATGGCGTTGAGCGTGCCGTGGTGCAGGGAAACATCCTTGAGGCCGCCCAGCGCGTGGCTCAGCGCATGCACCGCGCCCAGCCCCTTCTGGAAGGCGAGCCCGCCCATCAGCGCGCCCATCATCATTTCCGAACGCGCCGTGGCGTTGCGGCCATCGCGACAGGCGGTTTCGAGATGCCGCCAGATCCGCCCTGCCCCATCCAGCGCGATCGCCTCGGCCGGCGGGTTGACCCGCGGCGAGCAGAGCGTCTCGATGCAATGGCTGAGCGCATCGAGCCCGGTGGCGGCGGTCAGGCCCGCCGGCAGGCCATAGGTCAGCGCCGGGTCGCAGATCGCCCGCTTCGGGATCAAGTACGGCGAGATGAAACCGAGCTTTCGCCCATCGTCGAGCGTCAGCAGCGCCGCCCGCCCGACTTCGGCACCAGTGCCCGCCGTGGTCGGCACCGCGATCAGCGGCGCCACCTTGGCGCCGATCCGTTCGAGCCCGCCATAGATCATCGCATATTGTTCGAGCGGCCCGGGGTGGGTGGCGAGCAGTGCCACCCCCTTGGCCAGGTCGATCGGCGAGCCGCCGCCGATGGCGACGATCCCGTCGCAGCCTTCGCCGCGATATTGTTCGAGCGCCGCGATCACCGCCCCCTCGGTGGGGTTGGGTGGGGTATCGAGGAACACCGGTGTCTCGGCCGGCAGATGCGCCAGCGCCTCGGCCACCAGCCCCGCCGCGAGGATGCCGCGATCGGCGACCAGCAGCGGCCGGTTGAGCCGGAACTCCTCCACCGTTTCGGCAAGGGTTGAGAGGGCGCCCGCGCCGAACTCGATGCTCGTGAGGTAGTTTATCCGTGCCATCAGCCTATCCGTTCGCCAGTTCGATCAATGTGTCTGCGTGACAGGGCGTCCCGGCCTTGCACCAGCAGGCAAGGTTATATCCCCTGAGTTCAGCCCGGATGACAGCCCGCTCCGGCGGCGCCCGCGGCGACAAAGCCGGATCGAGCGTACCGGTGAGCCACTGCCCGCAAAGCTCCACGGCCTTGATCTGCGCCGCGGCACGGTCGAGCCCATAGCGCCTGGCCGTGTCGTCGATGGTGAAAGGGTTGCCCCAGCGCCCCGGCCGGGTGATGAGCTTCGCCGGCAAGCCGTTGAGCGCCTGCGAAGTCGCCTGCAGGTTAAAGCCGGCGTGGCGCGACAGCTGCAGGCGTTGTGGGCGAGCCATCAGCGAAGCTCCTTGTCGTAGACGAATTTCGGCATTTCGAGCTTCCACACGATCGCCGCGACGCGCACCGCAAAGCCGATCGCGATGGTGCCCAGCACCAGCATATCGTGCGGCACCTCCATGGCGCGGCCCAGATAGTAGAGCGTACCCGAAATGATGGCGACGGTGGCGTAGAGCTCGGACGAGAACACCAGCGGCACCTCGTTGCAGAGGATATCGCGCATGATGCCGCCGGCAATGCCGGTGATCATCCCCGCCACCACCACGATGATCGGCTGCTGCCCCATTTCCAGCGCCACATTGCAGCCGATGATGGTGAAGGCGGCGAGCCCCAGCGCATCGAGCAGCAGGAACGGCCAGCGCAGCGCCGCCATGTAACGGGCCAGCGCAATGGTGATGAACGCCGCGGCGCAGCAGATGATGAGCAGATACGGGTTCTCGACCCAGATCAGCGGGTAATGTCCCAGCACCAGGTCGCGCGCCGTGCCGCCGCCCAGCGCCGTGACGCAGGCCAGCACGCAGACGCCGAACCAATCCATCTTGCGGCGCCCCGCCGCCAGCGCGGCGGTCATCGCTTCAGCGGTGATCGCGACATAAAAGATGATCTGCAGCAGCATGACGTCCCCCGCGGTTGCCCTGAAGGGCTTCCCACGGAGGACACTAGAGCAGACGAATCGCCCCGCGGGCTAGTTGGCCTTCGGAGTGATGTCGGCGGTTGACTGGATGGTGATGATCTTCACGTCGAATTCGGCGCAGGCGTCATCCCTGCAGATGCCGTTCAGCCAGACTTGCCCATTGCCGTACATGACGCCGTCAGCATTGACGAACAGCGCTTCCCACTGCTGCGTGAGGATCGCGTCCTTGATGTCGCCGGTGATGATCGTCTCGTACTCGGTCTCGAACTGGGCGGCATCGTTGATGGTCAGCGCCTTGCCGCCGACGCTGACGGTAATCGGGTAGGACACCCACTCGGCCACCCCGGCGGCATTGTCATCGGCGACCGCCTGGTGAATGGCGTCGAACGCGGTGTGATAGGGCGCCGCGTCGCCGAGGTCGGTGGTGATGGCGTCATCGACTTCGGCCCCGGTCTGGGCCATGGCGGGCAGCGCCCCGAGCAAGCCGGCGAACAGGGCAGCGGCGACTAGCTTCAGCATTCTCGTAACTCCTGTTGGAAACGGGTGGTCCGCCAAACCATTGATAGCGCACAGTATCATCAGTCGAACAGACCGCAGGATATTGAGGATGCGAAAACCCCAGAGCATGAAGGGCCTCGAGGAACTGGGCCGGGTGCGGCTCAGCCAGAACTTCTTCATGCGCGACTTCCTCTATTCGGAGATCGCCAGCTTCTATGGCATCCCCAATATTCCCGATGATCCCGACCTCGCCATCGCAGCCGGCAAACGCCTCTGCGAGGAATGCCTCGAACCGCTGCTGGCGCGCTTCGGCCGCATCTCGATCCGCTCGGCCTACCGCTCGCCCGCGGTCAACCAGTTCGGCAACGAGCATGACCTCAATTGCGGGCGCAACGAGAGCAATTTCGGTGGCCATATCTGGGACCGCCGCGACGCCCTGGGCGGCATCGGCGCCACCGCCTGCATCATCGTCCACGCGCTGATCCCATACTACGAGGCCACCGGCCGCTGGGAGGCGCTCGGCTGGTGGATCCACGACCACCTGCCCTATGACGAGCTCGAGTTCTTCCCCAAATACGCCGCGGTCAACGTCAACTGGCGCGAACACCCCAAGCGCCGCATCCACTCCTTCATCCCACCCCGTCGCGGCGTGCTGACCAAGCCGGGGATGGCGAATTTTGATGGGTCGCACGAGGCGGAATATGCGGAGTGGCTGGCCTCGCTTTGAGCGCCACAGCCACAGGCCTCCACATCGCGCCCCTTGCGGGGCGAGAAATTCAAAGGGTGATGCTCAGACGCTCCTCCTCCCCCGGCCGTCATCCCGGCGAATGCCGGGACCCAGTGCTCCGGCTTCTCAAGGCGCGCGATCCCTCCGACCTTGCCGTGAAAGACCGGAGCGGTCTGTGCTCGCCCCCACCCTCCGAGCGGTGGGTCCCGGCGTTCGCCGGGATGACAGCCGGTGGGTCAGGCCCGATCCTGCTGATGGGTAAGTGACAACCCTCCCCGCTCCCGCTACCCCTATGCGCCGAGGAGGAACCACCCCAATGAACACGCATCGCTTTGTTGCCACCGAGTGGCACAATGTGCTGGGCACGCGCCCCCCTGCCTTCACCGTCGCCTCGGGCGATACGGTGATCACCGAGACGCTCGATGCCTGGGGCTTTGATAAGGATGGGGTGCAGCGCCAGCCCGGGCCGAACCCGATGAATGGGCCGATCTTCATCGAGGGCGCTGCGCCGGGTGACGCGCTGAAGGTCGAAATCCTCCGAATGACGCCGAACCGCGCCACCGGTTGGACCCGCTCGTCGCTGGCGGGGAACGTCGTCGATCCGGAATCGGTGCGCGACCTGCCCTCGCGCGAAACCGCCAGCTGGTCGATCGACCGGCAGGCCGGCACCGCCCAGCTGCAGCCGCCGGTCAAGGGGCTCGAACATTTCGTGTTGCCGCTCGAGCCGATGATCGGCTGCTTCGGCGTGGCGCCGAGCCTCGGCCAGGCCTTTTCCACCGCCACCAGCGCCGAGAATGGCGGCAACATGGATTATCGCGGCTTCGGCCCGGGCGCGACGGTGTGGTTCCCGGTGGCGGTCGACGGCGCGCTGTTCTTTCTCGGCGATTGCCACGCCGTGCAGGGCGATGGCGAGATCGTCGGCACCGGCATCGAGACCAGCTACGAAGTCGAGGTGCGGCTGACCGTCGAAAAAGGCCGGAAGCTGGTGTGGCCGCGCGGCGAGAGCGCCACCGAGATCTTCTCGGTCGGCAATGCCCGGCCGCTCGACCAGGCGCTGCAGCACGCCACCAACGACATGTTCAACTGGCTCTGCACCGAGTACGGGCTGAGTAAGACCGCCGCCAGCCACCTGATGGGCCAGGTGGTGCGCTACGAGGTCGGCAACGTCTACGACCCCGCCTACACCATGGTGTGCAAGATCCCCAAGCAGTGGCTGCCGACCAAGTAACCGCTGGAGGCGGCAATGGCTGAGCGCATCGCACTGGGCATGATCGGCTGCGGCTTCTTCGCGCAGAACCATCTCCATGCCTGGCAGGACCTGAAGCCGGAGGGCGTCGACATCGTCGCCGTCTGCGACGTGGACCCGGAGCGCGCCCGTGCCGCCGCTGAAAAGTTCGGGGTGCCCCGCTGGTACACCGATGCTGCGGTGATGTTCCGCGCCGAGCAGCTCGGGCTGGTCGATATCGCAACGCAGATGCAGAGCCACCTGCCGCTGGTCAAACTAGCGCTGAGCAACAAGGTCCCGACCATCATCCAGAAGCCTTTCGGCCAGGATATTGCCGAGGTGCGTGAGATGGTGGCGGCTGCGAAGGCCGCCAACATCTTCCTCGCCGTGCACGAGAACTTCCGCTTCCAGAAGCCGCTGCGCCGCATCGCCGAAATCGTCCACTCCGGCGCCATCGGCACGCCGACCTGGGCGCGTGTCAGCTTTCGTACCGGCTACGACATCTATGCCGGCCAGCCCTATCTCGCCGAACAGCAGCGTTTCGTACTGATCGACCTGGGTGTCCACGTGCTCGACGTGGCGCGGGTGGTGCTCGGCGAGGTCGAGCATTCGACCGCCGAGCTGCAGCGGCGCAACCCCAACGCCAAGGGCGAGGACACCGCCACCATGCTGCTGCGCCACACCTCAGGCGCCGTCTCGGTGGTCGAGTGCACCTATGGCTCGCGCCGCCTGCCTGACAGCTTCCCCGAAACGCTGATCGAGGTGGAGGGCGACAAAGGCGCCATCGTCTCGCGTATCGGCAACAAGGTCGAAGTGACGATCAATGGCCGGATGGAAGTGTTCGACGAGGACCCCGAAGTGCTGCCCTGGGCCGAGCGACCCTGGCACGTGGCGCAGGAAAGCGTCCTCGCCACTAACCGCCATATGCTCGAAGCCCTGCGCGCCGGCCGCCCAGCCGCTACCAGCGCCGAGGACAACCTCAAGACCTTCGCTTTGGTGGAAGCCGCCTATCTCGCCGCCGGCAAGGTGAAGCCCGAGGCCCAATAGACCATCATGACCACCCCGCTCGACCGCATCGCCATCATCTCCGATATCCACGGCAACCTGCCGGCGCTCGAGGCGGTGCTGGCCGACATCGAGGCGCGCGGCATCACGCGGATCTATGGCCTCGGCGACCTCGCCGGCAAGGGGCCCAGCGGCGCCGAAGTGATCGACATTTCGCGCCGGGTCTGCGTCACGACCGTCAAGGGCAACTGGGATGCCGGGCTGGCCGATGGTGACGCAGATGCCATCTCCATCTGGCATCGCCGGCAATTGGGCCCCGAGCGGCTCGCTTACCTCCGCGACCTGCCGGAAACGCTCGATTTTCGCCTCAGCGGCCGAAGTGTGCGGCTGTTCCACGCCTCGGCGCGCGGCATCAACCATCGGGTGCGCCAGTATGACAGCCGCGACGACCACCTCCAGATGTTCGACAACACCGACTTCACCGGCCACGGCCCCCTGCCCGATATCGTCGGCTATGGCGACGTCCACACGGCCTACGTGAAGACCTTCGCGCATAAATGCCTGTTCAACGCCGGCAGCGTCGGCAACCCGCTCGACGTCCCTCTTGCCTGCTACGCCATTCTCGAGGGTCGCTTCGACGGCGCCGAGCCGGCGCCTTGGACGGTCAGCCTCGCTCGCCTGCCCTACGATATCGAGGCTTCCATCCGGCAGGCCGAGATCTCGGGCATGCCCGACCTCGAGTACTACATCAATGAGCTGCGCACCGCCCGCTATCGCGGCCTGACCCCGAAACCGCTCAAGGTACCCGGCTGAGGCAAGTGGCTGCCGACTGAGAGTTCAGCGGACACAGAGCCCCTCCCTCCCCCTTGTGGGGAGGGTAGCGTAGCTAGGGCCAACGGCCCGTAGCGAAGCTGGGTGGGGGTAGGCCCAGCAGCCCTACCCCCCGATCTTGCCGCCCAGCTCATCCTCGATGTGAATCCGGATGATCTCGTCAAAGCTCTGCTCGGCCTTGAACCCCAGCGAAATGGCGCGCTTGGCGTCGAAATTGCGCGGCCAGCCCGCCACCATCGAGATGATCTTAGGGTCCGGCACATCCTTGATCAGGTTCACCGCCTTGTCGCCAGCTACCCGGCGCAGCGCCTCGATCTCCTCGCCCACCGTGGTCGAGAGCCCCGGCACCGAAAGGGTCCGGCGCCAGCCGAGCTTCGTCGTATCGAGCTCGGCGGCATGGGTCAGGAAGCCGATCGCGGCGCGTGGGGAGGCGAACCAGTGGCGCACATCCTTCGACACCGGCAGCACCGCTTCCTGCCCGACCAGCGGCTCGCGCAGGATATTGGAGAAGAAGCCCGAGGCCGCCGCATTGGGCTTGCCCGGCCGGATGGTGATGGTGGGCAGCCGAATGCCGACGCCATCGACAAAGCCCTTGCGCGAATAGTCGTTGAGCAGGAGTTCGCAGATCGCCTTCTGCGTGCCGTAGCTGGTGAGCGGGGTGTTGAAGAACTCGTCGCCGATGGCTTCCGGGAACGGCGCGCCGAACACTGCGATCGACGAGGTGAAGACGAGGCGAGGAAGGTATGGCGCCTTGAGCCCTTCCTGGCGGATGGCTTCGAGCAGGAACCGCATGCCATCCATGTTGATGCGATAGCCCTTGTCGAAATCCGCCTCGGCCTCGCCCGAAACGATCGCCGCGAGGTGGAAGATCAGGTCGGGACGCGAGGCGATCAGCTTGCTCGCTTCGCCCGGCAGCGACACATCGGAAACCACCGTCGTCACGTCGCCGTTGAAATCGATCTTCGCCGGCTCGACCACATCGGTGAGCGTGAACCTGCTGATGGCCTTGCCGCCCACCTGCCCCGACTTGAGCAGCGCAGACGTAAGCTTGCGGCCGATCATGCCGGCCGCCCCGATGATCAGGATATGCATGGAGTCTCCTCGGATTTTTGCCGGGAGATTAGCGGCTGAGCCGCGAGGTGCAAGCGATGCTTTGGGTGGAGCACAACTGCGGTGGATGCTGCCCCACCCCACCCTGCTTCGCTACGGCTCCGCCTAGCTGCGCTACCCTTCCCATCGAGGGGAGGGAGACCCCGACTGCAAGCTTTTCGGTTCCATCGTCACTCCCTCCCCCTTGTGGGGAGGGTAGCGCAGCTAGGGCCAACGGCCCGTAGCGAGCTGGGTGGGGGTGGGCCACAAACTCGAGCTCCGCCTCAACACACGGTATTCAGCCGCTCCACACACACCCGCACCACCTCGTCTCCCGGCCGCTTCCACCAGTTGTCGCGGCTGAAGATCTCGACTTCCTGCGGACCGTGGTAGCCGGCGGCCTCGATCATGGCGCGGATAGCGGGGAGATCGATGACGCCGTCGCCCATCATGCCGCGATCGAGCAGCATGTCGGTGGTCGGCACCAGCCAGTCGCAGATGTGGTGGGCAAAGATTCGCCCTTCGCGCCCGGCCCGGGCAATGGCGGCGGCAAGGTTGGGGTCCCACCAGACGTGATAGACGTCGATGGCGACGCCGACCCCCTCACCCAGTTCGGCCGCGATATCGAGCGCCTGGTCGATGGTGTTCACGCACGCCCGGTCGGCCGCATACATCGGGTGCAGCGGCTCGATGGCGAGCGGCACGCCGGCGGCAAGGGCATGCGGCAGCATCGCCGCGATGCCGTCGCTGACCATCTGCCGGGCCCCCGGCAGGTCGCGCGACGCGCCGGGCAAGCCGCCCACCACCAGCACCAGGCAATCGGCGCCCAGCGCCGCCGCCTCGTCGATGGCGCGGAGGTTGTCGTCGATATTGGCCTGCCGCCCCGCGGCGGTTTCCGCCGGAAACATACCACCGCGACAGAGCCCGGTGACGCGCAGGCCATTGGCCCTGACGATGCTGGCGGCCTCAGTGAGCCCGACAGCGGCCACCTGATCGCGCCACGGCGAAATGGCGGTGACGCCATGCCGGAGACAATCGTCGACCATCTGCGCGAAGGTTGAACCGTTGCGCAGGGTCGCGAGGTTCATGGAGAGTTGCTGGGCCATCAGAAGGGCAAAGCCGATAGAGACGGCCCCCTCCCGGCCTCCCCCATGAAGGGGGAGGTGAAGAGTCGAGGCTGGGGCACGATCGCGCCAAACCCACAGGGCGGCACCTCCCCCCTTGTGGGGGAGGTTGGGAGGGCGCCGTCTCTCTCAGTCAGCACCACCTCAAACCACCCCATGCACAGCCAGCACCCGCTTCATCCGTTCTACCGCCAACCCAGGATCAGCCAGCACCCGTGCCTTGTCGGCCAGCCGGAACAGCTCACTCAAATGCTGCAGCGAGCGGGTCGATTGCTGGCCGCCGATCATGGCGAAATGTTCCTGCAGCCCGTTGAGATAGGCGAGGAACACCACGCCGGTCTTGTAGAAGCGGGTCGGCGCCGCAAAGATGTGCCGGCTGAGCGGCACGGTGGGCTCCAAGAGCTCGAAGAACTCGTTGTCGCTGCCGCGGCCCAAAGCCGCCAGCGCCGCCGAGGCGGCCGGAGCGATGGCGTCGAAAATGCCGAGCAGCGCGTCGGAATGGCCTAGCTCGTCGCCGGCGATCAGCTCGGCATAGTTGAAATCGTCGCCGGTATACATCCGCACGCCCGCGGGCAGCCGGCGGCGCATGGCGATCTCTTTCTCTTTGCTCAAGAGCGAGATCTTGATGCCATCGACCGTGTCGGCATGCGCGGCGATGACATCGAGGCAGACATCCATCGCCGCGTTGTGGTCGGCCTTGCCCCAATAGCCCTCGAGAGCCGGGTCGAACATTTCGCCCAGCCAATGGAGGATCACCGGCTGCTTCACCTGGCTGAGGATCCGGCCATAGACCCGGGCATAATCGTCGGGCGATTTCGCCGCGACCTTGAGGGCGCGCGACGCCATCAGGATGATCCGGCCGCCCTCGGCTTCGACGAACCCGACCTGCTCTTCATAGGCACGGATCACGTCGTCGATGGTCACGTCGGGACCTGGCGCCAGGTGATCGGTGCCGGCGCCATAGGCGATCAGCGCGTCCGACCGCCCCCGCGCCTCGGCCTGGGCACGGCGGATCAGCTGCTGCGCGTCACTCCAGGTGAGCCCCATGCCGCGCTGCGCCGTGTCCATGGCCTCGGCCACGCTGAGCCCCAGATCCCACAGCCGGTGGCGGAATTTGAGCGTCGTGTCCCAATCGATGGCCGGCGTCAGCCAGGGATCGTTCGACGCGAGCGGATCGGCCACCACATGCGCCGCGGCATAGGCAATGCGCGGAAAATCACTGGCAGCGTGTTTTTCGAACGGGATCGGCGTGCCGGTGAGGCGGTAAGTCTCGAGCGTACGGGCGGGCGTCGGAAGAATGAGTTCAGGCATGACTTACCTCCGAGCGTGTGGCCACCCCCACCCTTGATCCCTCCCCACAAGGGGGAGGGAGACGATAGTTGCACCGTCCGTGCCCCAGCTTCTCCCTCCCCTTGATGGGGAGGGTAGCGGAGCTTGGCGTCGCCAGACGCCTAGCGGAGCTGGGTGGGGTGGGGCCATGCACTCTGAGCACCACCATCCTCAAATCCCCAGCGCCGGCACATCCAACCAGCGCCGTTCCTTCCAGCTTTGCAGCCCGAGCATCGCCAGTTGCACGCCCTTGGCGCCGGCCTCGAGGCCATAGGGCCAGGGGGCGTCTTCGGCGACGTGCTTCAGGAACATTTCCCACTGCGCCTTGAAGCCGTTCTGCGCCGGCCAGTTGTCCGGCACTTCTTCCCAGTTCTGGAAGAAATCGATGGTCTGCGGCTGGTCGGGGTTCCACACCGGCTTGGGCGTATTCACCCGGTGCTGGCTGAAGCATTTGTGGAGGCCCGCGACGGCCGAGCCGTGCGTGCCATCGACCTGGAAGGTGACGAGGTCGTCGCGCCGCACCCGCACGTCCCAGCTCGAATTGATATGGGCGACGACACCGCCCTTGAGCTGGAACGTCGCATAGGCCGCGTCGTCCGCATCGGCTTGATAGGTGTTGCCGCGCTCATCTACTCGGGACGGAATATGCGTCGCGCCAAGGCAGCTTACCGCCTCGACTTCACCGAACAGGTTATCCAGCACATAGCGCCAGTGGCACAGCATATCGAGGATGATGCCGCCGCCATCGGCCTTGCGATAGTTCCAGCTCGGGCGCTGCGCCGGCTGGCCCCAATCGCCTTCGAACACCCAATAGCCGAACTCGCCGCGCACCGAGAGGATCCGGCCGAAGAACCCGGCGTCCTTCAGCATCTTGAGCTTCAAGAGCCCCGGCAGGAACAGCTTGTCCTGCACCACGCCATGCTTGACGCCCGAGGCCTTCGCCTTCTTTGCCAGCGCAACGGCGGACTCGAGGTCGTCGGAAACCGGCTTTTCGCAATAGACGTGCTTGCCCGCGTCGATCGCCCGGCTCAAGAGCTCCGCCCGCATCTGCGTGGTGCCGGCATCGAAGAACACTTCATCCTCGGTGTCGGAAAGCACCTCGTCGAGATCGGTCGACCAGCGCTTGATGTGGTGCTTTTCGGCGAGCCGCTGGATCTTCTCGCGATCACGCCCGACGATGATCGGGTCGACCACCAGCCGGTCGCCGTTCGACAGCACCACCCCGCCCTGCTCGCGGATAGCGAGGATCGAGCGCACCAGGTGCTGGTTATACCCCATACGGCCCGTCACGCCGTGCATGATCAGTCCCAGCCGACGCTCGGCCATCCCTCGCTCCTCCTGCTTGCCGCAATTCGCTATGTTTGTAACTGCTTGGTTACTTAGATACACGTCGCTAGGATGGACCGTCAAGAGCGGCCGTCGGAGCTTGAACGAAAGCATGATTTTCGTCTCGGCCCAACGCGGCTGATGAACCGTCCTGTTACACTGGACAGCACAACCGCAACGGCGCGGGGAGTAGGATCGATGGCGAGCGAGGTGGCAGCGGTAAAGGTTCGGCGGCGCCACGCCGGCACCGGTGCGTCCGCGCGATGCCGAAAAGACCAAGGCCTCGATCCTCAAGGCGGCGCGCGACGAGTTCTGCGAAGAGGGCTTCAACGGCGCCCGGGTCGATGCCATTGCCGACCGCGCCAAGGCCAATAAGCGGCTGCTCTACCACTATTTCGGGAATAAAGAGGCTCTGTATCAGGCCGTCCTGCTCGACGCCTACCAGGAAATCCGCCGCGGCGAGCGCGAGCTGCGCATCAGCCAATATGATCCGGTGGAAGCTATCGACCGGGTTATCCGGTTTACATTTCGGCACTTCCTCGCCAACCCGTGGTTCCCGCGGCTGCTCTCTGTGGAAAACCTGCAGAACGCCAAATTCGTCAAGCAGATCAAGAATCTCGACGAGATCCGCTCGCCCATCGTCGGCGAGCTGCAGGAGATCGTGAAGCGGGGCCATGCCGAGGGCACGTTCCGCACCGATGTGGACCCGATGCAGCTCTACATCTCGATCATCTCGCTGTGCTATTTCTATGTCTCGAACATGCAGACCCTGTCGGTGGTTTTCGGCAAGGACCTCAGCCAGTTCGCGCTGATCCAGGACCGTGAAGCGCAGGCCGTGCAGATGGTCGTCGACTACCTCCGCACCCGCCGCTGAATCGCTGCAAGCGCCTGCCACGCTGCCCTTCGCCGCCGGCCAGGCCCGGCGCCGAGCCTTGCCTGGGCGCGATTCTGCCTGGGGCTCGGTGCGAAACGGCACCTGCTTGACAGGCCGCACGTCCCGGCCCATGGTTGTAACCAATTAGTTATTTAGCGCCACCAAGAGCGCAAACAGAGATCGGAGTGGCGTCGCCACTTCGGAGGACTAAACGGGAGGAATCCATGACCATGAAGCTAGACCGCCGTCAGTTTCTGCTCGGCACGACGGCGCTTGCCGCCGCAGCCGGCATTTCGCCTGCCTTTGCGCAGGAAGCCCTGCGCCTGATCTTCTGGGGCGGCCAGGCCCGCGCCGACCGCACCTACGGCGTAACCGATCTCTACGCCAAGGCCGGAGGCCCGGCGATCGAAGGCGAGTTCCTCGCCTGGAACGATTACTGGCCCAAGCTCGCCACCCAGACCGCTGGCGGCAATGCGCCCGACATCATCCAGATGGATTACCGCTACATCGTCGAATACGCCAAGCGGAACGCCATCGCCCCGCTCGACGGCTTCGTCGGCGGCGCGCTGAACCTGGGCGATTTCGACCAGGACCAGCTCGATGGCGGCAAGGTCGATGGCAAGCTCTATGGCATCAGCCTGGGCGCCAATTCGGTGGCGCTGATGATCAACACCGTCGATTTCGAGAAGGCCGGTCTCGATGTGCCCGGCCCGACCACCACCTATGCCGATCTGACCACGATCAGCGAAGCCTTCAAGTCCAAGGGCGTCGGCAAAGCCGTCATCGCCGACGGTTCGGTGTCCGAGCCGATGTACGAGAACTGGCTGCGCCAGCGCGGCAAGGCGCTCTACACCGCCGATGGCAAGGTGGCCTTCGACGAAGCCGACGCCACCGAGTGGTATAAGCTCTGGGCGGACCTGCGCGCCGCCGGCGTCTGCGTCAGCCCCGACGACCAGGCGCTCGATACCGGGCCGCTAGAGACCACCATGCTGACGCTCAACAAGGCGTCGGTGATCCCGTCCAACTCCAACCAGCTGGTGGCCTTCCAGGCGATCATCAAGGACAAGATCACCATCTCGAACTTCCCGCGCACCGCCGCCGACGCCCCTGGCGGTCACTATCGCAAGCCCTCGATGTTCTTCTCGATCGGCGGCTCGTCGGCCCAGCAGGAAGCGGCGGCGAAGTTCATCAGCTTCTTCGTCAACGACCCTGCCGCCAGCAATGTGCTCGGCGTCGAGCGCGGCATCCCCTGCTCGAAGGCCGTGCGCGAGGCGCTCGCCCCGACGCTCGACGAACAGAGCCAGGTGGCGCTCAACTTCGTCGCCAATCTCGGGCCACTGCTCGGCGCCCTGCCCCCGTCCCCGCCGGCCGCTGCCGGCGAGATCGACGCTTCGCTGTTCCGTATTCTCGGGCAGGAAGTGGGCTTCGGCGCCAAGAGCCCGGAACAGGCCGGTCCCGAGCTCGTCAAGGGCGCGACCGACATCCTGAACCGCGCGGCCTGACGTCATGACCGCGCCCGCCGTGGAGGCCGGAGTCCCCCATGCCGGGGGTGCGGTGTACCAATCGTGGTGGTCGAGGGTGTGGCAGAACCACGCCCCCGGCTACCTCTTCCTGATCCCCTGGCTGATCGGCTTTCTCGGCCTGACCATCGGGCCGATCATCACCTCGCTCTACCTGAGCTTTACCGATTTCGACCTGCTGACCGCCCCCGAATGGGTGGGCGCCAGCAACTACATCCGCATGTTCACTGCGGATCCGAAATTCATCGCCTCGATGCAGGTGACGCTGACCTTCGTCATCTTCTCGGTGCCGCTGAAGCTCGCCTTCGCGCTCGGTGTGGCGCTGCTGCTCAACCGCGGCATGCGCGGCCTGCCGCTCTACCGCGCCCTGTTCTACCTGCCGAGCCTGCTCGGCGCCTCCGTCGCCATCGCCATCCTGTGGCGCCAGCTGTTTGCCGGCGACGGGCTGGTCAACGACTTCCTCTCGATGTTCGGCATCCAGGGGCCCAGCTGGATTTCTAATCCGCGCTATTCGCTGTGGACGCTGATTATCCTGTCGATCTGGCAGTTCGGCTCGCCGATGATCATCTTCCTCGCTGGTCTCAGGCAGATCCCGCAGGATATGTACGAGGCCGCCAGCCTCGACGGCGCCAGCCGCTGGCGCCAGTTCTGGAAGATCACCCTGCCGTTGTTGACCCCGGTGGTGTTCTTCAACGCCATCATCCAGACCATCGAGGCCTTCAAGAGCTTCACCCCGGCCTTCATTATCTCGGCCGGCACCGGCAATCCGATCAACTCGACGTTGTTCTACACGCTCTACCTCTACCAGGAGGCATTCGGCTTCTTCCGCATGGGCTATGCCTCGGCGCTGGCCTGGTTCCTGCTGCTGCTGGTCGCCTGCTTCACCGCCTTCTCGTTCCTCACCAGCAAATACTGGGTGCACTATGATGATTGAGGCACCCGTGTCGCTCGTCGCCCGTTCGGCCGAGGGAGGCACCCGATGACCGTTACCGCCCCCGCCCCACGCCTCACCGTCGTCACCGAGGCCTCGCCGGCCAAGCTGATGCGCAAGCGCATCCTCAGCGTGCTCGCCCATGTGGCGCTGATCGGCGCCTCGATCCTGATGCTCTATCCGCTGCTGTGGATGCTCTCGGCGAGCTTCCGGCCGGAGAACGAGATCTTTGGCGGCACGCTGATCCCCAGCGTCTGGAGCCTCGACAGCTATTTCCGCGGCTGGGACGGGCTGCGCGTCAGCTTCGGCACCTTCTTCTGGAACTCGCTGGTGATCTCGGTCACCTCGGTGGTGGGCAACCTCATCGCCTGCTCGATGGCGGCATTCGCCTTTGCGCGGCTGCGCTTCAAGGGTCGCAACTTCTGGTTCGCCATGATGCTGATGACGCTGATGCTGCCCGGCCAGGTGACCCTGATCCCGCAATATGTGCTGTTCCGCGAACTGGGCTGGGTCGATACCATCCTGCCGCTGGTGGTGCCGAAATTCCTCGCGGTCGATGCGTTCTTCGTCT
This sequence comes from Devosia sp. Root105, assembly GCF_001424865.1. Taxonomy (NCBI): domain Bacteria; kingdom Pseudomonadati; phylum Pseudomonadota; class Alphaproteobacteria; order Hyphomicrobiales; family Devosiaceae; genus Devosia; species Devosia sp. Root105. The sequence continues at coordinate 515,342 of NZ_LMCR01000015.1, forward strand.
TCCTGATGGTGCAGTTCTTCCGCGGCATCCCGAGGGAACTCGACGAAGCCGCGATGATGGACGGCTGCTCGGCCTGGCGCATCTACTGGAAGATCATGCTGCCGCTGTCGATGCCGGTGCTGGCAACGGCCGCCATCTTCACCTTCATCTGGACCTGGGACGATTTCTTCGCCCCGCTGATCTACCTCAACGAGATGAAGCAATACACCGTGATGCTGGGGCTCAGGACCTTCACCGACTCCACCGGCGAAAGCGACTTCGGCGGCCTCTTCGCCATGAGCGTGCTGTCGCTGGTGCCGATCTTCCTGTTCTTCCTGTTCTTCCAGCGCCTGCTGATCGAGGGGATTGCGACGACGGGGATGAAGCGGTGAGGGTCCTCTCGCCCGCCTCGGCACCGCGCCTGTGGCCCCACCCCACCCTTGATCCCTCCCCATCAAGGGGAGGGAGACCCGACTGCTGCTTCGGTTCCATCGTCTCCCTCCCCCTTGTGGGGAGGGTAGTGCAGCTAGGGCCAACGGCCCGTAGCGAAGCTGGGTGGGGGCGGCCATGAGCATCGAACGTTCAAGGGAACTCCGTAAGCGTATGCCGCCGGCCGAGGCGAGGCTCTGGAACTACCTCCGTTCGCTGAAGGAGCAGGGCTTCCGCTTCCGCCGCCAAGTGCAACTGGGTCCATACTATGTCGACTTTGGCTGCCACCACCCCAAACTGGTGATCGAGGTCGATGGAGAAACCCACTTCACCCCTGAGGCCATCGCTTACGACAATAGGCGCTCGGAGCTGATCCGCCGGGAGGGCTATCGCATCGCCCGGTACTCGAACCTTGATATCCGCGACAACCTCGAAGGTGTCGCCACCCATCTGGCTGCCGTGCTTGCGGCCCTACCCCCACCCTTGATCCCTCCCCACAAGGGGGAGGGAGACGACGGAACGGCAGCATCAGCGGCCACAGGATTCTAGGACTGACCATGCCCATCAAATTCGCCGCCATCGGCCTCAACCATTCCCACATCTACGGCCAGGTGAACTGCCTGCTGCGCGAAGGCGCCGAGTTGGTTGCCTTTCATTCCCCCGAGGACGATCTCGCGCGTGAGTTCAGCGAGAAATTCCCGCAAGCGAAGCGCGTCGCCGATCAACGCGCCATCCTCGAGGATCCCACGATCGCGCTGGTGCTCACCGCCGCCATCCTCTCCGAGCGCGCCGCCATCTCGGTCGCCGCGATGCGGCATGGCAAGGATGTGATGAGCGACAAGCCGGGGATGACCAGCCTCGAGCAACTGGCCGAAATCAAGCGGGTGCAGGCCGAGACGGGCCGCATCTATTCGGTCTGCTATTCCGAGCATTTTGAAACCCGCTCCACCGTGAAAGCCGGCGAGCTGGTCAAGGCCGGCGCCATCGGCCAGGTGATCAACACCGTGGGCCTCGGGCCGCATGCCATCCGCAACAATCAGCGGCCGGCCTGGTTCTTCGATCGGCAGCTTTATGGCGGCATCCTCTGCGATATCGGCAGCCACCAGTGCGAGCAGTTCCTGTTCTTTTCCGGCACCGATACCGATGCCGAAGTGGTGTCGGCCTCGGTGAACAACCGTGGCAACCCTGGTAAACCCGGGCTGCAGGATGTCGGCGACATGCATTTGAGGACCCCCACTACCACGGGCTACGTGCGGGTCGATTGGTTCACCCCGGCGGGGCTGCCCACCTGGGGGGACGGGCGGCTCACCATCCTCGGCACCGAGGGCTATATCGAGCTCAGGAAGTATATCGACATCGCCGGGCGGCCGGGGACCGACCACCTGTTCCTTGTCGATAAGCACGGCACTCAGCATATCGATTGCTCCGGCGTCGACCTGCCCTATGGGCGGCAGCTGATCGCGGACATCCTCAACCGCACCGAGACGGCGATGCCGCAGGTGCGCGCCTTCAAGGCGATGGAACTGGCGCTGACGGCGCAGAAACTGGCTGAAGTCGGGACGGTTTGGCAGCAATGAGCAGGGTTTACACAGTCGCTGTAGTGGGCGGCGGCATCGGCAAGAGCCACATCGTCGAGGGCTACGAGACCAACAAGGACCGCTTCAAGGTCATCGCCATCTGCGATCTCGACCCGACGCGGCGCAACGCGCTGGCCGACGAGTTCGGCATCGAGCGGCGGGTCGAGAATTTCGACGACCTGCTCAAGATGGACGATCTCGACATCATCGATGTCTGCACCCCGCCCATGGTGCATTACCCGATGGTGGTGGCGACGCTGAAAGCCGGCAAGCACGTGGTGTGCGAGAAGCCGCTGGTCGGTTCGCTCGCCGAGGTCGATGAGATCATCGAGCTGGAAAAGCAGAGCCGCGGCAAGCTGATGCCGGTGTTCCAGTATCGCTACGGCAACGGCATCGAGCAGGTCAAACGCATCATCGAGGCCGGGATCGCCGGCAAGCCCTATGTCGGGACCGTCGAGACGCTGTGGCGGCGCGGGCCGGATTATTACACCGTGCCCTGGCGCGGCAAATGGAAGACCGAGCTCGGCGGCGTGCTGATGACCCACGCCATCCACCCGCACGATATCTTCACCTACCTGATGGGCGAGCCCAAAAGCCTGTTCGGCCGGGTGGCGACGCGGGTGAATGCGATCGAGGTGGAAGATTGCATCTCGGCTTCGCTGGAGATGGAGAGTGGCGCGCTCGCCAGCTTCACCGCGACGCTCGGCTCGGCCGACGAAATCAGCCGTATCCGGCTGGCCTTCGAGCACGTCACCTTCGAGAGCGACCACGAAGCCTACAACCCCGGAAAACTCCCCTGGAAGATCCTGCCGCGCAACGACGCGACCAAGGCGAAAATCGATGCCCTGCTCGCCGACTGGCAGGATGTGCCATCGCGGTTCCAAACCCAGATGCGCCGCTTCTGGGATGCGCTCGAGGGGCTGGGGCCGATGCCGGTGACGTCAAAGGACTCGCGCCGGGCGCTGGAAATCGTCACGGCATTCTACCATTCGTCCGAAACGCACGAGGAGGTAAGCTTCCCCGTGACCGCAGGCCACCCGAAATACCGCAGCTGGCTGCCGGAGGGGTTTCGATGAGGAGTTGCCGCCCCACCCACGGAGTCATTCCCGTGCAAGCGGGAACCTCCGTTTCGGAGTGTGCCGCGAGCACCGCAAACAGAGTTTCCCGCTTTCGCGGGAATGACCCGGTGGGCAACTGCACTGCCCCTGTGGAGGAGAGCATCTGATGTCGACAAGCGTTGTCCTGCAGCAGGTCGAGAAGCGTTATGGCGATGTGGAGGTGATCCACGGCATCGATCTCAACATCGATCCGGGTGAGTTCACTGTGTTTGTCGGCCCCTCGGGCTGCGGCAAATCCACCCTCTTGCGGATGATTGCCGGGCTCGAGCCGATCTCGGGCGGGAGCCTCCTGATCGACGGCGAGCGCATGAACGAGGTGCCGGCAGCCAGGCGCGGCATCGCCATGGTGTTCCAGAGCTACGCGCTCTACCCGCATATGAACGTCTACCAGAACCTCGCCTTCGGGCTGGAAACGGCGCGGGTGCCGAGGCCCGAGATCCAGCAGCGGGTGCAGAAGGCGGCTGATATCCTGCGCATCGAGCCGCTGCTCAAACGCAAGCCCAAGCAACTCTCGGGCGGCCAGCGCCAGCGCGTCGCCATCGGCAGGGCCATCGTGCGCGAGCCCCGCATCTTCCTGTTCGACGAGCCGCTGAGTAACCTCGATGCCGAGCTGCGGGTGCAGATGCGGGTGGAGATCGCCAAGCTCCACAACGACCTCGGCAACACCATGATCTACGTCACCCACGACCAGGTCGAAGCGATGACCATGGCCGACAAGATCGTCGTGCTGCAGGCCGGCATCATCGAGCAGGTCGGCGCGCCGCTCGAACTCTACAATCATCCGCGCAACCGCTTCGTCGCCGGCTTCATCGGCTCGCCCAAGATGAACTTCCTCGAGGCCAAGGTGGAAAGCGCCGATGGCGCCGGCGCCAAACTCCGCGCCGGCGGCAGCGAGATCGTCGTCAACCGCCAGGTCGGCGCCGGTGATGCGGTGACCTTCGGGGTGCGCCCCGAACACATCGGCATCAACGAAGGTTCGGGCGTCGAACTGGCCAAGGTCAAGGTCGACCTGGTCGAGCAGCTGGGCGGCCAGACCATGGTCTACACCACAACCGCCGATGGCCAGGCGATGACCATCGCGGTAGACGGACAGCGGCAGGTGGAACTGGGCTCGATGCTCACGGCCTATGTCGATCCGGCGCGCTACCACGTGTTCGCGCGGGATGGGCGGGCGATTTAGGGGCGGCTGACTGAGAGAGACGGCCCCCTCCCGGCCTCCCCCATAAAGGGGGAGGTGAAGAGTCGAGGCTCTGTCTGTGATCGTGCCAAGCGCACCAGCGGGGCACCTCCCCCTTTATGGGGGAGGATGGGAGGGGGCCGTCTGCCGGCAGTCGGCTACTGCCCCGCCAGCAACTCCGCATTCCCGCCGCTGGCCGTCGTATCGATGCAGACATGCCGCTCGGTGATCAGCCGCTCGGCGTCGCTCGGCCGAGTGACCAGCGGGATGATCATCCCCTCGCGGCGGCTGAGCGCCTGCCGCCACGGCCGCAGATCCGCGTCGGTGCCGAAATGCATGATGGCGTCGACGTTGAGCCCGGCCTCGATGGCGGCGGGGCTGAGCTTCTTGTCCAGCCCGCCGATCGGTTCGCCATTGGCGCCCAGCGCTTCGGCGATGCGGCTGGCGCCGGGGGCGACGACCAGCACGCCATTGCCCTGCTCGAGCGCCAGCGTCGCCTGCTGCAGCGCGCTTTGCGTATCGGGCCCGAGACAGAGCACCACGCCGCGCGGCCAGGTGTAGAGCGTGTTGGATTCGCCGGTCGGGCCGGGCAACAGCTCCTGCGCCGGCTCGATCCCCACCCGTTCGATGCCGATCTTCACCTGGTCGACCGCGGCGATGGCAAAGCCGATCGAGAGGCCCGAGAGCGGGTTGACCCCGGTGGACGGTTCGAACGCCTCGGCCGGGCGCCAGAAGCGCTTCAGGTAATTCGGCCCACCCGCCTTCGGGCCGGTGCCGCTGAGGCTCTCGCCGCCGAAGGGTTGCGAGCCGACCACCGCGCCGATCTGGTTGCGGTTGACATAGATGTTGCCGGCCCGGATGCGGTCGGAGAGCTCCTCCACCCGCCCGTCGATGCGGGTGTGGAGCCCGAAGGTCAGCCCATAGCCCGAGGCATTGATGGCGTTGACCACCGCATCGAGGTCTTCGGCCTTGAAGGTCGCGACGTGCAGCACCGGTCCGAAGATTTCTTCCTTCATCTCGGCAATACCCGAGACTTTCAGCACCGTCGGCGGCACGAACGTCCCCTGCTCCGGCGCTTTGAGCTGGTGCAGCACGGCGTCGCGGGCGGTGAACTCGGCGATATAGGCGTCCATCTTCGCCTTGGCCTTGCTGTCGATCACCGGGCCGATATCGACCGAGAGATCCCAGGGGTCGCCAAGCTTCAGCTCGTCCATGGCGCCATAGAGCATTTCGAGCGTCCGCTCGGCCGCATCTTCCTGCACATAGAGGATGCGCAGCGCCGAGCAGCGCTGCCCAGCCGACTGGAAGGCGGAAGCAAGGATGTCGCGCACCGCCTGCTCGGGCAAAGCGGTCGAATCGACGATCATGGCGTTGAGCCCGCCGGTCTCGGCGATCAGCGCCGCGCCGGCGGCGAGATTGTCGGCCATCTTCACGTCGATCGCTTTGGCGGTGGCGAGCGAGCCGGTAAAGCACACCCCGTCGATGCGCGGGTCGGAGGTGAGCACCGAGCCGACCACCGGGCCGGAGCCCGGCACCAGTTGCACCACGTCCTCGGGAATGCCGGCCTGCACCATCAGCCGCACCGCCAGTGCCGCGATCAGCGGCGTGGTCTCGGCGGGCTTCGCCAGCACCGTATTGCCGGCAACCAAAGCCGCGGCGATCTGGCCGGTGAAGATGGCGAGCGGGAAATTCCACGGCGAGATGCAGGTGAACACGCCGAGCGGCTGGCGCGGTTCGCTCGCTTCGGCCTCGCCGGCGTAATAGCGAAGGAAATCCACGGCCTCGCGCACTTCGCTCACCGCATCGTTGAGGGTCTTGCCGGCTTCGCGGGCGCAGAGCGCGAAGAACTCGGCGGCATTGTCCTCATAGAGATCGGCAACCTGCCTGAGCAGCAGGGCGCGCTCGGCCACCGGGCGCGCCGCCCAGCCGGGCGCTGCGTCCCTGGCCGTGGCAATCGCCAGCTCCAGCGTCTCCGGCCCTGCCCCGATGGCGTCGCCCACCGGCTCGCCGGTGGCGGGACTGATGATCGAAAACTGCTCGCCCTGGCTGCCGGCGACCAGCGACGCCGGCACGGCGTGCCAGCGCTTCTCGCTCGGCCGGAACCGGTCGCGATCGGCGAGCAGATAGTTGACCGCCAGCGGGTCGGTCAGGTCGTGCCCCCTGGAGTTGGCGCGGCGCGGCGCGAACAGTTCGGCGGGCGCCCGCACCTTGGCGACGGCGTGCGTCACCGCCTCGAACGGGTCCTGCACCACGGCGGCGGCCGGCACATCGCGATCGGCGATCATGTTGACGAACGAGCCATTGGCGCCGTTCTCGAGCAGGCGCCGCACCAGATAGGCGAGGAGATCGGCATGCCGGCCGACCGGCGCATAGATGCGGGTGCGGGTCTGCTGCTCGTCGTGGATGATCTCGTGCAGCCGCTCGCCCATGCCATGCAGGCGCTGGAACTCGAAGGCGTCGTTAGCAACGCCGAGCCGCTGCGCCAGCTCCAGCACCGCCGCGACGCTATGGGCGTTGTGGGTGGCGAACTGCGGGTAGATGCGATGCGTCTTCGACAAGAGCCGCTTGGCGTTGGCGATGTAGCTGACATCAGTCGCGGGTTTGCGGGTGAACACCGGGAAGCCATCGAGCCCCAGCACCTGGGCGCGCTTGATCTCGCTGTCCCAATAGGCGCCCTTTACCAGTCGCACCATGATGCGGCGGTCGAGGCTGTCGGCCAGCGCCTCGATCCAGTCGATGACATGGCTGGCACGCTGGCCATAGGCCTGCACCACGATGCCGAACCCATCCCAGCCGGCAAGCCGCTCATCGGCCAGCACCGCTGATATCACGTCGAGGCTGAGGTCGAGCCGGTCGGCCTCCTCGGCATCGATGTTGAAGCCCATATTGGCGCCGCGCGCCATCATGGCGAGGGCGAGCGTGCGCTCGACCAACTCGTCCATCACCCGCTCGCGCTTCATGAACTCGTAGCGCGGATGCAGCGCCGAGAGTTTTACCGAGACGCCCGGGTTGTCACGCACGGAACCGGCGGTGGAACGGGTAGCAAGCACCGCGATGGCTTCGGCATAGGCGGCGCGATAGCGCTTGGCGTCGGCTTCGGTGCGGGCGGCCTCGCCCAGCATGTCGTAGGAATAGGTGAAGCCGTCCTTCTCCGCCCGGCGGGCGATGCGGGTCGCCTCCTCGATGTCGCGGCCAAGCACGAACTGGCTGCCGAGAATCTTCATTGCCTGCATCACGGCCGAGCGGATCACCGGCTCGCCGATGCGCTGCACGAAATTCTTGATGGTGCCGGCGATCCCTGCCCCGCCCTCGCGCAGCACCGAGCCGGTCAGGGTGAGCGCCAGGGTCGAGACGTTGACCAAAGCCGAATTGGCCCGGTCGAGATGCTCGGCCCAGCGCGACGGCGCGATCTTGTCCTCGATCAGGTCGTCGATGGTGCGGTTATCGGGGACGCGCAGCAGCGCTTCGGCGAGGCACATCAGCGCGATGCCCTCGTCGGTCGAGAGCGAATATTCGGCGAGAAAGGATTCCAGCATGCCGGAGGACTGCGCGGCGCGCACCTTTTCCACCAGCTGCAGCGCCCGCTGCCCGATGGCGGCGCGGTCGGCGTCGGTCAGTGCCGCATCGGCCGTGAGCCGCGCGATGGTTTCGGCCTCGTCGGCCAGAAGTGCTGCCCGGATCCGGCCGCGGAGTTCGTTGAGATCGCCCATTTATGCCCCCGTGCCCTGAACTGTGGCACGCGTCGCTGATTTGTGTGGGGAAAATGTGATGGCGGCAACAGGAATTTTAGTGGAGCTAAAAGGGCTGGCCGGCCCTCTGGGATGGCCGCGGATTCGTATCGCTCCGCCGCTTGCGGCACGCTATAGTCAGAGATGCACGCGAGCAGGTTGAGCCCATGCAACCGACCAAGCTGATCTGCTTCTGTCTAGGCGCTTTTGCCATCGTGCTCGCCTTCGGGCTCGAGTTTGGCGCGCAGTGGCTGCCGTTACATAGTAATGTCGAGCTGCCCGGCGTCGGCATTACAGCGATGGCTTATTTCGACCTCATCTTCCTTTATTCGTTGGCGCTGATCTTCGTCGATTTCCTGCCGGTGGTGCCAGCGGTGTTCTCGCGCGTCCAGGGCATCGTCACGCTGGTTCTTTCGCTGCTCGCGCTCATCGCCACGATCGTCTTGGCGTATTTCACTTTCGCATTCGTGATGACGATGGTGAGCCTGCTGCTCGCCGTGCCTTTCGGTACCATCGCCTACCTTGCCATCTGGGGCGATTTCGATACGGCGAGCGCCAAAATGGTGCTGTCGCTCGCGATGATGCTGAAGCTTGTCGGTGTCGGGCTCATCCTGTTCGCCAGCATGTCGTTCCTCAAGAACAAGGGATTCATGCTGCTGACGCTTTGTTCGGTTGGCCTGAGCTTCGGACTCGGCCTGCTGCACACGCTACCGCCCGGCTTCCTTGTCAGCATCGCCGACGCGGTCGGCGCAGTGGTCATAGCCATCGCACTGATCGTCTGGTTGGTGATCCTGCTGGTGGGGGCATTGTTCGCCATCGTCGCAGCGCTCCGCAGCGTCGTGCCGGTCTGACTGTCATCAGTCGTTGACCGCGAGCGTTACAGGGCCGGACGGGGCGCTGATGTTTGTCGTGGCGGTGCCCTTGCGCACCACGACGCTGCCCTCAAGCCCATCGGCCATGTTCTTGTCGTCGCAGCCCGGGGGGCGCTGTGCCCCCTTGGCCACGATGCAGAGAAATTGCTCGTCCTGTCCCGGCTCGCTTGCCGTCACCGTAACCGCCTTGCCGTCGACCAGCCGTACCCGAACCGTGGCGACCTTGCGATCTCCTGCGGTGAACCGGCCGCTCCAGCTCTCGGCGCCAGCCAGTGACGTCGGCAGCGTGGTGCCTGGCAGGGGCTCGGCCGATGGCGGTTGAAACTTCAGGAACGCGGCCCATTCCGGCAGCGTCGGGCGATAGCCGGGCTTCTCGCTGGTCGCGGGCTCCTGCGGATAGAACAGCAGGGTGCCAACGAACACCGCACCGACGATGAGGAGGACGATGATAATAGCGCGCATCGCGGCCTGCTGCCCAATGAGGATGAAGACGGAGTCGTCGATGGTAAGCGGCGAGACGTCAGTTACTGCGGGAATGAACCTATCGAGGGTAAAGGATCGTACACTCGAGGGTCGATACGTGGGGGGCTGAGCACAGGATCAACTTCGATGACGAGGATGCAGGCGGGCCAAGGGGTGCACGGGTGAATGCCGCCGGGTCCGACACCGCCTCCACCTCCGCCACCGCTATTGGGCTTCTTGATGTTGACCATGACGGTCACGGCGCTTCCCATCGCCGCCGGCTGCTCCTCCGGTGGGCTGGTGCGCGTGACTTCGGTATCACCGAAGCCGTCAACGTGCGAAGTCTCTGCCACGATGCTTGCCGTGAAGCCCTTCTGGGTCAGCGCCTGTTGGGCATCCCGGGGGTCGGAGCGGGCGACTTTCGGCACCAGGACACCGGGGTCGAACAGCAGGATGGTCGCGCCGGTGGTGTCGTCCTTGCCCAGAGCAACGACGATCTGCTGCGCCGGGTCGTGTCCGGGTTCTGGCTCTCCCGGTTTCGCCCCGATGTTCGCAAAGCCGTGCTTGGCCGCGATCGCCTTGGCCTCCTCCAGTGGATGGCCTCGCACCATGTCGAGCTCGAGCCGGGGCCACATCAGGTACGCGACGCCGCCGGCGACGACCAGCAGGAAAACCGCGGCGACCGCCACGGCCCACCAGGGGAACGGCCGCTTGACCTCGCGTCGCTCGGTCGCATCGATGTGGAACGCGACCGCTGGTCCTTCGGCGAAATCGGTGTCCGGCTGCGCTTCCGAGGTAACTCGCAGGCGGAAGGCGTGATCGGTCGCGGCCGGCTGCGGCGGCACCTTGACCAGCGCTTCGACGGTCAGCGTGCTACCGGCAGCGATGTCCTCCTCGATCTCCAGCGGGGAGGTCGGCGGCGCCGTGGCGAGGTTGAACCAATCCGAGCGGGCGCCAGACAGCGCCTCGATGCGGATGCGCATCGTCTGGCGCCGCGACGAGGTGTTGCGCAGCGTGCAGCGGAGGCTGCCGGTCCGGGTTCCGTCCGGCGCGGCCGTCAGGTCCAGCCGCGTCGGACAGTCGGCGAATTCGAAGCTCGGCATCCGTACCTCTCGTTCAGCGGTCGATAGTCAGGTTTGTGCCGGAACCAGTTTCCAGCGGCGCGACGGGTCGGTGTCGCAGTCGTACTGCACCGCCACAACACCGTCGTCGGTGCTGCGGCCGCCGGCGATGGTCAGGCACTTGTTGGTATGCACGTTGATCAGTTGGTAGGTTCCGTCGGCGCTCGGGCCGCTGGTGGTCCAGGTACGCGATCTGTGGTCGTCGCAGTTGTACTGCAGCCACTCCAGGTTGTTCGCGTTGCTTTCGCCGCCGGAGATGGTCAGGCACTTGCCGGTCTGGACGTTCTTGATCTGGAAGTGAGTGGGCTGCACCTCCGTGAACAGCCAACGCTTCAGCGGTTCGTCGGCACAGCTCATCTGGACGGCGAAGATGTTGTTCTCGGCGCTGCCATCCTTGATGGTGAGGCACTTCTGCGTCTGCAGGTTGGTGAGCAGCATGACTTTGCCATTGAGTCCGCCCGTCGCTGGGTCGCGCTGCGGATCGGGATCGGACTTGGGCTGGAGCATGAAAAACAGCCCGGCACCCACGACGAGCACCATGGCCGCGGCGACGGCCACTGCCCACCACGGGAAGGCCGAAGCCGGCTTGTCCGGCCCCTTCGAGGCGGCGACCTCGAAGCTGATGGCCGGGCCTTCGGCGAAATCGGTGTCGGGCGCCGATTCCGCGATGGCGCGCAGGCGGAAGCTCTGGGGCCCGACAGGCGCACCGGGCGGCACCTTGACGCCGGCCGTCACGGTGAACGTGCCGCCCGCGTCGATTTCCTGCTCGAGCTCGAGCGGCGAAGTGGTGGGGGCGCCGGCGAACCCGAACCACTTCGATTGCGCGTTTCCCAGCGGCTCGATGCGGATGCGGACGCTCTGCCGGCGCGCCGAAGTGTTGCGCAGCGTACAGCGGACGCTCCCGGTCTGCTCCTGGGTATCGGGAGCAGTGGCCAACGTCAGGGTGGTCGGGCAGTCGGCGAACTCGAAAGTAGGCAATCGGACACCTCGTTTGTTACACGGATAGATCTCGATCGACTGGGCAGCAGAGCATCATGATTTCGGGTCTGCCGCATCAGGAAAGATAAGTGGCTTGTCGACCGACGTCTGGCCGGTCGCCTGGAACTGGGTCACCAGGTCGTAGGCCAGGAGCAGAGCGGCGGCGCCGATGAGGTGCCAGAGCGCGTGCGGTTGCACCACCAGGTCGGGGTTGCACAGCAGCTTGCGCGTCGCATCGATGGCCGGGCCGGGAGCATTGTCCTCGTAGCCGTCGAAGAGCCGGAAGACTGCCCCGACGAAGAGCAGCCCGCCGATCCAGGCCAGTTGCCCGCCAAGCCCCTTCGGCGTCTTCTCCCCGGCAAAGAGCACCAGCAGCTGGACGATCAGCAGGCCGACAATGATCACGAACAGGGTGGTCGAACTCCATCCGGTCTCCGTCTTGATCAAGACCCCCAGCACCCCGATACCGACAGCGGTGACGGCGACAAACACCCAGCCCAGCCATTCGACCTCGGCCATCACCTTGCGGATGAGGAAGCACAGCGCGGTGAACGCGAAGACGAGAGCGGTGAACGCGAAGAAGGCCCCGACCCCGCTGAACTGGAACAGCAGGAAGGCGAGGACTCCCACGCCCATCAGTGCCAGTCCGATGATGGCGGGCCATGCTCCCGACAGGCGCCACGGTTCGCGGGCCTGCAGATGCACCGAGGCGATGTAGACCTGGAGCGAGAACAACGCGGCGTAGACCCAGGCGACGTCGACGGTTTGCGGCACCTCGCGTCCCAGCGTCGCGTGGTAGAGCGCGCTCATGGCGCCGAGGATCACCAGGTTGAGGCCGAACAGCAGCCCCGCCCACGAGCCGGCCCGCATCAGGATCAGCACGCCCACCACCACGTAGCCGGCGTTCGATATGGTGTTCTGCACCTCGACCATCCAGCCCTGGTCGACCGGCCGCTCGCACTGGTCGTCATGGTAGGCGTACAGCCCGTTGTCGTCGCGCGGGTACACCGTGTCGTTGTCGTGCAGGATCGAGACGCCGGCGAGGAACACGAAGAACGCCAGCAAGCCGATCGACACCCCCATGGCCCAGGAGATCGTGCGTCCGGGTTGAAAACCGATCATGGCGAACTCCCTTCTGGTGCGGACCGGCTCAGGCCGGGCGGAAGAAAATCTCGGAGGTGACGTAGGCGGGTTTCCAGTTCTCGACGGTACGCCGCACCAGTGCGTCGTGCCGCCGCGCGGCGTCGGGCAGCTCGACCCGCATGTGGAAGGGCCGCGGCAGGCCGTCGTCGCCGGGAGGGTTCTCGACGATGTCGATGGCCTCGGCGCCGGTCATGATCTTCAGCATCGCTTTGAGGGTGCGGGCGGTGCCGCGGTCACGCGCGAAAACCGCGGCGCGCAGGATCAGTTCGCGCAGCGCACCCGGGTCGATCGGGGCAGCGCGCGAGGAGGCGCTGTCGAGGTCGCCCACCAGCGTACGTTCGAGGCCGACCCAGCCGGCGAGCAGCATCAGGAAGCCTTCGGGTGTGCGGCGCGGATCGAACCAGCGGTCGAGGTCGGCGAGGATCGCCTCGTCCGGCGCGAGGTAAGACTGCATGATGCCGACGAGCGTTTCGAGCACGCTGCCGGGCGTGATCCCGGCCTGCATCACTTCGGGCAACAGCCTCGGGATCAGCCGCATATCCAAGCCTCAGCCCTCCATCTCGTTCTCGCGCACCACGGTGATGTCGTGCGTGCCCGAGCAGTAGAGCGAATTGGGCGGCAGCGGCGCGCGCTCCGTGAACTCGATCTGGCCGGCAGCGACATAGCGCTGTCCGCGGTCGCGGCTCGCAAAGACGCCGCCCGCGGCGCCGGCAAGCACCAGCGGCGCCGACAGGCCGAGCGCCACGCCAGTGAGCGGCACAAGGGTTTTGCGGTCCTCTTCGATCGGCAGGCCGCAGCCGAGCTGCGAAGTGGTCCACGCCGCATTCGCCTTGTCGGTTTCGAGCAGGGCGATGCCGGTGCGGTTGGACGAAGCGGCAACGAGGCCGGGCGCGAACGCCAGGCCGGTGCAGCTGCCGCCGTTCCAGCCGGTGCCCACCACCTTCCATCCCTCGGGATCGATGCCATCGCCGCGTGCTTCGACGCGGATGACGCCTTCGCCGTTCTCGCCCCGTTCGGCGGCAACGGCGGCCCAGAGGAACAGACGGTCGCCTTCACGCTGGAACATCAGGCGGCGCACGTCGCGCCCCTCGGCGCCCGGGATCGGCTGGAAACTGCCGGCCTTGCCGCCATCGCGCGAGATCAGCACGCCGCGCTTTTCGCGACGGGCCACTGCAACGCACGGGACGCCCGATGCGAAGCGGGCAACCGCCACGGCATAGACGCCGATCTCGTTCAACGCCGCGTCGCTGGCGCCTGCCTCGAGCTGGTCGATGAGGATCGAACTGGAGGCGTCGCCCAGACTGATGACGCGCAGCCCCTTGCGACTGGCGTAGAACAGCTGCGCGCGCGGCCCGTTCTTGAGGCTCGCGATGTCGTAGAGCTTTTCGCCCTGCACCGTCTCGACCACGTTCCAGGTCTCGCCGCCGTCATTCGACAGCTGCACCGTCACGGTCTCGACGTCCTTGACCGACAGCAGCGCCATCACCACGCCCGGCTGCTCGGGATCGGTTCTCACCGTTGTTACTTCCGAGTCGGGCTGGTCGATGATCGTCGTCCAGCTCTCGGCGCTGTCCATGGTGCGGTAGAGGCGCTTGACGGCTGCGGCGTAGAAGGTGCGCGGCTGGTTGGGGTCGCGGTGCAGGTCGACCACCTCGGACTGCGGGCCCTCGTCGATGGTGAACGTTAGCTGCTCGGCAAACCGCACGCCTGGCTCGGCGAGGATCGCTTCGTAGACGTCCGAGGCGCGCAACGTCTTGCCGAACGGCCACTGCCCGTTGGGCGAGATCAGGTCGTCGAGCCGGCGCAGGATGCGGTTGCGCACCGCTTCCGGATCCTCGACCGGCGAGACGACGACACGCGAGGCGATCGACACCGGCCGGCAATGGGCCCACAGCACCTTGGTGCGTACGCCGATTGGCCGGTAGTCGGCGATCAGCGCATCGACGCGGTCGCGCAGCAGCTCGGTCTGGTGGCCGCGGACATTCTCCAGCGTCGGCGGTTCACCCGGCAGCAGCGTCGGCACCACGCGGATCTCCACCACGCCCGGTTCGCCGAACACCCAGTGTTCGCGCTGGGCATAAGCGCGGGCGCGCGCCACTCCGCCGGCGAGCAGCGCGATGCGCTCGAAGTCGCGTGCCGTGACGGCACTCGAGAGGGCCTGCACCGCTTCGCGGGCGCGCAGCATGGCGCGTTCCAGCGTCTCGCCGTCCTCGCCGCCGCTGGCGCGGCCGCCATTGCTGACGGACACGCCGGGGATCGGGTCGCGCATGACGACAAGGGTGTTCGGCAAGACATTGCCGACCTTGCCGCCACCGATGCGATACCAGGCGCGGATTTCGGCGTCCTTGGGCGGTATCCGGCTGAAGGTCGCCGAGCCGGACCCGCCGAGCGGTGAAAAGCTGATCGTGCCGGTAGCCCGGTCGAGGGTGTAGGCGCGGTCGCCATCAGCCAGCCCCTGGAAGCTCGAAACCTCCTTCCACACGACGAAGGGCCTGCCGCCGAACTGGCGCACCGCCAGCCCGGGATCGAGCCCCTCCGGTTCTTCCTCGATCCCGACGGTGAGCGTCGCGAGCTCGGGGATATGCCGGATCAGCGGGGCGCGCCGCAGCCGGACGCTCTGCGCCGGCTCGCCGTTGCCCGTACCGACGAGTTCGCCATCCACCAGGTCGGCATGGATCGCATCGACCTCGTTCGATGGGGCGCCGGCCGCGATCTCGAGGTCGGCAAGCGTGACGAAAGTTACCGCGCTCGCCACATCGGACACCCGCGTTCCGGCAGCTATGGCGATCGGCTTGTCCGCGACCGGGGCAGTGCGGCTGAATGTCAGCCGGACCTGCGCGGCGGCGGGCGCCAGCATGGTCACGCCGATCAGGTTCAGCAGCGCCACATGCACCTTCTCGGGCACCCGGTTGAGCCGGTAAAGCATGTTGTCGGTGAGGAAGGCAAACAGCTCCACCAGCACCATGCCGGGGTCGCTGGGCGAGGTATCGGTCCATTCCGGTGAGCGGTTGCGGACAATCTCGCGGGCTTCGCGCATCAGGTCATCGAACGTGCGTTCGTCGAGTTTCGGGGTCGGGAAGGCCATCAGTTCACCCCCGGGGCAAGGTCGAGGGTGACGGCGAGGCTGTCGCGGCGCTGGCTCTCGCGGACGCGATAGTCGAGCCTGATTTCGAGCACGCTTTCTCCGGCGCCACTGCCGGCCGCGCGCCCTGCCCTCAGCCGCACGATGTCGATCCGCGGCTCGAAGCGGGTAATGGCCTGCGACACGTAGTGGATCGCCAGCCCGGCGGTCGTGGCGTCGTTGGCGGCAAACACCAGCCGGTCGAGCGGGCAGCCATAGGTGGGGCGCATCACCCGTTCGCCGGGCCGGGTCGCCAGCAGCATGACAATGGCCTGCCGGATGGCGTCGTCGCCGCTCAGCATGGCGATGCCGCCCGAGGGCGAGGTATGCGGCCCGGCGGGCACGATCGTACCCGGCTCGTAGCCGGCGCCCAGTCGTCGAAACTGCCAGCCGATCACCGTCATGGCTCAGGCTCCGCTCGCCACGAATTTCTGGGCCACCGAGCTCACCGAGAACGGGGTGATGCCGAGCTGGCTCCAGTTCGTACGGCCGGCAGTGGTATCGAGGCAGACGCGTTTGCCGCCGATGCGGATGAAGGTGGAGTAGGAGGCATCGTCCACGGCGACGGTGGCGGTGCAGGGCGGCGTGGTGATGGTCACCATCGGGCAGGCACTGATCGACCGGCCGTGCGGGTCGTCGTCGACGAGCAAGGGGTCCTCGGCGATGCGTACCCAGTCCTGGCTATTGACGTTTTTGACGACGCCGCCATGCATGCATTTGAGGACGGCTTTCTTGGTGAGGATCAACATCGCTCAGCCCCGCTCGAAGTTGATGAGATTGGCGCGAAAGGTAATCGTCTTGCCCGGCGCCTCGATCACGAGGTCGCTGGCCGCGGCAAGACGGGCATTGTCAGGAGCGAATTCCAGCATGCTGCCCGAGATGGTCGCGAGCCGCGCCAAGGCGTTCACCGAGGAGAGCTCGAGCCGCTGGCCGCCGCTGGTGCGCAGCACGAAGGGCCGGGGCCGCTGGTTGGAAAAGCCGCGCGGCAGGTCCTTGTCGCCGTACAGCCCGCCGAGCACGATGCCGCGGGCCGGATCGCCATCGGGACAGAGCACCAGCACCTGGTCGCCGATTTCCGGGAACACCGCGGCGCCTTTGCCGGCGCCGGCGCCCGGGATCAGCACGGCGAGCCACGGCGCCAGCGTATCGCCGAGCGCCGGCAGGTTGACCCGGCAGCGCCCCATTGTTTCGGGGTCCACCGTGTCGGTGACGAGGCCGAGCGTTACCAGCGGCGCGCGGGGGCGACTGTTGCGCGTCGGCGGCTCGGTGGAAAAGCCGGTGACATAGCCCCGCGCCGCATCGATGCGGTGCAGGGCGCTGGTGATCACATGGCGGCCGGCGACGCCGTCGGCGACCCCCGAAACCGTCACCGGCCGGCCGGGCGCGAGGCGTGGATCGCCCGTCGCCTCGCCCTTTGCGGCGGTCGAGCGGGCGACCCCGCGGTCGAGATCGGCGGCGGCGACCCCGGCGATGTCGGCAGCCCGCTCCCCGAGGCGGTTCAGTCGCTGCCGGTACCCGCCGGTGCCCTCGTTCGCCGCGACGTCCCGGGCTTCGAGTGCGTCCTGCCGGCTCGTCGTGACGGTTTCGACAAAGGCGGCGGCGCTCGACGGATTCCACCCTGCCCCCACCGTCCCGCGCACGTTGCGATCGTTGGAGAGGCTTGCCTCGAAGCTCAGGAGTTCGCCGCCGAAGCGCAGCCCGACCTGGTCGCCGAAGCCGTCGAGCCCGGTCAGCACCAGGGTGCCGTCCCGCAGCACAGGGTAGAGTCCGGACTCTTCGGCGAGGTCGGTCAGCAGGTCGAAGTCGCTCTGCTCGTGCTGGATCAGCGTGTCGCGCGGCTCTGGTCGGCCCTGGCAGTCCGAACCGACGCCGATTTCACCGGCGAGCGCCGCGGCGAGGTCGGCGGCCGACTGCGACTCGATCGCCCGGGGCCGGAAATTCCGGCGCAGCCGCTGCAGCTTGTCGTAGGCCCGCACCCGCAGCAAGGGCACGCCGGCCGAGCCGTAATCATAGGTCAGGGCGCTGATTTCACCCTCGAACAGCGGCACGCGATCGCTGCCGACGCGCAACGCGAGGCCGCGGCCGATGGCGAGGCCGTCGAGTTCGCGCGGTTCGATCAGCGTGAAACTGACCTCCGCCAGGGCCGGCGCGGCGAGTTCCTGGCGCACCAGCACTTCGCTGACGAGCCGCGCCAGTCGGGGATCGGCAGGCGCGCCGTCCAGCTCCAGGGCGAGCGCCGTCTGGTTGAATGGCTTGCTCATGGCTCGACCAGGCTCGCCGGGTCGGGAAGCACGAGGATCGTCCCCTCGGCGATATCGAGTGGATCGGCGATGTTGTTGTAGCTGAGGACGGCATGTACCAGCGACGTGTCGCCGTAATAGTCGGCCACGATCTCATCGATACGCGGCGTCGGCAGGCCGTTCTCGTCCGGGCTGAGCGTCACCCGGACGGCCCGGTCCTCGGTGCCGCTGAGGCCGTCGACGTGGGGCAGCTCGAACTGCGAGGTGGCGGGCAGGCGGGCCGGCGACGCACCGGCATCGTCATAATCCACCCGCTTCAGCCGCAACCGCAGCCAGGAGCGCTGCGGGCGGCCATCGGCGGCGAAGCGCTCGAACTTCTCCGAGACCGCCATCACCACGCCAGGGATATTCCAGGCCCTGCCCCAGATCATCCGGACCAGCGGCGGCGCGCCGAAGCCGTCCGTCGTCTCGCCGTTCTCGGCGAGGTTCCAGATCGGCCGCGTCATGTCGCGGACGTCGGATTGTTCCGCCGGCGCCACCAGGGACGGCTCGCCCTCCTGCTGCTCGATCGCCGCGGGCAGGCGTGGCCGCAACTCGTTGTCGATCTCGGTGTCGAACAGCAGGTCGAGGTCGATCTCGGTGCTGCCGCCGCCGGTGGCGATCAGGGGGTCGTCGGTCATCGTCATGCCGGTGATGATGCCGGTGGTCGCGCCATGCGCGACGACGCCAGCAGAGCGGCGCACCACGACGTTCTCGGGGTTGAGCAAGCAGAAGAGCTGCTCACCGGTGCGTTCGACCAGGAAAGCTATCCGTTCCATGCTCGCTCCACCTGGTCGTCGATGAGGCGGCGGAGGCGGTCACCCGCATCGGTGTCGCGGGCAGCGGACACGGGCCGCGGAGCGGGCAGGTCCGGCCATTGACCGGCGAGGCTCGCCGGGGACGGCTGGCGGGGCGGCGCCTCGCGCCGCGCGTGGGGGAACGCTCCGGCGGAGCGTCCGACAGGCGTTGGGGCCAGGGCGAAGGCTGCACGCCGCTGCTCCTCCACACCCGCACCGGTCGTCCAGGCCGGAGCCACGCGATCAGGTGCGGCGCGTGGGGGCGAAAAGTCCGGCGCGGGTGGCGGCTCCGCTGCAGCCTCGAGCCAGGACACCGCAATCCGCGCCTCGACTGGCGGCTCCGCGGCCATATCGGAGACGCGCGGCTGGGCCGGCGCGGCCGGGCCGGCAAACTGCAGAGGCGCCGCCACCGGCAGCGCCTGGTCACTGGCCGGCAGGACAGCCCGAGGCGACGCTGCGGTTGGCTCCAGTTGCACCGCGAAGCCGACACGACGCGCCGTACGCCGATGCTCCAGCCACGCGACCTTCGCCCGTGGTTCCGGCGCAGGCGCCGTGGCAGCATTCTCGAGGGGTGGGCGAGCCGCCTGCCTATCGGGCGTGCTGAACCGCAGAGCCGGCCTTGGCGTCGCGGGCACGGCAGCACGATCCGGCGCTGGACGCGCGACCGGCACCTCGCCGGATCGGGGGCTCGGCCAGTCGCCCGGAGCGGGTGCAGCGAATGGCGCTGTCTCGACACCCGGCGCCGCTCCGCCATCCGGCTCGAACGCATCCCCCGCGCCGAGCCGTGTCGCCAGCAGCTCGATCCATGCGTCCGGCGCGTCCGGATACTGCTCCCGCAGCTCCGCTCGGCGCGCCTCCCCGAGCGGCGCGGCTTCGCGCAAGGCAGCCGCCTCCAGCCATGCCGTCACCGCGCGGAACGCGGGCAGCACGACGGAGGCAAGCGTGCCGAGGGGGCCGTTCATGGCTCACGCCCGGTTCATGCTGTCGAAGACGAGCTTCACCTGCTCGATGGCGATTTCGCGCCCCAGCGCATCGAGCGGCGCGCCGCTCCATTCCGATGGCCAGGCGTTGATCAGGTTCCAGCGCAGGGCCTCGTCGACGCCCTTGGGATCGAGGATGATCACCGAGACATTGCGACGCTCCACCGCGCCCTCGACGCCCTTGGTAAACCAGTCCCACAGGTCATGCGAGCGGGTGAGGCCGTAAGACAGGGTCACCTCGGCATATTCGACCGGGCCGGGGATGGCGCGCACCACCTGGCTGGTGCCGCCTTCGCGGTAGCGGATAGGGTGGATACGCGCCCCGAGCCCCGCGACGGCGGTGAAGTGGCCCTCCACCACGCCCTGGATCTCGAGCTTGAAGTTGAAGTTGCGATAGGGGTCGATGGTCTGGCCGACGGCGGCCCCGCCGGCTGCGTTCTCAGCTGCTGAAGGCATGGTTCAGTTCCTCGCGCGGACGTTCAGGCGGTTTCGACGACGGTACCGGCAGCGGTCTGGCCGATCCGGAAGATGACGAACTCGGCCGGCTTGACCGGCGCGATGCCGATCAGCGTGGTGACCTTGCCGGCATCGATCTCTTCTTGCGGATTGGTTTCCTCGTCGCACTTGACGAAGAAGGCCTGCGCCGGCGTCGCGCCCATCAGCGCGCCCTGCCGCCAGAGCAGCGTCAGGAAGGCGCCGATGTCCCGACGGATGGCCTTCCACAGGAACTGGTCGTTCGGCTCGAACACGGTCCAGCGCAGGCTGTTCTCGATCGATTCCTCGATCATGTTGGTGAGCCGACGGACATTGAGGTAGCGCCAGTTTGAGGCCGAGGCGGCGAGGGTGCGGGCCCCCCAGACGGTAATGCCCTCGCGGCCGAAGGCACGGATGCAGTTGACGCCAACCGGGTTCAGCACTTCCTGCTCGGCCTTGCTGATCGCCTGGGTCAGCCCGATGGCACCGAAGATCGGAGTGTTGGCCGGCGCCTTGTGCACGCCGCGCTGCACGTCGATGCGGCCGCAGATGCCGGCAATATGGCCCGATGGCGGGATGTCGACGATGGTGGACGGTGAGATCGCGTCCTGCCCGCGGATCCAGGGGAAGTAGAGCGCGCCAAAGCCGCGCTGCGAGTCGCGCGGGCGCAGGCCGCCGCGCTTCGGCTTCGGAGCCCCCTCTTCGGCACTGACGGTCGCCGCGCGGGTGAGCTGTTCGACGTCGTCGGCCCGCGGCGGGCCATCGAGCAGGGCGACACGATCTCCCAACTGTTCGGCGGCATTTAGCAGCGCTTCGTAGCTCACTGTGTCGATGCGGCCCGGAGCGGCGATCAGCGCGATCTCGTCGATGGCGGCGAGCAGGTCGAGCCCCTTGCCGCCGCCGCTGATCGGCGCGTCGGCGGCGATGTTGACGATGTAGCAACGCGGCCCGCCGTTGAGGAAGAAGCCGTGGACGGCGTTGGCGAGCGGGGTGCCGGTCGACGCGCCGTTGGCGAAGATCTTCACGAACTCCTGCCAGTTGTTGACCGCCACGGCTTCGCCGCTGCGGGCAGTGGCGTCAGGCGCGGTGCCGACGAAGCCCGCCACCGACGTGCCGACGGCCTCGATCGGTCGTGAGCCGCTCTCGATCTCCTCGATAAAAATGCCAGGGCTAAGATAGGTCGGCATGCTAGCTCTCCACGGACAATTGTAGCGTCAGGGTCTGGCCGGGCTTGGCCACGACAGTCTTGCTGAAGCGCTGCTTGCGCGCGATCACCTCCAGCGAGCGTGTCACGCCTCCCGGCGCATCGAAGCGGAAGCGGCCGTCGAGGCCAGTGGTCTGCACCAGCCGCAGCGCCGGCAGTTCGACCACGGCGCCGGCGATTGCCAGCCCGTCGGGACTCTCCACCACGCCCTCGATGGTGCCCATCGTATCGACGTGCAGCACAGGCGCATGCAGCACTGGTGGCGCCAGGGTTCGAGTGCGGGCGCGGAGCAGCGAGGTAGAGACGGCAAGGCCGAGCGGCTCGTCGGTGCGCCGTTCCATCTGCAGGATCACCGGGTCCGCGTCTGGCATTGCCAGTGCCGGATTCTCGGCCAGTGCAAACGCGATTTCGCCGAGGTACCGGTGCTGGACCAGCGGGTCGTCGGCTTCAACCATGATGCGATAGTCGAGCCGCAGCACGACCGTCGGACTGAGCCGGTTGCCGGACGGCTCAACGTAAAGATCGGCGAGCGCGACCCGTATTGTGGGCTTGTCTTTGGCTGAGGTGACAGAGCCCAAAGCCAAAGCCACATCTGGAAAACTGGCAAGCAACCAGTCGCCGAGGGCTCCGGTCACGTGATCCACCGAATGCACCATGCGTAAACCCTTGCCGCCAAAGGAATATGTTAGGTATTGTGGCCGATACCCTACGCAGATGCCATTAGCATAAACACAGAATTGACGTTCCCACAACTGATCTTGAGTGTTCTTTTGCAGTGCAAATCAGACGCAAATGAAGTGGAGTATTTTGGCCAGAAACGGCCGCCTCCACGGATGCTAGTGGGTTTTGATGCCGCTGGCGTCCACCATTTGGATGACGACGGCCTATTTTGCTTGGTCAGGATCGGCAAGTGAAGCGGCGAGGTGGACAAGCGCCTGCGCGTTCTCGGCCAACGGATCAGCGCTGAGGACGTCGTTTCCTGCGCCGGTAGGCCTGAGGCCTGAGTAAGCCTGGGAGCGATCACGAGCGCCACCCGGTATCTGCGCGGAGCGGACCGGTAACGCAACAGCCCTCCTCTCTGGCGAAAACCAGGGACCTAGCTGAGCTGAGCCTCGGATTCTGCAGGAGAGAAGGGGGATGCTTTGGAGGGCGCGACGGCGCCGCGGCGCTTACGCCAGCGGGTTGTCACCCTTCCACCAGGTCTTGAACGGGTTGGACCAGAGGATTGACTGGATCGTCTCCTCGCTCACCCGTGGCAGGCTGGTGCCTTCGACCTGCTTGTTGATGTTGATCAGCCCATCGGCCGATTCCGCCACGCCGGCGAACGGAAAGTCGGTGCCGAAGAAGATCTTGTCGGCGGTGCGATACTCCTCGGCCAGCACCAGCATGTTGTAATACTGCCAGGGCCGGTAGAAGAGCGCCGACTGTTCCAGCCACACATTGGGTTGCTTGCGCGCCACGACGATCGCCTCGTCGTACCAGGGGTGGCCCATATGGGCGAGGATCATGGTCAGGTCGGGGTATTTCAGCGCCACCGGCTCGACATGGATGGCGCGGCCCAGCTCCACCGGGGCATTGCGGGCATAGGTGGTGCCCATATGCATGGTCAGCGGAATGTTGCGCTTCTGCAGATACTCGTAGACCGGCTCAAGCCGCGGGTCGGAAAGGTGCACGCCGTTATAGATCGGCCCGAACTTCACGCCCTTGAGACCAAGGTCCTCGATGGCGTGGTGCAGCATGTCCATGTAGTCGGGGCGGCGCGGATCGACATAGGCGAAGCCAACGAACTTGTCGGGGTACTTCCTCACCGCCGCGGCGGTCAGCTCGTCATTGCCCTCGACGCCGATGGCATCGGCATAGCGCAGCGTGAAGATGATCGCCTTCTCGACGTCAGCCATCGCCGTGTAGAGCGAATCCGCATCGGATTGGTGACTGAGCTCGCCCTTCCGCACCCGGCCATGCAGCGTCCAGTACAGCGGCAGGATGTGCTCTTCGTTGTAGATGTTGACGTGGCAGTCGCAATACGCACGTGCAGTCATTCCCAGTATCCTCCAGATAATATGCGGGCGCCGAGGCTCAGCGGCTCACCGAGCGGTATCGGCGGTGCGACGGGCGTGCCGTCAGAACGAGACTTTCGAAGGCGGCGTGCCGCTGCCGCCGACCAGGAAGTCGAAATCGACGCCCTTGTCGGCCTGCTGCACATGATCGATGTAGAGCCGGCCATAGCCGCGCTCATAGGCCGGCGGCGGCGGCACGAAGGCCGCCCGACGCCGCTCAAGCTCCTCGGCGGAGATTTCGAGCTCGAGCTTCCGCGCGGGGCAGTCGAGCACGATGAAATCGCCGGTCCGGACCAGCGCCAGCGGCCCGCCCAGCGCCGATTCCGGCGCCACATGCAGCACCACGGTGCCGAACGCCGTGCCGCTCATCCGCGCGTCCGAGACCCGCACCATGTCGGTGACGCCCTGCTCGAGCAGCTTCTTGGGCAGCGCCATGGTGCCGGCTTCCGGCATGCCGGGGTAGCCGCGCGGGCCGGCATTCTTCAGCACCAGGATGCTGTCGGCATCGACATCGAGATCGGGATCGTCGATGCGAGCCCTGAGATCCTCGGAGTTTTCGAACACCATGGCCCGGCCACGGTGCTGCATCAGCCGCGGCGAGGCGGCCGACGGCTTGATGATGGCGCCGTTGGGCGCGAGGTTGCCCTTCAGCACCATCATGCCGCCCTGCGGCGTCAGCGGCTTGTCCAGCGGCCGGATCACCTCGTCGTTCCAGCTTTGCGCATCCGCGATGCGCTCGCCGATCGTGCCGCCTTCGACCGCGACGGCGTCGAGGTTGAGCAAATGCGAGATGCGCTGCATCACCACCGGCAAACCGCCGGCATCGAAGAACTCTTCCATCAGGAAGCGGCCCGAGGGTTTGAGGTCGACAATGGTCGGCACGTCGCGGCCGAGCGCGTCCCAGTCCTCGAGCTTGAAATCCACCCCCAGCCGCCCGGCCAGCGCCAGCAGGTGCACCACCGCATTGGTCGAGCCGCCGATGGCGCCATTGACCTTCACCGCGTTCTCGAACGCCGCCCGGGTCAGGATCTTGGAGATGGTGATGTTCTGCCGCACCAGTTCGACGGCGCGCTTGCCCGATTGCTCGGCCAGCACGGCACGGCGGCTGTCGGGCGCCGGGATCGAGCCGTTCATGGCAAAGCCGATCCCCATCGCCTCGCCCAGCGACGCCATGGTCGAGGCGGTACCCATGGTCATGCACGAGCCGGCCGAACGGCTCATCGCCGCCTCGGCCGCATCGAGGTCGGCCTTCGAGATATTGCCGGTGCGGTATTCCTCATCGAGCTTGAAGATGTCGGTGCCCGAGCCCAGCACCCGGCCGCGGAAGCGGGCATTGAGCATCGGCCCACCCGACACCAGCACGGCGGGCACGTCGCAGCTCGCCGCCCCCATCAGCACCGCCGGCGTGGTCTTGTCGCAGCCGGCCAGCAGCACCACCCCGTCGATCGGGTTGGCGCGGATCGTCTCTTCGACATCCATGGCGACGAGATTGCGGAACATCATGGTGGTCGGCCGCATGAGCGGCTCACCCAGGCTCGTCACCGGAAACTCCAGCGGGAAACCACCCGCCATCAGCACGCCCCGCTTCACATGCTCGGCCAGCTCGCGCAGGTGCCGGTTGCAGTTGGTCAGTTCCGACCAGGTGTTGCAGATGCCGATCACCGGCCGGCCATCGAGCAGTTCGGGCGAGAACCCCTGGCTCTTCATCCAGCTGCGCGGCACGAAGCCATATTTGCCGGCGCGCGCGAACCACTCGGCGCTGCGATAGGCCCGCGGCTCGCCCGGCTTGGCGGCATTGGCTGGGGTGGTCTGGCTGCTCATCTGAACGCGTATCCGTGCGGCTGTTGTTCGGTGTTTTGCCGGCGTGCAATGTAACGTTACATGGACGAATGCCGTCAAGGGACTTTGTGTAATGTACGACGATTGGGGGGTGGGGGCGACGCACCGGCCTCTCAGTGATCCTCCCCCGCGTGGCGGGGGAGGGGGACCGCCCGAAGGGTGG